>JBOGLC010000019.1:0-134691 GCA_050746005.1 Terriglobales bacterium
GACCTATGCATGTCGCGGCCACCCTGCAACATGCATGGGTGAAGTAGGCCTTCGAAGTGAAGATTCAGATCAAGCAAAGTTGAACCGCTGCCAGCGAAGTGCCAATGCAAAGGTCCTTACTCGGGAACCCTTCGCACAGCGAAGGGCTCCGCTTCCTCAGGATGACAGCGTATGACCCTCACACTCCCGTGAAGTCAGCGGACAAGCTTGCAGGAATCCCATCGCCTGCGCAGCGCTTCGCGAAGCGAAGCAGCCCTCCGTTCAGTTTGTCATCCTGAGCGCAGTCTTGCGTCCCGCGAAGCGGGAGGCAAGCAAGCGAAGGACCTATGCATGTCGCCGCCACCCTGCAAACTTGCATGTGTGACACACCCGCCTTCGAAGTGAAGCTTCAGATCAAGCAGAGTTGAACCGCTGCCAGCAAAAAGCATCATCCCGGTCGCCTGTGAGCGGAGAAGAGAACAGGGTACTTGGTGGGCCCTCCAGGATTTGAACCTGGGACCAATGGATTATGAGGTAACCACGCCTAAACGTGCATCCATTGGGCCTGCGTCCTGAAAGAGCTAAAAATGCGGAGCCATCACTGAAAGTAAGTTAACGTTTGGCCAGTTTCTTGGCGCGGACTGCGAGAGCTTCCTCCAGCAGAATGCGCGCCATCATGCCGACTGGGCGCTTCTCCGATTCAGCCATTTTCACCAATGCCGCCATCATCGAATCTGGCATCCGAATGCTTGCCACTTCCGTAAAAATTTCCGGCATGCGGTACACCGTAATCGCCGCAAGCATTGTCTGTCAAGGGAATTTGTCAAGCGCAAGAGTGTCATCAACTTGCGGACGGCAGTGCACCGCTTTTCCCCAGCATTTCCACAACGGCACGCGGGGGCTTACGCGAAAGCGCCGAAAACAATGGCGGAGCGCTGGGCGGAAAGGCGACCGTGAAAATAGCGCCGAATCATGCGATCACTGATGATATGGCCCGAAATGGCGCGCGCCACTTCCAGCGGCACGTCGGGGTCCTCCAGCAATCGGGTGATCGCGGTATGGCGGAAATCGTAAGGGCGGAACTTTAGTTTGGCGCGGGCGAGAATGGCATTGAACGCCTTGTAATAACTGGCTTGCGGCCGGTGCGGATTGTAGATCCTGGCGGTCTCATGGAATGGAATCAGGTAGTGCTCCGGGGCCAAGCATTGACACTCATGGCGTGCGCGGGCCAGAAACATTCGTGCGGCCCACAGGGCGGAATCGTTGAGCGGAATATTGCGCACGCGCACCGTCCGGTTCTTCGCGCCCTCGGGACTGATGCGGATGGTTTTCTTATTGTCCAGATCGAGATCGGCGATTCTCAGGTGCAGCATCTCGCCGGGTCCGGCGGTGGTATTGACGCTCAACAACGACGCCCAGGCGGCAACACACCAGGCGGGACGGTCGAGCGCGATGCGAAAAAACCTGGTTTCCTCTTCGTCGGTGATGCAACGGCCAATTTCGTCGGCATTCTTCGGCGGGGGAAGCGGCTGGAAATCATGAGCAATCGCGGGCCAATGGCCGATGCGCTTCAGCATCTGCTGCAAAACGCTGGTTTCTTTGTTGATGCTCGACCATTGAACTTCGGCCATCCGGACATGCTGAAAGGTGCGGATTTGATCGGCGGATATTTCATTCAGATAGAAGTCGGAAAAGTACTTGGCAAGAGTGCGGATGTAAATGGTGTAGTCGCGGTGGGTGGAAGCGGAGATATAACTGCGACGGCTCTCAAGCCATGCCGTCGCGGCCGAAAAGAACGGGAGTGCGCGCAAATCTGCTGTCGGCACGATCTCCATTGCGTGCGAGGGTTACAGCGGGGGAGAAGTCTAGTGATCTGTACTGCCCGCACAATCGGGTAATTGTTGTAGTTTTTCTGAGTCGGAAAAGCGACCGGAACACGATGGACTCACCGGAAATCCGACGCCGAATGCTGACACCGGAAGGGAGACAGGTCAAGATGAATGATTTTACCGACAATCTGCAAAAGCCTTGCCAAGTAAGCCCGTTCTAGCTTGAGCGATGATGGGTGGACGATGCGCCAGCGGTGGAAGATTTTTCTCCGGCGGCAACCGAGGCGAGCGACGAACGCTTTCCGGCAGGCCAGGGTTTCAGGGTGGGGAGTTGGTGACGGCGGAGTACGCCATCCACCAACTTGATCAGGTTATCGAGTCCGGCGCTAAAGACTTCATCAACGATAAAAGGACGCATCTGGCGTTGGATTCTCCGTTTTTGAGCAAGCCGAAGAGCCATGCCATGATTGAACTATAAACGAAAGCTCAGGGAACATCGGGTGGTTGCTGTAATCGGCGATTACTAAAGTGCGCGACACGCTGGGCGAACGCCTTATAAAGGCCAGCGTCCGCGAAACGCTGGCCCCTGCTCTGGCTTCTCGAACCTCCCGTGCCTCCTTTATTTCGAAGAGTTGGTCAGGCTGCGCCGGCGGCCGTTACAATTTTCACCTCTGGTGTTTCCGCTCCGGAAGCGGTTTCTTCCTCCGCCGCGAAAGTCTCTCTCACGTAGGCCACGAATTCAGTTTGAAAATCCGCCCACTCTGGTTTTTGTGATCGTTCGGCCAGTGCGGGCATGGCGACAATGAATTGCGCGATAGCGGCCGGATCGAGAAACATGGGAGCAAACTGCTCAAGTGCTCCGGCGTAACCGAGATCGACCGCAGCAGCGGCATCGCCACCGTTGAATCCGCGATCAAAACCTTTCGCGATCATCTGCACCATGGGATCGATTAACTGCTGAAGCGTGGGAACGGCTGCACCATTCGACGGCATCGCTGCGGACGCGGGAGTGCCGACTGCCGGCGGGAAAGGGTGCGCAGGGCTGGGTTGCCCGGTGGGGCTGATGGTTCGCATGGGGAGAGTTGGCGGAGTTGCGCCGTGCAGTACCTGCTGGGCAAGCAGGGCGCGCTGGAAATCGGCCTGGCGCATCTCGGAAACCTGCCCGATCAGAGCGGGGAGTTTTTCCACCAAACCAGCCAGCGGCGCCGCCCACCAGGGCACGGCTTCGGTTTTGGGCTCGCGACCTTTCAGCATCGTGCCCAAATCCTTCAGAGAGTCCACGCCGAAAATATCTTTCACGAGATCGAGCTGGCCGCCCAGCTCCGCGTGTCGGGCAGGCTCCGGGTTGGGCTTGGCAACGAGGTTGGCCAGAGCGGTTTCTAGCAGTTTTTCTACCAGGGGATCGCGCGGCGGGACCGGAGATTGCAAAGTTTTGAGCGCAGTTGCCAGAGCAACCAAATCCGAGATCTGGTTAGACTGCTGGTTGGGCGCGAGCCCAAGATTCTTTTCGGTGATCTTGCTTTGCAGTTCCATGGCCCGGTCCATGCCCTTTTGCAAAATCTCAAAACCGGCAGTGCTGGCCTGGCTGGTGGCTTCGATAGCTTCGGCGATTTCAGAACGTCCGGCGGTGGCAGGGCTGGGCGGTTGATTCTCCTGACCTACCAAGGTTTGCCCGGGTAACAGCTTGGCCGGGCCATCGATCGCGAAAATGATCTGTTTCAGGTTTTCATCGCCGCATTTCAGATAGAGCTCATATTTTCCGCCGCCATGTTTTTCCTTGACCCATTCCTCATCGATCGGCCAGGTGACCCGCTGAATGTATTTTTTCTCGCCAGCACGATTTCTAACTTCCGGGTCCAGGCGATACATGTAGATCATCAGGTGCTTTTCCCAGAGGGCGGGCGGGAACTCGTTGAGGATGGCGAAAAACGGAATTGGCTTGATGATTTCGCGGAGCGTCGGCAGATCGTTGGCCAAAGTAAGCCAGTAGGCGTCGCGATCTTCTTTGGGAACGTCGGAGAGTGGGATCAGCGGAGCATCTTCGGCGGTGGGGTTGCGAACGGCGGCGGATTTCGATTTTGACATTGAGTCTCCTAAAAAGATTCGGCGCAAAAGAAAAACTCCGGGGAAGCGAACACAACAAAAAGCGTTGTATTCCACTTCCCCGGAGTTCGGATGTGCCGGTGGATCCGGGGTACGACTTCGATTTTTACTGCACTTCCTGCACTACGAAACTTTTCAGCACGCCCTGGGCGAAGTTGCCGCTCACGCAAACCACCGGGGAGTACAGGATCAGCTTCAACTCCCGGAGTTTCATGCGGACGGTGTTCACCCGGTCATTGGTCACATGCGGCATGATGGTTTCCCGGACCACGCCAGGGGAATCGACCTGGCGGGTCTGGCTGCGTTCCACGGTGAAAGCGACTTCATGCGCGGCCGTCGGCAGCAGGCGAATGTGCACCTTGACCTGGCCGGTGAATTCCGGCACGGCAGCCTTTTCGAAAGCCTCTCGAATCTCGTCAGTAGAGATTTCGACCGCGTTGGCCACGGGGTGCATAGCTGCATCGTGCCCGATTATGGGGCAATTAGCAATTAGTAACTAACATGCGGGCGGAAGTCGGGCGGAAACGCGCCCCACAGTACCGTACTATGCGGTACTCTAGCTGGCGCTTTCTGCTGGACAAGTGGCAACCCTTCCACGATGATTTGCCTCGTGAATCTGCTTGCAAAAGCGATCCATTAAGCCGGCTCCCGACGCGCTTCGGCGCGATGGTTGAGCCGGCTTTCAACTTTGCCCCCCTGTTCGAATCGCGTTGGCGTTGGGTATGGGTGTTTTCACCCTTGAAATGCTTGGGGGGCCAAGTTGACAGGGGACAACGGCAATTTCCTTCCGGACAGGGGTGCAAATTTGGACCCGTGCACCCCATGAAAGAGTTTTCTCCCCAAACCGGGCTTGCAGCTCCTCCCCCGCCCTCCCCCTCGTACCGGTTCCAGTCCTACCGGCTCGCGCGCGGTGGCGACAACGCCATCCTGGCGACGATCCGCGCCATGCAAACCCTGGTGTACGGGCGGGGAGGGGTCAAATCTCCAGCCGTCAGAATTGCCGCTCTCGATGCGGTCAAAGGCGTAGAACGCGGGCAGCGGGAAGTGGATTCGGTTTTTCACTGGGTCAAAGACAATATCGAATTCCGCGGAGAACACGCGGAAACCCTGCAAGAGCCCAGAGTCACGCTGCAACTGGGGGCGGGCGACTGCGACGATCATTCCATGCTGGTGGCGGCCCTGCTGGCTTCGCTCGGCTACCGGGTACGGTTTCGCACGATTGCCACCTCGCAGGCTTCGGATGAGTTCAGCCACGTTTTTGTCGAGGTCCAGGACAAGCAGACGCGGCAATGGATTCCGCTCGATACCACGGTCGGCAAATCTTTTCCAGGATGGGCGCCCGAGGACATCACGCGCGATCAGAGTTATCGCGTGCTGGGCGGAGCGGAACCATTCGATCTGAAAACCATTCTGGTGCTGGCCGGCCTCGGCCTGGCGGCCAATTGCGAAAGCACGACGGTGACCCATGTATGGAATCGACACAGGACGATCACGACTGGGCCGAATGGGGCGATCTGCGCCACGCCGGCGAGGGGCGCGCGGACTCGGGGATTTCGACTGGAGCAGTTTTTCGACGGCGCTGGTCAACGACGCGGCGCAAGTCGCGAAAGTGGCGGTCCAGCCTACCACCAGCATAAACAGCAGCGTCTCGCCTAGCGGAGTGCAGAGCTACAGCTACAGTGCGCCCGGGATCGGAACAACCACCGGAGTCGCCAGCCTCACCGGCGGATCGAGCGGACTGTTGCTGGTCGGCGTGGGCGTGCTGGCTTTGATCATGCTGATGAGGCGTTGAGAAATGTACAGCCGGGCTCTGGGGGAAGTGTACCGGGGACAGTGCAATCCGCGTTGTCGGCGCCGTCGCGGGTTGGGTGCGGTGAATACGAAAGGCTTGATTTCGACCGGGGCCGGTATGGCCGCCACGGCGGCAGCCAGTTCGATCGGGGCGGGTACGGCGATCGGAGCGGCGGCGGGTCCGATTGGAGCAGCCGCGGGATTGCTGGTTGGCCTGGCATTGAGCGCGAATCACCCTTACGGGACGTGCGCGCCGAACGCGAAAGACATGGCCAGCTTCCTGAAATGCTGGTCGCACGCCATCCCGGACAACTACATGCCGGTGTGGACGAATATGTGGGGCGGATCGGACGGCAAGGGTTGGGTGTACTGCTCAGGTGCGCGCGCAGGACAACCGCCAGCCGGAGGCTGCCAGCAGGTGGGTCAGGGCGGGCAGAACTACTGCGGGCCGGACGGAGTTTCTTACAAGCTTCCGGTGGGAAGCGGGGTCCGCAACCCGACCGGCGGACCATGCGCACCGCCAGGGACGGTGCAAAGCATGCGCGGCGGTGGCTACGATGTGGTGCCACAAACGCCAGCGGCGGGCGCGGACGTTCTCGATTCCGGATTGACGGCGCTTGAATCCGGCTCGGTAGCGGGGATTCCGACCTGGATGATTCTGGCGCTGGCTGGGCTTGGGGTTTACGCGGCCACGCGGTAGCGGAAAGGGAAAGTTTTCTATGTACGGAAAAGCGTCATCAAACGTTCGCTTGAGCATGAACGTGCTGAAAATTGCTTCAAGCTATCCACGGGGCCTGCACGGCCTGGGAGATTCGGCTATCGTCATGGCCAACGGCTCGCGCGTCTCCGGGCCATCGACGGGAATCAGGCGACCGGCACCGCGCCCACAATACCCGATCTCGCAAGCGCGCACTGGTTACCCGACGAACTGGCAGGGCTCGGCGCCATCGAATGGGTTGAACCTGGCGCAACTGCAACAACTGCTGCAAACCAATCCCGCTTCCTTGTCGGCATCGCAGTGGAGCAGCTTGCAGCAGGCAGGGACGGTTCCGAGCACGTTGCCCTATTCATCGGCATCGCAGTTGCCGGCGCTGGCCTCTCCGGTCTCCGCGGCGGACTCGACGGCGGTGGTTTCAGCCACGGATCCGACGGCCGCCCTCAGCACGATTTATGGAGGACTGCCACTCTATGTCTGGGTGCTCAGTGGTCTGGGAATTTACCTGTTTACGCGGAAGCGGTAATGAATTCGATCCGAACAGATTTCGGATGGTGGCGGAGTTGGATCAGTGCCAATGAGGTGCGTGCATTGCCGCAGGCTGGTCTGGGAAGCGCTCAACCGGCAATGGAAAGCCAAGGTCACAAAGTTCACGATTTGCGCGGATTGCGTCACGCTGGCAATTGAAAAAGGCTTGAACCATGTACAGATCATCACCGGCACTCGGACGGCTTAGAGGATCACGGTCACGGCTGGGCGATTCCGGCTATGTCTACGCCACGGGTCCGAACGCCGGGCAGGCGGCCACGGGCATATCGGTTTTGACCGATCTTCCGCCGGACCCTTCCGACATTTTCAATTTCCCAGCAACGGCCCCGTATCTGGGGCCGAGCTCGATTGCGCTCCCGTCGGTCAGCCCATCGACCCTGCTCGCTGCGGCGAACCTGCCCAACGCGCCGGCGGTGGTCAAGCAGGCGGCAGCGCAATACTCGGCGGCGAATCCGGTGACGTCATGGTTTTCCGGCTCCATGCTGGCGGGAATTCCGAATTACCTGCTGGCCGGCGGCGGTCTTTTATTGCTGCTGGCCCTGTCCGGCGGAAAGCGGCGACGATGAATTGCGCGCGCGAGAAGGAGAACTGATGTACGGATTACGGCGTTACGAATGCGACAGTTTTGCAGTGCCATTCGGATATCCGCGGCTATTGACAACGCCTGCCCGTACTGGACTCGGTGCCGTCACCACATTGCCCATCACTCCCGATCCGTTTTCTTCCGGACTCCAGGGTTTCGGGATCGGAGTTCTGCAATCGCCCTGGTTCTATCTGGGACTCGGACTGCTCGGATTCAGCCTTTACCTCGGCCCGTTGGGACGCGCAAAGCAGCGGCGTAGGCGAAAGAATTTGATCCCACCGCTGACTGCTGGGATTTATGCCGCAGGTGCTGGCGCCGGTGGATATCTACTCGGGAAGTACTCAGGATTATGAGCGACTACCCCCAATACCACCAGGGCCGCTTCGCTCCCTTGGAGCGATTCGCGCGACGTGAACGGATTCTGAGATTGTCGCTGGTGCTTGATCCGCCACGGGAGAACGGGACATGGTGATCCAACTCGTACTCTCTGGCATTGAATTTCTGGCCGTGCTTGCGCTCCCACTCGGAAATCTTTTTGCGGCGGATCGGTTGCGGGATGTACCGCGAACGGGCGGGGATGATGTTGTTGATTATCACCGCGGCAACCACGCCAACAAAAGCACCGGCGACTGGCGTCAAATGCTGCACGTTAACCAATACGACACTTGCAGCGACATAGACGATAACGCAGATTGTGACTCGCCTCAGCTTGTGCCGAATCCCTTCGCGAGCACGAAAAATACTGAGCAGCAACGTAAAGATAGCTACAACCGCGGCACCAATGACCAATTGATTCATGACGCCCGCCCGGCTGGCTTTTTACGTAACGATTCCGCCCTGCCCTGGTCGGTGACACGGCGACAATGCTTACACCAGGCGGCTCCCTTGCGTATGGCTTCCGCGCAAAATGGGCAAACTTCGAATGGGCTATCTGGAATTGCGGCATGTTTATACCTCAAGCGGGCAACCGAAAAGCCCACTAGTGCTCCGACGAGTGGTCCAAGCGCCAGCCCTGCGATTGTGCAAACAATTGCGCAATCTAGCCAAAATCTGACATTCATCGAAAATTCGGACTTTCTGGGGGAAGGGCGAGAACGATATCACCGCCCTAGATATATGCCGAACAAAAACGCGATGACGGATATCCAAAAAATCGGCCCGACGCAATCCATTGGAGAATACCCGCTTTCCGGGGGAAGGGCACACAAGATAGCACCGGCCCGGTTGATGCCGCAAGGGCACTTTCAGGCCATGTGCGTACGTGAAAGCATGAATCAGTTTTTATCAGTTCGACGCCAATACGGACCGATGTTTTTGACTCTGCCCTGTGCATCGAGTCTTATGACCGAATCTTTTACTTCATTGATTGTAAGACCGAGTTCTGCCGCTAAGTGTTCAACGGTGGCGGCGTGTGGGTGTTCGATAAACCATTGGCTGATCCGTTTATCGATTCCGGCGACGGATTTTTCTTCTTCTTCCCGATACTGCTTGCGCACTGCGATTGCGATCCCGATGCCAGTCAGCAAGAGGCCCGTAACTCCGAGTGCAATGCTAGTTGGCTCCAGAACTGCGAATGAAAGATTCATCCCGGCTCTATTTTTGGAAATGCTGATAGATGACCATGGTCAGGTAAATAGCCCACAGCGACCCAAGGAAGGCTACGAATACATCTCGAAGGAATCGCATGGTTGGAATTGTTGGCCGGCGCTAACGGGAAGTCAAGCCGCATGATCGATTGGACCATCTACGGATCGATGCTGGCGGCGCTGCTCACGGTCGAAGTGGTCAAGATGCTGGGCCGCATCTGGTGGGACTGAGAAGCATGTACGCACATACACAGCGCGGGCTCGGGAAGTGCGGCTGCCGCAAGCCCCTGGGCGATGCCTGGGACACGCTGGATAGCATCGCCGCGAACGTGGTGGACTGGGCGTCGTTTCCTTATAACGCGGCCACCGGGCAGTTGACCGAGATGCAGAAGCAGGCGCTGGCGCTCAAAGGCCAGTCGGAAATTCTGGCGGTGACGAGCTCGCCCGGAGCGGCCCTACTCACACCATCGCAGCAGGTGGCAGTGCAGTCATACGCCCTAAGCCAAGCGGCGCAAACCGCCGGCGATCAGGTGGCGGTGCAGCAACTGAATACGATCAACCCGCCGAGTCCGACGAATTATGCGCTGCTGATCCTGCTCGGCCTGGGCGCATTGGTCCTGGTGAAAATATGAACCGACGCATCGAACTTGATCTCGGCACCGAACTCGATCTTGCTGCCGGTCCGGATATTTTGTGCCAAGCCAGACGCGGCGTGCTGATCGCGGTTTCGGCCTTGCGCGCCATCGGAGTTCGCTGTCGACATGCTGGACCTGAAATCAAGTGGCTGCTATTCGGGGCCGAATTCCAGTGAAGCGCAAAAACTGGATGAGTTTCACAAAGCGACAGGTGGAACGCGGGAAACTCCACACTTCGCCGGGGCTGCTGAAAAAGATCGCGGGACAGTTGAAAGCGGCGCGGCAGGAATCGGCGAAGGCGAAACAGAAGGCGCGCGCGGTTGAACGCGAAACGGAGCGCTACTACCAGGGCCTGCGCAAAAGCGCCAGAGCCGCCATTCCGAAAGCGACCGAAGGAAGGGTTGGCGGCAAAGCGAAGTTGAATGAGTTGTTTCACGAGCTCTACGGGAGGAATCCAGTGGCAAAGAAACGGAAGCGAAAAAAGGCGATGCCGGCGGGACTCAAGCGCTACTGGGCCGAAAAGCGGCGGGCCAAAAACGGCAAACGCAAAAAGAAACAGCGCAAAGGATTCACTGCGGCCGATCGCAAGCGCGCCCTGAACCTGCTGCGACGCGCGGTGAAACGAAACCGGGTGCGCAACTATCGCAAGCGCCCGCGCAAGGCGAAACGGCGCAACGCGGCGCGGCGGGTCAACCTGCAACGGGTGAAACGGTTGACGGTTCCCTTTCCCATGACGCCCGATCAAACCCGGAAGTTTGCCAGCGCCATCGCCAGAGCCAGCGGGCGACGAGTGCGCGTGGTCAGGAAATAACGGGGACGCATGGCCTACCTGAAAGCGAATCCGGACGGCACGGCGACGGCTCAGAACATCACCGGCTACCGGGTGAAGTATAGCCGTGGCGGCAATACCCGGCTGATGAGTTTCCGGGATTCACAAGGCCGGATGCGAACGGTTTTTCCGACTTCGCAGCGCGCGATTCAGGCCATGCGCCATGCACGTTACGGAACCAATCCGCAGATCGTACCCGTGACGCGAGGGGGTAAACCTTAGACGTTCTCTTTGGTTAAGACAGGGCTCCGACTCGCTCAAAGTTTCGGAATCCGACTTTCCGGGAGAGATCAAAGCATGGTCCGGTTTTGGCTGTACTTCTCTTACGTACTTGGAATCCTGGTCCACCTGCTGATGAGTGCGCAGGCGTCCGCCCGTTCGAGCGCCAATGGCCTGAGCGATCAAGGCGTGGCGGTTCGCGGGATGGTGACCTGGCTCAAGCTGAATTGGATCTCGATTCTGTTTCGGCTGCTGGTCGAAATTGCGCTGTTCGGCTACCTGATCGACAACCCGCAACTGATCACCAGCTATTCGATTTTGGGGGTTCCGCTCAAGCTGGCTTGGTACCTGGTGGTTTTGCTCGGCCTGGGCGTGGATGCATTTTTCGATAGCGGATTCTTTATTTTGGTGAAACTGCTGCAGGACCGAATCCCACTGCTCAAGGGCGTGAGCATCGATATTCCGTCGCTGGTGCCTCCGCCGGCAGAACCTCCAAAAAGCGATCAAGCGCCCGACTTTCCCACTGGGCCGCCGGGAACACACTGAAAAAGGGGCAGGCAATCATGAAAGCTCGCTTTGGGTTTGTGAAGTACAGCATCTTGTTTGTCATCCTGAGCTGCGGCGTATTGTTTGCCCAGAATCCGACGCAACCACAGCCAGACGTTGACACGAAAACGATTCACGTCCACCAACTGCTGCCCCCGATACCGCCGGGCGGAGTGACGGTCGGATTTACCGGTGCGCCGGGTTCTTCGGCGAATTCGCTTTATTACTGGCTGGTGTCGAATTTCACGGTGGGGAATTCGACGGTAGCCGGACCCTACCCCGCGTATTTTGCGCCCACGACACTCACGAGCTCGAATTACTTCACCATCTACTGGCAGGCGGTCCAGGGGGCGAATTCTTACGATCTGCTGCGGACCTCGACGGCCACGCCCCCCACGGCAGCCTGCAATTGCGCGGTGGCCACGGGCATCACTGGAGTTTCGCAAACCGACCAATCAAACTCGCTGAGCTCCTACACGGTCAACACCTACGCCGCTACCGATGCCATCCAGCAGTTGACGTCGGAAAATGTCGGTGGGGCGGGTTATGCGAATGAGCATCTATTGCTCAAACAAAAAAATACCCTGGTGTGCGATCTTTCCTTGTGCGGCGTGGGGTCCGGAGTTTCCAGCTTCAGCGCGGGCAATCTCCCGCCAATTTTCACCACTAGCGTGGCCAATCCCACAACCAATCCAGCTCTAAGTTTTATTCTTACGAATGCAGCGGCGAACACGGTCTTTGGCAATGCAACGGGAGGGTCGACGGCTCCATCCTTCGGACAGATCGTCACCGGACAGATCACCAACAACGCGGTGAACTCTTCCAAGCTGGCAGTGGTCAACACCACGCGCACTTGCGAATTTGATTTTGGTTCGGACGATCCTGCGGCCGCCGTCCTGACCACTGCACAGATCCAGCCACAGTTATCGAAGTGTCAATTCGACGTGCCTTCCACCATCACGCAATTGGTGGTGAAAGCAAACGCCGGGGCGTCCACGATACAGATTGGCTACCGCCATTCGAGCGGCGGCGCGCCTGCGGTCACCAATTACACGGCGGCGGTGCTCACGCCGGCGGTGGTGACCAATATCACTGACACCGTGGCTTGCGCGAATACGGGCGGAACCGCCATCAATATTGACGGCGTGGCGGTCACCTGCGGAACGCTCGCGGCCAGCACCGGCAACCAAGGAGATTCCGTACAAACTTCGGCGGGAACTGCAGATGGAACGAGTAGACGCCTGGCGGTATTCCTCACGTTCACGGTGAACTGATGCGAAAGTACTTAATCATTTTCGTTCTATCCCTCTCGGCGTGGGCGCAACTTCCCACGATGGAGACGGTTCCGACCTATAGAAACGGAGGAGTGAGTAATGCTTCGGCTACGGTTTCGCCTACCAACAATGTGGTCATCGGCAACCTTGAAGTAGTTGAAACGTGGGATTCGAACGCTACGACCACAACGACCATCAGCAGCACTCGCGTATCTAGTTGGGCGAATTTCAGCAATATCAGTTGTTCCGCCGCCGGTGGGCCGGGCGCTGGCAACGTGCAAGTTTTCTATGGTTTGATCACCTCAAACGGCGCGGAAACAGTTACTTTCGGGCGTAGCCAGACTAGGAACAGCGTATTCGAGTTCACCAACACAACGGCTACGACTGACGGCACGGCGTTTGCGACCTACACAGCTTCCGGAAGCACGGTAACCTCTCCCAACCTCACCCCGACCGTCGATGGCGATTTGCTGTTTTTCGTGAACAACGATTGTGACAACCTTCTACCCGGCATCTTCGTTCACGCTCCCGGGCAATTTCTAGCTAACCCCAGCACCGATTACGTCGCGAATGCTTTTGAAGTCGCCGGTAATAGCGGATCGAGTTACAACACTTCATGGGAAGTGGCAAACACTGACCGGGGAACTATCACCGTGGTCGCCTTCAAGCCAGCCGCCAGCCTGCAAATCACGACTACCGCCATCCCCGATATGGCCCTGACCAGTCCTTGTAATTTTCAAATGGCCTCAAATGGCGGGGTTGGGGCGGTTACCTGGGCTATCACAGCGGGAGCATTGCCACCAGGTTGTTCGATGAATTCAAGCGGGGCTTTTTCGGGAACGCCGCTAGGGAGTCCAGTAGGCACAGTCACGATACAAGCGACGGACAGCCTCTCGGCCACTTCTGCGTCTAAGACTTTCACCATCAACGTTGGGAACTCTTATGCGACTCCCACGTACGTGCAAACCCATGACCAAGTCAACTGTGCAGCCTTCCCTCTAGGAACGACGACGCCCGGCAATATTCTTTTTGTCAGTCGGACGAGCGGCAGTAGCGGCCTTGGCGTCGGCCCGATCATTGATGACGTTGGGGATGTGTTCGCCCCTCTACCTTGGGCCTCGGATCATGGCCACAACGCCATGATTTATATCGGCTTTTTAACTGCGGGCGCTTCAACTTTGATATGCAGCGCGAATGGTGGAGTTGTGGCTACAGAATTCTCAGGATTTCAACCAATCTTTGAACCGACCGCCTGGTCAGTGACGGCCGCCAACGGAGGCACCAGTCCGGTAACTTCGAATGCCTTCCTATTGCCGGTAGCAGATACCATTTTCGCGAACTTTGAGCCTTTTACTGGTCCGGCAACTACTGGGGCTGGGACAGGATTCACGGCTGACAAGCTACTCGGCGGGAATAACATCAACACCGAATACAAGATTGGAGCGCCGCCCGGTTCATCCACGGCTTCATTTACACAGTCGGGAAATACGGATGGCAATTCCATCATGGTTGCGGGCGGGTTTCGTCCACTGAAAATCGGCACCGCTGCGACAGCCTTAGGCCACCCTCATTCGCAAATTTATTGAATTCATGAAACGCCGCAACATCACCGATCGAGCTCACCGATACCGGGCGAATTCTGCAGAGCATCGGCCGCTGGGCCCGAAAGTCTGCGCGCAAAAACTGCGCAACGGAAAACGCTGTGGCTCGCGGCGCCACGTGGTGCCGCATCACGAAGATGGCAACCCAGCCAATACCAAACGCAGCAATCTAAGCTGGGCTTGCAAGAGCTGCAACACGCGCCTAGGAAAAGAATTCGCGCGCAAGGGCAAAGGGCGGCGGACGCGGCAGTACAACCCCGTATATGTCCAAGCGGCGGTCGATCATACGCGTGGGGCCATTGACGCCGCGGGAAAGGTCATCCACGAAACACCCAAGGGGAAGAGGAAGGCTTTCGCGCGGGAAATCTGGAACCGAAGGCGGTTGAGCGGCAACCCGAAGAAGGGGCGCAAAAATCCCGGCGCGGAAGAGCTTTACCGCAAATTCCACGGACGCGGACCGGACAAGTCTTACGATGTGATGGTGCCGGTGACCGATCCCTACAATGCTCACCCGGAAATTGCGCAGCTCGGCAAACTGCTTTCGCTCACCGTGGGCGAGGACATTGAACTGGTGGGCGCGGCCGGGACCCTGCCCAAGGGCGAGGGCTGGGCGCGGCAAATCCATTTCGATTCCAAACAGCCCGACGTGGCCGCGGAGCCTGGCGGAACACAAATCTATTTCGCCGGCGGGGACCAGAACCTGGATGCGATGCTGGCCGATCTGGGCGCGGACCCGCGCAAGGAAATCCTCGACCTGGGCTTCTGCTACCGCATCGAGTACACGACACAAAAGAAGTTCGATCAGTTCCGGCCTACCGATTATTGGCATCTATTCGGCGAAGAAACAGGAGTGCAGCCGCGGTTACTCTATGACCGCGTGCACAAACTGATAACGTTGGCGGGAGGCGAGTATGTCATCAAACCGGAAGGTATCGTCAATTGAGAAAGGGAAAAAGGCCATGAAGAGCGAAGAAACAAAACCAGCGGAAGCAGAAGCGGCCGAGGCAGCGCCAGCTCCCGCGACGGAACCGGCACCAGCAGCGGAAGCAGAAGCGGCCGAGGCAGCGCCAGCTCCCGCGACGGAACCGGCACGGCATACCACCAATCCGAACTATGCCGGCGTGGTGCACAAGTAGAATGCCGACTGCCACCGCCAAACCGAAATCGCGCAGCCATCCGCTGCGCGACCTCACTCCCCTGATCCACCAGAGGCAGGAAGCGGTCCGCCGTGGGCATTACGAGATGATCGGTACGGTCTCTCTGATTCACACAGTGCACGGCACCATGCGCTTTCCGCACGAAAGCGGGCCCAGCATTGGATTCGTGGTCGATCCCGATCGCCCACATCTACCTCGCCTGAAACTGCTGGCGCTGACGCCTTGGACCGGATTGCCGGCGCTGCGCGAAAGCAGCGAGAACCCCTGCACCGATTGCTTGCGGGATTGTGACGTGTGCGCACAGGATGGCAAAAAAACCTGCCAGGGCGTGGGATGCGGCGGCGCCGGCAAGCTGACCGATCCCAGCACGGGCGAAAAAACTTCCAAGGACTGCGAAATGTGCGGCGGATCGGGTCGCATGACTTGCCCCAATTGCCGCGGCACCCGTAAGGTCCCCACCGGATTAAAAGGCGGAGTCACCGATTTCCGGCAACCCAAATGCGATACCTGCCGGGGCACGCGGTTCCTAGGAAAGGAATCCCCGCAGGATCTGGAAGGATTCGTAAATGCCCGACTGGGCGGAATGATCATCCTCGGCCCCATCGAGCGCTTGGTGGTTGACGCCATTCCCGGCACCGGCAAAGGCAGCATCGTTTTCGATATTGAACCCGATCTCGATAAGGGCGATTTGATGGTGGTGCTGCTTGAACCTACATCGACGGTTACCAGGATCTATTTTCTAGGTGGCGTCCTTAAAGAAAAAAGCAGGAGGTAAAACGTGGCCTTCGGTTTGCCAAGCAAAGAAGAGATCGGCGGGTTCCTGGCCGCGGTGTACCGCATCGTGATTCAGTTGCGGGCCAAGATTCTCACCCCGGAAGAAGCGGCAGTCACCACTCCGGACATGCAAACGCTGAAAGGCGCAATTGAAAAACTAGGGGTAAAAGTATGACATTCGCAAAACGGCAAAGCATGCGATACGGCATATTTCTGATTCTCGCCTTGACCACGGCCTGCATCCACAAAACCGGCAGCACTTCGATCACGCCTTGGGAGCGGGTCACCACCGACAATGCTCTTTTTGCCCAAATGAACAATTCGATCGAACAAGGAACCGAGGCGGTGGTTTTCTCCGGACTGCTCACGCCGGCCGAAGGCGCGCCCGTGATCGGATTCACCGCGCAGGTCGCCGCGATCCACCAACAGATCACGGCGCTTCTCGGGAACGGGCCAAACCTGAGTGCAGGCAATCTCGGAACCATCCGGACGCTGATCGCTCAGGTCGAGAGTTCCGGAACGGTGCTGGTGAATTCCGGCGCACTCGGAATCAAGAATCCGAAAAGCCAGCAAAGCATCGCGACCGACATTCAATCGCTGACCCGGCTGGCCAGTGATCTATTAACGGACATCCAGGCGGCACAGTCCGCAGGAGGCGCACAGTGACCCCGGAACAGATCGCCGCTCTCATTATCCAGCTCGGGCCGGTCGCCCTGCAGATGTTTCTCGCGCTCGAAGCCCGATTGAATCTCAGTTCAGATGAAAAGACCAACATCGCGAACGCGATCGCCGCAGCCAATAGCGCCGACGCTGACACCCTGGCGCGGGTTGCCGCGTGGATGCAGGCCAACGGATTCAAGCCGGTGTTTTTGCCCATCGGGCCGGCGAGGCCGATTGCTCCGCAGAACTAAAACGTCGGGGAAAGACCTTTCGCCGGTCGACATCCGGCTGCTACAGGCCCTGGCTGACGGGGAACGCATGACCATCCTGATCAAGACCGGCAGTTTTACCTGCAAACTCGAAACTCTGAAAAAGAGAATGCGCGGAATCCGCGATCTGCTCGGAGCCGATACCACGATTCAAGCGGTCGCCATGGCCATGCGACGGAAGCTGATCATCTGAAAAATACCCTTTCGGGTATTGCCTTCTCGGTTTGTAGTTTGTTCTACTGCATTCTGAGCGAGTCGGAATCCTGTCACAAAGCCCCCCACACTGCGGAACCTGAACCGCGTTGTGGGTTTTTTGTTTTTTAGCACCACCCCACCCCCGGCCATCGTCCCGCCGTGAAGAACTCAAAGGAATCCAATGCCATCCGTCCGGAGGCTTCGCGTGGTCAACCCGCACAAGAAAAGATCGCGCCGGAATCGGCGCAAAAGAAACATGGGAGGGGGTGAGTTACTGATTATGTCTAACCCAAAACGAAAGCGGAATTCCCGCCGACGTTCACGCGCTCGCAACCACAGATCCAGCTCGCGGCGCAATCCGTTCATGAAGCGCAGCATTCGGCGCCGTGGTCACCGGAGAAATCCGGCCATCGGCGGCTTCAACTCTAACGAGTTGCTGAAACTGGCACTCGGCGCGGCAGGTGGCTCGGTTGGCACGCGGTATATCGCCCAGCAGGTGCTTGGCGACAAAAATACCGGCGCCATGGGCTACACGGCCACGGGAGCGATTGCAGTCGCGCTCGCCTGGGCAGCCAAGCGTTTCGCGGGCTCTGACGATCTCGCGAAAGGCGTGCTCGCCGGAGGCCTGGGAGCTTTGCTCATGCGGGTATGGCAGGAGCAGATTTCCGGAACTTCGCCGGCAGCCCTCTCGGGCTACCTCGGAGATGTCGATTTCTCCGGGACCGCCCTGGGCGCTTACGCAGGACAGAACTACGCCGTGCCGTTTAACTACGGACCGGCGACAGCTCTTCCCGCGGGCGTTATGCCGGCAGCGGCCACAGCTCCGGCAGCGGCAGCTCGTGCAGCCGCGGCCCGCGCCCGATAACAAAGTTTTTGATTGGCAATTTTTCCCGGCCAGCGGTGGGGACCCTGGCGGCAGAAACAAATTTCTCCAGAGAGAAGGTGCGTATCAATGCACGAATCAAGACTTAGCACACTGTCACCTGAAAAGGTTGAGTCACTGAATCGCGGCGCCATTGACCGGGCTTTACGGCGGGATAGCTTCCAATCCCGCTCCGGTTTCGGGCGCATGCCAGCGCTCCGGCGCAAGGCACACAACCCGACTTACCCCGGCGTTGTCGATACCCTGAATCAGCCCTCCTATGACAGCGTGAGTTTCGCCGCGGGTGCGGCCATGACCAAGACGGTTCTCTTCCAGAGCCCGATCGGTCAGGGCGGCAAAACCCTGGCGCAAACCAACATGACACAGGCCGGGCAGTTGCCCTTCCCCAATCAGTTGGTGATCACTTCGATCAAGGTTTACGTGGCCAACAACACGTTGCAGGCCGACCTGCAGAACCTGATTTCAAATGTGAGCTTCACGCTGACCATTGGAACCAAACCGTGGTTTCAGGGTCCGCTGGTGCTTCTGCCCGCAGCCATGGGCGGATACATCACCTACGCGGCGCAGATTGGCACGGCGGCCGCCGGTGATCGTCCGTATTTCTCGACCACCAACGGCGTGCCCGATCCGCGGGCCTCGTATGCGCTGACTCTGCCGATCACGTTGCAAGCCGGCGAAGGGTTCAACGTCACACTGAACCCCGAAACCGCTTTCAACTTTGCGGCGGCAGACGGTACCACGTATGGCGTCGGTACCACCATCCTGGTCGTTCTCGATGGTGAACTGACCCGCGCGGTGTCCTAATCGCGGCGTTGCTGTACGAACAATCCGGAAGCTGTGCGCCGGCCCGGCCAGGCTGGCGCATGGTTTCCGGGTTTTCCCACAAAGGATTTCGTTTATGAATTCAACCGCAGGAAAAACCTGCACCGCCTGCCAGGGTAGCGGGCTACTCACTTCTGGCGGAGGACCGGCCTACAAGTGCGCACTCTGCAACGGCACTGGCAAAGCCTTCGATCCCGGCCGCAAGTATGGTTACGAGCTGGGGCCGATCGTGCTCGCGGGCGGCGCCAGCCTGCAATACCTCAGCCAGCAGGTGCTCAACTACCGCTTTCGCTGGGAGCTCGCGATCGCGCAATTTCTGTTCAACTTCACGGCGCAGATTCTGGATTCACGCGATCAGCGCCCGTTTTCGAACCAGCAGGTGCACAACCTGAACCTTTTCGGCACCGCGCAAAATCCGCTGCCACTTCTGAGCCCTTTCATTTTTGAGCGCAATTCCCAGATCCAAGTCAACATCACCGACCTTGGCGGGGGCTCCGGTACGGTGGGAGTGACTAACGGATCGGCGGCCGTGGTGAATACCACGGGCACGGGATTCGCCACGGATGGAAGCTGGGTTGGGAAACCCATCGTGCTGGCCGGGGTGAGTTACACCATTCTCAGCGTTACCGACAGCGACCACCTGACGCTGACACAGAATTACGTCGCCGGGACGGCCACGGTGGCTTATGCGGTCAACAATCAGATCCGGCTCTACTTTGAAGGCACGGAACTGGACAACTAAAACTCGCCGGTTGACATGGGTCCCACGGGCACGCTGCTGGTTTTCATCGACAAGGGCCGACACAATGCAGCCGTGGTTTCGACCTGCGATTTGGAACTGGTGAAACTGTTGCAGGGGTTTCTCGAAGATCAGGGCTACACGCTGAACATAAAAGAATATTCCGGCATCGCGAAGAAGGTTGAATGATTGGACTGGTTGGCGAACATCCCGAAACGCGCGCCGGCGCTTTGCGCTTCAGCGTTTTTTTGTTTGCCCAGAAGAAATTAGTCAACCGCTGGTTGCTTCCGCTACACCGCGATCTGCCTTGCGACGGCTTCACCTTCGCGGTCAAGACATTCGATTTCGGCTTCAACGCTTCGAATCCCAGCCTCGATCCCTTCGATACGCAATTCCAGACGATCACCTGCCGATCGAACATCCTGATCTGGGGCGTGACCGGGACCAGCGCGCCGGCAGTGCGCGGGGTCGCGCCGGTGAGTCCGGGATTTTTGTTTCAGCTTTTGCATACCCATGCCGGGAATCAGCGGCAGTGGACGAATAAAGCAACCACCGATATCGAGGGCTGCGGAAGCGCGCAAAATCCGCACATTCTGAAAGAGCCGCAACTGATCCTGGCCGGGGACCAACTCACGATTTCGATGCAGAACTTGGGCAACCTTGAACTGAACGCGCAAGTGGCGCTGCTCGGCGGCGAATTTGTATGAAGACCGGAGTGAGCTACCCCTACGTGCGCTGCGAAGTCACCGGGCGGATCCAGCCAGGCTATGCCCTCTGCGTCCACCTGGCAGCCAACGATACGATGCCGATCGGAGAAGTGAAGGCGCCCACAAAGAAATCCCTGGGCGTCATCGTTTGCGCGGCCTGTAGCGCCAAAGCGTTGCCAGGTCTGGCGCTGGTGGTGTGCTGTGCTCCGTGCGTCGAATCGGGGTTATTGAGAACGGCAGGTGAGGCTTAACCCCATGGACCTGCCCGGCGATTTTGTTGCGACCCTAAAGCGCCAACTGACGCGGGACGAGGGACTGGAATTAAAGCCCTACCGCGATAACAGCAAGGCGATCGGCTTCGAGGACAAACCGGGAAAACTCACGATCGGGGTGGGCCGCAACCTGGATGACGTCGGAATTTCGCGGGACGAAGCAGATTACCTGCTGACGAACGATATCAAACTCCGCGCAATCGGAATGCTGGCGAAACAACTGCCCTGGACCGGCGCTCTCGATGCACCCCGGCTGGGCGTGCTGGCGAATATGACCTTCAACGAGGGCATGGGTCACCTGCTGGAGTTTAGAAATATGCTGGCGGCGCTAGAGCGTTCCGATTACGAAACGGCCGCGGCGGAGATGAAAGACTCCCTCTGGTACCGGCAGGTGGGGACGCGAGCCTGGCGACTGGTTACCCAGATGCAAACTGGAGTGTGGCAATAAATGCCTATCGGCCGAAACAGCAATCCGACCCTTTCTCGCGGCCCCCGGGCGCACCCGTTACCCCATCTCGGGCGCAGTCCATTCTCGGATGCGCAGAAAGTTTCCTTGGACGCCCGCGCGCAAGCGGTGGTCAACAGTCCGTCCTACATTCACCCGGAACTATCTTTCTACAATCCGCCGGCGGACTCGCTGCCTTTTACGGTGACCCCGATTCCGTTCCCCGCATATCCGCTGGTAGGAGCGAATCCAGTGGTGATCATTCAATACGTCGTGCCCAATGGCCTGCTGGCGGTCATCAACAAGCTCTCCGTGGTGCACGTCGGCGGCAACCCTCCGGACGGCACCGGGCAGGTCATCTGGCGCGTGCTTAAAAATGGCGCTGGCATTACGGGCATGAACAACCTGACTTCGGAATTCGGGACGTATTCGAATCCTAAAAGCCTGGTCATCGTGGCGGTTGAAAACGACATTTTGCAGGTCACGGTAGAGCTGCCGGCGAATCTTCCGGACGGAACGCCGAACACAAATATGCCTGCCGGGGCAACGACGGCGGCCAGTTTCGACGGTTATACGTATCCGCTGTCTGAGGCCACGCTGTACAAGGCGGGACGATGAAGCCCACTTTCAGGTCGACGTGGTTCATCCTGGCGACGGTGGTTCTGATCGTCTGTGCCGGGGGATTGCTCTCCGGATTCCAGAATGCCGGCAACACTGGGACGTTCACGGCCGCGCAACCGGTTTTCATCAATCAGACTGCCACAACCTGTAGCGCGATCGTTAAAAACATCGGGCAGTCATCCCATTTTTTACAGTACTACGCTTCGGGAGAGGCGGGCGGGTTTGCGGGTTCGATCGATCTCGAAGAAAGTTTCGATTCACTGCACTGGACGCAGATGGCACTGGCTAACCTGTCCATCGGAACAGGAGATTCCGGGATCCTGCAGGCGGGCGGTTACTACCAGAACGTCCGCTCCTGCATCACGGTGACCAGCGGGACGCTTTCGGCCTGGTACAGCTCGAGCTCGGGCCCGGTGGCCTTCACATCGCCCGCCACCAACAGCGTGGGCACTACCAGTCCCACAGCGTGCGATCTTTCGGTGGTCGCAACCATCGCCTCCGGCGCGACGGTGCAACTGATTGCAGAGGGTTCACGAACTCTCGCAGTGTGCGAAGTGCTTGTCAGTTTCGACGCCGCAACGGCCGCGGGCAACGTGCAACTGGGATTCCGCGATCCTCCACCGGCCGCCGACTGTACCGGCTTTTCTCCATTGTGGCAGCTTGACACCCTGGCGACCACTCCCCAGGTCCTTCCTTATGGCGCGCCCCTGGGCGCGTTCACCCGCGCGCCTGCTCCGGCGCGGGGAATGTGCGGCAAAAATACCAGCGGAGCGAATCTCACCATCGCCATCAGCTACACCCGGCTATGAAGAATATTTCTGCGATCGCGCTGGCCTTCTGCATGTTTTGCGCGTTCCATGCTGGGGGCCAACAAACGCCTGCAGGCCCGATCACAACGCCGCAGATCTCCATGCCGGTTTTCGGGGAAAATCCGCTGCAGGTGAACTCGGCTGCGGTCCAGATCACCGGCAACCCCGGACCGCAAACCATCTATTACTGGATTGTGGCGAACTACACCGTCGGGGCGACGTCACCCTCCGGCCCGTTTCTGATCAACAATGCGCCCAACGTGCTTTCCGGATCGAACTACGTTTCCGTGATTCCGCAATATCCGCCGGGCGCGATCAGCGTCGACCTGCTTAAAACCTCGAGCAATGTGGCGCCGGGCGGGGCCTGCAATTGCGCGGTGGCCACGGCGGTCACCAGCGGCGCCATCACCGATCAATCGAACTCTACCAGCGGTTACACGGTGCAGCCGGTCAATATTGCGCTCCTGGGCGTCACCCTGACCAACGAAGTGCAGTCGGCCAACGTCTCGCACATGATCCTGCGGCAGAATGGCGTTTTCGTTTCCGACCTCTCCAACATCGGCCCCGGCGGCGGTCCGGTGACCTCGGTCTTTGGCCGGGTGGGCGCGGTGGTGGCGAATACCGATGATTACACGTACAGCCAGGTGACGGGCGCCATCGGTGGAACCGGGACGCTGAACTGTATTCCGATTTTTTCGGATGCGCAAATTATCGGATGTTCCAGCCTGAGCGATGACGGAACCAATCCAACCCAGATTCCGAACGGGGCCATCTTCGGAGCGAACGGCATCGGGATCAACGATCCGGCACATGCCGGGGCAGTATTTCTCGGGCAAGGTCCTGCGCCGTTGATGACTGCGCTCAGTGCGGCTTATATTTTCGCTCCCACGTCGATCTCTGCCACCTATGGCCTGCGGGTACCGGGCGCGCTCGGAAGCGCCAATCAGGTGCTGGCATTAACCAGCGTCGTGGGCGACGTCGGAGGACTTGGATTTGTCGATGCGGGCACCGTTTGCAGTACCTGCGTCCTGGCAGTTTCGCCGGGAGTAGGCATCGCGCACTTTGCGGGATCGACCCAGACTGTAACCAGTTCCGCCGTGAATCTGGCCGGTGCCGATGTCACCGGAAATTTGCCGGTGACCAACCTGAACTCTGGTACCAGTGCATCTTCCTCCACCTTCTGGAGAGGCGATGGCACCTGGGCAGCGGCCGGCTCGGTTACGAATGTGGCCACGTCATCACCGGTTTCCGGTGGACCGATCTCCACTACGGGGACGATTTCCTGCCCTACCTGCGTAGCCGCTTCTTCTCCTGGCGTTGGCATCGCGCACTTCGCGGGATCAACGCAGACCGTAACCAGCTCCACGGTGAATCTGGCGGGCGCGGATGTCACCGGAAATCTGCCAGTCACCAATCTTAATTCTGGCACTGGCGCCACTTCGTCAAGTTTCTGGCGCGGAGATGGGACATGGGCAGCGGCGGGAGGGACGCCATCTTATCCGGTCACTGTCGCAGGCTCGGTGACTTCTGGCGGGATTCCGTATTTCAGTTCCACCACCGTAGAATCATCCTCTGCTTTGCTTACCGCTAATTCTCCTGTTCTCGGAGGGGGTGCGGGAACAACCCCAGCTACAGCAACATTCCTGACCTCGAATGGGCTCAACGAATTAGACATCGGCGTGCTGGGTGAGGCGACCAGCAGCACCTTGGGATTCCCAGGCAAGACGAGTGGCAAAGCGACAATTATCGGCCCTGATACGGCAGGCACCAACACTAATCCTTTTGTGCTTAGTAACGCTCTGCAGTTGCCCGCTGCCGGTGGCGCGGTGATGTACACATTTACCAGTAATCTGACAACCGGAATGGGATTAGCAGCTACAGGAGAGCTTGAATTGTTTGGCAATGGCGCGATCTTAACTCTCAAACATAGCGCCGTTTCCGATGGAGGCATCGTTGAGGAGACCGCAAGCGGTTTTGGTTGGGGAGCTTCCAGTGTATCGGATAGTGGAATCTGCCGAAATGCTGCAGGAGTAACTGAAGCTACCACGACGGTTCAGACGAACGGATGCAATTCTAGCGGAACATTTCTAGCAGCGACTCTTAAGACTAATGATACGGGCAGTTTTGGGTCGGCACAAACTCAAACTACCTCAGCGTGTGAAACGGCTTTTGCGCCTACCACTCTAAGCACAGGCGCTTCCAGCACAGACACGGGACAAAACTGTCTCCCCGCCAATGCGATCATTGATGCCGTGGTCTATCGCATCACGACCACGATCACCACCGCGGCCAATTTCACCATCGGCGATGCGACCATCGCAGGACGATTTTGCGGAACCCAGAGCACATTGACCTCTGGAACGACCGGCATCTGCTTCGTTCAGGCAGATCAGACCGGAACCTCTGGACCCCGGCAAACTGCGGCCACAAAAGTCCGGGTCACCTTGAATGCGAACCCAGGGGCAGGCGCGATTCGGTTGATTGTCTATTACCACACCTGGACCGCACCAACGAGCTAGCCGGGTTTTTTCGAGTCGTCTTTTTAGATTTCCGGACCAACGGCACATCCGACTCCGGAAAACGGAAACGCGGAGCCTATCGCTTCGCGGCGCTTTCCGGTTTTTTGTTCTGGCCAAAAAGAACATGAATTGTCAGGTCAAGCTCAGCACGCGCGAACGAGAGATCACCGACCTGCTGCTCGAAGGTTGCGACAACCGAGAGATCGCGCAGCGCTTGAAGATGGCGCGGCGGACCGTGAAAGCCCATTTTGGCCGAATGTTTTTGCGGTTCGGGATTCAGGATGGAGTCAATAAGCGAGTCAAACTAGCGGTGATTTTGTATAGGAGGCAGTTATCGTGCGGCGAAACTCCGACTACGGCGGAAACCGCCTTCCCACTCGGCGCGAAAGGAAAATTATCGAACTCGTTGCCCGGGGGCTCAAAAATAAAGATGTCGGAGCGCAGATCGGCACCACGGAATTTGTCGTTAAAAACTACCTGCGCATCATCTACGACAAGCTTGGCTTGTGGAACCGCGTCGAACTCGCGCTCTGGCACGAATCGCACCGAACTTGAGGCGCGATGAGACTGCAGACCCTCTTTGTGATGGCGATTACGGGCGCGCTGCTCGCACTCCCGGCCGCGCAGGCGCAGAATCGCTCGATCGATCTTAACTGGGTTGCTCCGGCATCTTTCCCCAGCGGGTACACGCTGTACGACTACTGCGTCAATGGCGGCCTGATCCAGGGCCAGGAGCTCGCCGTCAACCCGAATCCGCCGCCGACGTTCTACCCACAGTGCGGCACGCACGTTGCCGCTGGCATCACCACGCTGCAAATTACGCCGAATTTTGGTACCTACTATTACCTAGTAAACACCGAAGAGCATCTGGCAAGCCCGGGAACGGGGACAGTTTCAGTTAGCAACGGGAGCGCAAACATCACTTCGATTTCGGGCAGCGGCTTTCCTCTCGACGGATCGTGGAACGGACTGCCGATCGGGCTCGATAGTAACGGCGCCCTGATTGTGAATACGAGCGGGACCGCGCTCGGCGGCTTGTATACCGTGGCCAGCGTGACCAATTCTACCCACCTTGTCTTGTCGCACACTTATGCGGCAGCCTCGGGAACCATCTCTTACGCAATCGATCAGATCATTGCCAGCCCACCATCCAACGAAATTGGAGTCACCTTCGGGGCGAATATCGGCTACACCTCCTATCAGGATTTCGGGACACAAAATACCGGAACCAACACCGACCTGGTGCTAGGGATCACCAATACGGTCCAGCCGGGCGGCGCCGGACTTGCCATCGGCAATCTGACCGTTTCAGGATCGGGCTTCACCCTGCTTTCGACTACGTGCGGGCCTCCGATCATCACGCCGGGTGGGCGCTGCACGGTCACAGTGCGATTTCACCCCACCACCAGCGGCAAACTAACGGGGGCATTGACGATCAGCGACAACGTTTCCCCGGGCACCCATGTTGCAAGCCTGGTCGGAATCGGCGTGGGCGCTCCGCCGCCGGTGGCCACGCTTACCCCGGGCACGATTCCATTTGGCAATCAGACGATTCAGGTCGCCTCTAGTCCGCAACAGTTCACCTTCACCAACGTATCCGGATCGAGCCTCACCATTACCGGTATCAGCCTGAGCGACACAACCAACTACGTCCTGGGTCCAAATACGCTGCCCGCAGTGGTCGCGAATAGCGGGACCTTCAGTATCCCGGTTACCTTCAACCCGCAGACCACGGGCTCAAAACCGGCCACGGTCACGGTCACTTACACCGGCGGAAGCGGCAGCCCGCTGACCTCTTCACTCAGCGGTACCGGGATACCTCCAACGCCGGCGGCGACGATCGCGCCAGGCTCTATTGCTTTCGGAAACCAGATCGTACCCACACAGTCGAATTCGCAGCAATTTACCTTCACCAATGTTTCAACCGGCACCATCACAATCACGGGGATCAGCGTCAGCGATCCAGCGAACTACACGCTGGTGAATTTAACTTGCGCGATCAATCAGCCGATTGCGAGAAACACCCCGTGCGCGATTCCCGTGGCTTTCAAACCTCAAAGCACCGGATTAAAAAATGCCACGGTGACGGTTACCTATACCGGCGGATTTGGCAGTCCGCTTTCAACCTCGGTCAGCGGCACCGGAGTTCCCGCGCCCCCTCCGATTCCGCCCACACTTACCCCGGCCAGTTCCACTTTTGTCGACCGATTGGTGTTCACAACCTCGGGGTCGCAAACGCTCACGTTTACAAACGGCAGCGGTGCTCCCATCACGATTTCCGGCATTCAACTGGCCGGCTCAAATCCGGGGGATTTCTTTTTAGGCGTGGGGAGTTGCGCGCCTGGTGGCATGAGCGACAGTTTCAATCAGGGGACTCTCGACACAACCAGGTGGTTTATTGATAGCGGGAATTCGCCCGCCAGCTCGAACAATACGGGCACATTCAACCCTGCGAACGTCGATCTTTCAAGTGGCATGCTGCGCCTCGAACTCGATCAGAGCGTGGCCGGTCCGCTGGCGACTTCAGTGGGCGCGGAGATACGGTCGAAACTGCTGTTTGGATTTGGCTCTTATACCTGGGTGGCCCGCGGCGGCTCGCAGTCTTCGACACCGGGCGGCGTAGGCAGCGCGGTTTCAGGCCAAGTCACCGGACTTTTTAACTTCATCAACAATTCGCAAACGGAAATCGATTTCGAGTACGAAGGCAATCAGCCCACCAATCTCGAGATGAGCAATTTTTCCGGCGTCGCCAACGGCCACGAAACCAGCACCACGGTGGCCGGCGCGGATCAGAACTTCCACAATTACACTTTCAACTGGCAAGCGGGCCAGATCACATATTCCGTCGATGGCACTCTAGCCTCAACCCACACCACGTTTATTCCCACGACGCCCGCGGCCGGCATGGTCAACTTCTGGGGTACGAATTCCATCAACTTTGGCGGAACCGCCACAGCGGGCACGCGATATCTGTTCGTCTCCGGGTTTTCCTTTGTCCCGGCTACGCTGGCGACGGTCGCGAATAACAGCACTTGCAGCATCCCGATTTCGTTTGCCCCTAAAACGGCGGGCGCAAAAACCGCAACGATCTCGGTTTCATTCACGGGTGGGAGCGGCAGTCCGCTTTCGGCGGCAGTCTCTGGCACCGGCCTGGCTAGTCCACCGGCGCCTAACCCGACGCTCACCCCCATGGCGGTCAACTACGGAAACATCACCACCGGAACCGTCACCAACCCGCCGCAGAGTTTTACATTCACGAACAGCACCGGATCCGCGCTCGCCATCACCGGAATTGCGGTAGGGGATGCGACCAACTATTTATTGGGGACCGACAATTGCCCGCGCAGCCCGGCCACGTTTGCCAATGCTCAAAGCTGCGCCATCCCCGTAGCTTTTAGGCCGCAGTCTTTAGGCTCCAAGCCTTCGACGCTTACCGTGAGCTATACCGGCGGCCTCGGTTCGCAGGTTTCCACTCTCGCCGGCAGCGGGGTCGCGCCTCCACCTCCCACGGTGACCATCAACCCGCCAAGCAAGGCCTTCGGCAACGTAAAAGCCGGCCAGGTTTCTGCGGAGCAAACTTTCACGTGGTCGAACGGTATCGGCAGCACGCTGAATATCGGACAATGCAGCATCGTCGGGGCGAATCCGGGAGATTTTACCCGGCTACATGACAATTGCAGCAACACAGCGGTGGGCTCTTCCGGGAACTGCACGATCGGTGCGGAGTTTAGCCCACTGGTTTCTGAATCTGGCGGAGCAAAAACGGCTTTTCTTTCCTGCCCGGACAATGCGGCTGGCAGTCCCCACACGGCCGCACTCTCGGGGACCTCAAAGGCGCCGCATGTTCATGTGTCTCCGAATCCGAAGAATTTTAGCTCGGTGCTGGTGGGTAGCCAGTCGGATCAAGTATTCACAGTGACCAACGACGGCGATGCGGACGCGGCTTTCAGCGCCGTGGCCATGGTGACGGGAACTAATTTCCTGGTGGCGGCGAACAACTGCAATACGATCGTACCCGCCGGGATGACTTGCAACTTTACAGGACGATTCAAACCGCTCGCCATTGGCTCTCTGGCGGATTCCGCGCGCATTACGGACGATGCCTTCGATTCCCCGCAGTTTGTGCCGCTCACCGGAACCGGGGGAGTGGGCCCGGTATCTCTCGCTCCGGCCTCTATCAATTTCGGCCAAGCGATTGCCGGGTTTTCGGTTTCCGCCCCGGCTGTATTCAGCGCCGGTTCGTCTCCGGTTGCAATTTCAAGCGTCTCTACCTCCACCAACTTCGGACAGACGAATAACTGCGGATTGCTGATCTCTGCCTTCCAGCAGTGCGGCTTCACGTTGTTTTTCAATCCAACGGCAGTCCAGGGATACAGCGGCAACGTCACCATCAATTACGACGATGTTATTTCCTCAAGCGTCGGCATTGAGGCTTCCGCGACCAATTGGCAAACCTGCGTGCTGCCCGGCTGCAATCCGGGCGGGGTGGGTCCGCCCACGGCGGTCAGTCAAACCTTTGGAAGCACCTCCACGGTTTCAGTGTCCGGTCCGGCGTTCACCAATGCGCTGTGGCTTTACAAAATCGCCGGTTCGGGGGCGAACTCAGCGACGAAATTCGCGACCGATTTCACCGCTTGTCTTGATGCGAACAGCGGCACCGCGGAAGCCCTGGAGTACGATTTCGGCCAGTTTGTCAGCGGCACGGAATATATGTGGGGAACACAGTGCAACCAAGCGAACCACCTCTGGCAGGTGTTCGATCAACTCAACGGAGTTTGGGTTGACACCGCGGCAGCCTGCAGCCTGAGCGCGAACGCCTGTCATCACATCCAGGAAGGCGGTCATCGCAGCGGCAGCAACATGATCTACGACTACATCAATATCGACGGGACTCCGCTCACGGGATTCCCCCTGACCGAACCGGCCGGGTCCACCGCATTTGCTGATGGCATCACGCTGCATTTCCAGCTCGACATCGGGGCCAGCGGTACCACGTTGAGCGAAGGCCTGCAGCAGATTAATTTTCTAGCGCTCGCGGCCGATGGATCGAGTCCGCTGGTCGCTCCGCTTTCCGGCATCGGCGTGGCCTCTCCGCCGCCGGCAAGCGTGCCCAGCGGAATGACCGGGATGAGCGGCATGAGCGGAAACGCCGCGATTCAATGAAATGGCGAACACAATCAACCTCCGGGATGTAATCACAGAGCAGGCGGTCGCCCAGGGAGTCGATCCCTCGATCGCGCTGGCGGTCGCGCAAACGGAAAGCCGGACCTCGCAGTGGACGCCTACCGGCAACCTAGTCACCAGCCCACAAGGTGCGCTGGGCATTTTCCAACTCATGCCGGCGACGGCCGCAGCACTCGGGGTGGACCCAACGGACGTGAATCAGAACATCCAGGGCGGGATTACCTACCTCAAGCAGCTCTACGCGAAATATGGGGATTGGACGACGGCACTGGCGGCCTACAACTTCGGCCCGGGCAACGTGGACTCGGGGAAAAGCTGGCCGGCGGAAACCCTTAACTACGTGAAATCCATCCTCGGGATCGGCGCTAATTATGCCGCTGGGCTCGCACAAGTAGCCCAGAATGCGGTTTCAGGATCTCCGCCGGGGCTTTCCGTCGGCGATATCGAAACTTCGGTTTCTGGGCTCAGTCCGGGAGTCATTGCGGTAGCTGGCCTGGTGGGAGTCGGGTTGCTGGCGTGGTACTTGTCGGATTAAAAAATTCACTTATCCGCTTTCCGCCTTCGATTTTTCCAGTCCAGCAAAGCGTTCATTTCTGCATCGGCTTTCGATTCCCCTCCGTCATGCTGCATGATCGCGGCGCGTTCGATCACGCCTTCACGTTCGGACGCTGGCACGAACTCTAGGCATTCTGCGAAAGAGAGTTTTTGTTTTGGCGGTGGAGCGGCCGCCGGCGTCATGGTTGCACCGTCTCAATTGACCCAGGTTTGTCTAGTGTTCCGCCCATGCCAGTTTTTGCCGGCCTGATAGCGTAGCGCTCCGTACCATGCCACCATTCGCACGAAGTCTGACCATCGCAGACTAACTTGCTGTTCTGGCCTGGTCGGCATGGGTCCACGCTGGCATCCCAGGATAAAGTTCTCAGCAGCGACGCAGCGACGAGCTGCTCTGGTGTAACGTCGGTTCCTCTCATGCGCGGATTCCCACCACGTTCAAATACTTCCCATTTTCCACCAGATACAACCTGGTGCGCTGATTCAATCGCGCTTTCACAAACGGAAACAAGGTTGAATCGAAAACTGAGGCGGTCGCGAAGCCCCGGCCCTGATTGGGCCATGCGATTTTGAGATAGAGGCCATTGGCGCCGGTTTTCTCTTCGATTTTCGAGATGGGCGCTTCAACCGACCTGGCGAGCTCGCGGTTTACTTTCTGAGCCCAGTGATCTACAGCTTCCGCTGCCGGCGGGGATGGCGGGGACAGAATTGCGGTTGCTGTGGCTTTTCCGGAATTCGGCGAATCGGAAAGCGCGGTGGCAACGCTGGCAACCGTGCTTGGTCGGGTCGCTGCTTGAGGCGCCTGACTGCGGCCCTGAATCTGTTTGGCAAAGTCACCGGGGCTGGTTCCTAGCAGCATGGCGGTGCAAATATTAGCAGCGGCCCCCATGGCGCCCAATGAAATCTGCTGCATGTCTTCGTTTTCGACCTGCGCCCAATAGTGACTTTCCAGGGCGGCTATCCTGGCGCACTCATGGCGGATCTGATCCAGGAGCTTCTTTTTTTCTGGGTCGATCATGCTGGATACACCCCCTCCCCTTCGCTTTGCGGATCATGCTTCGGTTTTCGCTTTCGCTTGCCGTTGAGCGCTTCGGCCGATTCCTTGGCCGAGGTTGAGATGGGGTGTTCTACGATGGGCGCTTCCGCAGAGCGTTCCTGCTGGTCACCGCCCGGAATCCGTCGGGAAACTCCAGCAGGCAACTGTTCATCGTTCCCCGGCAGAGCACTTTGCAGGCCTGGCCCTTCCGGCCCATTCGGTTCCACCTGTAAAGGTAGGGGTAGAAGCGCCTCCTTCGCCGGTTCGGCAGGTTGCACATTTTGTACAACATCTGCAACCGGTCCCGGCGCTGGCGGAGAGAACAGATTTTCCTGGCATTCTTCTTCGCTCATATCCTCAATCCGCACGACTTCGCCAGTGTCGAGGCGGACTAAAGTCTTTTGGCGTGACGCCGGGTCGTTGTAGAGCACCCTGCAATCGATCCAGCGGTATTCGTAGCCAGCAGAGAGAACCTTGCGCGCCTTGGTGCTGGCGGCCTCGATGCCTTCGAGCTGGGCCTTGAATTTCGCGTTGACGGCGGTTTTTTCGTCTTCGACTTCGCCGTATTCTTCGAGCAACCGGGCCAGACCTTCTCCGAACCTTATTTTTTCCTGATCGGTCAAAGGGCAGCGCAAACTTTGCGAAACAGTCGCGGGGCGGATCATGCTTCGCTCCGGGACGGGGTTTCCGCCAGCACCTGGTTGATTTTTCGGCCCAGGACTTCGAGTTCGATCCGGCTCAAATAAAGGTAGGTTCCTTGGGGGCGGTCCGCTACGTGGACAGTCTCGCGAATGACAAAATTCCATCCGTTCACGTTCAAGATGTCCAGATTTGAATTCCAGGTTTCGATGACACTGGTACGCTCCGGGATTGGCGGAGCGTTGCGCACGCCGGGCGAGTCCTCTGTCGGAATAGCCACTTTTGTAGCTTTTTGCTGGCCTGGATGCACGGGAAGCACACGATCGTGGTTACCTTTCTTTCCATTGGTGCTGCTGAGTACGGTCTGTAGAGCTTTCCGGCTGATGCCGGCGCTGCACTCCTGCTGGGTCAAATTGCTCATGGCTCCAATTCCTCCGTTGCCTTCAATGTGACGCCTTTTGTTTGTTCGTAGCCCTGCCAGGCGCCTAGCAGGATCTCGCAAACCTCGCGACCGGTAAAACTGCGGTCCTGACAGTCAAACCACATCGCAATGCGAGTGAGAACGCCCAGCACCTGCGATTCGGCTTTCGTCCTGCCCAGTGGATGCGCCATATAGGCTGTGTCAAAAACACCTGATTGCTGCAAGGCAAAAACCGTCCCTCGTAAGTCGTTGAAAATGCGTTATTGCACTCTTACGTTCTTTGCGTGGGTTTTTGCACCGTTTTTTGGGGCGCTATGATTCAACGCCCTCAGAAAGGCCCGGCGCGCGGTCGATGGCTTTATCTTCAAGCGGACCCCAATCTGCCTCCAGGAGCGACCCTTGCTTCGCAGTGCGGCTATCCTGTCGACGTCGACCACGCGCTGCGGGCGGCCCAGAGTCTTGCCGTTGGCTCTAGCGTTGGCAAGCCCGGAGCGGACGCGCTGTCTGGCTATGTTCCGCTCGAACTCCGCGAAGGCTCCAATGATTTGAAACATGAGCACACCATGAGGTAGCGATGTGTCTATCTGTTCATGGACGCTAACAAATTGGATTCCCAGCGCCTTGAATTCTTCGAGAGCGTTTACTAGGTGGCCGAGGGATCGAGCGAAGCGATCGAAGCGATAAACCATCACGGCGTCGAACTTGCGCCGACGGCAGGCCGCCATCATGAGATCGAGCTGTGGGCGCTGTTCCTTGCTGCCACTCCAGCCGGGGTCACTAAAAATCTCTGCTTCCCATTTGCGACGTTGGCACATTTCCAGCATTTCGCGGACCTGCATGGCAGGATCCTGACCTTTGTCGTCAGTGCTCACACGCGCGTACAGGGCAACTTTCATGCGGACAACCTGAGCTCCATGGGTTTCAGGCACTCTTGGCGAAGTTTTATGGCTACCTGTAATGCTGCGAGGTATGCGGCTTCATCACCAGTTCGCTGCACCAGCAGAGCAAACTGTGCGGCTTTCCGAAAAGCTGCTTCTCGGATGAGGTAAGCGGTTCTTCCCAGCACTCCGGCGCCAGTTTGCGAAAATCCCGCTGGCCACGCTGCCGCAAGAGTGTCAAGGCTATGCGAATTTCCTGCTCCGAGGCTCCGGTTATGGCAATCACACGCGACTGTCCGGTATGGATTGAACCAACTCCGACGAAGCCCAGTACCGCGGCAGTACCGGCAGCTTGATTTGGCATGCTTTCTCCTGTTGATAAGGGCAGTGGTAATGGTGCAACAGTTAGAAGATGTTGGGGTTCCTGATGTGGTGGAAAAACGTGCGCGCTGTTGAAAAACTGGTTTGTAGCGGAAAAATTCGGCTTCGGTTTTTTCTTTTTTCATGCAATTGCAACGACGACAGGCGGGGACCAGGTTGACAGTGTTGCTTTTCCCGCCACGGCAGCGAGGAGTGCGATGGTCCACGGTGGCAGTCTCTGGAGTTAGAGTTTTGCCGCAATACCAGCACTCAGAACTGAAAGAGGCAAGCCAGATTGGATTGATGGTCGCCATTAGTTGAACAACCCCGCTGACGCTGCCACCATGCCACGGCCGGATACGTCCACGAGGCGGCGCGCTGCCAGCCTGCTGAGATACGCATCGCGACTGGATCGCTTGTAACCGGTGCGTTCGTCCAGTGAATCGCGGTCAATGGGATTCCCGGACTGTTCGATCAGGACCTCCAGGATCTTGCGCTCGCCTTCCGGCAGTCGGCCAAGCCAGTATTCGCGAAGTGCGTCTCCAGTCGGAAGCGGTTCATAGCTTGAGCCAAGAGCGTCGATGCCTTCCTGCGTGGCGGTTATCGCACGGCCGACTGCGGACAGATATCCCTTCGCTAATAATCGGGAAATGTAGGCGTCACGACTTGATCGCTTGTAGCCGGTAAGAATGCTCAGTTGATCGCGCTCTGCGCCTTCGGGATACTGAGCGACTGCGATTAACAGACTACGTTCACCGACAGGTAGACTGCCGTTTGATCCGGCGCCGTCCCGCGGAACTAGCCGCGGCGGTGATGATGGCCTGACTGTCGTCGGCTCATTTTTCACCAGGTCAACCTGAATATTGAGCTCTCCGCCAGACTTCACAAGGCGTTGAAGTTTGGCCAAGGTGCGCTGGGTATCTTTTTTTAATGTCTCCCATTCCTGGTCGCGCTGCGCCAACTTCTGCTTGGCTATGCGAACGATCTCGGCAGAGGCTTTCTGTAAAGCGGCCGTAATTTCTTCCTGGCTGATCCCGGGAGCGTCGAAACCCTTTGCGTTTATTTTTGCGATGACCTTCATGGCTTCTTCCAGTCCCGCCTTCAAGGCGACCACGATCTTGGATTGTTCGCGCAACGAGGCATGGGATGGGCCCGCGACCTTTGCTAATGCGGGTTGGGCGGTTTGCGCGGAGTGGAGTTTTTGTTGCAGTTCCCGTACCAGCTTCTGGAATTCCGCGATCGTCTTGGCTTTCTCCTCTGCCTCTTTTGGGAGGTCCGCCAGTTTGGGCAGCAAGGCTTTGACTTTGTCCGGCGCCGGCGGTGGCTCGGCGGCATGCTTCGAACTACCGGCTTCCGGGTGTGTGGTTTCAACCCGCCCCACCTTTACCAAGATCCTTTGATCCGAAACGGCCGGACCGAGAAAATAAAAACTGCCGCGTTCGAGTAGCCGAATTTCGTCAAAAAACTTGTGCGTGTCGGTGCCGTATACGCCTAGAGCATCGGCAGCGCGCTTGCGATCGATGTCGATAAAGGTCCCACCGATGGCAACGTTGAGCATTTCTGCAGCGGCATCCTTCCGGAACTTTCCTAACCTCTGAGTTGCAGGGATGAGGCAGTAGCCACGCTTCCTGCCACGGGTAGCACAATTGATCACAGCGTCGGACGCTTCCGATTCACCGGCGCCCTTCTCGGGGCAATACACATGAGCTTCGTCCAGAATGATCACAACCGGATGCCATAGGTTTTTCGGAGCATCGATCAAGGAATCGAGGAACAGTCGTACGTAAGAGTGACGTTCGCTGGGTTTCATTTCGTACAAATCGATGACGGCACAGGCTCGGATTTCGAGCAGGCGCTGCGCAGTCATGGCAGCAATACGCGGGTGCGCAGCGGTTTCCCCTCCCTTACCTACCAGGACGTAATCAAATTTCTCCCGCAGGGTTGCGAATTCGCCTTCCGGGTCCAGAATGATCACCTGAACCTTGCCTAAGAGCTGCTCTGCCAGGCGCCGCAAAAGCCAGGATTTTCCTTTCCCACTGTTGGCCTGCACCAGCATCCGCGTTCGAAGCAACAGGTCGACGTCCAACTTCACATCGTGGCCGGCGGCTTGTCCTAGAACAATTTTGCTCATTTCACCAGGTCCGTTTGTAGAGTAGGGAATTGCCGGACGCGCAAACGCTCTGGCCATTCTTCCGGGTTGCCGCCTTTGCGATTACCCATTCTCGGAAACACGGTTTTCGCCAGTCCGAACCATTCATGATCCCGGTCAATTACGGGATTATTCATTCGGGTAACTCCACACAGCGCCCGCCGCTCACAAGACGCAGCAGCTCTCCGGGCGTGGTCGAAATGGCGGGACTGGACGATGTGTCCTGAAACAGCTCGGAGTGGCCGAAGGAGCAGGCGACGAACTCCGTAATCAGATCCATCATGGCGATCTGTTGCGAACGGGTGAGGCGAATGACGACGGAGCTGTAGGTCAAGCGACCTCCTGACTTTTCGATCCGTTTTTGCGATTGCAAAACCGATGGGCCAGCCCGAGGTTCGAAATATGATCATCGTGGCGCGATCCGCCCATGCCCTTGGAATTACGGTGCGCTAATTCGATCTGGCGATAATCGTTGAAAGTTTCGTCACAGTAGAGGCAACCTTCACCGCGGGCGATGAGAAGATTTTTCCGCCGGCGAAGTTCCCAGCCGGAACACTCTTCCCGATAACCACGAGGGTGGGTGTCATCCATGACCCGGATGACCGGGCCGGCCTGGTGCTTGGGTTTCGGCTTTTCCCGGCCACAGCAGAAATAGCCTTTGTGGATGGGGCAGCGCTCGCCTTTGCGCAATTTGGAATTCAAGCGGAAACCTCCTCCAGCAGATCGAACAATGTTGGGCTGGCGGCTTTCTGCTCGGCCAAACGGCAATAGCCAACGCCATCGGCCCAATAAGCGGAATTCAACTCGATGCCGTAGCCTTTGCGCCCCATCTGCACGGCGAGGTAGGGAACAGTCATCAATCCGGCGAATGGGTCCAGGACCAACTCCCCTGGGGCGGAGTAGGTTTCAAGCAAACGCTCTACGATGTCGAATTGCAGCGGACAGACGTGCATTTCGAGACGGCCGCGGGCCTGATCGGCGTTGAGTGTTCGCATCCTAACAACGTCATCCCAAACCCATGGGCTGTGAGATTTCGGGTCCAGGAGCATGAAGCTGGCGGGCAACAGTCCTTGGCGTTCAAGGTGCTCGGCGATTTCAACGTGCTCCTGGAAGCTGTAGACGTGAATCGCATTCCATTCGTGCCAGAGCTTGCGGAGCTGATCCTGGGGCAATTCGCGGATTTCCTCCGGACGGAGAAAGCGGTCGCCGCGACTGCGCCAGAACGGGGAGGCGTCGAACTGCCAGCGGGAGCGGGTGTAGTTTTCTTTCGACTTCACCACCGGCAGATCGGCGTAGGAACGGGTTTGATCGCTCGGCAGTTTGCGAAAGAGCAGGATGTATTCCGGGGAACCCACTCCCATTTTGGTGCCGTCTTTGCATTTCTCCGTCCAGCCCAGCCGGTAAGTCTGATTGTTTTCCCGCACCACGTCGGTCACGATGGTGATGCGGCCACAATAAACAAACCCGTGTTTCTGCATGTGAGTAACGCACTTATCGGAAAACGGGTTGACTGAATACATGCCAAGGCCGGTGACCGATCCGTAAAGCAGGCGGTCTTTGGCGTGAATGCAGCACATGCGACCGGGGGCCAGCGCGCGCAAGAGTTGCGGCGTCAGAAAATCCGATTGCCGGAAAAACTCCACATCGCTCAGGTTGTGGCCGTAGTCGTTGTAGCTTTCACAGTATTCATACTGGTTGCCGAAGGGCACACTGGTCACAATCAGGTGGACGGAGTTCTCCGGGATGCGTTCCAGCTCCAGCACGTTGTCGTTATTGACGCAGGTAAAACGCTCGCCCTTCAACTCTTGGCGGCGGACCCCGATCGAGCGCTGCATTTCGGCTCCGGCCTTGGCATTGTTTAGGCCGTTTTCCCGGATGATTCGAGTCATGTTCTCAACAAGCTGCTTGTGGCGGTCCCACTTTTTCATCAGCACGTCGTGAACGGAATCTTCCGACTCGGTGTAGATCAGGTGGATGTTGACGGGGTGGGCCTGTAAAAACCGCTGGATGCGGTGAACGCTTTGAATGAAGTCGTTAAACTTCCAGCCGATGCCGAGATAGATCGCGGAATGGCAATGGCGCTGAAAGTTGCAACCGGATCCGGCGATGATCGGTTTTGTGGCGAGGATTGGAATTTTGCCATCCGAGAAATCGGCGATGATGCGCTCGCGATCTTCAATCTCCTGGGAACCGTAGACGGTTACAGCGCGGGGAAAGGCCTGTTCGATCTCGCGGCGTTCGTCCTCCAGATCATGCCAGATCAGCCAATGCGTCTCCGGTCCAGCCTGCCGGACGATTTCCTGAGCGCAGGCGATACGAGCTTTCAGGCTGTCGCGCTTCTCGCGGGCAGCTTCGCGCAGGCTGATCGCGGCATCGCGCAGCAGTTTTCCTTGCCCCCATGAATCGGAGCCGGCGGTTGTGTGATCGACAGGTAGGCGGTGTCGCCAGATCGAAAGAACTGGCAAGTCGTAGCCCTTATCCGAATAACCCAGATCGCTCGGTTTGGTGAGAAATGTGGCCCAGCTCGACACCCAGAGCCAGAACTCTTTTTCTTTGTGCGGGTGAATGGTCAGATTGCCGGCCTGGGTCGAGTCGCGTTTAAAGAAGCGAGTCAGGGCTTGCCCGGTATCCATCACCCCTAGAAATCCGGCGTAGTGAATCAACTCCTTGAAGCGGTTGGGGGAAGGGGTTGCGGTGCAAACGAATTTGAATGGAACCCGGGCAAACAAGGTCAGGAAACTCTGGTAGGTCTTCGAGCCAAAAGAGCGCAGGACCGAACTTTCATCCAACGAAACAACCTGAAACAGATTGGGATCGATGGCGCCATCGCGCACCCGCTCATAGTTGGTGATAAAGAAGCGCTGACTATCGATGGCCCGGGCGGCTTCGAAATCTTCATTGGTCGGAACGTATTGCAATTTCAGACGGAAGAACTTTTTCGCATCGCGGACAAATTCAGCCTTTACGCCCAAGGGACAAACAATCAAGCCACAACCGTCGCCGCGACCTAGGATGCTTTTTAGAATCTGAACCTGGATCAGAGTTTTGCCCAGACCGAAGGCGGCGAATATCGCGCGATTTCCGCCACGGATGGCCCACAGCGCGATGTCTTTCTGATGCTCGAATAGTTTGGGGTTTAAGCTGGCGCGGGAGATTTCGGCGCCGCGCTCCTGGGCGAGCACCACCTTCGAGCGCAGGAAGGTTTCATATTCTGAGACTTCCGGGAGTGTGATGGTTTCGCTCATGCGACTGGACGTTGCTCCCAATTTCGTTTCACAATCTGCGACTGCATTTTTCTTCTTTCGGGATCGGCCCAGATTTCTTTTCCACGCTGATGCCGGTACTGACTGCGACAAGACAAACGCCGGCAGAGAATACGGCCACGGGGAATGCGGCGGTTGCAAATGAGACAGGCGCTCACGTATGCGCCTCCCACTTCCTGTCACGGGCCATCAGCTCGGTGGCTGCTGTCATGGAGAGATAGCTGCAGAACTGCGGCCGGTTGTTGTGCAGGGCGAGACAGAATTCACAAAGGTAAACGGAGTGGTCTTTGCAAAACACAAGGGCTTTGGCGGCGCATTTATCGCAAAACCGCCAGGGTTCGACTGCTGGGGCTGGTGGCGCGGGATTGGCTGCAATGGAGAATCCCGATACTTCCTGGGTTCCGAGAAGACTAATCTTCCCGCTGAAAAATAACGCAATGCCCAGAATGCGACCGTCATGGCGAATGAATTGAAGGTTCATAAATGACTTTCAGACGGGCAAAGTGCGCTGCAACGGGCCTTCGTCAGGTTGGCGCGAACTGGCCGGCGCTGGCGGTTTGGCCAACTCCACGCTAGCGGTTAACGCCGCCGTGAGATCGTTCTTTTTACGGGCCCAACGGATCGATTCATTGAATTCGCCGCGCTGCATTTCGCTGATCTCGGTGATGCGAAGTTTCTGGAAATGCTTATTCACTTCGGCGCCGCTCTTGCCAGTTTGCTGGATGGCCAGCAAAAATTGCTTGATCTGGAAGGCGCTGATCGGACGCTGCAGGCGCATGCGCTTCTCGTAGGTCGGATCGCGCTCGGCTTTAGTTTCCTGCCGGATCTGCACGTCGTATTCGCCCTTGTAGACCTGATGCGCGATTCCAAGTTTGCTGGTGGCCTTGGTCAACGCGTCAGTACAAGCACCCTTATAGGCATCGCCGCGGTCTTCGTTAGCGTTTCCGCCGAAGGCCTGACGAAATATTTTCAGCGACGGCACGGCGAAGTCACAGCGGACCACGATCATTCTGGAATCCGGATGGGCTTCGACAACGGTGTATTTTTCACGCCAACCGCCTTCGCCAAAGCAGTCGTTAAGTCGCTCGATCACAAATGCGGGATTGATCGCGCTGAGCTTGCTGTTGCGGGGATCTGGTTTAATGGCTTCGGGGGGAAGCGGGGCGCGGAGCTGGGCGCGGATTTCTTCGAGATTGATTTTGTGGGTGGCCATTGGAAGTTTTTCCGGGCGGCGGTTATGCCGCGATCATTTTTTCCACGAGCTCTAAGGCTGATAGCTGCAAGTCTTTGATTGTGGTTTCCAGCTTTTCCCGAGCGGCGTCCCGAGCGGCGTCCCAAGCGGCGCCCCGAGCGGCGTCCCAAGCGGCGTCCCGAGCGGCGTCCCGAGCGGCGTCCCAAGCGGCGTCCCGAGCGGCGTCCCAAGCGGCGTCCCGAGCGGCGTCCCAAGCGGCGTCCCGAGCGGCGTCCCGAGCGGCGTCCCGAGCGGCGTCCCAAGCGGCGTCCCAAGCGGCGTCGGCATTTGTTCTGGCGCTTTCAATCCGGCCGCGGATGGCGGAAATTTGTTTCAGCTCGGTGATTTCCGGTGACGAAGCCAGGGCGTCGGCGTCGACTGTCAAACCGGCCAACCGCAACCAAGCTGGCAGGTTTACGCGCACCAGCCAATCTCCAGCCATGAATGCGCGCCGCGTTTCGAGTTTCTTGTTTCGCGTTCCGAGCAATTTTGGAATCAGCGGTTTTAATAATCGATCGCGATCTGCATCGGTGGGCAATTGGTCGTTCCATGTACGCAGGAATGTGGAGATCACAGGGCAAGCACAAAGCGGTGAATCCGACCACGGTTCGCCGGCAACGAACGCTACCGCTTCCATGACGCAAAACGTGGAATCTGGCGAATGCGATCCAACCTTAAGAGGAACGCTCATTACTTTCTCTAGCCGTCTTAACAGTTCGGTCTTAGCGGGCATGTTCTCCCTCCCTCTGGCCGGGCTAATTCGTAGCAGTGGATTATGTTCTCCGGCCTTTTTCTGACTACCTTCATCACCTCTTCGAACGGCTTGATATTCCAGTACTCGGCCAGCGGCTTATCGGAGAAGTGGCAGGCAACTTTCAGGCCGCACTTCGGACACTTGGCCTCATCTGCTTTCCAGATCGCGGAAGGCCCGAATTCGGCGTGTTGGATGACATAGACGCCCATGCGAGAGGGCACCAATTGCAGCTCGCAGGCAGTACAAATCAGGGTATTCATTGGTCGCGACTCCCTACGGCGGAAGTGCTCCGCAAAGACAGTCCGGCCAGTAAAGATCGCAATTGCTTTTTGTCGTGATAGGCCGCGCGCGCGGTCGCTAAACATTCACGGCAGCGAGTGCGTCCTGGAACCCGAGGATTAGGGCAATGCGAACACTGGCCGGCCAGGCGGTGCCGCATCTGATAACGGCGAGCATCGGAAATGCCGTCGTGAATAGCCCTCACCGTTCACCGGCTGTTCTGGCGGCAGCCTGCAGCGTTTCCTTGATGGCCTGGGCGCGTGCGAGCAGCGTGGAGAGGGGTATGTCTAATCCAAGTTCGGCAATGGCCTGATTGGAGGCGCGACGATCCAGATCGAGATCGGGCCAAACAGGAAGTGCCGGCGAATCCAATCCATCGGTCCGGCTGGAATCATTTTGCGAGGATGGTGCCATCACAGCCCTTTAGCTGTGAGGACTCCGATTTGGTGGGCCCTCCAGGATTTGAACCTGGGACCAATGGATTATGAGTCCACTGCTCTAACCGCTGAGCTAAGGGCCCCTTCAGGCAACCTGTCATCAGTTTCGCATAGCCGCTCACCAACCACCAGCTAAGCCCAAGGCCGTGTGTGAAGTCACGGTCTCTGGAGTAATTCCCGCCCAAACCTATCACCTTATTCTTGTTACTTTCGTACCGGCGCGGAGAATGTCAGGAGGGGCTAAACTGTCACCCGAGATCAAATCCTTCGCCATCTTGCCAGCATGCAGAGCCAGACTGAAACAGTCCTAGCGCGCGTCAGCCAACAACTTTCCCACCTTGAAAAGCGGGACGGAGAACTGTGGCTGATCGTGTCCCTGACCGGTTTGCTGGTCGGCGCCGGACTGCTCGCCGTTCTTTTTCCCGCAGCCTTCATCGAGCAGGGAAAATTTCAGTTTGAACTGACCGTGTCTCGTCCCCTGGTGCTCGGGCTGGTGGCGCTGTTGACCCTGCTGAACACCTATCTGGTGTCCAAGCGTATGGAATTCCGTCGCATGCGTGAACAGTTGATCTCCCGGACCATCCAGCAGGAACTGGTACAGCAGCAATCCTTTACCGATCCTTTGACCGAGATCTATAACCGCCAGTCCCTGGAAGAAATGGCCGCCCGGTTCGTGAGCCACGCCCGCCGCACCAAGAAGCCGCTCACCCTGATGCTGATCGATGTGGACGGCTTCAAAAACGTGAACACCCGCTTCGGACATTTGACCGGAGACGTGGTGCTGGCCAATACCGCGGCGCTGCTGAAACATTCCGTGCGGGGCTCGGATGCGGTGTTTCGCTACGGCGGAGATGAGTTCCTGATCATTCTGGCGGATACCTCATGTCGCGACACCATCCACGTGGTCGATAGGATAAGAACAGGTTTGACGGACTGGAACCGCGCTGGGCACCTGGAGAAATTCGAGCTGAGCCTGAGCATCGGGGTGGCGGAATGGGCCGAGGGAAAAACCCTGGACGACCTGCTCGATGGCGCCGATCACCAGATGTATGCGGCCAAAGAAGACCGCAAAATGAGCAAGAGCAAAACCGCCGGAGCCTGAAACTGTCCATTGGGGCGGCCGCGCCCATCCGCCGCTCTTGCATTTGATCCAGTTAAAAAAATCTCAACCAAATCCTACATCAGCAGTTCATTGGCCCGCTGTACCGGCGGGTACTGCATCTCCTGCAGATCGTTTTTCACCAGGTTAAGCCCGTACACACACTGCTCGAAGTTGTGCGAGAGATTCGCGAACAGGGGCGCCACCTTGGCGTATTCGAAGTGTTCGAACTTGGAGACGATGTAATAGCTTTCCTTGCCCGCCTTGATCCAGTCGACGAAATTCTCCAGACGGTTGTGGCGCAACCGGAAGTGGTTGATGCTTTCGGGAAACATGCCGGTAAAGAAAAGGGTGTAATCGCCGATGTGCTTGCGCACCTGGCGCTCGCGGTCGAACGAAGGCGCGGGCCCAAACACGGGATTCGATTCCACCAGCATCTCGCCGACGTCGGTCAGCGGCTTGCCCCCGGCATCGCGGATCCCGAATAATTCCTCGGCGTCGCAGAATTCCGCCAGCAGGTGCGCGACATAGTTGACGATCTGGGGATCGCGCAGGCCAATCTCTTCGGCGTAGTGCCGACCCACGAGTTCGATGAACAACTGCTGCAAAGGATGCGATTCCGGAATCATCTGGATCTCACCTCCTCCTCAAAACCCCGCTTGACGCCACATCTGTCTGCACTGCGTCCGTCTACTTAACCCCAGCTCGATGGCCAAGGCAAGTGACTTTTGTAAGTCACCCAAATCGATATTTCCTATTCGCTTAGAACCCTCCACCCAGCGAAAGGTTTCTCCCTTCACTTGCTGGCAGTTGGTCTTCATGGCTGCTAATACTGGCTTTCACGGCCCCGGCTACAATGATTCATGGAGGCAAAATGGAACGCACCAACATTTCCAGCGGCGCACCCTGGGAACCCATCGTAGGTTACTCTCGGGCAGTCAAGGTTGGTCCTTACGTGCATGTCGCCGGAACCACAGCTACGGGGCCGGACGGCAAGCTTGTAGGCGTGGGGGACGTTCGCGCCCAAACCATTCAGACTCTGAAGAACATCGAGTCCGCTCTGCTGAAAGCCGGCGCGACCCTGAAAGACGTGGTGCGAACGCGCATGTTCGTGATCAATATCGCCGAATGGGAATTAATCGGAAAAGCGCATGGAGAGTTTTTCCGCGATATCCGCCCCGCGACCTCGATGGTGCAGGTGAGCGCGCTGATATCGCCCGAGATGCTGGTGGAGATCGAAGCCGATGCGGTCATAGGAAACTGAAGGTGTTGAAGTGGAGGACGGACGTCACCGTCCGCCGCTTTGAAGTTGATCCTCCTCACTCGTATATGCCGCAGGACAGGTCAGGATCAAATGCAGTGTGCGATGCCGCCGGCCCCACACACGGACCAAGCCGCATGATGTATCATGCCCACCCGACCCTGAAGTGAAGAGGTAGACATGCGCTATCTGCTCAGCCTGATCGTTGCGGTTACACTCGTCCCGTCCGTTCTTTCCCAGACCGCACCCGCACCGGCCGTCACCGTCATTCGCGCCGGCGTGCTCATCGATGGCAAGTCCGATCAGCCCCGCCGCAATCAGGTGATTGTGATTCGTGGCAACCGGATCGAAAGCGTCTCCGACGCTGCCGCCGCGAAAATTCCTGCCGGCGCAACCACCATCGACCTCTCGCACGCCACCGTGTTGCCCGGCCTGATCGATTCCCATACCCACATCTTCCTGCAGGGAGAAGACCCGGCCCAGGGCGGCTACGACGCCAATATCCTGAGATATCCGCTGGCCTTGCGCGCGGCGAGGGCCACGGTCTCGGCCCGGCGCGCCTTGGAGCAAGGCTTTACCACGATCCGCGATTTGGAGACTGAAGGCGCGGGTTATGGAGATGTGGGCATCAAGGAGGCGATCGAAGGCGGCTACATCCCCGGACCGCGGATGTTCGTGGTCACGCGCGCTATTTCCACCACCGGCGGCTACAACCTCGAAGGCTACGCGCCTGAACTCGTCATGCCCAAGGGCGTGCAGATTGTCGACGGTCCGGTCGAGGCGCGGAAGACCGCGCGCGAACAGCTTGACCACGGCGCCGATTGGATCAAGGTCTACATGACGCATCGTTCCTGGGTAGGAAAAAACGGTGAACTGGTCTCGCAGCCGACCCTGACCGTCGAAGAGCTAAAGGCAATCGTGGACGAAACCCACGGCTGGGGCCGGAAGGTGGCGTGTCACGCCTACAACGGCATCGGCTTGCAGCGTGCCCTGGATGGCGGCTGCGACTCCATCGAGCATGGACTCGAGATCACCGACGCGCAGATTGCCCAGATGGTGAAGCAGGGTACCTGGTATTGCGCCACGCTGGCCGCTTACTATCACGACTGGTCCCCCGCCGATACGCCCAATGGTCAGCGCGATCGCAAGCGCGTGGCCGAGCATGGAGTTTCGTTCCAGAAGGCCCTGAAGGCCGGAGTGAAAATCGTTTTCGGCACCGACATGGGCGGCATCCTGTGGACCGAACCCATGGCGCAGGAATTTCCCCGCATGGCGGAGTTCGGCATGCCGCCGATGGAAATCATCAAGAGCGCGACTTCGCGCGCCGCCGACATGCTCGATATGAGCGGCGAGCTTGGGGTTGTGGCTCCCGGCGCCTACGCCGACATCGTGGCCGTCAACGGCGACCCGCTGCGCGACATCAACGTCCTGGGAGACGTCACATTCGTCATGAAAGACGGCGGCGTATTCAAAAAATACAACTAATGTAGGCGCGAGCGCCCTCGCTCGTGCGGCAGCGCCACGAATGATTCCCAGCGAGTACGGATGTTCCACACAAAGACCTTCGCACTCCAGCGCCAAGGATGCCTCCGCACGAGCGTGGGCGCTCGCGCCTACACTTAAATCTGCTTGACACTGCTGTGGCGCAAGTCATAATGCGGAATTCTCTAATACCATCGGCACCCTGACGCGGGAAGGGGAACCGATTCAGGCGGTACCAAGGAGTCTTAATATGAGCGTTCTCGAACTTTGCGATTCAGATGTGGCGTCGGTGCGGATTGAAGTCAGCGCGGCGGACGCCATCCGCCTGATGCTGGACCGGCACGTCGGGGCCGTGGGTGTGGTTGATAACGAAGGCCGCGTGGCCGGCGTTTTTTCCGAGCGGGATGTGTTGCGCAAGCTGTCCCTTAGCGGCCGCGATCCGGAGGCGACGCCGGTGCGCGAACTGATGACCACTTCGGTCGAGCTAGCGACGATCGACACCCGGCCGGGCGAAGCCCTGGCCATCATGCTCGAACGTCACTTTCGCCACCTGCCGGTGGTGGACAATTCCGGCAAGTTGCTGGGCATGCTTTCCATCCGCAACCTGCTGGAGCAGCGCATCGATGACCTCAGCCACGAACTGGATTCTCTCGAGCAATACGTCACCAACGACGGCCCCGGGGGTTAGGCCTGCGAATCCGGCGTGAGCCAGACATCCACTTGAATTTGAAGCCTGGTGCGCAAAATTTCTGGCGCCGCGCCCGACCGGGTGGAGCAGCGCTTCAGCGCTGCAGTCAGGCGAGTCCCGGGAGCGGCTTCAGCCGCCGCAGTGCCTGGGAACTTTTTGGCCACTTCAGCGCTTGTATCTGATTGCACCAGTTCAACGAGGAGCAAATGAACAAAACCGCCAGGAGAAGTTTTCTCCTATTGATTCTCGCCTCATTTGTAATCGGCGCTATTGCGACCGCGCAGGAACCTGCGAGTAAGGCATCCGAACGTCTCATCGTTCACGCTGGAAAATTGCTGGACGTACGCAGCGGCAAGACCCTGTCCGATCAGGCCATCGTGATCGAAGCCGGCAAGATCGTCGATGTCGGTCCCTTTGCCCAGGCCCGGCGCGGGTCCGGCGATCGCCTGATCGATCTTTCGACGGCCACAGTCCTGCCCGGCTTGACCGACGCACATACTCACCTGACCGGCAATCCGCAGGATGCCGGACCTCAAGGTCTCGGCATTTCGCTGCCGCGGGCCACGCTGACCGGCGCCCGCAACGCCCGCATCACGCTCGAGGCCGGCTTCACCACGGTGCGCAACGTGGGCGCGGAGGGCTATAGCGACGTCGCCCTGCGGGATGCCATCGATGCCGGCGACATTCCCGGCCCACGCATGCTGGTGAGCGGGCCTCCGCTCGGCATCACCGGCGGCCACTGCGATGAAAACTTTCTGCCGTTTGGCTTCCACTACAGCGCGGAAGGCGTGGCCGACGGGGTGGAGGCAGTGCAGCACAAGGTCCGCGAGACCATCAAGTACGGCGCCGACCTGATCAAGATTTGCGCCACCGGCGGCGTGCTTTCGCACGGCGACAATCCCCAGGCCTCGCAATACACGCTGGAAGAAATGAAAGCGATCGTGGCCGACGCGCATCGCCTGGGACGGAAAGTCGCCGCCCACGCCCACGGCGCCCAGGGCATCCTGTGGGCCACTCAAGCCGGCGTCGACTCCATCGAACACGGCTCTTACATCGACGACGCGGCCATCGCCGAGATGAAGAAGAACGGCACCTACCTGGTGCCCACCCTGTACCTGGCGGACTGGTTCCTGGCGCACGCCGAGCAAGCGCACGTTCCCCCGGAAATGATTGCCAAGGGCCGAGTCGTGATGGCTGCGGCCCGCAAGAATGTGGCCCACGCCTTCGCCAGTGGAGTGAAAGTGGCTTTCGGCACCGATGCCGCCGTATATCCCCACGGACTGAACGCGCATGAATTTGCCGTCATGGTGAAGCTGGGGCTGAGCCCGCTGCAATCCATTCAGGCGGCGACCATCAACGCTGCCGACCTGCTGGGCTGGTCGGACAAGATCGGCGCCGTCGAAGCAGGCAAATGGGCCGACATCATCGCCGTGGATGGCGATCCCCTGCAGGATGTAACCACGCTCGAGCGAGTGAAGTTCGTGATGAAGGGCGGCGAAGTGGTGAAGAACGAATACGGGAAGTGATGTGTCTTCCTATGCCTGTGCAGGCGGCTCTCCTCGGCGCTCAGGCGCTGATAATTATGGCTGGACTTTTTTTGGCAAACGCGGATGGCCGCAAAACACCAAAGGCCGGCTTCTCAGCCGGCCTTCACACAGAACTTGGAAGCGGAAAACTACTTCTTGGGGGCGATCGCGTCCTTGGTGGCCTTGGCGACGCGGAACTTCACCACGGTCTTGGCTTTGATCTGGATGGGTTCGCCAGTTTGAGGATTGCGTCCCATGCGGGCCTTGCGATGAGCCTTCACCAGCCGGCCCAGCCCGGGGATCACGAAAATGCCGTTCTTCTTGGTCTCCTTGACCGCGACGTCGGTCAGGTTTTCGAGAAACGCTGCAGCGGTCTTGTTATTGGTCTCGATTTTCTCGGCCAGATGGCGGACGAGTTGTGTCTTGGTCATGCCTGAAGCCATGAAACCTCCTCTAAAGTGCAGTGAAATTTTCCTGCGGTGTGTCTGTATCTTATACCAGCGTTCTGTGGAAAAGTACTGTTTCAGCCGCATTTTATGCGGATTTCTTCGGCATTGATTCCGAAAAGGCCACAGAAAATCGCGCTTCGACGCAGGTCGGCGTCCCAAAACGGCCATTTAGCCGGGGGAATCATGGGGGCGCGCGCTCGGGCTCCGGTCATCCGCATTCGCGGTCCATTTCCTGACCACAGCCGCCACAGCTCGGGCGCGGACGCTCGCGCTTGCAACGCTGATGTCATAATAGTTATGGAGAACCCATCCGTGAGCTGCGCGATTTGCCAAAAACGCAAGGCGAAACGCTTCTGCCCGGCCATCCACGACCGCATCTGCCCGCAGTGTTGTGGGGAGCAGCGCGAAGTGACGCTCGACTGTCCCAGTGACTGCGTATATCTGCAGCAGGCGCGCGAGCATGAGAAGCCGCGCACTATGGCGGACCTGAATCCGGCTGACCTGTTTTTGCAGGTAGAAGTCGACGACCAGTTTCTCTACCAGCACGAACATCTGATCATGGGCTTGACTTTCGCTCTCTCCAGGAGCGTTCGCGCCGACCGCAGTTTGAAGGACACCGATCTGATCTCTGCCCTGGCTGCGCTGGCGAAAACCTGGGAGACGCTGGTCAACTCAGGATTGCACTACGAAAATCCGATCGCCATTCCCGCCCAGCAAGCGGTTGCGGCGGAAGTACAGAACATGCTCAAGGAATATCGCGAGGCGGAGCAGAAACACGTAGGATACGTGCAGTTGCGCGATGCGGAAGTGCAGCGCGCGCTGGTGTTCCTGGTGCGCATGGCCCATGGCCGCACCTCGGGAAGGCCAAAGTCGCGCGCCTTTGCCGACTTTCTGCTGGCCCAGTTCCCGGAGAAGCCCTCCGCCATCGCCGACCCGCAGGATGCCGGCAGCAGGCTGGTCCTGCCCTAGGTCGGATGTCGGACTGCGGGCCCCGGCTCCATCTTCGGACTCGCACCCTGGAACATCTCCTACCGGGCGAAAAAAGAAATTGCTCCGGACGGACCCGTGAGTCCAGTCCGCCTTCGGGAAAATGGTCCCGGTTCAGAACCACTCCGCGTCCTTCAGAAATCTTTACTGAATGGTCCCATCGCCCTAAACCATTTTTATTCATCAGTTAAGGGTCATCAATCCGTTCACAGGTTCGCTGGCCATCGGGATGCACTTCTCGATCGAGAGAGTGGAGGGCCTCTCCTCTATGAGCCAGCGCGGAGAAACGAGTCCGGACCGTCGCACCGACCATCACGAAAGGAACCAGCGTTTGATGAAAGAGCACCTGGCTCTCTCGATGGTTGTGCTGCTGGCGTCCCTTCCCGGCTTTGGCTTAAATGCGCAACCCGGAATTTCCAGCCAGTTGAGAATCAAGCAAGCCCACGTCACAACCGGTGCCCGCGTGCAGACAAGCCTCCAGCCAAAGCCCGGACCTCCAGCCCCACCAGCCGGGTCGGCGATCTTAAAGCCTGTGGCGCGGGCCCATGCCGCCAGGCCCCGGCCACGCGGCATTGCTCCGGCGCCGGCGGTTGGGCTGGTCAGCGCGGACCAGCTTGCGCTGGGCGAAGATGATGGCGTAACCGAGGCCGTAGTCGGCGACTTCAATGGCGACGGCAAAAAAGACGTAGCCAAGTTGGTCTACGTAGCCGGCATCTACCAGATTTCCGTTGGGTTGAGTAATGGCGATGGCACCTTCCAGGCGGCGCGGCTGACCCCCACACCCCGGGGCTCAGTTGATCCGATTCTGGTCGGCGACGTGAACGGCGACGGCAAGGACGACCTCCTGGAGATCCATCTCGCCGTGCTTTCTACCATGGATGTTCTGCTAAGCAATGGCGACGGCACTTTCAGCGCTGGAGCCAATGTGCCTCTTTCCACCTTCGGCCTTCAAGGCGGAGTGGTGGTCGACGTCAATGGCGACGGCAGACTGGACGTGCTTACCATCGACTCGGAAAACCTGGCCAGGATAGCGGTGGTGCTGGGGAATGGCGACGGCACCTTCCAGGCTGCGACCACGCTCGCCAGATTATCTGGACCGGCGCCGAACCAGATTTTCTTCGCCGACTTTAACGGCGACGGCAAGCTTGACTTCGCTGGCCTCCGGGATGGCCGGGTCCAAATCTATCTGGCCTCCGGGAGCTCTTTTCTGGCTCCCGTCGGCCTGGTTACGCCGGACAACGTGTACCTCGCCAGCAGCGCCAGTGCGGGCGATCTGAACCAGGACGGCAAGCCTGACATTGTCAGCGTCAACACCACCACCAACTCGGTGACGGTTTATCTGAACAACGGGGACGGTTCGTTCCGCACCGGCGTCACTTACACCAATGCCGGAGGCTTGTCCACGTTTCCGGGAGAGTCCACTATCGCGGACGTCAATGGAGACGGCAAGAATGACATCGTAGTAGGCGACACCTACGCCGGCGAAATTACCATCTTCATGGGAAATGGCGATGGCACGCTGACCGCTCCGACGGCAGGCTATGCCGTCGGCGGATTTCCCTGGACCGCACCTCTGGTGGATGATTTCAGCGGCGACGGTCTGGCCGACATCATCGTGCCCGACGATTATTTCAGCCTGGTCCACCTGCGGGGTTATGGCGACGGGACGTTCCGGGCCGCATTAAGCTACAGCCTTCCGCAAAGCACTGCCGAAGCTCCCTATACCGCCGGCGTGGCCGCCGCGGACTTCAATGGCGACGGGCTGGCCGACGTCGTGGCTACGCAGAGCCCCAAAAGCCTCGCCCCCGGGGTTGTGGTGTATCTCTCAAATCCAGACGGCACCCTGCAGCCGGGAGTGAACTACGGCTTCAGCAGCACCATGAGTTACGTCACGGTTGCGGACTTCAATGGCGACGGCAAACCGGACATCGCCGCCACCGACAGCGTTAACGGCTTGGTCTATATCTTCATGGGCATCGGCGACGGGACCTTTACCACGGGATCCTCCTATGCCACCGATACTGCGGATGGTCCGTACCCTACGAACCTGGTCAGCGGCGACTTTAACGACGATGGCAAGGTCGATCTGGCGATCGCGAACGGCAACAGCAGCACGGTTGGTGTGCTGTTGGGCAATGGCGACGGCACCTTTGGCGTTCCCGCGAGCTATCCGATTCATGGCGCCCCCTATGGTATCGCCGCCGCCGACCTGAACCGGGACGGCCTTCTCGATCTGGCCGTGACCATGGTCAACCAAAACGGCAGCAGCGTGGCTGTGCTGCTCGCGAACAATGACGGCACCCGTACTTTCCAGCCAGAAAGGGACATCGCAACCGGCGACGGCTCCCCTGAATATCTTGCGTTTGGCGATCTCAACCGCGATGGCAAACTGGATATGGCGGTCTCGATGATAGAGGGACCGGCGTACCCGGGCGCGATCGTTGTCGCCCTGGGAAATGGAGACGGCAGCTTTCAGGCGCCCACCGCCTATCCCAGCTCGATGCAGTTAGGCGGCTTGGGATTCTCCTACCCCACGAATGTGCGCATGATCGATTTCGATGGCGACGGCAATCTCGATCTGATCTACGACAACCATTATTACGGTACGGTAGGAATCCTGTACGGCAAGGGCAATGGCACCTTCTTTGATCCGATCGAATTCATTACAGGGGGTTACATTTGGGGCCTGGCTCTGGCGGATGTGAACGGCGACGGCGCCCTGGACGTGATCACCGGGAGCTACTACAGCGGAGGCGTGAATGTAGCGCTGAACAACAGCGGTAGCGGCACACTGCCCAGCTACACCTTAGGAGCGAATTCAGCTATTGCCAGCGTTGCGGCGGGCGCTTCCGCCACCTACGATCTCAGTCTGACCGGTCGAAACGGCTACAACGGAACCATCACCTTCGCATGCAGCGGTCTGCCTTCGCATGCCGCTTGCTCGTTCAGCCCAGCTTCAGTTGTAGTCACCGGCAATATCCCGGTCGCTACCACACTCACCGTTGCTACCTCGGCGGCTTCGGCTCATCTCATGCCGCCGGTCCGCCCCAACAACAGATCCCTGAGACCGACCTTCCTGGCCAATCCGGGAGCCCTCGGAGTCCTCGGACTGATGCTGGCGGGTGGAGGAAAAAAACGCAACCGGCGGCAGATGGCCATTCTTCTCGGCATCATGCTCCTGGCGATGGCCTTCTCCACGGCTGGTTGCGGCGGTTCCAACAGTCCGGCTAGTTCAGCTGGTCCGGGAAGGGAAGGAACGCCCCCGGGAAGCTACGCCGTTGTTGTGACCGCTACCGGATCGGGTACTGGGGCGCCAACTCACAGCATGAACCTCACCCTCGTGGTGCAGTAGAACGGAGGAGGCGGAAAGCATCGGACTCGGCGCTTCATTTCCTCCGCGCGCGCCCTGGACTACGTTTTTGCTTCCCTGCGCGGCTGGGCGGCCGAAGCCCCGGGTCCGAAGTCCGAGGTCCGAAGCCAGACGCTCGCCTTACCGTCTGTCCTGCCGGCAGGGCGTCTCTCAACTCGCGCACCGTACGTTTAAATACCGGATGCCGTATCCCTGCCGCAATTTCGGCGAGGGGCTCGAGCACGAAGCGGCGCTCGTGCATGGCGGGGTGCGGTATGCGCAGGCCCTTGGCATCGATGACCAGGTTTCCGAAAAGGAGAATGTCGATGTCGATGTTGCGCGGGCCTTTTTTTTGCTGGCGCCGGCGGCCCATTTTCCGTTCGATGGCCAGAATCGCGTTGAGCAGTTGCCTGGGCATTTTCTCCGTGTCCAACTGCACAACGCAATTCAGAAACCAGGGCTGGGCGGTGACTTCGACGGGTTCGGTTTCATAAAAAGATGACACCGCCGCCACTTCGCCCACACTGGCCAGACGATGGAGCGCCGTGTTTAAATTCGCCGCCCGGTCACCGACATTCGAGCCAAGCGAAAGATAGACCGGCTGATGCATGGATAAACTAGCTTTCCGTTTCCAGTTTCCTTCCTGTGAAAGCGGGGCCGGCCAAGCAGCAGAACAGGCATCCTTAGCGGCCGTTCGCCCGTTGTCCCTGGTAACTTTGGTCACTTTCGTCTGCTTGGACTGGAACGCTAGGATAAACCTTCTATGCGGTTGGAATCGCTCCTTCTCAGCCGGGATCCCGAAGTTATTCGCGTTCTCGAGCCCGTTCTGGAGAAGCTCTCCATTGACGTCGAAGTCTGCCGCGGGGTCAACTCGGGGCATGAAATCGTGCGTACTGAGAAGTTTGACGCCGTCATTGTCGATTGCGACGACCTTAAAGGCGCTCTCAGCGTGCTCCAGGATTTGCGCAAAAACGACAGCAACAAGAATTCTGTCACCTTCGCCATCCTGAACGGCAGCACCAGCACGCAGCAGGCCTTCCAGATGGGAGCCAATTTTGTTCTGCAGAAACCGATCTCGGCCTTGAATGCCAGGCGTTGCTTCAGTGCCGCGGTGAATTTCATGACCCGCGAGCGGCGACGCTACTTCCGCCATCCCGTCGAGATACCAGCCACGGCTTCCTATGGGGAAGGACAGACGCTCAAGGTTACCGTTACCAACATCAGCGAGGGCGGCATGGCCATTTTCTTTCGCGGCCCCTTGTCCAAGCGCGGCATTTCTACTGTGTCGTTTAAACTGCCGGGCACGGTCGCGGCCATCGAGCCGAAAGTGCAGATTGCCTGGATCGACGACTCCGGCCGCGCCGGGCTTCGCTTAATCAACTTGTCCAATGAATTGCGCTCGCAAATCGATGGCTGGCTGGAACAGCAATGCGAAAAAATGGAACAGCCTAGCAAGTGACATCGTTCGTCCGCTAGTGGACGGCACACCTCATACCTCATACCTCAGACCTCATACCTCAGAAGTCAGACGTCAGACTCTCCACCCAACCCGGCGTCATCCTGAGGGACTTCAGTCCCGAAGGATCCGGCGTGTACCATTCCATCTGCCGGGGGGACCCCGCGCCGGCAAGCTCAGCCTGCCTCCCGCCCCGTTTCAGCGTACCCAATTTGAGACTTGCGCGTTTCCGCCACGCCCATCACGCTGGAAGAGAAACTATAACCGAGGTCTCATGCTGCCGATTCACGTAAGGATAGATCGCGCTCAACGTCTGGTCCGCATGCTGGAAAAGGATGCGCCACGCCTGGCCGTCCGGGTTGCGGAGTTGACCCCGGAGCATCAACAATCGGCGAAATCCTATGCGTCCCAACTGACGGCGCAGGCCCGGGCCGAACTGGAAAAGCTGCTCGAAGAAGGCTCGTACTGGGATCCGAACGACCCGACGCCTCATCCGGCGGACTAGAAATTGCAACAGAGACGCTCCTAATATCGCAACTTCGCGTACTCCGCTTTGACTTCCTTCGAACATGGCTAAGGCGGCTCGGCGGCTTTCCAGAGACCCCACGAGCGCGCTAACCTTGCGCGAAAGTTGCGACCAGGCCGGATGGGCCTATAATTCTCGCCACTCTTGAATTCGAAGGAGATTCCGCTTGACTACCCCGAACCAGACTACCCCGAACCAGTCCCCTCCCGCCCACGTTGGCATCCTGCAGATCATGAACGGTGTGCACGTCGCCGGCGCCGTTTCGTGCCTGGCGCAGCTTGGAATCCCAGACTTGCTCGAAAACGGTGCGAAGTCGGCCGAGGAGTTAGCTACCCAAACCGGCGCTCAACCCGATGCCCTCTATCGCCTCATGCGCGCCACCGCTTGCGTTGGAGTCCTGGCCGAAGGGCCGGACAAGAAATTTTCGCAGACGCCCATGTCGGCGGTTCTGCGCACCAACGCGCAGCCCAGCCTGCGAGGTCTTGCCATCATGACCGGCCGGGATTGGCATGGGCGGGGATGGTCCAAGCTGGAACATTGCGTGCGCACCGGAAAGCAGGCGCTCGACGAAATTTACGGCATGCACGTCTTCGAGTATTTGAAGCACAATCCTGAGGAGGGCCAGATTTTCGACGATGCCATGACCGGGCTTTCCAGCATCGATGGCCCCGCGGTAGCCGCTGCCTACAACTTTGCCGGCGTCCAGAACATTGTCGATGTCGCCGGTGGCCGCGGCCTTCTGCTGGCTACGCTGCTTGAGCGGAATCCGCAGTTGAAGGGTACGCTCTACGAGGTGCCTCATGTGCTGGAGGGAGCAAAAAGCGGCGCCCTCAAACCCCACATGGATCGCTGCACGCTGGCTTCCGGCGATATGTTTTCTTCGGTCCCTGCAGGCGCCGATGTCTACATCATGAAACACATCATCCACGATTGGCCGGATGACGCCTGCGTCAAGATTCTGAAAGCCTGCCGCCAGGGCGTAAATCCCGGCGGAAAGTTGCTGGTGGTGGATTTCGTGATTCAGCCGGGTAACGACTTCTCGCCCGGGAAATTTCTGGATTTGCAAATGCTGATTTTCCCCAGCGGACGCGAACGCACCGAGCCGGAATTCCGCAAATTGCTGGAAGCGTCGGGGTGGAGTCTGTCGCGGATTATTCCCACCGCAGCCGGGGATTCCATTGTTGAGGGAGTGCCGGCGTAGGGCCCGAATGACAGCGTCCGAATGACAGGGCCCGGCCGGTCGTGTCTCCGTCTGAATAATCAGCCCGCCGGCTGTGCGGCTGCGTGCAGCAACGGCGCCACCACGGTTTGTTCCTCTTCCACCGTGGTCTCTTCCCACAGAGTTCGGTCGCGCAGAAGGCGGGAGACCAGGGCGGTGTGCATGGCATGCCCCGCGCGGTCGGCGACTACATTGCCCAGGATCTGCTTCCCCAGCAGGGCCAGGTCTCCGATCAGGTCGAGCACCTTGTGCCGCACAAATTCATCGGGAAAGCGCAGCGGCGGATTCATCAGACCCTCACGCGTAAGTACAATCGCGTTTTCCTGGGACGCGCCGCGAATCAGGCCCTGCTGCCGCATGGCCTCGGCGTCGTGAAGAAAACCGAAAGTTCGGGCGGCCGCAATCTGGCTCCGGTAATTTCCGTCGGACAGATCCACCTTGAAATTCTCTTTTCCGATCAGGGGATGGGGGAAATTGATGGCATACGAGACCGAATAAGTATCGGCCGGATACACCGCGATGAATTTGGCCCCTTCCCGCAGCTCGAGCTCGCGGCGGATGCGCAGGTAAGTCCGGGGCCGGCGTTGCTTGCGAATGCCGGCCTTGAGAATGGCTTCCACAAAAGGCAGCGCACTGCCATCGAGAATCGGCAGCTCCAGATTGTCCAGCTCAACCATGGCGTTGTCGATGCCGCAGCCGATCAGGGCGGAGAGCAGATGCTCGGTGGTGGAAATCAGCACGCCCTTCTTCATCAGGCTGGTGGCGTAGCTGACCCGCGCCACATTCTTGCTGACCGCTTCCATCTCAAAGCCATCCAGATCGGTGCGGCGGAAGATCACGCCCGATCCTGAAGGCGCGGGCATGATCCGCAACTTGACGGTGGCGCCGCTATGCAGTCCCAGACCGCTGCACTCGACGGGCGTTCGAATTGTCTGTTCGCGTATCAAACCGGATCGACTGTCTAGTGTTTGATGATGAATTTATCCTGCCCGGCGCGACTTCGACTGTGGCTAATTAACCACAGTCCGCGACCATGGGAAGTGCTCCATCCGGAGTAATTTGTCGCTATCTATATCATTAAAAGCTACTTACATCAGTACCGTTGTGCGGAGCTGAACCAAAGGTATTACTTCCTAGGTGAGTGGAGTGGCCGAGACTAGATTACACGGGGAGCACAATCACCCACAGATTCAGCGCTTTTTCGCCGCTACCGCCGTGGGGTCGAACTGCGAATCACTGATCCCCTGGTTGTAGCTGACCACAGTCAGAAAGCGCTGGCTGGACATATCCCCATTGTAGAAACGGGTGATGGTGTGCGGAGTCATGACCCCCTGGACTTCGCGGTAGTTGTCGTAAACTTCGTCTTCAATGTTGCGTTGCTTGTCAGTGGGATCCCGCCAGGAGTAGGTTTTCTTTACCGGCAGATGGTCGTCGCTGCCGACGTACAGAGTCACACTCTCATTGCGGGCATTCATGACAGTAACCTGCTCCACCGGCTTTTCTTCGGCCACGGTCAGACCCTCATAGAACAAGGCAACCCCCGGTTCCGAGAGCCACTTTCTCAGCACCAGGTCCAGCGAAAAGTGGCGCCGCCGCAAGTATTCGGCCAGGTCTTTGGGATCCTGGGGGTGTGGGCCTTTATACGTCACTTCGTATCCCTTATCTCCTTGATAGACATAGACCACGTCCCGCTGTTTGGTGAGCTCGATGCGGTCTTTGTCGGGAAACTTGTAAAACCGCCAGAAAAGAATCCCCAGGCTGTTGGGACGGCCATGATAGAAGCTGTAAGTGCGGCCTTCCTGCGTGATGTCCTGAATATTGAGGTAGGCGGGCCCGCCCAGGGCCTTGATGGTCTGGTCCAGAACCGCTCTCGCCCTATTGGCGTTCTCCTGGTCCACCGGAATGGACTGGGAGGGCGGCGCGCTATCGGCCTGCGCCACCGCCATGGCAGCCAACAGAAGAATTGAGAAGAAAAACCTGATCATCCAGAATATTAGATGCAAAGAAACGCCTAACATTATTACCCCACCAGCACCGCCCCACCGTTTACGTTAAAAACCTCGCCGGTGATGAAGCCGGCGTATTCCGAGCACAGAAAAAGAATGGGACCGGCGATTTCCTCGGGCTTCCCCGCGCGTCCCAGGGGGATGGCCGAAAAGATCCGGGCGCTGGTCTTGGGATCGTTCAGGGCCGGCGCCGACATGTCTGTATCCACCCAGCCCGGCGCCACCGTGTTGACGTAGATCGCGTCGCGCGCCAGTTCCGTGGAAAGCCCTTTGACCATGCTGATCAGCGCACCTTTGGTGGCGGCATAATCGCAGTGAAACGCTTCTCCGCGTTGTGCGGCCGTAGAGCTTACCAGCACGATATGTCCGGCGGAAGCGCCCGATTTTCCCTGCTTTTTCATCTGCGCCACGGAGTGCTTGATCAGGGCAAAAACGCTGTCGAGGTTGATGGCCATGGTGCTGCGCCACTGCGCATCGGACATCTTTTCGATGGGTGCGTCCTCCGGGGGCCAGACGCCATGATTGGCCACCAGGATGTCCAGCCGCCCGAAACGTTTCACGGCTGCAGCGACCAGTTCCTCAGCCGTTTCCGTGCCCGACAGACTGCAGGGCACGGCGGCGCAATTTTCCTGCCCCAGTTCTTTGACCAGCTGCTCGGATGGAGCTTTGGACTTTTCATAGTTGAACAACACGCGCCCTCCCGCCGCCACGAACATGCGGACTGCGGCCGCGCCGATGCCGCGCGAACCGCCGGTGATGAGAGCAACCTTGCCAGAGAGAGAAAGAGGGATAGGCATGCAGAGATAGTTTCCCGTTTCAGGTGGGAAATGGCAAGTCGAGGCCTGCCCGTCACGCGCATGGTTCATAGCCGCTGCCGCACGAGCGGCAGGCCTGCAATAAATGACAGCCCCTGTATACCGTCCGCCGCAATGCAGCGCTGAAGCGCTGCTCCACCCAAAATCATGCCAGCTACAGGGTGGAGCAGGCCTTCAGGCCTGCAATAAACGCAGCCCATGTCAGGGGCTTCAGCCCCGGAGGTACCACACCGTCCGCCCGCAATGCAGGGCTGAAGCGCTGCTCCCACCCCAGCTACGGGGCGAAGCAGGCCTTGGGGCGCTCGCGCCTACATTTTCAGATGCCCCAGCTGGTGGCCCGTTCTACCTTGAGCTCACGAATCAGAATGCGCACCAGCATGCCGTCGTAGCGTGTTCCGCTCAGCTTTTCCAGTTCGGCCAATGCCTGCTCGCTGGTCTTGGCGTTCGCGAACGAACGCTCGCTGGTCATGTTCACATAGGCATCCGTGATGGCCATGATGCGCGCCCATAGCGGGATCTTCTCTCCCCGCAGGCCATCGGGATAGCCTCCCCCGTCGAAGGATTCGTGGTGGTGCTGCACCGCCTCCCGCAGTTTCTTGCCTTCAGGCAAAGTGGCCAGGATGTCGCCGCCCACCTCCGCGTGCATCTTCAATACGTAGAACTCCCCCTCGGTCAGCGGGCCGGGTTTATTCAGTATCCGTTCGGGGATAAAAAGCTTGCCGACGTCGTGCACCTGGGCGGCAAAAGCCAGATCGGCGATGTCCTCCGCAGACAGGCCCAGGGAGTTGGCGATGATTTCGCTGTACCGGGCCACCATCTCGCCGTGTCCGGCGCTGTTAAGTTCGCGCGACTCGGCGGCGTTGGTCAACGTTTCGATGGCTTCCCGCAGGATGTGGTCAGTGTGAGTTTCGTCCCCGCACATCTTCCCGAGAGTGGTGATGAGCTCTTCCACGTGCTCGGGGCCGGTATGTTCGCGTTTCAGGAAGCCCTCGATATATCCGGAGATCATCTGGCGGCGCACCGCCGCGGTTTCCCCTCCGGAGACCTCTTCCGCGGTCGACACCTTGTCGCCGCCCGCGCGCTTGGATTTGTACATCCCCGCATCCGCCACGCGCACAATATCTTCCATGGAAAAGCCGTGCACCGGGAAACTGGCCACTCCGAAGCTGCCTGTGATCTGGTGTTCGGCCAGCATGGGGTCCTGGGAAATCCACAAGCGCAGGCGTTCCGCCAGGATCTGGGCCTGCTCCACGCCGGTTTCCGGCATGAGAATAATAAATTCGTCGCCCCCGTAGCGCGCCACCACGTTCGATTGCCGGCACTTCTGTTCCAGCAGCCGCCCGACCCGGGTCAGCACCAGATCGCCTTCCAGGTGTCCCTTGCTGTCGTTCACGTGTTTGAACTTGTCCAGATCCATCAGGACTACCGAGATGGGACGGCCGGAGCGGGAGGCGCGCTTCAGCTCCGAACTCAGACTCTCGAAGAAAAAACGCCGGGTTTTGATGAGAGTCAGTCCGTCCGTGATCGACTGCTGCTGCAGTTTCTGGAACACGTTGGCATTGTGCAGGGCGGTCGCCAACAGGTCAGCCAGCGTGCTCATAATCAGCCGGTCGGCCGGCTTGAAAGCGTCTTCTTTCAGACTTTCCACGTTGAGCACACCCAGAAAGTTTTCCCCGTAGGCGATCGGAATGCAAAGAACGGAGCGCGATCCGGGGAGCACGCCCTGAAGTTGTGCTTCGCTCGTAGTCTGCACCAGCGCAGCCTCTCCGCTCCGGGCTACCCGGCCGAGAATTCCCGCTCCCAGCGCAATGCGTTTGCCCAGGGATTGGGCCGTGACTCCGGCCTCGGCCTTGATTTCGATCTCTTTGGTTCCGTAGTCGAGAATGCCGATGCCGATGTGGTCGAAGCTGAAATTCTTCTGGATATGTCCGACGATGTCGGCCATCATCTGCTCGGAATCGTCGCTGGAAATCGCAGTCTTCGAAATATTGTTCAGAAAGGCCAGCTGGTGGGAACGGCGCTGCTCTTCAGAGAACAACCGGGCGTTCTCCACCGCCACAGAGACCTGGCCCGCGGCAGTCTGCATCACCTCCAGATCGCGTTGTTCAAAGGCATACTCGCGTTCCGTGTTCATCGCGGCCATGACTCCAGCCGGCCGGCCTCCCAGCAGAATCGGCGCGCCACAAAAACATTTAGCCGGGCGCTGCGGCATAAAGGTGACTCCCAACCGCTCCCGGGTCTTTTCCAGGTCGCCGCGAATCACCAGCGGCTGGCCGCTGCGAATGATGAATTCGGTCAGGCCATTGATCAGCTTGCGCGAGCGTTTGGGCAGGATCTCGCCCTTTTCCACTTCCAGTTCGAAGCGAATCTCGTCGCCCTCCTGGAAGGCAATATAGAATTCGTTGGTGTCGAAGATCTGGCCCAGTTCGTTCTGCACGGTGCGCAAAATCTCATCCTGATCGAGGCGCGAGCTGATCGCTTGCCCGATCTGGGTAAGCAAGGCAAACTCTTTGGTGCGCCGCTGCGCGTCGTGCATGACCGCATAGTTTTCCAGAGTCAATCCGATCTGCAAGGCCAGGCCAATGAGCAGGCGCAGGTTCGACGAACCGAACATGCGGCGCGCGGCATGAGGGAAAAGGATTACGCCAAAATTGTGCTCGCGAGTCTGCAGGCTAACGGCGGTGACGTTGTAAATCTTTTCTTCGGTCAACACCTCGCGGAACTGCAGGAAGCGCCCCCCGGGAAAAGCAGGCAGAGGCTCAGGCATCTCCGGCACGCTGCGAAAAGTCACAAATCCGCCGCGCCGGTAGGCCAGTTCGCAGACGTACTCCCCGGCGCCGCTCTTCTCCATCCTGGACAGGAACTCCGCCGAAAAGCCACGCTGCACCGAGGGCAGGACGGCGCGCCAGCGCTCGGAAATACAGATCACGGCTCCCAGGGCGGGCAAGGGCGCAACCAGTCGGTCCAGTATGCTCTGCATGCTGGGGACCAGATCGTCCGCTGAAAGCAGCCGCGTCGGGTCGACGCCCAGGGTAGAAAAAGCCAGGGCATTTTCCTGTACTGCGCTGCGCTCGTTTTCCGCCAGCACCATCACCATGGCAATTCCCAGCGCCAGTTGCGGGATGGGACCCAGCATGTCCGACAGCTGCAGATACGAATTGCTGAATTGCCCGAACAGCATCAGCACCGACCACAGCGCCAGCGCCATGGCCAGCAGGCTGAAAGCCAGCGAATTTCTGCGGTGCGCATAACGGTAAAAAAAGAAGGAACAGTAGAGCAGCACCATGGCCACGCCCACTTGCAGGCGAAAGCGTGGGTCGGTGACTATCTCGGGATGAAAGACCCGCCCCACCATGTGCTGCTTCAAGTTCCAAAGGCTGAGCGCGACCCCTCCCAGGCCCACGGCCGCGTCGTACCAGCGCAGGCGAAACCGTTCCCGCATCAGGCGAGTGGAGATGAATATGCAGAGGGCCATCGCCGCCAGAAGCAGCGAGGCCAGCAACGCCATTACCGCCGAGGGACTGCGGAACGCACTCCAGGCGTCAAGCACGTAGTGCAGGGTGTAAGCTCCCCATCCCAGTTGCCAGGCGCGAAAATAGTCCTGCCGGGTCTGTTCGTACAGGTAGGTGAAAACCAGAAAGAGCAGCAGCGCGACCGCCGCCGGCACTACGAGTAAACTGATTGTGACGCTGTTCATGGCGCTAAAAACAGCTACCTCAGCCAGAGTAATAAGCAATTTCTAAGAATCAATGGTTTCACAGCAGTTGGGCCAAGACAATAGTCTTCTGTGGTGAGTTGGAACCGCAGGCACCAGTCGGTTTCCTCTTCAACATCAACCAGTTGACGCGGACGGGGGCTCTTCCACCTGCTTGACGCTGCATTTCCTCAGCCCGTACCATCAGGACACGACCTTTCGTAATGTCCCCCTCCTCCTTCAGTCCGCCTTCTACCTTGCCGGCGGGACCGCGCGTCCGTTTTGCGCCCTCACCCACCGGTTATCTGCACGTGGGCGGCGCCCGCACTGCGCTCTTCAACTGGCTCTTCGCCCGCCATCACGGCGGCACGCTGATCCTGCGCATTGAGGATACTGATCTCGAACGCTCGTCGGCGGAGATGGTTGACGGGATATTGCAGGGCATGCGCTGGCTTGGCCTCGACTGGGATGAGGGCCCCTACCATCAGACGCAACGTATGGATCTATATCGCGGGAGCGCGGCCAGGCTGCTGGCTTCCGGACACGCCTACTATTGTTTTTGCAGCAAGCAGGAACTGGAACAGCGGCGTGCGGCCGCTGCTGCTGGCGGCCGGCCGCCCCGCTACGAGGGCGCCTGCCGGAAGATTTCCCGCGAGGAAGCCGCCCGTCGCCGCGCCGCGGGAGAACCCGCAGCCCTGCGCTTTGCCGTGCCCCAGTCCGACAGCACCGTTTTCGATGACGCTGTCTTTGGCCGCGTGGAGTTTGCCCATTCCGAACTCGAAGATTTCGTGCTCCTGCGCTCCGACGGAGTCCCCACTTACCACCTGAGCGTGGTCACCGACGACGCCGAGATGCGAATCACCCACATCATTCGCGGCGCCGATCATATCTCGAATACCCCCAAGCAGGTCCTGCTCTACCAGGCATTGGGCGCCGCTTTGCCTGTATTCGCCCACGTGCCGTTGATTCTCGGCCCCGACAAGACCCGGCTGAGCAAACGCCACGGCGCCACCAGCGTGATCGCCTATCGCGATGAAGGCATCGTGCCGGAAGCTTTCCGCAATTTTCTGGCGCTGCTGGGTTGGGCTCCGCCCGCAACCGGGCTGGACGGCCCTGCGACGGAAATTCTGGGAGACCGGCAACTCATTCAGCTCTTCGACCTGAACGGCATCTCACGCTCCGACGCCGTATTCGATCGCGCCAAGCTGGACTGGTTCAATACGGAATACATCCGCGCCTATCCCGCGGAAAAACTGCTTTCGCTGATTCAGGAAGAATGGCACAAGGCCGGCTTCGAACCCGAACATACCGATCCCGACTGGCTGCTCGCGACCATCAGCCTGCTGAAGCCGCGCGCTCGCAGCCTGAAGGATTTCGCCACTAGTTTCCGCGCTTACTTCGCCAGCACATTTCAGCCGGACCCGGCAGCCGTAGAAAAATTTCTGTCGGACGAAAGAGTCCGTCGCCTGCTGGTGGAATTGGGCGAGCGCTACGCCGCGTCCGATGAAATCTTCACCGAGGCTGGAACCGAAAGACTGCTGCGCGATTTCGCCGCTGAGAAAGAAATAAAAGCAGGCGCGCTGATCAACGGCGCCCGCGTAGTGCTGACCGGGCAGGGAGTCTCCCCCAGCCTGTTCGCCGTCATGATGGCTCTGGGCAAAGACCGCACCATCACTCGCCTGAAAGCCACCCAGGAACTCGCTGCCCGGGCCATGACGCCGGATATCGACCCGTAATCAGATAAGTTTTGTCGATGTAGGCGCGAGCGCCCTCGCTCGCGCGGCAGCGCCAAGCACAATTCCAAGCGAGAACGCTCGCGCAGCATCGCCAAGAACAAGCCCAAAACGAACTCGCTCGCGCGGCATCTCTTGCGCTCAGTTTTCCGGGGCCGGCTCGCTGGGTCCATTCTCCGCCGGAGCCAGTGGCAATTGGGAGGCGCTGTTGAGCAGGCCGCGTTCCTCGGGCGAGAACTCGCTCTTGAAGCGGTCGGACTCGATCACCTGTTGACGCTGGGCAGGCGGCATGGCGCTGAGGTCGCGGATTGCTGTCCGCAATTTTTGCCGGCGCTCCGGCGGCAGATCTCGCAGCTGCGAAAAGAGCTGTCGCGCCTGCTGCTTCTGCCCGGGAGTCAGATGTTCCCAGGTTTCCATGCGTTGCAGGATGCGATCTTGCTGCTGCGGCGGAAGACTGCTGAAACGCCGCAGGCGCTCTTTTAAGATCTGCTGCCGCGCGGGCGGAAGACTGCGAAACTGGGAGTCGCTTTCGAGCGCTTTCTCCTGCTGATCAGGAGGGAGATTCTTGTAGCGGCGCAGCCACTGTCCGGCATGATTGCCCTGCGCCTGCTGGCGCGCCTCCTGCCGTTGCTGGCGCCTTTGAGCGATACGGTTCTGGGCCGCGCACGGCGACGCCACCGCCGCCATTGCCAGAATGGCGGTGGCTATTCTCATCGTGATGGACTTCAATCCGCACACGGTCTGTGAATCTCCCGGCTTGAGCCGCTCTCCGCGATTCGAAATCCGTTCCTTCAAGTTCACGCGAGGTGGCCCGGGACGTGGAGTCATCTCACGGATTTGCGGTCACATCCGGCTGCACCGCAAGATCGTCGAGAACGTCGAAGTCGGAGTACAGGGCTTGATTTTTCTCCAGCGCCTGCAAATCTCCCACCGCCGTCCCCGGCTCTGCCGCCACCACGGAAGCCGTCGTATCGTTCCCCCGCTCCCCGCTATTCATGTGTACCAGGCTTACGCCAATTACCAGGACCAGGGCAAACGATGCCGCCAGCACCGGTCTCCGCAGCCAGTGCAACCATCCGGCGGGCTGCTTCGCGCTTTCTTCCCGCAAACGCGCGCGCAGGCGGACATCGAAATAAGGCGACGCTTCCGGCGCCTGCCACTCGTCCAGCAGCGTCATGGTCTGACGGAAGGCCTCCAGCTTGCCTGCGCACTCGGCGCAGGAGTCGAGGTGGACCTTTGCCTCGGACGTGACCGCGGTCAATCCAGCAGCCAGGTCCGGCATTACTTCGCGAATTTCATCGCACTTCATAACTGCGTCCTTTACACGAACTCTTTTATACGAACTCTTTTACACAAACTCTTTGAGCTGTTCGCGCAGCGTTTCATAAGCGCGAAACAGCAACGACTTGGTGGCCGACTCGCTCAGCTTTAATACATCGGCAATCTGGCGATACTCCATCTGCTGATACTTGTGCATCACCACCGCGATTCTCTGCCGCTCCGGCAAGGCCTGCACCCGTTGCCGAATGGCAGCCACGCGCTCCCGCTGCACGATCGCGGCCTCGGCGCTGGGCGTCCGGTCGGGCAGGTCGAGGGTGCGTCCGCTCTCTTCGTCCGGTTCGTCCAGGCTGACCGTATTCTCCGGGCGATCGTGGCGCGTGTCGCGCGCGTGGTTCACCGCCAGGTTGGTCGCGATGCGATACAGCCAAGTGGTGAACTTGGCGCTGGCCTCGTAACTTGCCCGCGAACGGTACACTCGCAGAAAAACTTCCTGGGCCAGATCTTCCGCGGCCGCGCTGCTGTGCGCCATGCGGAACATGAAGTTCATCATGGGCCGGCGGTATTTCTGTACCAGGTACTCGAAGGCCGAATCGTCGCCGGCCTTCACCTGCAGCATGATTTCGGCATCGCTGCGCGCGTCGCCGCGAACTTCGCTGCGAATTTCGCCGGGACCGGCCTCGGCTTCAAGGGACGGCTGCTGCGGTCCCCTCGCCATTGCAAGCAACCCGCGATCCATGGCTACGCTGCTCACCTCTGATTGAACCCTGGAAGGAGTGGAAAGTTGCGCTCCTTCCGCCTCGTGATTCACCCCGGAAGTGTCTTCGGGACTACCAGGTGCGGGCGCTTTGGCCGGTCTGGGGTCGGTGGGCATAGGACGCGTCTGGGCCCTGCGCCCGCGGAGCCCGCTGAACCAGCCCCGAAAGTCGCAGCGGCAATCAGACTATCATCCTGGCCGGATACGTGAAACTGGTTCGTTTGCTAGAATATAGCGCCAGATTCAAGTTGGGCGCTTAACTCAGCGGTAGAGTGCATCCGCACACTCTATCGAGACACTCGGAATGAGGGAGTTAGCAGAACCGATCAGAACCCGGGAGGCTAACTGTAGTGTCAGGAGCAATCTCAGGCGCAGCAACTCAGTCGCAGACTCAAAGCGCGGTTGTGCGGTCCGAACGGCTTTTCTATGTGGTCGCTGGAAGCGTGATGCTGATTGCGACCGTGGTGGGGTTTCGTTTATTTCTTGCCCATGGGACGCCAGGCTGGCCGTGACGGGCCGTCAATGAGTGTAATGGCGATGTTCCACCAGTTATGAGGGCATGCTCTCACGCGCCAATGCGGAGACATTCGGTTTGTCAGGCCGATAATGGACTTGCACCGAACGTTCTTTGCAGCCAGCTTCAAAACAGGCTGCGTCTTCGTCTCGAATAAAAGGGAAAGATTCGCGTCCCACGTATCTCTCGTCCGCCACTTTGTACGTGTAAGCGAGGGTCACGACCAAGAAGCCATTGTCGTCGCGCTTTTCTTCAATTTGAGCGACGTAACCGTCTGCAACAGGCCAATCTCCGGAAGTCCGCAGACGTTGCAGTTTCCGCCAGTGCCGCCAGCAGACGTAAAGAGCCGTCAATGCCACGACGCCGAGTATTTCGTACATGGGCAATAGCATAATTGACGTTATCAGGCGTTTACACAAGCTTGCGCCGTCTGTTCACCGCGACCGGGGGATTTTGAGTGTAACCGCGATTTTTCGCCAATCATCGGGATGGCCGCTAGTCTCCTAGAGTAAGGGCTACGATTAAAGTCACTTAGCGTGTGACACGAGCGAAATGATGCCCAGCGGAAGCAAACGTAATCGCTGCATTGAGCTATGCTATCGCGGATTGCGGCTGGTTTATTTGGCCGCCGGTGTGCTGTGCACAATCAAAGGAACGCCGAGCGTTCCGGCGCGGCCGGACTTGAGGTCATAAATTCCAGTGCGCAAGTATGCATCGCCTTGAGGCACATCAATTTCCTTGTGAATCTGCAGGCCCGACTTCTGCACGCCTGGGTAATCTTTCTCTGGTATCTGAATCTCGCTTCGTGCGACCGACATATTGAGTGGCTTTCCCTCAGGGTCGTAAGCGACGAGCATGACTTCGATCGCACCGTGAAGGATGCCGTCGGGAGTGCGAACGAATTTCAGATCTTCCAGCGCAGTTGCGAAATCGACGTCATAGCGACTGAACCGACCTTTCCATCCGGTGCTGCTGCCAGCCCGGGGTGCATCCGCAGGAGGCTGCGGATGCGATGGTTGGACCAGAATTTTGTACAGAATCTGACTGTAGTCAGGCAGGTTGCGTCCCATAAGCGGCAGCAAGGGATCGGAATCCGGCTTTTGTCCAGTGGCGAGGGCGGTGCCGAGGTCGTCCGCGAAATATCCTCGCCGGTACGCCAGGGCGTACTTGCCGCTGGGCAGCATCACCTGGATGCGGCGGAATTTCCCGTCCATGGCCGGGTTGCGTGGCGAATAGGTTATCGAGTAATAGCGGGAGCCATGGTTGACGACGCGGGTCAGAGCGTCGCTCAGTCCGTTGGTGTTGTAGAAAGCCTCGCCCCCGGTGTCTTTTGCCATTTCCTCCATAGCCGCATGGGTTGAATCGCGATCCACGGAATCGTTGTTCATCTGCTGAATCGTGTCCTGCATAACCGAGGATCCTCTTCTCTGCCCGATCTCCTGGTTGTTGGCCTGGAAAGCGGTATCGGAAACAAGGCCTTCGGCCGCGATGGGATAGATGGCGACCTGGCTGGCGGCGAGCATGTCGGAGGTCTTGCGCATTTCTTCCTGGAAGTCGCGCATATCCCCAAAGGGGTCAACCAAGTTCGGGTCGGGAATTATAGCCGCGGGAAAGGAACCGGAGAACCAAATCACATTCTTGCGGCCTGGAACATCAGAAAGATAGCGCGCCAGTTGCTGCAGGGCCTCCAGGGTCATAGTGATGCGCGACTCGGTCAGGAAGGCATTAACATCGGCCTGGAACGCCTTTGCTGCATTGATGGGATCAACGGCCGCCAGCGCCAGATTCTGGTCTTGAGGGGGGCCAGGCGCATTCTCGGCCTTGAACGCGATGTACCCCTGGTAGGCATCCTTCTCCACTGTCGAAGGGAGCAAGGGAGATGGATGAGGCAGGGCTTTACGGCTGTTGAGCGCTGCCAACAATACTGAGGAATCAGTCGTAATTCCCTGCAGCATGCGCAAGCGCGACGCCAGAGTGAAAATGGCAACCCGCGTGTTGGGCGGAATCGTCTTCAGATACTTGAGCATCTGCGAGTGGACGAAGGATTGATCATTGGTGGGCGTGTTCAGCGCGTCCAGCAGAAGCACGTTTACGGAATCTGCCGACTGGGTGAGCGGAAAGTTGGTGTAAACGTGGGGAGGCATGGGCGGCAACTTGACCTGAGTCGGCGGCGCGCCGTGGTGCTCCTCGAAATTGGAGATGGTCTGTGGAACCCCATCCTCCGAAATCTCGAAGTCTCCTTTGTGAAGGCCGGTAACAGACTCGCCCTTATTGTCAGTCACGACTACATCAACGAGTACGAGGCGGACCCCGGTTCTTAAAGTGGGCAAGGAATCGACGTTGTTCGGGGCCGCAGTTTGAGACTGTGAGGCTGCAATTGACGCGCAGAGGAATAAGAAGAGGAGTTTGCGACCTCGAAACATTCTGCGCCTTCCTAAACCGGAACCTTATCACAAGGGATTCTTAACGTTGCTCCCGAAACTCTCCGAATCATTTTTACCTGCTGGATTTCTCGTCTGTGGGGCGGCTACCAGTGAGAAAACCTAACCCCGCAGCGAAAGATCTCGACAAATGAGGGGCTGGGATTCGCGTAGTCGACGCGCCCCCTGTTCGCCCCGACTGGGGGATTTTGAGTGCAATGGCGATATTTACGTCAACTGAGGCGAGGGCGTACTCCTCACCTCATCGGTGCCAATACCGGAAGAACAGTTCCAAGAACAGGAAGCCGAAACCGAGAGCTATTTTCTTGAAAAATGTGAACGATGAATAGTGGTTTGTTCGATCAGCGGCGAACGTTACTTCCCCGAACGCGGTTGACGGGAACAGCTCTAACTGTTTGAATATAAAGCAGTGGGCGCTTAACTCAGCGGTAGAGTGCCATCCTCACACGGTGGAAGTCGTAGGTTCAAATCCTACAGCGCCCACCATCTCATCTTCCATGAGATGGAATCACGCACCATCCTCGCCTGATCCAGGACCGGCTTTCACCTTCCGTCATGCAGCGGGTGCCATCCGCAAAGCTCTCGCCGCGCTTTCGGCCATCTGCCTGAAGCGATGCGTCGGTAGTGGGTCAGTTTGAAACGCCCATTCCCCCAGCGTCATCCTGAGGGGCTTTAGTCCGGAAGGATCTGGCGCGTGCCTTGCCAATTGCTGACGCGGCTGCATATCCGCTTCACGCCCGATGCTTCGCAAGCTCAGCATGACGCCTCCAGGAGCGAAAGGACAGTTCAAACTGACCGGCATCAACCGCCGTGCATGTCATCCCGGAACGTCTTTGAAGGCGAGGCGTTTGTGTGCGAGTCGGACGTAATGCAGTGTGCCCGGAATCCACGAATTTATTGCCATCCTCCCAATGGTTGCGCACCGGGGAACACGACCGGACGTGCGCTTGGCGTACATCCTTTGCTGGGATAATCTGAATCAATATCCAAAATGGGCGCCGGCCATGGCCACCGGCACAATACAATTTTTTTACCTCACAGGAGCGCGGTACATGCCTAGGACCCCGTTCGGCAAGAGTATTATCTGCATCTTTGTATTCCTGATTCTGGCCAGCGCCTCTCCCGCTCAGACCCGAAGCCGCATCACGCAGAGGATCGCGGATACCGAACCCGTAGTGGTTTCAGTCGCCCATCCCATCGTCCGGGCCGCACTCGATCAGGGCCGGGTCGAAGGCAGCATGAACATCGATCACGCAGCTATTGTGTTCAAACTTTCCGCGGCCCAGCAAGCCGACCTCGACAGGCTGCTGGCGGAACAGCAGGACCCTCACTCTTCGAACTATCGCAAGTGGCTGACTCCGGAACAGTACGCGGCGCGCTTCGGCCTGAGCGACAACGACCTTGCCCAGGTTTCATCCTGGCTGAAGGCGCAGGGTCTGAAGGTCGATGGGTTTTCCCGCGCCCGCACCCGGATCTTTTTCAGCGGCACCGCCGGCCAGGTGGAAAGCGTCTTTCACACCGAATTCCACCACTATCTGATCAACGGAGAAACCAGTTTCGCCAATGCCACGGAGATCTCCGTGCCGCAGGCGATTTCCGGCATGGTGCTGGGCTTTCGAGGTTTCGATAATTTCCGTCCCCAGCCCCGGGCACGCCTCGCCCGGCCGAACTTTACTTCGCACCAGACCGGGAACCACTTCACCACGCCTGGTGATTTCGCCACGATTTACGATCTCCAGCCGCTTTACGACAACGGTCTCGATGGTTCGGGAGTGGCCATTGCGGTCGTGGGTCAAACTCAGATTCATACCGCCGACATCGATGCCTTTCGGAGCGCAGCCGGATTGCCGCCAAAGAACCTTCAACTGGTGGCAGTCAATGGCACCGGGTTTTCCTCCGGCGATGAAGTCGAGGCCGACCTCGATGTCGAGTGGTCCGGAGGCGTGGCCAAAAATGCAGTTGTCTTCTACGTTTACACCGGCAGCAGTTCCAGCCAGAACGTCTTTAACGCTTTGGAATACGCCATTGACCATCAACTGGCGCCGGTCATCAGCACCAGCTATGGAAACTGCGAGTCCGCATTGGGTTCGTTTACTGCGACCCTGCAGGCCGATGTGAAGCAGGCCAATACGCAAGGGCAGACCGTGATCGCGGCCTCAGGCGATGCCGGTGCAGCGGACTGCGAAAGTTCAACGGCCAAGTCGGCCACGCACGGCCTGGCGGTAGACGGGCCGGCCAGCGTCCCCGAGGTTACCGGTATTGGCGGCAGCGAATTCAACGGCGATGCCGCAGGAACTCTAAGCGGCAGCGCGCCAAATACCAGCGCCGGCTCTACCTCTTTCTGGAGCGGGACCGACAGCACCACAGATAACGTGGATTCGGCGCTCTCCTACATTCCGGAAATGGCCTGGAATGACACTGCCGCCTCGATCGCTACGTCAGGCGGAGGTCTTTCCGCCACTGGGGGCGGAGCCAGCGCCGTCTTCGCCAAGCCGGCATGGCAGACCGCCCTGACTCCGGCAGACAATCATCGCGATGTCCCCGATGTCTCGCTGACCGCTTCGCCAAACCATGACGGATTGCTGATCTGCTCGCAGGCATTTTTCGCTCCCGCTACAACTCCAACAAGTTGCGCCAGTGGCTTTCGCGCCAGCGATGGGAGCAGCCTGGCGGTCGTGGGGGGAACTTCGGTCGGCGCCCCGGCCTTTGCCGGCCTGGTCGCGATTCTCAACCAGGCCACCCAATCCAATCATGGCCTGGGCAATATCAATCCCACGCTTTACGCGCTGAGAGGCTCGGCTCCCAGCGCGTTCCACGACATTGTGGTCGGCGACAACAAGGTGCCCTGCACTACGGGTTCGACCGGATGTCCCTCTGGGGCAAATCCTACGATCGGCTTCAGTGCTAACACAGGCTATGATCTGGTCACCGGGCTGGGTTCCGTCAATGCCAACCTGCTGGTGGCGGCATGGCCCGGCTTTGTGCCCACCCCAGGCTTTTCCGTGGGAGGCACGCCGGTGAGCATCACCGCCGCGGGCCAGGAGGGGACTTCGACGGTCACCGTCTCCCCGACCTACGGTTTTACTGGCACAGTGAACCTGGCCTGCGCGCTGAATCCAGCTTCGACCACGGCTGGCGTGACCTGCAGCATTCCCGCTTCGGTTGCGGTAAACGGATCGAGTCAGACAGCGAGCCTGACCATTTCCACTACCGCGCCCCACGTTGTCTCCGGAGCGTCCGCTGCGGTGCGCTCGCCGCGGGGGTCCGTCTGGCTGACCGCCAGCGGCGCCATCTTCGTCGGAGTATTCGTTCTGGCCTTCCCCTTGCGCCGGCACCGGGTAACCGGATTCACGCTCATGCTCATCCTGATTTTGGCGGCCGGGATGGGGTGCGGAGGCGGCAGCAGCAGCAGCACCACCACCATCGCAAAAACGGGGGGAACGCCCGCCGGCAGTTACACCATTACCGTCACCGCCACCAGCGGTTCGGTGTCAAACACCGGCAATGTAAGCGTCACCCTCAAGTAATCCCAGATGGTCGCCCCGGAACGCGTGGAGACAGCCGCCAGCGCAGCAAGCCCCGCTATTTTTACAGAGGCAAAGAATCTGTAAGGCCGGCTCTCAGCAGGCAGCCGCGCGCCGTTGTTCCACATGATTGCCCGGTACGCTGCCGCACGAGCGGGACGCCCGCGCCTCTATTCACCGTTACCATTGTGCAAAACTCCCCGACTTAGGACTTGCGCTCCTTCGACCCTGGGCGGTAACATCGTAAGTGTTTCCAGTGGCCATGCTCTCTAGCTGGCCCTCCGCGCCCCCTGGCTTCAGACGCCATACGGATAAAGACATTCACGCGTGAGTTTCAGCCGCAAGGGGTTTTCGGCACATTGGGCATGCCTGTGTCCGAAGCGAGGTTTTTACCAGAAAGCGGTCATTAGCCTGTGATCAGCAAAATCGAGTCCCCCTTCGGGCGGACTGAATGCAGCGATAAAACGAGAACAATATGAATGCAGGACCCGGACACCCCTCCGGTGGTGGTGGAGGGAGAAGCAAGCGGCGACGCGGGCGTCGTCCGCCGAATCGTGGTGGTGCGCCCAACGGACGCGACCGCCAGCAACATAGTGGCATCTACAGTGCCCCCATGGACCACAGCTACCGCGCCACCCTGGGCGGGAACAATGGATCGAGGCCCGGACGCATGCGTCCCGGATTCGCTCCGGCTTACGCTCCCCTCGAGCCAGAGCCGCTGCCCCAGGGCGACAACGGCAATTCCCGCATCTTCGCCTTCGTCGATGACCTCTTCTTCCAGGCCAAGATTCAGGAGACGGCGCGCAAGCTGAATGTGAAGGTCGAATTCGTCAAGACCGAAAAAGACCTGCTCGATCATATGAAGCAGAACGGCGAAGAGAAACCGTCGCTGATCATCTTCGACATGAACAATGCCAACGCCAAGCCCCTGACCCTGATCCCCAAGCTCAAGACCAAGTTGAAGAAGGGGACTTCCATCATCGGGTTCCTGTCGCACGTGCAGGGAGATCTGAAGATGAAGGCGCACGAAGTGGGATGTGACATGGTGTTGCCGCGTTCGGCCTTCTCGCAGAATCTGCCTCAACTGCTGCGCCGTCATGGCGCCCCGGAAGCGCCGGAAGAGACCCGGCCCATATAGTCGCTTAGCGCACCGCACCGCGCACCCGGCTTCCGTGGCACTGCTGCACGAGCGGGGCGCTCGCGCCTCCATCTATTATCTATCCCGGCCAATTATCCCGGCGGCCACTTCAGATTCCTTCCGCCCAGCAGATGCACGTGCAGATGGAACACCGACTGCCCGGCCCCCGGCCCCACATTCAACACCGTGCGATAGCCGTTTTCTATGCCTCGCTGACGGGCCACGTTGGCGGCTGCCAGGTGGCACCGGCCGATAATCTCCGCATCTTCCGGCGACGACTCTTTCAAACCGACGATGTGCTTTTTAGGCACCACCAGCACATGGGTGGGAGCTTGCGGATTGACGTCCTCAAAGGCGAAAGTATGCTCGTCTTCATAAACCTTCTTGGCCGGGATTTCACCCCGAACGATGCGGCAGAACAGGCAGTCGGTCATGGTCATCCAGTCTGACGATTTTCAGATTGTAGATTTCAGATTGTAGATTTTTGAGTAAGGAAAGTGAAATAGCGCCTCTTCGTTTTGCTTAGCGAACTTTGCGCTATTCTTGGCGTCCTTTGCGATAAAAGGTGTTGACCCCGACTGCTGAAAACAACCGTAGAGTTCGCCATGGAGAGCCGCAGAAAGCGCAAAGAACTAACCCTCCAGCATTTGCCGAAATATGGGCAAAAGGGCTAGCGGAAAAATTCTGCTCTTGAAAGGGAAAAGGTTTTCCACAACCGGGGTATCGAGGAAGTAATTTGCCATCCGTTACGAAAGGACGGTAATCGGACGTATAAATGATATAAATCTATTGCATTCATCGTTTTACAAATAAGATACGGGTTTAGTAACAAAGTACATTTTAGGTTGAACCGCCAGCCATTAAGTCCCATACTGTCCAAAGGGTTATAGGCTTTGACCAGGAGCTGGCGAGACTGTGGCAAGTCTCGTGCACTCTTTCTGGTATCCGAACCGGGGATGGGGAAAATAATCAGTGATTTCGAAGAAGCGCACCGCCATATTGGGGTTGTTAGTCGCATTCATTCTGACCGTCCTTCCCGAATACGGGAGCGCGGCCACCGTTAGCACCCGTTCCCTGACCGGAAGCAAATCCAGGTCACAAAAAGTAAATGAAGCTCCGCGGGCCCGGAAACGTCTGAGCAAGCTCTCCCGCAGCCGCGGGCGAGCGGTGCGGACAGCTCATACCCGTCGCCGTCACGGACGTCGCCACTACGAGCATTTCACCGCCAGTTCGTTTACCAACGATGTCACCGAAGGCGACATCACCGCCGGCGAAGACCCCGTGGTGCGGCAGGCCGCCATCGACGCCCTGGGCAACATGAATGGCACCGTCCTCGCCATCGAACCCACCAGCGGCCGCGTACTGGCCATGGTGAACCAGAAACTGGCGCTTTCGAGCGGTGCGCAACCCTGCTCTACCATCAAGCTTTCGGTCGCCCTGGCCGCCCTGAGCGAAGACCTGATCACCAAAGACACCGAAATCACGCTGGGCCGCCGCAGCCGTATGAATCTCACCACCGCCCTGGCCCATTCCAACAATGCCTACTTCGAGGCCCTGGGACGCAAGTTGGGATTCGAGAAAGTCAGCTTCTACGCCCACCAGTTCGGACTGGGTGAGCTGGCGGGATACAAGATTGAAGGCGAGCAACTGGGGACCTATCCGCAGCAGGAGATCTCCTCGAAGCTCGGCGGCGTAGGCAAAATGTGCTCCTTCGGAGAAGGCGTTTCCATGACGCCTCTGCAACTGGGAGCCATGGTGTCAGCCATCGCCAACGGCGGCACGCTTTACTACCTGCAACATCCCACTTCAGCGGAAGATGTGGCCAGCTACGAACCGCGGGTCAAGCGGCACCTCGATATCGCCCCTCTGATTCCAGAAATTTCGGACGGCATGGCGGGAGCGGTGAGCTACGGCACGGCGCGCAGTGTCCGGGTCAATTTCAACGAAGAAGAGATTCTGGGAAAAACCGGGACCTGCTCCAAGGCCGGCACCCGCTACGGATGGTTTGCCTCCTACGCCAAGACCGACGTCGGCCGGATCGTAGTGGTCGTGTTCCTGCAAGGCGGCCGTCCCACCTTCGGACCCAAAGCGGCGGAAATTTCCGGGCGCATCTATCGCAGTCTTTACGACCACGAATTTTTCGCAGCGCACCCCACCGTCCCCACCGATACGGCCGATGTGAAGCCGGCGGTCAACACGCAATAACCTTTCAGCTGCAGGGCATCAGCTGTCAGCCATCGGCTCAGCCATCGGCTGTCAGCCATCCGCCAATCCAAAGCTCCACTGTCATCTTGAGCGCAGTCAAGGGACTCGCTTGCGAGTCCGTTGACGGAGTCGAAAGACCTTGAGTTCGCCGGCGCCAGCGCGACTCGCAGGTGGGCAGGGACGCATTTCGCCGCACCCGCTTCCTGCCGCGGCCGGCAGAAAGCAGGTCCCTCGACTTCGCAAGACCGTTCGCGAGGCGAACGATCCTGCTTCGCTCGGGATGACAGGTGCTGGGTAAAGTGCGCGGCTCCTGATGAAAGACTGAATAAGGCGTGCGAAGAATAACCCCGCGACCGGCGAACCAACTACCGTCCCGCTTTTCTTTCGTCCTTCTCCACCACGCCGTCCTTGATGTGAATCACGCGGTGCGCGTATTCGGCGATGTCGTGTTCGTGGGTGACGAGGACGATGGTGTTGCCGTTGGCTTGCAGACGATCGAGCAGCGCCATGATTTCGTTGCCGGTCTGGGAGTCGAGGTTGCCGGTGGGTTCGTCGGCCAGGATGATCGACGGGCGATTGACCAGGGCGCGGGCGATGGCGACTCTTTGGCGTTGGCCGCCGGAAAGTTCGTTGGGCTTGTGCGTCATTCTGGTTTCCATGCCGACTGATGCCAGCGACGCCTTGGCGCGCTCCACGCGCTCTTCCCCCGGGACGCCGGCATAGATCAGCGGCAACTCCACGTTGTGCAGGGCCGTGGCGCGGGCCAGGAGGTTGAAAGTCTGGAAAACGAATCCAATCTCTTTGTTGCGGATGCGTGCCAATTCATCGTCGTCCAGTTCGCTGACCAGTTGGCTGTTCAGCCAGTAGTAGCCTTTGCTGGGCGTGTCCAGGCAGCCGATAAGGTTCATCAGCGTGGACTTGCCGGAGCCCGACGGACCCATGATGGCAACGTATTCGTTGCGCTGGATGCGAAGGTTCACGCCCCGCAGGGCATGGACCTGTTGCTCCGATCCCATGTCGTAGGTCTTCCACAGATCTTCGGTGCAGATCATGCACGATTCCGGCGGCGCCGACACTACGGGTTGCGCGATGTTGATGACTTCTGCGGTTGCCATTTTTCTCTCCTGGTCCTCTCGGGACACCTGCCCGCTCCGATCTCTCTTTTGCGATGTGGCCGGCTGCGTGTTGGACGTTTAACTCCGACACTTGTTAGTCACCGGTCATTGGTCCCTGGTCGTTGGCCAAAAACTTGGCCACGGATTAAGCGGATATTCACGGATTTACTCCATTTTCTCGTTTTTTAATATTTCGTCGTCCATCTTAGATCCGTGAGAATCCGAGCAAATTCGTGGCCGGTTTTTCTTGCCCACGACCCACGACCAACGATCAACGAACAACGAACAACGAACAACGATCAACGACCAACGACCAACGACGCATTCTCACGATCCCTCGTCTTCTTTCTTGGGAGCCGCATTATCTATTTTTACGCTGGTTCCCGGACGCATTGTCCGCAGCACTTTGTAACTGCCGGTAACGATTTCGTCACCCGTTTTCAAACCACTCACGACCTCGATATCCGTCGTACCGGTAATCCCGGTCTGGACCGGCAGGAATTCGGCCTTGCGATCGCGAATGACGAAGACTCCCTGGACTTCTTTCTTATCGGCGTTCGCCTGATTGGATGCTTCGGTCGTCGGTGCAGCGGCCTGAACGTCGCCCTTTTCAACTCTGTCTTTCAAATCGGCCTCCGAACGCACGGTCAGAGCCTGAATGGGAATGGAAAGTGCGCCGCTGCGCGTGGCGGTAGTTATCTTGGCGGTGGCGGAAAGTCCGGGCCGCAGGTTTTCCGGCGGGTCCTGCAGCGTGACCACGACTTTGAAATCTTTGGCTTCCTGGCTGGCTGAAGTCTGTTGCGAGGTGGAGACCCCGGTGGATCGAACAATGGCGTTGTTTCCGATCTCCGTCACTACCGCCTTGAACGTCTTTTTGGGAATCGCATCGATGCTGACCTCGGCGGCCTGACCCAGGCGCACATTGACGATGTCGGTTTCGTCCACTTTGACCTCGGCGGTGATGACCGACATGTCGGCCAGAGTCATGAGTGTGCTGCCCGGGGAATTCTGGATGCCGATCACGACCGTCTCGCCCTCCCGGACTGGCAAGTTGGTAATCATGCCGCTGTAGGGCGCCGTGTACGTGGTCTTCTGCAGGACGTCCGCGGCGTGCGTGAGGTTGGCGGCGTTCTGCGCGATGTGCCGGTCGGCGGAATCTTTTTGCGCCTTGGCCTGGGCAACCCGCGCCTGCGCTTGCGCCACGCCCGCCTGCGCCATTTGCCAGGTCGCCTTCCGGCTGTCGTAATCCGATTTGGCGATCAGGGCATCCTTGTACAAACCCTGCGCCCGGGTCCAATCCAACTGAGCGCGCTCGTAATCGGATTGCGCGCGGTTCAGGTCCGCCGCCGACGTGTTCAGCGCCGCGTTGGCTGCAATCGCGTCGGTCCGCGCCGCTTCGAGCCCTGCCTGCGTGGCGTTCACGTCGGCCGAAGACTGCACGTTTTCCAGTTGCGCCAGCAATTGGCCTTTCCTGACCCGGTCGCCTTCCTTGACGTAAAGCCGGGTGATCTTTCCGAATGCGTTCGCGCCGATGTTGACATAGGTCTTGGGCCTGATCTCGCCCGATGCGCTCACAATCGATGCCAGATCCTGGCGCGCGACCTTGCCCGTCTGCACCGTGACCACGCCCTTATGGCTCTGGTGAACCGCAAAACCGGCAATCGCCAGTACTGCCATAGCGACGCCGCTGCCGATCAGTATTTTCTTGCCCTTGCTCATTGTTCCCTTGTCACGCCTTGAGGCGGCCTTCCAGCTTAACCACGCGGATATCTGACAGGCGCTACTTTTGGAGCTGGCGCTGCCATTACACCCGAATTCCCAGGCGTAACCGGGTACACGCCATCAGATACGGTAATGCGGGCTCAAAAGTTCCTGCGGAACCTACTTGGTGCGGGCGCCATACAGGTCGGCCGGACAGATCTGCCCCAGACCTGCCCAGACTGCACTGATAAACAGGTCGAATTATAGCCGAATCGTTCTGGCCGACGAAGAAACTCTGTTCCCAGGGAGTGGGTCAGTTTGATTCTCTCCCGCTCATGAACGCGTCATGCTGAGCTTGCGAAGCATCTGGCGTGCAGAATCTTTCCGCCTGGACGCCGTTGCTCAGATGCTCGCCAGATCCCTTCGACTTCGCTCAGGGCAGGCTCTTCCGGGACTGAAGTCCTCAGGATGACGCAGGGATGCCGAGCCTGTTCAAAGTGATCCACTACCTGTTCCGAAGATCCGGCAAGAGGCGGAGTGGTTCCGGAGCCCCATTTTTACAATCTTTACAATTGGTTAGAGCGCAGACTGGGCCTTGCCTTGGCGGCACTAAAGACATAGAATGGCTAACCAGGCGTCAAGTCGTAAGGAGTTCCCCTCATGCCCCGGGTAGGGTTTCTGAAACGTATCTTTGTGCTTTTCGTTCTGCCAGCGCTGATTCTGGCCCTGGCATCGTTTGCATCCGCGCAGGATAAACCAGCGGACTCTGCAAATACATCTCCAGAGGCTACCTCTCCCCAGGAAAAGGAAACTCCCGAAGCCGATCCGCTCAAGCGCCCGCTGAGCGAAAAGCAGAAGAAGCAGAATTCCAAGTCGCTGAAGATCGAGTTGAGCAAGACCTACAAGAAGTGGCTCGACGAAGACGTGCGCTGGATCATCACCGACGAAGAGCAGAAAGCATTCAAGCTGCTGTCGAACGACGAAGAGCGCGATCAGTTCATCGAAGGCTTCTGGCAGCGTCGCGATCCCACCCCGGACACCATCGAAAACGAATTCAAGGAAGAGCACTACCGCCGCATGGCTTACGCCAACGAGCATTTCGCCGCGGGCATCCCCGGCTGGAAAACCGATCGCGGCCGAATTTATATTATGTACGGACCGGCGGACGAGATTGATTCGCATCCGTCTGGCGGATCCTACGAGCGCCCCATGGATGAGGGCGGCGGCGAGACTTCTACCTTTCCGTTTGAAGACTGGCGCTACCGCTACCTGGATGGCGTCGGGCAGGAAGTGATTATCGAGTTCGTGGATACCTGCATGTGCGGCGACTACCACATGACCATGGACCGGTCGGAGAAAGACGCGCTGCTCTATACACCCAACGCGGGATTGACCCTGTACGAACAGATGGGGATGGCCAGCAAGGCCGATCGCTTTACCGGCGGCGGTCTGGAGCGTCTGGGTACCGGTCCATTCAGCACCAGCAACCAGACCAAGCAATTTGACCGACTGGAGCAGTTCTACAAGCTGCAGAAACCGCCGGCGGTGAAGTTTAAGGACCTGGAGGAAGTGGTCAGCCACAAGATCAGCGTGAATCTGATGCCGTTCGATGTGCGCACTGACTTTGTGCGGGTGACCAGCGACACGGTGCTGGTTCCGATTACGATCCAGGTAAAGAATCGCGATATCACGTTCGTCAATAAAGACGGTGTGCAGCGCGGGACAGTAAATATTTTCGGCCGGGTCACGAGCCTGACCGGCAAGATCGTGCAAACCTTCGAGGACACGGTGCAGGTGGACGTGCCGGCGGAATTGTTGCCCAAGGTTACGGAAAATTCGTCGGTGTACTGGAAGGCCTTGCCGCTGCGGCCGAACCTGTACCGGATCGACGTTGCGGTGAAGGATGTGAACGGCGACCGCTCCGGGTTGTGGAGCAGCCGGCTGCCCGTACCCAGCTTCGACGATGACCGTCTGGCGTCCTCCTCGCTGATCGTGGCGGACACCATGCAGCCGGTTTCGACAAAAGAGATCGGCACCGGAATGTTTGTGATCGGCAACACTAAGATACGGCCTCGGGTGGCGACCGCCAACGGCAAACCGGTGTCGTTCAAGCGCAACCAGAAGGTTTATTTCTGGATGCAGGTTTATAATCTCGGCGTGGATGACAAGACCCACAAGCCTTCGGCCACGGTCGAATACAATGTCATCAATGCGGCAACCAACAAGGCAGTAATCCATACCGTGGAATCGACTGACCAGATGGGGAATATCGGCGACCAAGTGACCCTGGAAAAACCGCTCTCGGCCGCCAGTCTGGATCCCGGGATCTATCGCATACAAATCAAGGTGAACGATAATATCTCCAAGCAGTCGGTGGACCCGTCGGCGACCTTTGCCGTCGAGTAAACTGGAGCGCTTGGTCTCCTGCGAGGTGGTTGGAGCGATGCTGGGCAGACTCGGGTTCAAGCTCGGGTTGTTGGGGGTTGCGCTGGCACTTCCGGTGCTGGCGGCCGACCATCCAGGTGCCGGCTCCATTTCAGGCTATGTGCGGAGCGCCGCCGGTATTCCGCAGATGGGAGCCATGGTGGAAGTGCTGGGCACGGCGGCCCACAACCTGAAGGTGTTCACCGACGAAAATGGTTTCTACTCGGCCAGCGGCCTGCTGCCCGGGGTTTACAGCGTAAAGGCCTATTCGCCGACCTTCCTGCCTGCATTGCGCGAGCGCGTAGGGCTGCGTCCGGGCAGCAGTGTGATGGTGAATCTCAAGCTCAGCGGTCTGTTCGAGGTCATCCAACTGCCGGCTTTGCGAGGCCCGGCCGACGACGATGACTGGAAGTGGGTGCTGCGCTCGGCTTCGAATCGCCCCATCCTGCGCGTGCTGGAGGACGGTTCTCCGGCCCCGGCGGAGGAAGCGGGCAACGCCAAGCACGAACTGAAAGGCACGCTGTCGTTCGTGGCCGGAAACACGTCCGACATGAACACCGGCTTTTCGGTGGAAAGATCGATTTTCTCGTCTGGAACCGTGGCCCTTCAGGGCACCGTGGGCTACAACGGTGGTTCGCCCAATACCGTGCTGCGAGCCTCTTACAGCCACGCCCTGCCCAATGGGTCGAAGCCAGAGATGGCTTTTACCATGCGGCGACTGGCGGCGCCCGGAGTTAACGGCCGCGATACCGCGCTGCAGGCCCTGGCGCTTTCCGCTTCCGATGAAATCTCGCTGGGAGACATTCTGGAGCTGCGTTTTGGAAGCGAACTGCAGACCATTCAATTTCTGGGACGGGTGACGGCATTTCGTCCCTTCGGTTCGGCCGATCTGCATGTCTCGCCGAATACGGTGCTGGAATATCGCTATGCCACTTCGCAACCGGACAGCCGGACGGAAAAGGGTTTTGACTCTGCGCCCGCGGACCTGAGCGAGTCCAATCCACGGGTCAGCGTGGCGCGCTTCTCGTCAACCCTGGAGCGAGCCCATCACCATGAGATATCGCTGTCCCACCGGGCCGGCAACACGAATCTGCAAATTGCGATGTACTCGGACCGCGTGGCGGACCCGGCGCTGACCGGAGTCGGCGATGTTTCGGCGGAAGGTGGGGAAGTGCTGCCCGACCTTTACTCCGAGACCTTCACCTACCGGGGCAAGGAACTGGACGCGCGGGGAATGCGGGTGGTTTTGCAGCGCAAGCTGGCGTCCGACCTGACCGCGACCCTGGATTACGGATACGGCGGGGTGCTCGACTTGAGCAGCACAAATATAGCCCTGCAGGATGCGCGACGCGATACCTATGTGCGTGACCGCCACACCGCGGCGGCCAAATTCAGCGGGGTGCTGCCGGGTTCCAAGACGCGCTGGATTGCGTCTTATCGCTGGATCAGCGGCCAAGCCCTGACCCCGGTGGATATGTTTAACGATTCGGCGGGGCAGTCCGATCCTTACCTGAACATTTTCCTGCGGCAGCCCATCCCTGGAACGGGCTTTCTCCCCTGCCACATGGATGCGGTGGTCGATGTGCGCAACCTTCTGGCTCAGGGATATGTACCCGTTATGGGTCAGGACGGCCGCACGGTTTACCTGGTGCAATCGGCGCGCACGGTCCGCGGTGGCGTAGCGTTTACTTTCTAGACTTCGAAGTCAGACTCCCCTCATTCAAGATCAGCATTCACCCGGCTGGTTCGTCCGCGAGGTGATGCGCCGCTCTGTACGGCGTCATGCTGAGCTTGCGAAGCATCTGGCGTGCAGCGCATAGAAGGCGTCCGAAGCTGGACAGATGCGTGCAATATCCCTTCGACTCAGGGCAGGCTCTTCGAGAGACCCCAGCGTGCTGGGCGCGATCCAAAACTCTGTCCGCGATCTAAAACTCTGTCATCCCTCCACTGCGCTTGCTGCGCTGCGCTCCGGTCGGGATGACAGGGTTTTATGATTTGCAGGCTCAAAAAGGACGGGAACAAATGGCAAATTGCCTTGAACGGCAGACGTTGCGGCGGCTGCAACAGCGGGTCCCTCCACTGCGCTTGCTGCGCTGCGCTCCGGTCGGGATGACTCTGGTATTCAGGGGTGGCTCAAACTTTCCACCCTTCACCTCTTCGGCTCATTCGTAAGACAGATACCGTACCAGCGGGGTATAATCGCCGGGATTTCCACCTGACAGGTTCAACAATGTTGTGTCGAGCTGCCGCCACTTGCTCTTTTGTCGACAGGGAACGCCGGCAGAATAATATAAGGAGAGTTGCCATGAGAGTGAGGATGATCCTCGCTTTTGTTGTTTTAGCGGCCATTTCGCTGGCTGCGCAGACCTTTCGCGGAACTGTTTTGGGGACTATCACCGATCCCTCGGGCGCGGTCGTGTCCGGCGCCAGCGTGGTAGTGCGCAATGTGAACACGGGCCAGGAACGTACCACCCAAACCAGCGCGGACGGCAGCTACAGCGTTCCTGAGTTGCCCATTGGCAAATACACGGTTACGGTCACCCTGAGCGGCTTCCAGACCTCGGTGACCAATGGTGTCGTGGTCGATGTCGCCAGCGAGCGCCGGGTGGATGTCGAGCTTCATACCGGTCAGGTTTCGCAGACGGTGGAAGTCTCAGGCGAGCTCTTGCCCCAGGTCGATACCACTACGGCGCAGCTGGGCGGAACCCTGACCCAGGAGACGATCTCCAATATGCCGGTCAACGGGCGCGACTACACCAAGCTGATTTATCTGAACCCGGGCGTGGCCGGATCGCCGGATCAGATCTCCGACTCTCCGGGGTCCTATGGCACCTTCTCGATGAACGGTTCGCGCGGCCGGTCGAACAACTTCCTGCTGGACGGCACCGACATGAACGACGGCTACCGCAACGATCCTGCGATCAACGAAGCGGGCGTGTTCGGGGATCCCGCGACCATTCTTCCCATCGATGCCGTGGCTGAACTTCGCACCATTTCAAACTATGAGGCGGAATACGGCCGCAACAGCGGGGCCGTGGTTAACATCGTGACCAAGAGCGGCACGAACGCGTGGCACGGTTCAGGCCTGGAGTACCTGCGCACCGGGCAGTTCGGGGCGCGCAATTATTTCAATAACGAGGGACCGAAGAATCCATTTCACAACAACCAGTTCGGGGCATCGCTGGGTGGCCCCATCGTCAAAGACAAGACGTTCTTCTATTTCAACTACGAAGGACAGCGCGAAACCGGAGCCCAGGCGGGCCAGAGTTGCGTACCCGATCCGGCCGTCATAACCCAGGCTCAGGCGAACATCGCTTCCTGGGGCGAAACCCTCAATCCTGTGACCGCAGCACTGCTGGCGCGAAATCCCTGGCCGAGTCCGAATATCGGCGGGGCCGTGAGTGACGGAAACGGCTGCGACACCAACAATGTTTCCACCGCCATCAACTTCAAGAACCGCATCGACAGCCTGATTGGCAAGATCGACCACAATTTCAATCCCAGCAACCTGCTGACCGGACGGTATTACTTCGGAGACAGCACCCAGTCTTTTCCTCTGTCCTTGACGGGCAGTGGCGGCCAGGTGCCGGGTTTCAACACCCACACTCCGACACGGGTACAGCTGGTTTCAATTTCTTACGTCAAGGTGGTCAATGCCAACCAGGTGAATGAGGCGCGTCTGGGATGGAACCGTTTTGCCGAGGGGTTCTTCCCGGAAGACCAGAACTTCAGTCCTAATTCCATTGGTTTGAATACCGGCGTATCGGGCTACGACGGCGGTCTTCCCGTGATCAGCGTGGGTGGCTTCTCGGGCCTGGGCGCGAGTTCTTCCGTGCCGCGCAACCGGGTGGATGCCAACTGGCACTTCATCGACAATTATTCGTGGAAATCGGGCAAGCACGACATCAAGTTCGGCTACGAATTCCGCCGTACCACGATCATGCAGCTCATCGACCACAATTTCCGAGGCTCGCTGAGCTTTGACTCGATTCCGGATGCCAATGCCCTGAACCTGAGCGGGTCGCTCACTGCGCTGGAAGCTCTGCTCGAGGGCATTCCGGATGGCGGAGGCCAGATCATCGGTAACACCCGCCGGCATACTTCCGAGAACAGCCACGGCGTTTACTTGCAGGACAGCTTCCGCGTGACCACACGCCTGACTCTCAACTATGGATTGCGCTGGGATTATTTCGGGGTGGTGGCAGAGAAGAACAATTTATTTTACCGCTTCGATCCGGCGAGCGGCGGGTCGGTTACGCAGGTGGGAAACGGCGGCCCTTCCGGCCTCTACAATCCCGACTACAACAACTTCGCGCCCCGCGTGGCCTTCGCCTACGATGTGACCGGCAAGGGCCGGACGGTAGTCCGCGGCGGTTGGGGTCTTGCCTACGATGCCTTCTCGCAGGATATTTTCCTGGGGCACTTGCCCTGGAACTGTATCTTTTGTCCCGGGCCGGCTTATCCGGGAACCGGCCCAGCCGGACTTCAGTTTGGAGGCCTGACGGGTGGAGCGCTGGATCCGACAGTGCCGGTTTACTCGGGCTTCGGGCCGAACAGCGACTTTTTCGCCGCCGATCCTAATCTGCGCACGCCCTATACGCAAAACTTCAACCTCGATGTTCAGCAGCAACTGGGCAGCAAAGCCGTGTTCCAGATCGGCTATGCGGGATCGAAAGGAACCAAGCTGTTCCAATTCCTGGATATCAACCAACCCAGCCAGCAGGTAATCACAGCATCGGACCTGGCTACCGGGGTCAGTAGCTATGGCGTCCCGCGAAACTTCGGCAATTTTTTCTATTTGAACCAGGAGAAATCATCGGCCAACTCCATCTATCACTCTCTGCAGACCAGTCTGCACGTGACCAACTGGCACGGATTCTCGACCCAGGCGAATTTCGTATGGTCGCACGGGATTGACACGGCCAGCGACCTCGAAGACTTCACCCCCAATCAGGCCGAGCCGCAGAACAGCACCAATCCCGCCGGAGATCGGGGAAATTCCAGCTTCGACATCCGGCACCGATTCACCTGGAACTTCAACTATGAATTTCCCAACATGGGGGGATCGCTGGCCCGGTTGAAGAACGGGTGGGGTTTCGACGGAGTGGTGAACCTGCAGGATGGCCAGCCCTGGCAGCTCAATTACGAATTCGAGGGAGACTATTCCGGCGCGGGAGAAGGCTTCGATCGGCCGGACGTGGTTGGGCCGCTTCACTACTCGTCGGACCCGTCCCAGTTCCTTGACCTGAGTTCTTTCGCGGCGCCTTGCACCTGGGCATCGCAGGGCGATCCTAACGACAGCAGCGAGAGTAATTGCGTGGCCGGCACTCGGCACTTCGGCGACCTGGCGCGTAATTCGTTGCGAGGGCCGAGTTTCAAGGAACTCAACTTCTCGATCTACAAGAACACGGCATTGAGTGAACGAGTGAAGCTGCAGATCCGGGCCGAGTTCTTTAATCTGTTCAACCACCCGAACTTTTCGAATCCCGAGCTGCCGAACTTTATCGCGGATGTGGGCTCGCCGAACTACCTTACCGGGCAGCACACTGGTTTCTACCAGATCACGGCCACGGGCGACACCGGGATCGGCAATCCCTTTCTGGGTGGAGGCGGGCCGCGTGGCATCCAGTTGGCAGCCAAGATTTCGTTCTAGATTTGCGGTGAAAAACTTTCGCGGCTCCCGCTCACTTTGCGGGAGCCTTTCTTTTGCCTGTGGCTAGAACCTGAACAGGGACTTTTTCGGCTCCCGGCGCCGTGCTAGGTTTTTTATCTGACCACAATTCTTACCCACGGAAGATCGTGATGCGCCGCGTCTACTACATCTGCCTCCTGCTCTGCTTCCTGGTGCCGGCATCCCTGGCCCATCACATCAAGCAGAGCGCATCGAAAACGATGCCCGTGACGACCTCTTCGCTCAAGGCCCGGGACCTGTTCAATCGCGCCCTGACCGACTATGAGAATCTTTATTTGGAGCGGGCCAATATTGGGTGGCGGGCAGCCGTGCAGGCCGACCCCAACTTCGCCCTGGCCTATGTTTTTATCGCCTACAACAGTACCGATCCCGTGGAAGCAGGCGCGGCGCAGGAAAAAGCCAAACGGCTCGCACCCAGGACCACGCCCGGTGAGCGTTTGCTGATTCAGTGGATTACCAGCGTCAAGGAAAATAAATTCATCGCCGGTATTTCCGCCATGAACGACCTGCTGGAGATGTTTCCCAAAGACAAGCAATTGGCCTACCTGGCGGGGAACTGGCTGATGGGACAGAACAGCTATGAGCCGGCGCAAAAGTCGCTGGAGCGGGCCCTGGCGATCGACAAAAATTATCCTCCCGCCCTGAATGACCTGGCCTACTGTTACGCGCAAAGCCGGGATTACGCCCGGGCCTTCGAAGTCATGGACCGGTACGTCGCAGCGCTACCCACCCTGCCCAATCCTCAGGATTCGTATGCGGAGGTCCTGCGCATGTCGGGTAACTTCGAGGCCGCGCTTGAACATTACCGGGCGGCGCTGAAGATCGATCCCGAATTCGACTATTCTCAACTCGGCCTGGGCGACACCTATGCGCTGATGGGCCGGCAGGCGCAGGCGCGAGTGGAGTACGGCAAGGCCATCGAGAAAGCGCACACCGACGCGGACCGTCTGGCCTATGCTTTGCAGAGCGCGACCACCTGGGCGCGGGAGAAAAATTTCGCCCAGGCCGACATAGCGTTTGCGGCGGTCGCGGAAACAGCTCATGCCTCGGGGTTCGACCTCTTCGAGGCACAGGCGCATCGCATGATGAGCCTCTATCAAGCCGACGATGCCGAGGCCTTGAAGCAGTTGGCATCGGCGGAGGATGCCCTGACCCACCCGGCCAGCACGGTGTCGGAATCCGACCTTCAGAATGAGCGGGCCAGAATTCTGCGTTACCGGGCGGTCCGCGCCGATCATGCCGGGAACTCGGAGCTCGCAACCCAGACCCTGCAGCAACTGGAGACCATGGCCGGCAGCACGCGCAGCGCGGTGGTGCAGAGTTCGTATCATGGCGCGGCAGGAGCGTTGCTGATGAGCCGGCAGAAAATTCCCCAGGCCATCGGGCAGCTGGAAGAAGACGAGGACAATCCCTACTCGCTGGAACTGCTGTCGCGAGCCTACTCGATCGCGGGAGCCGGCGACAAACGTCATGAAGTCGAGGTCAAACTGCGCGCCAGCAATGCCCCCACCATGGAACAGGCTCTGGTCGTGCCGGCGGTGCGCTCGAGGCGGCCGGAAGGCGGGTATTGAAAGTAAATCGGTATCCCGAATTTGACCGTCGCTGTTCCTGGCTGTGAACGGGTCGCGGAAGATCGGCCAGGCACCTCAGAGGCGGAAGTCTCTTTCAGGAACCTCGCTGTAGAGTCCGAAGCCTGCTCCATCCAAAACTCCGCTCCGCTTAAAAGGCTCCTGCTCGCATACCCTCAAGAATGGATCGCCGCGGCCGCGCCATTGTGGTACGCTCCCTTTCTCATGAAGGACGTCAAGCGGGAACGCCGCTCCGGGCAGCGCATTGCGGCGCGGGTGCCGGTTTCTATCAAGGCCAAAGCGGGATCGGTCGAGGCCACGGGCATCACTCGCGATTTGAACATGGGGGGAATTTTTCTCTACACCGATTCCCGCATCGTCGAAGGCAGCGAGTTGGAGATGGTCATGATCCTGCCCCCCGCACTCACTCAGGGCACAAAACAGTGGGTATGCTGCCGGGCGTCGGTGGTCCGAGTGGAAGACAGCGAAGGCGGCGGAGATTTTGGCGTGGCCGCCAGCATCCGGAGTCTCGAGGTTCTGCCCGAAATCCCCGACTAGATGTGATCCGCCGGGCAGCCCGGTCGTGGTTTGAAAAAATCGCAAGAATTCTGGATTTTTTAATGCACTTGCATCATTTTTGGTGCAATAATGCAGGCCCCCTTGAATTGCTCTGGTTCAAGGAACCCCGGCTTCAGCGCTTTTGAAGTTTGCTGATTCGGGCAATTCTGATCTGAAGCAACGATCTGGAAACTTCGGGTGCTGGTATGTGGATGGAAAAATTGTTTGCCGGCGTTTTGCGGGTGCTGACGCCGCTGGGTCCGCGCTACATCAGGCCTTCAATGGCGCAGCGGATTTACCTGCTGTGGGTCTTCCGGCATTTTCAGGTTTTGCCGCTGCAAGTGCTGACACGGCGGCAACGCCGGGTGATCGACGCGCTGTGCGTGGAGCCCCGCTTCGTCGCGCTGGCCGGGCCCGACGGATGGGAAGCCCCGATCCTGGGAACCCTGGAGCGTCGCCCGCCTATCGCTCAGGCGCCACGTAGGCCCAACACCCGGGTCGCGGACACGGCATCGTCATTTGGCGCAGGTGATCTGTACAACGCGAAACGGCATTCGTAATGCGCGACACACGGATCAAAGATTGAGGATTCAGGATTCAAAGTTTCCAGGGCTAAAAGGCGACGCCTTCGTAGTTCTCATCCTGATAAATTTTCTGAAGCAGGGCGCACGTGCGACTGGGCGCGCAGGTTGGCGACGGAGATTTTGGCACTGGAATCTCGATTCTGAAATTCAAAACTGGCGGCAGGACGCGGGTTGGTGCCGCCGCAATCCGCTGTGTTATATTCCTTTAGGTGTTGGCAGTGAGCTGATCCAGTGGTTCCGGCAAGCGGCTTCCCGGCTGCAGCAATGAACGCCCGCAACCCGCGACAAGATCGGCGGGTCCCCGGGGCTGAAACTCAATCCAGAAATGGGCGCGTAGCTCAATTGGCAGAGCAACTGACTCTTAATCAGTAGGTTGTAGGTTCGATTCCTACCGCGCTCACCACTTAACCTCTCGCGTCCAGACTTTCTCGGAAACGAGGTGAGGGATGCGCGATCTTTCCGCTCTCGTGGTTCTATTTGCCTCCACAATTGCCTTCGCACAGCAGCAGCAGCCTACACAGCAGAACCCACGTAGTCAGATTACAAGTGGTGCCGCGTCTGACTCGACACGAGAAAAATACAAAGACCCAAGGTTGGAGGATTTTCGCACTGATGTCGATAGCGAGGGCCGGTTCAAGTCTCCCTTGGGCACGCCGAAGCAGATGAGCACGCCTAAAGGTGTCTGACTTGCCCAGCCCGAGCGATCCTCCGCTAGACATTGCTACAGTGGTCAAGTGCGCTACATTCGAGGCTATGATCGTCGAGAACGAAAAACGAGGCGGCGCACTCGGCAAGATGATACCGACGGAGGTTCTGTCTGCGGTGTTCCCAGCCGCGTCGTCTTGTCTCGCAAGGAATCTGCTCAGTCTGAGTGATAGCAGGGCTAGTTTCGTCTACGCGGACATCGGCGCGATGGTTGACGCGCAAATCGAGATGGACCGGCGGCAATATGATGAGCTGGTTGACCGCTACAATCAATTGGTCGAGAAGCACAATGGTTTGTTGGCCGTGACACGGAATTTCGCGAGCCAACTGTCTGCAACGCAATCAGACCTAGCGCGTCAGCAGCGTATCAATAACGCGCTCACGATCTATCAGTTGATGCCGAAGTACACTCCGCCGCAGACGATTAACATTCAGGTGACCGACTGCACGCGCCTTCCTGCCCTGTGTGTTCACTAAAGTGGCGCTGGTTCGCCGCTTTTGTCAGCCTGCCAACTAATGTGGCTTGCGGCATGGGAAAGTCGAATAGAGGATCCCACCGACGAAGCCGGATGCGTCCAACTTGCGGTCATCGGGAAAGACCATCAAATCTTCCCCCAGTTTCATTTTGACCGCCAGCTCTATAGCGGAAGCGGAAAGATCGTCCGGAATACAGGGACGCCCGCCTTGTATTTTCCCATCGGCGATGCTCATTCCCACAGAAACCCCTTGCGTAATTCCCAAAAGGTAAAATCGACATGCGGCTTTCGATTCTGCACTAGAGCCAATGCAAATCTGTTGAAGGTCTCCAGCCGTCATCGCTGTGTCTTCAGAGGCAGCGCGTTTCGACTGCGTCACGCCGACGATTGTCAGGCCGCAGAGTGTTAATAACAGCAGAGCCGTTGAACGCATTGGCAAACTCCTGTCGTGAGAACTTGATGGGTATAGGGGAGCGTAGCCCCACATTTGGTGCTATGCAAGGATTAGCTCAGGGTGGTCATACAGGATTGCGGAGAGTATTGGAATTGGGCGGGAGGAACCCGAGATGCGACGCGATGTACTGCTCAGTAGATAGCGGCAGCCCTTTGCGAGCCCTTTCCAGAGGTCAGGAACAACGCTGCCGGGCACGTAGAATTAAAAGAATAAATGTCACCCTGAGCGGACTGACTGCTTCGCTTCGCGAAGCAGCCATGCAATCGAAGGGCCCCTATAGCCGTATCAGTGGCGTGCGCTTTTGGGATTTCCGATGCAAGTGGAAAAAAGCCCATGCCCCGGGCCTCATTGCATCTTATAGGGGCCCTTCGACTCCTGACTCGCTCTGGGTGACAGGTTGGTATTTGCGAGTTCCTGTCTCACCCCAAAAACGGCCGCGAAACGTCGCCGCCGTCTGGTGGCGCAGTTTCTGGGCGGCCCGATCGCCAACGGACGATCCTGACTCGCTCTAGCAAATCCCCAAACGCCCCGCCGATAAAGGGTTTCCGCCGCATTGGAACTGGGCAACTCCCACCCCTCAAAAAGCCTCTTAGTAGCGGTTTCTCGGGGGAGAGACTGAAAGGCGCCCCTGACTCAATGAGTCTCGGGCGCCTTTTGTTTGCAACGGTGCAAACTCTGCGGTAAAACTCCGGCCGGCAATCCCTGGAGGGCTGAAGGGCGAGAGAGGCTGAGGGCGAGTTCTGGTCAAAGCCCTCTGAGATTACACACCTCTTTCTCGCGCTCCTTTTCTCGCGCTCCTTTTCTCGCGATCCTGAATCGAAATTGATTCCGCGCCCTCACGCGGTCCTCTCCAGTTGGGGCAGAGTGCCGGCTACCCGCCTGTAAATAATTGAAATAGAAGCTTATACGAGCACATTGATTCTGCATGAATCATAATCGTGATAACGATCATCTGTATAACAGGAGGCTAAACCATGAGCACAGCTACCGTACCTCAAGTTGCTACAACGACCACCTGGAACATCGATCCCGTCCATTCCCATGCCGAGTTCAAAGTCCGGCACATGATGATCTCGAACGTGAAAGGCGAATTTAAAGGCATTGCGGGCGGGTTGAAACTCAACAGCGCAGACCTGGCCAAGTCAGGGGTCGATATTTCGATCGATGCCGCGACGGTCAGCACCGGCGACGGGCAGCGCGACGCCCATCTGAAGAGCGCGGATTTTTTCGATGCGGAAAAGTTTCCCGCCCTGACTTTCAAATCGAATCGCGTGTCGAAGAACAAGGATGGAGTGCTCACGGTTGCGGGCGACCTCAGCATCCACGGGGTAACACGCAACGTCGTGCTTGAGGTCGAAGGGCCGAGCGCACCCGTGAAAGATCCGTGGGGGAACACGCGTATCGGGGCCTCCGCCACGACGCGCATCAACCGGAAAGACTTCGGTCTGAACTGGAATGCGGCGCTCGAAACCGGCGGGATCGTGGTGGGCGAGGACGTGTCCATTACCCTGGATATCGAGTTCGTCAAAGGGTAGGTCGCGAACTTCCTGAACGGGTGCCCCACGGCAACGGGGCACCCTCAAAGTTCGTAATTTCGTAATCAGGGCTTGCTCTCCGGCTCTTGCGAAAACGCATTGGTTACCCTCCTCTACCGGATGGTCACGTGGACGGTCTGCAGCCACTTCGTGCCCGCAGTGTTCACGGCGAAGACATCGACGCGGTGATCTCCTGTCCCGGCATAAACCGAGGTGTTGAACCAGAGGCTGGTGGTCTCGGTGTATTTCTTTACCCCATCGACCCAGAGTTCCATGCGGGCGAGAGTGCCGGAGATATTGGCGGCGGCCTCGACCAGAACAGGAGACGACGTATCGAAGCCTGAAGGCTGGCAGATGCTGACGCCTGGCGAGGATGGGTAGGCACACGGTCCGTCGCCGACGGTGAACTTGAAGTCGAGCTGCTGCAGGCCGTTGCCGATGTCGGCTGCAAAGAACGTACCCTGGTGCGCGCCCGGGCTGAACGCCGTGGTGTAGTTGAACCAGGCGCTGCCGGTCCAGGTGTGGTCCTGCTGCGCGATCTTGTTGCCGTCGATCTTGTTGCCATCGACCCAGAGCTCGATCTTGCGCAGGGGCTCGAAGGCGGTGGCGGCAGCGCTGAAGTTGACGGGCGAAGACGTGATGTCAATGGGCGCGCAGAGGGCGATGGCTTGTCCCTGGCGAGGGTAGTTGCAATTGCTCCACCGGCTGCCCGCGGTGCGATTGAGGGCAGTTACGAGAAACGAACCCGTGTCGCCTGATTGCGACGGCGTAGAAAGGTCGGCTTCGTTAAGCAGGACATCGGGCCTGAGGTCGCGATTGAAGTCGCCTACGACGGGGTTGGTGGCGAATTGATGCGAGGGCAGGTCTACGAGCTGGGTGGTGAATTTTCCGGGATTCGGGGTGGCGAGCAAGAAGACCAACTGCTCGGTCGTCCTGGAGTTGCCCTGGCCGAGCAGGCCTACGATGTCCATGCGGCCGTCGTCGTTGAAGTCGGCCATGGCGAGGGTTGCCGCGCAACACTCGCTTTGGCTGCCCAGGGTGCCGGAAAGAGACACAGGCGAGTAGTAGACGTCGAAGGTGCGATCTTTGCGCCCGTAGAGGGTCACGAGCCGCTTGCCGGCTGGATCGATCCCGAACAGATCGGTGCGGCCGTCGCTGTTGAGATCGCCGGCGGTGAGGAAAGGGAAACGGGTGTCGGGAAATGGCGTGGCATCAAGGAAGCCCAGGCGGCCATTGCCGTACAGAACGTGCAGAAGCGTGGGGCAGGAGTCGGCGGCGCAAGCGGGCGCGAGAAAAGCCAGATCGGCGCTGCCGTTGGAATCGAAGTCACCGACCACAATGTCCGATGCCGCGGTGTTGGGGCTGGGGGTAAAGATAGTGCGGACGCTGGCGAAGCCGCCTGCGCCGTTGCCTTCAAGGAGAAGCAGGTAGCGGCTATAGCCGGCAGCGCTGTCGAAGGCGGTGCTGTATTGCACCACGACATCGGGCTTGCCGTCGTGATTGAAGTCAGCGGCAATGATATTGAGGAAGAAGAATGCGCCGCGAGGAATCGGGATGCCGGAGGTGATCTGGAACTGAAAAGTGCCGTCACCGTTGCCCAGGAAGACCAGGATTTGATTGCTGCCGGGGATAACGACGACCAGGTCGGCTTTGCCGTCGGCGTTCATGTCCGCCGCGGCGACGGAGCAGGTCGTGTTCTCGGCGTCGAGGTAGACGGTGGCGGGAGCCCGGAAGGTGCCGTCTCCATTGGCGAGGCTGGTGGTTATGGAGCACGGCGAGGTATCGAGCGAGCTGCTGACGATATCGGGAAGGCCGTCGTTGTTGAGATCGACAGCAACAACATCGAAGGCAGCCGGGCCGTCCGGCGATGAGACGGCGTGAAACTTGACCGGCGCCTGGCCTAAGCAGCGGGCGGGCAACGCCAGCGTGCAGATGGCCGCGGCCAGCAGGCAACGACGGAGCATGGAGAACTCCCTGTGGAATCTCGGGACGGAACGACGATCACGCCGGTCACGCCAGGGTTTAGAGGTGCTCGGGCGGTTCGAGGTTGTCAGGGTTCGATGGCTAACGGTGGGACGAATGCAGATGGAAGATGGACTGGCTACAGATGAGGAGCACCCGGCCCTTATGCGTTGTCATCTTGAGCGGAGAGAACGAACTCGCTTGCGAGTTCGTTCACGGAGTCGAAAGATCGGCTGTTCGCCTGCAGCGCCATTACCGCCAGAAAAACGCAAGGTCCCTCGACTGCGCTCGGGATGACAGGGTTGCGGCGGTTACGTTAGCGCTAACGGTAGGACTGATTTACGCTGCGCTGGATTCGAGTGCCGACCGGAGTTCCGCCTCCTGCATCTTTTTCTGCAGGCGTTTAAGCAGTTGCTCCAGCTGCAGCTTTTCAGTCCGGCGTTCGTAGTGAATCTCTGCTGCTTTGACTTCGTAAGGCGTCCACTTCGGGGGGTGGATGGTGGAGTCCATTATTACCTCTCATGGGTTGAGGAACAGGGGTAAGTATACTGAGCCGAGCGACTTCATACAAGCGGTCCAGATCCAAGCTTAGTAGCTTTGATATGAACAGTTTAGCAGTTCTAGAAATTTACCACAACCGCTTGGCCGGGGTGAATTTTCCCCTCGGTGAGGGCCACGAATAACCGATCTACGCGATTCCGTGACCGCCTCCAGTGCCGCCGTCGGAGCGCTTTTCCTCTTGCTCATCGCGCTGGTCGCAGCCCTCGCGTATTCCATCGCCGGCTCCGGAAATCACATGCTCACATCGGGCCTGAATGACTTCGTGTGGGCAGGCTTCGTGTTGACTTCGTTCCCGCGCGCGATGCTTATCATGGCCCCGGCGTTCGGGCTCTGGCGAGCCCGGTTGATCTCGAACGCGCTCTTCGGGGCCGGGGTCGCCGCCGTCGTGCTCGTCTTGCTGGGCGGCACCACCTGGCTAAGCGGTGGATTTTGGGCACCGGACGGCGTCTATTCGCGTTTCGTCTCGCCCGCCATCGGCCTGGTGTGGGGCATAGTCGTGAGCGCGGTGCTCTTGACCCGAAGTCCCGCGACACGTGCTGGATGGTGAGGCCACCGTGGACCGCGGGCAGGCCAGGTATTTCAGAACGTATCACTAACACAGGAGATGACCACGGCTATGAGGACAGCAAAGTGACCTGCCCCCCGCTTTGGTTCACGTAGGAATACGACAACTTTTTATTGAGCTGGTGGAAATGCGGGGACGGACGGGACCGCCCCCGCCAGTCCGGAAATTATAGGGAGCGTCGCCAGGTCGCGTCGAGTTTGCTACTCGCTGGCCGGCTGACTTTCGGGCAGGGCTGGATAGCGCGGGTCCGGCGGCGCGACCAGTCGTCCCGTGCGGCGCATGGTGGCGCAGTCGTAGGAATAGACCGCGCCGCAGAGCAGGCAAGCCTGGTAGGCGGTGCCGTGAACCCCGGCGTGGGGCCAGGTGAATTCGTGCCGGCAGCACATTTCGATGAGGCGTTGCAGCAGGGAATTAGTCATGGCCGATTTCGATTCCTTCGATGGAATGAATGCTGTCTTCAACCTAACCTGAGAAGCGCTTAATGCCTCTGTGTTTCTTGGTCATCGGCGGCAGGAATATGGCCAGTGTCCGTCTCGTTACCCGGTTACCGAGGGGACGTAACGTAACTGCCCGGTTGAAAGCGTCGGCAGGAACTACTGGAATCCCTTTAAGGGCGCGGCTTGGGTTACCGTGGAGGTGCAGAATTTTATTCCTGCGGCACCAAACGGGGAAGTCTCCCGAAACAGGACCATGAAAGAGGGGCACCATGCATAGTGCGAATGTTCCCGAGACCATGCGGCGCAGTTCGCGAGTGCCGATCACCGTTCCTATCGCCGTCACCAGCCTCGAGCCCAGCGCGCCCTTCTCCGAAATCTGCGAGACCCTGGTGGTCAGCGCGCATGGCTGTGCCATCTTTTCTCCTACCCGGCTGGAAGCCGGTATCCCGGTACAGTTTCGGCGCAAGGGAGGCGGCGCGGCCAAGGCTCACGTAGTCGACTGCAAGCCCATGGGGGCGGGGCAGCACGGCTGGCAGCTGGCCGCGAAGCTGGACCGGCCGGAAAATTTCTGGGGACTGGATGCTTGTCCGGAAGATTGGGGGCGGATCATGGAGATCCATTCTGACGATCCGCAGCCTTCACGGAAGATGCCGGTAAAAGGTGAAAAGGGTCATTTGGCCCCGCCCTCGCTCAAGATCGTATCCGAAAAGAACCCGGCGCAATTCACCGAGCACGATCTGCGCGCCATCATGGCCGAGATTGTCCAGCCTCTGCAAGCGGAAGTGATAGCGCTTCGGGAAAACGCCGCTCAGGGAGATGCCAAGCGCAGCCGGTTCGATATTTCGTTGTCGCATATTCCTCCCGAGGTAGAAGAGAAATTGTGGGTGCGCCTGCGGGAAGACCTGGGAACCCAGGTCCTGAAGCAGACGCAGGAGCAATCGGCGCAGGTGCTGGGATCCGCCCAGACCATGATCGAACAGAAGATCGGCCAGGCGCTGGAAGGATTCCGGCGTCAGGTGACACAGCAACTGCAAGCGGTCCAGCAGAATGCGCATAGCCTTTCCGAGGAGATGGCAGAGGCGGTGGGCCAGCACTTTAATGAAAGGTCGGAAAAGTTCCAGCAGCAGGCGGCGGAAGCGGCCACCCGGGCGGAACAGCGGGGCGAGGAGCACTTCCGCGCCTTGCAGCAGCGGCTGGGCCAGGAGCACGATACTTACCGTCGGGAGGTGCAGAAGACGCAGGCGACAGTCACGGCTGAATCTTCCCGGCTACAGGAGCAAGTCAGTTCGCTCGGCGGCCGCATCGTGCAACTGGACGACACCGCCACCCGGCTGGAGTCGGGGATGGAGACGCGCCTGTCGCAGATGGCGAGCGACCAGATATCCGCAGCCAGGGTACAACTGGAGGGCGCGGTCGACGTGGTGCTCAAAGAGTTGGGTACGCGCAACGCCAAGGAACTCGACCGGCAGCTGGATGAGGCCCGGGGAAAACTAAAAGTTGTCCAGAAGGGAATCGAGACTTCGGTGAGCGACCTGGTCAAGACCGAAGTGGCGGCCAGCCTGCTCTCCTTCGGGCAAACCATGGAAGAGCTGGCGCAGGATTCAGTGGGCCGCTGGCGCAGCGCGCTCAGCAAAGACCTGACTTCGGTAGCCAAGATTCTGGGTGCGGGATTTCAGATGGAAGGGACGTCGAGTCGCCGCCAGGAGCAGGAGTCGCCCGAGGAGTAATCGTGGCGCAGAGTCTGCTTCGCTGGCGAATTCAGATGCGCTCATTTCTTTAGGAGAGCGTCGAGTCCGGCTTGCGCGATGGCTTCGTCGATCTCAGACTTGGCGCCGCTGGCCGCGATTCCACCCAGGGTCTGACCGTCGACCTGAATGGGCAGGCCGCCCTGGTTGGGGAAAAAATCGGGAAAAGCCAGAACCTCGACATCGCCTTTTTTCACCGCATCGGCACCGCTCTTCGAAGGCGCCCGATAGAACGCGGCGTGCCGGGCTTTTCTCTGCGCGAACTGGATGGTGTTAAGCGAGGCGGCATCCGCCTTCTCCAGAAAAAGCAGATTGCCGCTTTCGTCCACGATACAGATGGTGACTTCGACATTCTGCCTTTTCGCTTCCGCTTCCGCGGCGGCGACCATGGTTTTGATTGCGGCCAGATTCAGATACTTCCGGGTGGGAAGATCGGCGGACGATGTGGCTGCGACCGACAACGCCATCGCTCCCAGGCTCAGGATTACCAAGAGTAATTTGAACATGCGCAGGATGCTACCAGTTGGGCTTCCGGTTTGCCAGCGGGTTGTGGTGACGGTTGGGCTGAATTTGAAATGCAACTTCTGAAGAGGTCATCCTGAGAGATTTTATTCCCGAAGAGCCTGCCCTGAGCTGCGACGCTTCCATCGATGGAAAGTTCGGAACCAGGGAAGATGGACCAAAGCAGGTCCCTCCACTGCGCTTGCTGCGCTGCGCTCCGGTCGGGATGACAGGGTGCTTTGACTCCCGTCTTGCTGCGAGGCTTTCCTGCACTCTCATTTAGCATGTGAAGCGTGACCAACTTGAACCGGCTTCGACGAGTGGGTCTGGCGCGCGCGCTTTCGAAGCTGGGATACTGCTCTCGCACCGAGGCGTTCGATCTGATACGGGCGGGCCGGGTGCGTTTGAATGGCGCAATCCGTTGCGATCCTGAGGCGCCTGTTCGCCTGGAGAGCGCTCGAATTGAAGTGGATCGTCAGCCGGTGGCCGGCACTGGAAAAATGTATCTCATGCTCAACAAGCCGCGCGGAACGGTGACGACGGCTTCCGACGAACAGGGACGGCAAACCGTATACGCGTTTCTGGACGCCGCGCTGCCCTGGATTGCGCCGGTCGGGCGACTGGACAAGGCGAGCGAAGGCCTGCTGCTGCTGACCAACGATTCAGAGTGGGCGGGGCGCGTGCTCTCCCCCACGTCGCACTTGCAAAAGACCTACCATGTGCAAATCGACCGGGTGGCCGATTCGGCCTTGCTGGAATCCATTGGCAAGGGGATCCGGACGGAAGGTGGCGAGTTCTTGCGCGTGGCCGGCGTTCGTCTCCTGCGCGGCGGCAAGCGGAACACCTGGCTGGAGATAGTTTTGGATGAGGGCAAGAACCGTCACATTCGGCGGATGCTGTCAGCGCTTGGGATTGCGGTCTTGCGCCTGGTGCGGGTTGCGATCGGCCCGCTGGCGCTGGGGCAACTTCCCAAAGGGAAATTTCGTTCCCTGACTGATGCAGAGAAACAGGCGCTCGACCAGACTATTCTTAGTCATGCCGAGGCGTCGGGCGATGACGGCAGAGCACCGACCCAGCGGAGAAATAAAACAGACCGGGCAACGGGAAGCGGACGGCGGGTATCTTCCCATTGACCGCAATCGATTCCAACAATGAACCCGATTGAACAGTTGAGCCACGACGAGCGAGTCACGGTGCGAAGACCGGGCGCGGCTGATCCCGAGGCCAACTGTGTGGTGTATTGGATGCAACGAGCCCAGCGCGCCAGCGACAATGCCGCCCTGGATGTGGCGATCGGAATAGCCAGCGAACTTAAAAAGCCGGTGCTGGTCTTTCTTGGGTTGATCCCTTTCTATCCGGGCGCAAACCTTCGCCACTACCGCTTCCTGGCAGAAGGCATTCCAGACATTGCAGAAGGCCTGAAGAGCCGCGGCGTCGGATTCGTTCTGCGGACGTATCCTGAGCATAGCCTGCTGAAATTCTGCCAGGAAGTGCGGCCGGCGATCGTGATCGGCGATGAGAATCCGATGCGCGAACCGGAGCAATGGCGGGTCAAAGTGGCGCGGAAGATCCGCGTGCCCCTATGGACGGTGGATGCCGACGTCGTTGTGCCCACGAGGCTGCTGTTGAAGGAACAATTTGCGGCGCGCACCATCCGGCCGCGGATTCATGCGCTGCTGCCGCGGTTCCTGGTGCGGCAAAAGAATTTGAAGGCGCAAGTACGCTGGAAATCTAGAGCACCTCTGTATTCGCTTTCTCCGCATGAAGACCTGATCGCGGGATGGGAACTGGACCGCTCCGTGCAGCCCGTTCCAGGCTGGCGTGGAGGGAGTAAGCAGGCGCTGCGCATGCTCAACGCATTCGTGAACCGGCGTCTAGCCGACTATCCGCAGGCCCGTAACCATCCTGAGCAAAACGGGACCAGCCAGCTTTCCCCTTACCTTCACTTTGGGCACGTGAGCCCGCTTACGGTCGCGCTCGCGGTACAGCACAGTGACGCGCCCACCAGGGCGAAGGATGCGTTTCTCGAGCAGTTGATCATACGGCGGGAGCTCTCCATCAATTTTGTGAGATTCAATCCTTCCTACGACTCGATGGATTGCCTGGAACCGTGGGCCTCGCGTTCTCTGTCCGAGCATGCCCGCGACCGGCGGAGCGAGGTGTACAGCGCGGAACAACTGGAGCAGGGGCTGAGCCACGATCCGCTGTGGAATGCGGCCCAGAAACAGATGGTGCTGACGGGCTGGATGCATAACTACCTGCGCATGTACTGGGCGAAGAAGATTCTGGAGTGGAGCCCGTCGGCGGGCAGCGCTTATCAGCGCGCGGTCCAAATGAACGATCGCTACGAACTGGATGGGCGCGATCCCAACGGATACGCGGGAATTGCGTGGGCGATCGTCGGCAAGCATGACCGCGCGTGGCCGGAGCGGCCGGTATACGGAAAGATCCGCTACATGTCGCTGGCCAGCGCGGGACGAAAGTTTGATTCCAAGCGATACATCGAACAGATCGCGCAATTGGAAAAGGGAGCGCATGTCTAGCGATCCGTGGAACACTCACGCGATCTGTTTCGCGATCTGTTTTTGAGTTGGGGTGGTGGGGGGGCTGAAGATCGAAAATGCGACTAGGAAGGCGCCTGCATAAACGCGCATTGGCTCAGGGCTTTAGCAGCCAGTGCAAGCTGTTGCAAGTCGTCGAGGGTGAAGTCCGGGCCGGCGGAACGGAGATCGAAGCCCTTGTGGCAGATCTGGATTACACCCAATACCTGGCCTGACTTGTCGACCACCGGGGCCGACATTAATTTATGAATGGTCGCGGGACGAAGCTCTCCGCCTTCTTCCGCGCTGGGCTTGATGCTCTCAAAGATGTTGGCGTGCTTCACCTGGGTGAAGTTGTTGAACAACTCAATTTTTCCAGTGACCGCAGTGTGAGACGCAATCGCCGTGGAACTGGAAATCGGAATTGATCCGGCGGTGGCCAGCTCAAAGGGGCAGAGAAATTTGAGCAACTGGTTTTCCAGACGTAACAAGGCTACTTCGTTCGGCCGCACCCCAAAAAAACTGGAGAATTCGACGCAGCATTGCTCGGGAGTGCCAGCCTGAGCGAGCCGGCGTTCAAACGCTCCGAGGTCGCGCGCGGGAGCGGTTGCCGCTCCCGACCCATCCTGACCCGAAGTCCGTTTATCGTGCTTCATTTTCGGTGCAGCCTGGAAAAGCCCTTCCGCCATTCTATGTTGACGGCATGGGATGCGGGCATCAAGTTACGGAGGTACTTGCCGATGCTGCAAGCGTCGGAGTGGAAGAACTGCGGTGCCGGAAACATGCTAGTGCGAGGTCAGGGGAAAATGCTTTTCGCGCCAGCCGCGGATACCTCCGTCCATGGAAAGCACGTTGGTGTAGCCCATCTTTTGCAGATTGTCAGCCGCCAGTGCGGAGCGATATCCACCGCCGCAGTAGAGGACCAGGGGAGTGCTCAGTTCCGGCGCCCGCTCCTCGATGTCGCGTTCGATGATGCCTTTGCCCAGATGAATGGCGCCCGGCAGATGGTCTTTGGCGTACTCGCTCTCTTCCCGGACATCCACCAGCAGGAATTTTTCGGCGCGATCAAGCCGGGCTTTGACCTCGCCGATGCTGGCTTCACGAATTCGTTTTTTGGCGTCTTCGACAATGTGGAGAAAGCGGGGGGAATGGCGGGGTACCATGAGATATGTCTCCCTCGAGCAGGTTGTAAAGAAATATTCTAGCGAAAATCGCGGCGGTCTACTGCTCGGAGCCGGCGGCAGCTTCGGAGGCTTGTTCTTCGGGGTGAACGGCGGCGGCCGCAGGAGAGCTCAGAAATTTCTCCAGGTCAGCTTTTAATTTGATTCGGTCTTCTTCGCCAAGGCCGCTGAATTCAAAGGGCTGCAAACAACCCTGGGTCGCCCACATGGGAAACAACATTGCCGCCTGGCTGCGTATGGTGCTGCCGCCCACATGAAACATGACCTCGGCTTTGATGCCCTCATCCAGTGGAGTGTCGAGGTGAAGCAGGCCTCCGGTAAAGGAAAGCTGGTGCAGGCGAGCCTGTATCTGCCGTCCATTCTCCAGCCGTACCATGGCCAGAATCGTTCCCGAGAGTTTGACCCGGGGAGCGCGCCGCGCGTCGCCTGTCTTTTTGGATTGAGACATAAGTCAATCCCACTATGACACTGGCAGGCAGGTCGGGGGCAGATTACGAAAGAGTGCGACCCTCCTTCATCCGCAGTGCTTGTATTCGCTTTATATTCGCTTTTTTAGGAGCAGGGTGGCTGATCCGCCCAAAGTTCGCAGGAGGAGGGGGTGAAACCCGCGCGTCCGGACCAACAGATTAAGATCAACAGATTACGATCAGCTTCTCGCAGGTAAGACTTAAGCGATTACCGGGGTTACTTTACCTGAGGCCACGCAGCCCTTAAGCTGCGGCCTTATGGCATTCAATGCCCTGCTAATGTGTCGCGAGGAACCGGCCCTGCGAATTCTGGGAAAGGCCCTGGATGAGGTGGCGATGGAGCAGGAGGTCTGCCTGTCGGGACCCGAGGCTCTGGACCTGACGGTACAGAGGCACTACTCGGCGCTGGTCCTGGACTTCGATCTGCCCGGCGCGGCCACTGTGGCACGCATGGCGCGACTGGCGCCGGCCCGACGCCGGCCCGTCATCTTCGGGATGATCGGGGCACTCACTGAAATCTCTGAAGCTTTTCAGGCCGGGGTCAACTTCATCTTTTACAAACCGCTTGGGGTTGAACAGGTGGTCCGCTGCCTGCGCGCGGGTCGCGGCTTCATGCAGCCGGACCGGCGAAAATCGCAGCGGAAGAGTCTGGAGTCGCTGGTCTATCTTCAGTTCGGCATTGCCGCGCTTCCCGCTATGGTGCTCGATCTGAATCGGAACGGGATTGCGCTTCAGGCCCCGGAACCATTGCCTCCGGTGCCCCACGTGCCGCTCCGCTTTGTTTTGCCCGGGACCAGCCACATGGTGGAGGGCGTAGGCGAGGTGGTCTGGGCGGACGATGGCGGACGCGCCGGCATGTTGTTTTCCCGCCTGACTCCGGCTTCGCGAAAATACCTTAAACAATGGTTTGTGAAACGAGAAGCTGGGAAAAGACCGGCTGCTCGCTCGGTTTCAACCACCAAAAAAGTCCGGGCGATAAAAGCTCGCCGCGTCGCGGCGGGTTCCTGATCTTCTGTTGTTACGTGTGACGCCGAACGTAAATGGGTGCGGCGATCGCATGCTAGACTCAAGGCTCCTTTCTCTTTCGTGATCGAGACGGCATGCGCGAGCTGACTTTCCTTTCTGCAGTATCCATGGCTGAACAGATCCGTCGGAAAAAATTGTCCCCGGTCGAACTGGTCGAAGCTCACCTGGCCCGGATCGCGGAGTTGAATCCCAGGCTCAACGCCTTCGTCCGGGTCGATGTGGAAGGGGCGCGACGGCAAGCCCGGGCGGCAGAGACCGCGGTGCGCGATGGAGACCAGCTGGGGGTGCTGCACGGAGTTCCACTCAGCATTAAGAGTTCGATGGCGGTTGCGGGTCTGCCCTGGGAAGCCGGGACGAAACTGCGGGCCGGCATGGTGGCTGAGCGCGACGCGCCCCTGGTGGCCCGGCTGCGCCAGGCCGGCGCTGTCATCCTGGGCGTAACCAATGCGCCGGAATTGCTGATGGCCTGGGAAACGGACAATCTTCTTTACGGGCGGACGAATAATCCCTGGGATCTTGCGCGCACTCCGGGCGGATCGAGCGGCGGAGAAGCGGCGGCGATTGCCGCCGGCATGTCTGCCGGAGGAATGGGCAGCGACGGTGGCGGATCGATTCGCGTGCCGGCGCATTTCAGCGGCATCTGTGGACTGAAGCCCACTCCCGGCCGCATTCCTGCAACCGGGCACTTTCCGGTTTCGGTGGGGCCATTCGCGCTGCTGGGCGTGGTCGGACCGATGGCTCGCACCGTGGCCGACCTGAAAGTTCTGTTCGAGGTGCTGCAGGGGCCGGACGATGGCGATCCGTCGGCGGCGCCAGTGCCGCTCCGCTGGCCCGAGCAGGGCGAACTCAAGCAGGCCCGCATCGGCTATTTCGAGGATGACGGACGTACGCCGGTTACGGCCGAGACGCGTGCGGCGGTGCGGATTGCCGCTGAGGCCTTGCGGCGAGCGGGTTTTCAGGTCGAGCCTTTCCGGCCGGAAGGGCTCGAACTTTCCCGGCAGCTCTGGTGGAAGCTGTTCGGAGTCGCCGGCGGAATGGTGCTTGGCCCCATCACCCAGGGGCACGGAGCCGACCTGAGTCCGATTCTCAAAGAATTTTCCAGCTGGGCTGCGGCCGAGACTGCTCACACCGGTCAATCGTTGCTCGACACCTGGATCGAGCGCGACGTGGTGCGCATGCAGATGTTTGCCCAGATGCGGGATTATCCCGTGCTGCTGTGTCCGGTGGCTTCGATTCCCGCCTTCCGGCATGGCGAGCGCAGCTGGCAGGTCGAAGGAAAGACGGTGAAGTATCTGGACGCGTGGAGCTATACCGAATGGTTCAACCTGCTGGGCATGCCCGCTGCCGTGGCGCCGGTGGGGAAGTCGCCGGAAGGATTGCCCATCGGAGTGCAGATTGTGGCGCGCCCGTGGCAAGAAGAGGTGGTGATTTCAGTAGCGGCGGCTTTGGAAGGTCAACTCGGTCCCTACGGGCATCCGGCGATCTAGTGGATTGGCCTTCGACTCCGCTCAGCCCAGGCGCTGCCCCTGCGCTTTGGTTTTGTGGTTTACTTATTTCTGGCATGACTAAGCGAAGACTTCTGCTGTGCGCCTGCGTTGCCATCGCCGCCGCGGCGATTGTTGCCGCCGCTCCGGAGGATTCACATTCCAGGCCGGATAGCTCCACCGAAGCCGCGCGTCTGAACAATCTGGGCGCGGCTTACATGAACCAGCAGCTCTTCGAGAAGGGCCTCAAGGCCTTTCAGGAAGCCGCAGCCCTCGATCCCAAGCTGCATATCGCATCCCTGAACCAGGGCATCGCGCTGCTGAACCTGGCCCGCATTGAGCCGGCGAAAGTCCTGCTCGACGCTGCGGCCAAGAACGCGCCTGACGATCCTCACGCCTGGTTCAACCTGGGTTTGCTGTACAAGAATTCGGACAATCCAGAGGCCTCGGTCGAGGCTTTTCGCCGCGTCACCGAGATTGATCCCAACGACGCTGACAGCTGGTATTTTCTGGGCGCCGCGTCGGCGCAGTTGAAGCGATATCCGCAGGCGATCGACGCTTTCCAGCATGCCCTGAAGTTGAATCCGCTGCACGCTTCCGGCGAATTTGGCATTGCTCGCGCCTACCAGCAGTCGGGCGATGCGGCCCAGGCCCGTGAACACCTGGTGCGTTTCCAGCACATCACGCAGAACAAGCTGGGCTCACCCATCGGGCTGGCGTACGGAGACCAGGGACGATATTCGACGGTGGAAGAGGCGGTGGGCGCCCCGGAGAACGCGCTGCCGCAAATTCCGGTGCGTTTTGTGCCGGCATCGGAGAGCGCCGGGCTGGCGTCGAAGGCGTCGCCGGCAGCGGGCAATGACCTGGCATCGTTCCTGGGGCCGGGAGCATGTTTTCTGGATTACGACGGCGACGGCAAGCCTGATCTTTTTCTGCCGGACAACGGTCCGGGGGGCGGTATGGCGCTGTATCACAACCTGGGCGGCGGCAAGTTTGAAGACGTGACCAAGAAAGCCGGGCTCGATCCCTCGCTTCATGCCATTGGATGCACAGCAGGAGATTATGACAATGATGGAGCCGCCGACCTGGTCGTGAGTCTTGCCGACAGGATTCTGCTGCTGCACAACCAGAAGGACGGTACCTTTAAAGATGTGACCGCAGCCGCCGGAATCACGCCGGGAGAGACCACGGCGAGGTTCAATCTCGGAGTGACATGGGTTGATTATGACCACGACGGCGACCTGGATCTGCTGGTTGCTCAGTACAGTTCCCATCCCTATTTTGATTTGCGTAAATCAGGGCAACGGACGGGAGAAGCGTTCGAGCCGCCCCAACTCAACCATGTCTGGCGGAACAACGGGAACGGGACTTTTACGGATCAAAGCGAAGCAGTTGGGTTTGCCAGTCCGGTTCCCACTTTTGGCGCCGTAGGAAGCGACTACAACAACGACCGGGCGATCGACCTGGTGCTCGCGGGCTGGTACAAGATGGCCACGATCCTGGAAAATCCGCGGGAGGGAAAATTTCGCACTCTATCGGGTTGGGGGCCGGACGTCCCGACCACAGGCGTCACCCTTGTCGACTTCGATCACGACGGCTGGATGGATGTCGCGTTTACGCAGACTGGTGCCCCGGGAATTTCCCTGTGGCGCAACAACCATGGCAAGACCTTCGAACCAGTCGAACTTCCCAAGACAAACTGGGTTCGAGCTTTCGGCGTCGCGGCCTTCGACTACGACAACGACGGCTGGATCGACCTGGTCGCGGTCGGTGAAACCGCCGAGGGCAAAGGCCAAGTCCGCTTATTCCGCAATCTCGGTCCGGATGGATTTAAAGACGTCACCGCCGACGTCGGCCTGGACAAGATTCAGCTCAAAGATCCGCGGGCCATCGTCACCGCCGACTACGACGGCGATGGCGCCACCGATTTGTTGATCACGCAGAATCACGGCCCGGCGGTTCTGCTGCGGAACGAAGGCGGCAACAAGAATAACTGGCTGCGGCTTTCCTTCAAGGGACTGGCCGACAACAAGAGCGCGATCGGCACCAAAGTAGAAGTTTTTTCAGGAGCGAATCGTCAGAAGTTTGAAATTTCAGGATCGTCCGGGTACCTGGGACAGAACTCCACCGACTTCGTGGTCGGACTCGGCCAGGCCAAAGAAGCCGATGTGGTGCGCATGCTGTGGCCCTCCGGCGTCATACAGGATGAAATCCAGATTGCTGGAATGAAGGACCACAGCTTTCTGGAGATGGACCGCCGGGGCAGTTCGTGTCCAACGCTCTTTGCCTGGGACGGCACACGCTACAAATTAGTGGGAGACATGCTGGGCGCGGGCGTGGTCGGCCACTGGGTGGGGCCGAATCAGCGCGACATTCCGCGGCCCACGGAATATATCAAAGTTCCGCGCAGCTTGGTGCGAGAGAAAGACGGCAAACTCAGTTTCCGCTTCATGGAGCCGCTCGAAGAAGCGGTCTATCTCGATCAGGTGAAACTCCTGGCTGTCGATCATCCTGGCGCGGAAGATGTATTCCCCAATGAATACTTTGCCAGCAACCCGCCATATCCGCCGTTCAAGGTTGTCTACAGCCGCGATGCGCGTCCCCCGGCGGGCGCCTGGGACGAGCATGGCCACAACGTTTTGCCCGACCTGCTGGCGCATCGTTATTTCGGCGATTTCAAGTTGCAGCGCTTCCAGGGCTTTGCCAAAACCCACAGTCTCGAGCTTGATCTCGGCGAAGCCTATCGCGGTGGCCCGCTCTGGCTGCTCATGCACGGCGAAATTGAATACTTCAGCGCTACGAGTATGTATGCCGCATCCCAGGCCGGAGTCGAGGCGGTCGCGCCCTACGTTGAGGCGCAAAACGCGAGCGGGAAGTGGGTCCGCGTAATGGAGGACATGGGTTTTCCCGCCGGCGGCCCTCGCACCATGACCGCCGATCTGACCGACAAGCTGCCCCGGGGAACGAAGCGTATTCGCATCACCACGAACCTGCAGATCTACTGGGACAACATTCTGATCGATCGCGCAGAACAGAAGGGAAACGCCCGCCTCACGCCGGTGCCCTTAGCCCGTGCCGATCTTCGCTTCCGGGGGTTTCCGCTCAAGATCGAAAACCAGCCGCCCGGCAACGTGTTGTATGTGTACGAGAAGGCCAGTCCTACAGGGCCGTACACGCGGCCGGCGGGCGCATATACCCGTTACGGCGATGTGCTTCCTCTGCTCGCGGGATATGACGATCGGCTGGCGGTCTTCGGATCAGGCGATGAAGTGGCCCTTGATTTCGACCCTGCAAAACTTCCTGTGCTGCCCAAAGGCTGGGTGCGGGATTACTTCTTCGTGGCCCACGGCTATGAAAAAGACATGGACTTCTACGCCGCTGAGGCCAACACTGTGCAGCCGCTGCCCTTTCGCGCGATGGGAACGTACCCCTATCCGAAGAGGAGATCGTTCCCGCTGGATGACGCGCACGTCAACTATTTCCTGGAATACAACACCCGCCATTTGTCCGGGAACGAGCCCAAGGGATATCGCTTCGACTATCCGCACTGAGCTGTCATCCTGAGGAAGCGGAAGCCTTCGCGAAGCGAAGGGTTCCCGACGAAGGACCTGTGCATTTTCTGGATGAGGCACGGAAGCGGGCGGGGAATGCATGGGTCCTTCGCTTGCTTCCGTCCTGCTGCGCAGGACGGAAGGCTGCGCTCAGGATGACAGCGGTTTTGCATTCTCCGGCTGGTAGCGATGCCGAGCGAACCATTCCTCACTTAGATCCTTCCATCCCGGATTCATCGACACAATCAGAGCGATCTTTTTCATGCGAAGCCATCCCTTGATCTGCTTCTCTCTCGCAATTGCAGCGCGAACATCTCCGAAGCGTTCGAAATAAACCAGGCGGTCGATCTTGTAGCGCGCGGCGAAGTCGCCCTTGATACCTTGCTTGTGCTCGAAAACCCGTCTTTCCAGGTGACCGGTCACACCGGTGTACAGAGTCTTCGAGCGGTTGGTCATGATGTACACGTAATAAAAGTGGGGTGGGGAATGCATAGGTCCTTCCCTTGCTTCCGTCCTGCTGCGCAGGACGGAAGACTGCGCTCAGGATGACAGGGGTGGGGGCCGATGTATGTGACGAATGAACATTCACAGCGGTCATCCTGAGCAAACTGTCATCCTGAGGAAGCGGAAGCCTTCGCGCAGCGAAGGGTTCCCGACGAAGGACCCATGCATTTTCTGGATGACTGCAATGACGCATGTAATCGAAGCTGACGCGGAATGCATAGGTCCTTCACTTGCTTCCGTCCTGCTGCGCAGGACGGAAGGCTGCGCTCAGGATGACAGCGGGCTGCCCTGCCTGTCGCTCTGTGGTAAATTTGGATTTCCCATGAAACACATCGCCGACTGGGCCCTGAACCTCGCCACGCTTGGCGGCGCATCCTACGCGGATGTTCGCCTGGCGGACGATCGCCATCGCGCGCTTTCGACCAAGAACGGAAAGGTGGGCAGCGCTTCGGTTGCGGAGTCATTCGGTTTCGGGGTTCGCGTAATCGCCGATGGCGCTTGGGGTTTCGCGGCTTCGGACGATCTTAGCCGGGCTGGCGTCGAAGCTGCCGCTGCGCGTGCCCTGGAAATTGCCAAAGCTTCTTCGCGGGTGAAGCAGCGCGATATTCAACTGGCTCCCGAAAAGCCGGCCACGGCCGAGTGGACTTCGCCGTTCCAGATCGATCCCTTCGCCACCTCAGTCGAACAAAATATCGAATTGCTGTTGAGGATCGATTCCGAATTGCGCTCCGTGGCCGGCGTCACGCTGGCTGAGACCAATATGAATTTCCGGCGCGAGGAGCAATGGTTCTTCTCCTCCGAGGGCGCCAACATCCATCAAACGAAATACACCACCGGGGCCGGCTACTGCGCACATGCGTTTGCTGGAAACGAAATACAGAAGCGGTCGTATCCCAATTCGTTTGGCGGCCAGTGGCAGAACCGGGGTTACGAACTGGTCGACGAGTTGAAGCTGGTCGAAAATGCGCGCCGCGTGGGCGAGGAGGCGGTAGCGCTGCTGAAGGCGGACCAATGCCCCGAGGGCGTGTTCAACATCATCCTTGACAGCTCGCAACTGGGGTTGCAGATCCACGAATCAGTCGGGCATCCCATCGAACTCGACCGGGTCCTGGGGATGGAGGCAAATTTTGCCGGCACGTCATTTCTTACGCTCGACAAGTTGCGTACTCTGCGCTACGGCAGCGACCTGGTGAACATTGTCGCGGACGCGCGCCAGGAGCACGGTCCCGGGCTCGGAACTTTTGCCTTCGACGACGAAGGTGTTCCCGCACAGTGTACGCCGATCATCAGCAAGGGTTTGTTCACGGGATATCTGAGTTCGCGCGAGACCGCCCACAACATCGGCGCCAGTCGCTCCGGGGGGACTCTCCGCGCTGAAAGCTGGAACCGCCTGCCCATTATCCGCATGACGAACATCAGCATTCTTCCCGGTGAAAAGCCGCTGAGCAGCGAGCAGCTTATTGCATCGACCGATGATGGAATTTACATGGAGACCAATCGCTCGTGGTCGATCGACGACAAGCGCTACAACTTCCAGTTAGGCTGCGAAGTGGGATGGGAAATCAAGAAGGGCAAGCGCACCCGCATGCTGAAGAACCCGTCGTACTCAGGCATCACGACAGAATTCTGGAATTCGATGGACGCCATCTGCTCCCGCGACCAATGGACCTTGTGGGGCACGCCGCACTGCGGCAAAGGACAGCCTCAACAGGTCATGGGCACTGGCCACGGCGCAGCCCCGGCAAGATTTCGCCAGGTGAAGGTGGGCACCGCGTACAAAGGAAACCAGGGTACACAGTAAGCGTGTCATCCTGAGCGAGTCGAAGGATCTGCTGTCTGCCGGATGCGACACGGTCATTGCAGGGCATTCGCGTAAGACTCGTGGTTGACTTCTCAATGCTGACTGCTGAATGCTGACCAAAGACCAAGCCGCAGAGATCTTCGAGCAACTGAGAAAGCATTCGACCGCCGATGAAGTGGAGGCCACGATTTACGGCGGCACATCTGCTCTGACCCGCTTTGCCAACAACACCATCCATCAAAATGTTGCGGAGGAAAACTACTCCGTCTCAATCCGCACGGCGTTCGATGGACGCACCGCCAGGGCCACGACCAACAAGTTCGATAAGGAAAGTCTCGCGAGAGTTGTAGAAGCTTCCGAGAGCCTGGCTAAGGTCCAGCATCCCGATCCGGATCTGTTGCCCATGCCGGAGGCGGGCGAGGGCGCTCGCGCCACGCCGGCATTTCCCAGCAGGCACTTTGCTGAAACCGCGGCTCTCACTCCCAGGTTGCGAGCCGACGCGGTGACGAAGATTGTCCAGGTCGCCACCCGGCGCAAGCTCACCACCGCCGGCATCTTTTCTTCTTCCGAATCCGTGGAAGGCATTTTCAACTCCCGCGGATTGCACGACTGGCACAGCCAGACATCGTCCGAGATTTCCATCACCATGCTGGCCGCGGATTCTTCGGGATGGCAGAAGGCGAATTCTCCCGACGCCAGTCAACTCGACCCCGCCGGTCTGGCGGAGATTGCAGCCCGCAAAGCGCTCGAGTCTGCCGGCCCGCGCGAGATTCCCGCGGGCAAGTACACCGTCATTCTGGAGCCGGCGGCGGTGCTCGACATGGTTGGCTTCATGTTCTTCGATTTTGGCGGCCTGTCGATCCTTGATCAGCGGTCTTTTCTTAACAATCGCGTGGGTGCGACACTTTTTGGTCCGAACATCAACATCTTGGATGACGCGGCGCATCCGCTGCAGTCGGGGACCCCGTTCGATGGCGAGGGCATCCCGCGGCAGCGCGTGCAACTGGTGGAAAATGGCGTGATCAAGTGCTTGGTGTATGCCCGAGCCACGGCGAAAAGAATGCAGGAGTCGGAATATAAAGATAAGGTGGGCCCGGTGGCGCCGACGGGACATGGCTTTCCCCTGCCTAACGAGATGGGCGAAGCTCCCATGAACATAGTCTTTGGCACGCCGCCGGATCCGAAAACGGTGGACCAGATGATTGCATCCACGGAGCGCGGCGTCCTGGTGACGCGCCTGTGGTATATCCGCGAGGTCGATCCCTACGAGAAGATTCTCACCGGCATGACCCGCGACGGCACTTTTTACGTGGAAGGTGGCAAGGTGCGGCACGGAATTCTTAATTTCCGCTTCAACGAAAGCCTGATTCACATGCTCTCGAATGTGGAAGCCATGGGAATTCCGGTGCGCGCGAGCGGCGAAGAATCGTTCGACATGGTGGCGCCGCCCATGAAGGTGAAAGATTTTAACTTCACGGAAGTGACGAAATTCTGACGCGGCAATTAGCAATTAGCAAAGTTAAGATTCAAATCAAGCTTTGAACCGCTGCGAGCGAAGTGCCAATGCGAAGGTCCTTCGTCAGGAACCCTTCGCGTAGCGAAGGGCTCCGCTTCCTCAGGATGACAGCGTCATGACACTCACACTCCACGTGATGTCAGCGGACAGTGCACAGGTGCTGCGCAGTGCTTCGCGAAGGGAAGCAGCCACTCTCAGTTTGTCATCCTAAGAGCAGTCTTGCTTCCCGCGAAGCGGGAGGCAAGCCAGCGAAGGACCTGTGCATGTTGCCGCCACCCGGCAACTTGCCGGTTGCTAATGGCTAAATGCCAATTGCCAAGGGGCCATCGCCAATGCCCTATCAATACCAGGCCCATCTGCCCTAATTCCATGATGCGCAAGGCTTTACCCCTACTAGTTCCATGACTTCCGTAACTTTTATCTGTTGGTTCCGGGGTGTAATCTCCACACGTAATGTCGAACAATGGGCGATTTGCGGAGGACGGGAATACGGGTGCAGGCGCCGCGGCAGGCAGGGGAGATTCGGCGCCGGTGTCGGACGAAGCCGTGAATCGCGAAACTGCACAAGCCAAAAGCCGGCGCGCGCGCTATTCGGATATGCAAAGCGCGGTGCGATTTCCCATCAAGCTGCCGATTTCGGTGAAATCGAAATCCGGCGCCAACGCAGCAGAAACCGAGAACATTTCCGCCAACGGCGTGCTCTTCCATGTGGATTCGGAAATGCCCGTCGGATCGATGGTGGACTTTACCATCTCGCTGCCCGCAGACGTGGTGGGAGCGGAGGCCGATGTGCAACTCGACTGCCGCGGCCGCGTGGTGCGAAATTTTGAAGAGGACGGCCGCCGCGGCGTCGGCGTAGTCATCGACGAATACCATTTTGAGCGCCGCTGAAGCCAGGGAACTGAAGCGCAAGGAAACCGAATGGCAAGCTCTTCCGCCAGCATGGAGATTGACGTCGACCAGCCGCATGAAGTCGACGGCCAGTTCATTCGCCTGATCGTGGCCGATACCCAGGCCATCTTCCGCGCCGGCCTGCGTAAGATCTTTGCCCTGGAAGACGACATCCGGGTGGTGGGCCAATCCGAAACCTTTTCCCAAACCCTTTCTGCCGCCAAGAAATTTACCGCCGATATCCTGATCTTTGAAGCGGCGCTGGCGCCGAATCCCGTGGAGGCAGTTTCGGACCTGATCCGGCAAACCCCATCTCTTCGCCTGGTGGTCGTGACTCAGGAACCCGACCAGGAACTCACGCTCGAACTGTTTCGCCGGGGCGTGTACGGGATTGTTTCCCGGGACGTCGAGCCTGAACTGCTGGTCGACTGCCTGCGCAAAGTTTCGGAAGGCCATCCCTGGCTCGACAGTCGCGGCATCCAGTGGGTGCTCGAAGCGTATCGCACGCAAGGCTCACGCCCCACATCAACCCGGCCCAAGGTGCAGTTGACTCCCAAGGAATCGCTCATCGTGTCCTGCGTGACCCAGGGCATGAAGAACAAGGAAATCGCGCTGCGCGTCGGCACCACCGAACAGGTGGTGAAGAATTATTTGCGCAAAGTGTATGACAAGCTGGGTGTGGCGGACCGCCTGGAGCTGGCGCTGTTTTGCCTGCACAACCGGGTGGATACGAACGTCAAACCGCCCGCCGCGGCGCCTTCATCGGGAAATGGAAGCGGCGCCGAATTGGCTCCCGTGACCGCAGAATCCTCCGTCAAACCTTCCTGATCTCAGCTTCCGGCAAAGTTCTGTCAGGGCCAATCCGCACAGGCTCGATCCTTCCGGTTCCGTTCTGGCTCACGATATGTATCGGGGGCGCACCCCGTAACCCTGCCCAATCTCCTCCGACCAGGCAGTTACGCCCCCCAGGCGCCCCCAGGCTGGCAGGGCCGCCAATGCAACTCTACCCGGGACGCCGCTGCGCGTGAATGGCTCACAAGCCTGAGTCAGGGCCCCACCGATGTGCCAGTGAATAGTTTTGCACATCCTCAGGAAGTCTCGATTGCCGGAAAACCGCGGGGGCCCCCAGGCGATTCGATGACGCGACCTTCCCCGCCAGGGTGTTGCGCTTACCTTGGGGCAGGAACTGCACTGACTAAAATGCCGCCGGGCTCTACCAAAAACGACGCCGCAGGCCGGAGGAACTCTTACGATAGGTGAAGGTTTCAGCAAGTACAAAGAAAAATGTCAAGATCACGACGAGGATGAATGCGATCGCAGTCCTGAAGCTCTCCATGCGGGCCTCCGGCCAACAACTTTTCGATGCTGGAGGTGCGCAAACGTTGTGTTGATTTCATGCAACGAATTCATGCCGACGGCTGGTGCGAACCGAGCGGTAATTGCTGCCTGCTCTCGCTGAACCCCTTATTCGCCAATACGGATTTGACAGTGGCATCTGCGGCAAGGACTAATCAATACAGGAAACACTGTAGAGTCAGACGCAAATCTGCGTGGGTAGAATAACTGAGCTTTCCATTGGGGTGCTTCCTTCGAATATCCAAGCATAAGGGTCCGGCGCCATTAAATCGACGTCCCTATGGAAAACAGGGATTGTCGGAGTGGCTTTGAGGTTTTTTGCTGCCGAAATAAGTGTGTGCCGCAGGGCCAGAAACACCGAAGAACCAGAATTGGAAGAGTTGGTATCAAAAATGTTCATGCATGTTTCCCGGAGGCGACCGTGAAAAAAAGCGACCGTGCCCTAGTGACCACGAGTCTGGATGCCGAGCTCGCGAGCAGTTCCAAAGACAATGGCCACTCCAGCCTGGTTTCCGAGTCCGTGTCGCCCAACCTTCGCGTCATACTGGCCAGCCTGCAGACCATGCGTGCGGGTGATTTTTCAGTGCGGCTGCCGGGGTCCTGGACCGGACTGGCGGGCAAAATAGCCGACACATTTAACGACATTGTCGCCGTGAATCAACAAATGGCCCGGGAACTCAATCGGGTGGGGCAGGTCGTGGGCAAGGAAGGCAAGACCAGGGAGCGCACCCGGTTTCATGAATCGAAAGGCGCGTGGGGCGAGATGGAGGGTTCGATTAACACCCTGATCGAGGACCTGCTGCGGCCCACCGCGGAAGTTACTCGCGCTATCGCGGGCGTGGCCCAGGGCAATCTGACTCAAACCGTCCGCCTCGACGTGGACGGACGGCCGCTGGAGGGGGAGTTTCTGCGCTCAGCCAAGATCGTCAACACGATGATTCAGCAGCTCGGCGTTTTTACCGCCGAGGTCACCCGGGTGGCGCGCGAAGTCGGTACAGACGGTAAGTTGGGCGGCCAGGCGCAGGTTCCCGGAGTGGCTGGGACCTGGAAGGATCTTACCGACTCGGTCAACTCGATGGCCAGCAACCTGACCGGGCAGGTGCGCAATATTGCCGAAGTGGCGACTGCGGTAGCCAGCGGCGACCTTTCCCGCAAGATCACGGTGGACGTCCGCGGCGAAATTCTGCAGCTCAAAGAAGCCATCAACACCATGGTGGATCAACTCCGCTCGTTTGCCTCCGAAGTTACTCGTGTGGCCCGCGAAGTCGGTACAGACGGAAAGTTGGGAGGGCAGGCCGTCGTGCCCGGAGTGGCCGGCACCTGGAAAGATCTCACCGACTCGGTGAACGCCATGGCCGGCAATCTGACCGCGCAAGTACGCAACATCGCCGAAGTGACGACCGCAGTGGCCCGCGGCGATCTGTCGCGCAAGATCACGGTCGACGTGAAAGGGGAAATTCTCGAACTCAAGGACACGATCAACACCATGGTTGATCAACTCAACGGTTTTGCCGGTGAAGTCACCCGCGTAGCCAGGGAGGTCGGCACCGAGGGCAAGCTGGGCGGCCAGGCCCAGGTGCCCGGCGTCGGCGGCACCTGGAAGGACTTGACTGACAATGTGAACTTCATGGCCAGCAATCTGACCGGGCAGGTGCGAAATATTGCCGAAGTGGCCACCGCGATCGCCAGCGGCGATCTCTCCCGCAAGATCACGGTGGATGTTCGCGGCGAAATCCTGCAGCTCAAGGAAACCCTCAACACCATGGTCGACCAACTGAACCGCTTCGCCGGGGAAGTGACGCGGGTGGCGCGTGAGGTCGGCACCGAAGGCCGGCTGGGGGGTCAGGCCAACGTGCCTGGGGTAGCCGGCACCTGGAAAGATCTCACGGACTCGGTCAATTCGATGGCTGGAAATCTTACCGGGCAGGTGCGCAACATTGCCGAGGTCACTACGGCGGTCGCGGGCGGAGACTTGTCCCGCAAGATTACGGTCGACGTGAAGGGCGAAATCCTGGAACTGAAGAACACCATAAACACCATGGTGGACCAGCTCAATGCGTTTGCGGGTGAAGTGACGCGCGTAGCCCGCGAAGTCGGTACTGAAGGCAAACTCGGCGGTCAGGCGCAGGTGCCTGGTGTTGCAGGCACATGGAAAGATCTCACCGATAACGTGAATTTTATGGCCAGCAATTTGACCGGCCAGGTGCGAAATATTGCCGAAGTCGCTACGGCAGTGGCCCGCGGTGACCTATCGCGCAAGATTACGGTGGACGTTAAGGGAGAAATTCTCGAACTCAAGGACACCATCAACACGATGGTGGACCAGTTGAGATCATTTGCCTCGGAAGTCACGCGCGTGGCCCGCGAAGTGGGAACCGACGGACGCCTCGGAGGCCAGGCTCAGGTTCCTGGTGTCGCCGGCACGTGGACAGATCTGACGGACTCGGTCAACTCCATGGCCAGCAACCTGACTGGTCAGGTGCGCAACATCGCTGAAGTCGCTACGGCGATTGCGACCGGCAACCTGTCCCGAAAAATAACCGTGAACGTAAGCGGCGAGATCTTACTGCTCAAAGACACCATCAACACGATGGTCGATCAGCTTAACGCTTTTGCCGGCGAAGTAACGCGCGTAGCGCGCGAGGTGGGCACGGAAGGCCGGCTGGGAGGACAGGCCAACGTCCCTGGGGTGGCCGGAACCTGGAAGGACCTTACCGACTCGGTAAACTCCATGGCCGGAAACCTGACCGGGCAGGTACGCAACATCGCTGAGGTTACGACGGCTGTGGCCCGCGGAGATTTGTCGCGAAAGATTACGGTCGACGTGAAGGGCGAAATCCTGGAACTGAAGAACACCATAAACACCATGGTGGACCAGCTCAATGCGTTTGCGGGCGAAGTGACCCGCGTCGCCCGCGAAGTGGGAACGGAAGGAAAACTGGGCGGGCAGGCGGAAGTGCCCGGGGTGGGCGGCACCTGGAAAGATCTGACCGATAACGTCAATTTCATGGCCAGCAACCTTACCGGGCAGGTGCGAAATATCGCCGAAGTTGCTACCGCGATTGCCACCGGTGACTTATCAAAGAAAATTACGGTCGACGTCCGCGGGGAGATTCTGCAGTTAAAAGAAACGCTCAACACCATGGTCGAGCAGTTGCGATCGTTCGCGGCTGAAGTAACCCGGGTGGCGCGCGAAGTAGGCAGCGAAGGCCGCCTGGGAGGACAGGCCAACGTGCCTGGAGTTGCGGGAACCTGGAAAGATCTCACCGACTCGGTCAACGCCATGGCAGGAAACCTTACGGGCCAGGTACGCAACATCGCTGAAGTCACCACCGCTGTGGCCCGTGGAGATTTGTCGCGAAAGATCACGGTCGACGTGAAGGGCGAAATTCTCGAGCTGAAAAACACAATCAACACCATGGTCGACCAGCTCAATGCCTTCGCTGCCGAGGTGACTCGCGTCGCCCGTGAAGTAGGCACGGATGGCAAGCTGGGAGGTCAGGCGAAGGTGCCGGGTGTTGCCGGAACGTGGAAGGATTTGACCGACAACGTGAACGTCATGGCCGCGAACCTGACAGAGCAGGTGCGCGGAATCGTAAAGGTCGTTACGGCTGTGGCCAACGGCGAGTTGACGCAAAAGCTTACCGTCAATGCCAAGGGCGAAGTCGCCGCGCTCGCTGAAACCATCAACAACATGACTGACACGCTGGCCACCTTCGCCGATCAGGTGACTACGGTGGCGCGCGAAGTGGGTGTGGAAGGCCGTCTGGGCGGACAGGCCAGCGTGCCGGGAGCCGCGGGTACGTGGAAAGATCTCACCGGCAACGTGAACCTACTCGCCGATAACCTGACCAATCAGGTGCGCGCCATCGCCGAGGTGGCCACGGCCGTCACCAAGGGCGATTTGACGCGCTCGATTCAGGTGGAAGCCAGCGGCGAAGTCGCAGATCTGAAAGACAACATCAACACCATGATCGATAATCTGCGGCTGACCACGGATCGCAACACCGAGCAGGACTGGCTTAAGACCAATCTGGCGCGCTTTACCGGCATGTTGCAAGGCCAGCGCGATCTTTCGAGTGTCGGCCGAATGCTGTTGTCGGAGTTGGCCCCGCTGGTGGACGCCCAACAAGGCGTCATCTACCAGATGGAGTCGGAGGAATCGGCGAGCATGGTCATGCTTTCTGCATTTGCCTCGGATGGACCCGACGGGCAACTGCGGCGCCTGAGGGTGGGCGAGGGCCTGGTCGGCCAATGCGCGGCAGAGAAACGGCGCATGTTGATCGAGAACCTGCCGGAGAACACGATCCCGATTCGCTCCGGATTGTTTCACGCGGTCCCGCGCAATGTGATCGTGCTGCCCGTGCTTTTTGAGGATCGGGTAAAAGCCGTGATCGAACTCGCCTCCCTGAGCAACTTCACAGCCTCGCACCTGGCCTTCCTGGAGCAGCTGACTGCAAGCATTGGCATCGTGCTGAACAGTATTGAAGCCACCATGCAAACCGAGGGCCTGCTGAAGCAATCCCAGCAGCTGGCCACGGAACTTCAAACCCAGCAAAAGGAGTTGCAGCAAACCAATGAACAGCTGGCGCAAAAAGCCCAGCAACTGGCGGAACAAAACGTAGAAGTCGAACGCAAGAATCAGGAGATCGAACAAGCCCGGCGCGCCCTGGAAGAGAAGGCCAAAGAACTGGCCCTGACTTCGAAGTACAAGTCGGAATTCCTGGCCAACATGTCTCACGAACTGCGCACGCCCCTGAACAGCATTCTGGTGCTGGGCCAGCAACTGACCGACAACCCGGATGGCAATTTAACTCCAAGGCAGGTCGAATTCGCGCGCACGATTCACGGCGCTGGAACCGACCTGCTGAACCTGATCAGCGATATTCTCGACCTTTCGAAGATTGAATCGGGCACGGTATCGGTAGACGCCGAGGAAGTCTTCTTCGCCAGCCTGCTCGACATGGTAGGCCGCCCCTTCCGTCACGAAGCAGAAAATCGAAAGTTGAGTTTTGAAGTCCACACCGATCCGCATCTCACCCGCAGCCTGGTAACGGACTCCAAGCGTCTGCAGCAGGTGCTGAAGAACCTGCTGTCCAACGCATTCAAGTTTACGGAACACGGGGGCGTGCAGTTGACGGTAACGGCCGCCGCCGGCGGGTGGAGCGGCGACCATCCGGTCCTGGGAAGCGCAGCGTCGGTCGTGGCCTTCGAGGTCACCGACACGGGAATTGGCATTCCATCCGAGAAACAGCGGATTATCTTTGAGGCGTTTCAGCAGGCCGACGCAGGCACCAGCCGCAAATACGGCGGGACCGGCCTGGGGCTGGCCATCAGTCGCGAGCTGGCCAGCTTGCTGGGAGGCGAAATCCAGTTGCACAGCACGCCCGGCAGGGGCAGTACGTTTACCCTCTATTTGCCCCAGACCTATGTGGGTCCATCGGCGCCCGCGGCGGCTCTTGCCGAACGCCGAACCGGACCTTTGCCTCGCCAGTTGTCTCCGGTTTCTGCGGAGCTCGCAACCGAGCGCATCGCTGACGACCGTGCCACTCTGCAGCCCGATGACGCGGTCCTGTTGATCGTTGAGGATGATCCTCACTACGCCCGCGTCCTGGTGGATCTGAGCCATGACAAGGGGTTCAAAGTGCTGGTGGCCATGGGAGGCGCGGAAGCCCTGGCCCTGGCGCGCGAGTTTCATCCCTCCGCAGTGTCGCTGGACGTTTTCCTGCCGGACATGCTGGGGTGGACGGTGCTTAACCACCTCAAGCAGGATCCAGCCACCAGGCACATTCCCGTCCAGATGCTGACGCTTGACGAAGACCGGCATCACGGGTTAGCGCGCGGAGCATTCGCTTTCGTGACCAAGCCAACCACTCCGGAAGGGTTGGAGTCGGCTTTCGCGCGCATCAAGGAATACGCCATGCCGCGCCGGAAACGCTTGCTGGTCGTCGAAGATAATCCGGCCGAGCAACTCAGCATACGCGAGCTGCTGGGTCATGACGACATTGACGTTTCGATCGCTGCCACCGGCGCGGAAGCGCTTTCTGCGGTCGCGGAACGACCGTTCGATTGCGTGGTTCTGGATCTGCGACTGCCGGACATGACCGGTTTCGATGTGCTCGAGCGTCTCGGTGCCACTCCGGCGGTGAACGACCTACCCGTCGTGGTATTCACGGGAAAGGAACTGTCTCCGGAAGAAGATGCCCGGCTGCGGGCCCTGGCGCGCAGTGTAGTGGTCAAGGGCGTTGAGTCGCCGGAAAGGCTGCTGGATGAGACCGCCCTGTTCCTCCACCGGGTAATCGCGGACCTCCCGCAGGAGAAACAAAGAATGCTCGACCGCTTGCACCGCTCGGACGATGCCCTGGTCGGCAAGAAGGTGCTGGTGGTGGACGATGACGTACGGAATATTTTCGCCCTCAGCAGCGTGCTCGAGCGGCGGGGGATGACCGTTCTTACAGCCGGCACAGGAAGGGAGGCGATCGAGATGCTGGAGTCGACTCCGGAAGTGGCGATCGTGTTGATGGATATCATGATGCCCGAAATGGATGGATACGAGACCATGCAGGTGATCCGGCAGAACAGTTCTTTCCGGCGCTTGCCGATCATCGCGCTTACCGCGAAAGCGATGAAAGGCGATCGCGAGAAGTGTCTCGAAGCCGGCGCTTCCGAGTATCTGGCCAAGCCGGTCAATACCGAGCAACTTCTTTCGGCCCTTCGTGTATGGCTTCACCGGTAACCAGGTACGCGAATGGCGAGTGAGAAGGCGAGAAATTATGGGCGAAAAGAATAGAGTCAACATCCTCATGGTGGATGATCAGCCTGCAAAACTGCTCAGCTACGAGGTCATCCTCAGCGAGCTGGGAGAAAATCTGATCAAGGCGTCCTCTGGACGGGAGGCCCTGGAACAGATGTTGAAGCGGGAGATCGCCATTGTGCTGATGGATGTGAGCATGCCCGAACTCGACGGATTTGAGTTGGCGGAAATGATTCACCAGCATCCGCGCTGCCGGGAGACGAAAGTGATTTTCATCTCTGCCGTGCACCTGACGGCGCTCGACCAGCTCAGAGGATACGAACGCGGCGCGGTCGACTATATTTCGGTGCCGGTCATTCCGGAACTCCTGCGTGCGAAGGTCAGCGTATTCGCGGAACTGCATCGCAAGACCCATCAACTGGAGGCGTTTAATCGGGAATTGGAGCAACGGGTAGCGCAGCGGACGGAGGAACTGGAGGAGCGGGCAGGAGCTCTCCAACTGTTAAACATTGAACTCGCGCGCAAAAACCAGGAACTCGACGCTATTGTAAAGACCGCGCCCGACATTATCTTCAGCCGGCAACCGGACGGCGGCCGGGATTACATCAGCGCTCGATTCTATGAGTACACGGGGGCTGCGCCCAATTCCGCAAGCGGTGTCGGCTGGCTGGACTATGTGCATCCTCAGGACAGCGAACCCAGCTGGGCGCAGTGGATGCACTGCATTCAATCGGGGGAGAGCTACGAATCCGAGTATCGGCTGCGCGGTCGAGACGGACAATACCGGTGGTTTCGGGCTCGAGCTGTGCCCATCCGCGATCAGGCGGGCAAGGTTGCCCGATGGTATGGAACCTGCTCCGACATTCATGACAGCAAACTGCTGGAGCATTCGATGCGCGAGAGCGCGGTAGAGTTAGAGAGGATCGTGGACGAAAGGACGATTGCGTTGCGGCGACTCTCCAGCCGTCTGATGACCATGCAGGATGACGAGCGCCGCCGTATCGCGCGCGAGTTGCACGACGGACTAGGCCAGGAGATGGTGGCGCTCAAGATGATGTTAAACGGGATTTCGCGGCAAGCCGGGGCTTCGCTCGACACCCAGATCACGGAGGCCGACCGCCTGATTAACCACGCCACGCAGCAGATTCGAACCATGTCACACCTGCTGCATCCGCCGTTGCTCGATGAGGTGGGGCTCATGTCGGCTTTGCGCTGGTACCTGGACGGACTGACCCAGCGCAGCGGCATCGGGATCGAATTAGAAATGCATCCGCATGATTTTCCCCGGCTCGCGCTGGATTTGGAAACCGCGATTTTCCGCATTATTCAGGAGGCACTCACGAACGTCTTTCGCCATTCTGGCGCGAGTAATGTGGAGGTCAGCTTGTTGAAACAAGAAGGCAAGATCGAGATCAAGATTCGCGATGACGGAAAAGGAGTGGCGGAAGACATTGTGAACATGCGAACCGGCAGCACGGGCGTGGGTATCGGGGGAATGAACGAACGTGCCAAAGAATTTGGCGGGGAGCTGCAAGTGGCCAATGCCCATCCCGGCACCATTGTGCAAGTCATCATTCCAATCCCGGCGGAGCCTTCTGCCGTCCCGGCGCCGGCAGAGAAGATGACGGTCTTGCGGACGAAGGTCAGTCCAGGTGTCGGCCTTCAATAGACCACAGGCATCGAGCCCGTTCGTATCTGGCAGTGCAGCAGGAAAGGCCAGGTTGGCCTGGGAGAATCTGACACAAAGTTTAATTCGCGGCTTGTTCGCGAACCTGACTACGGCCGGTGAACAAAAACAACCAAGACGATGCCGAGGTCCGGCAGTTTATTGTGGATCAGGTCGATAGCGTCCCTCACCTTGAGGCCTTGCTGCTTCTCTGGAATAGCCGTCCTCAATCTTGGCGACCGGATGAATTGGCCAGGCGGCTGTACGTCAACTCCGAAGTCGCAAAGAGCCTCCTGGAAGACCTGGCCCGACAGGGTCTCATTGAGTTGGATGCCAGTCCGGAGCGCTATTGTTATCGGGATGAAAGAGATGACAGGAGCCGATTGATTGGACTGGTAGACAAAACATATCGCCGGGAAATCATTCGTATATCTACGCTGATCCACTCGAAGCCGTCTTTACCATTGCGCGATTTTGCCCGGGCTTTTCGCTTTACGAAGGATGGGGGATGAAATGGCCGCGGTCGTCTATCTTCTGGGAGCGTTGACCAGCCTGACATGCGCCGTGCTGCTGCTGCGCGGATATTCGCGCGGAAAGCGGAAACTCCTGCTGTGGAGCGGATTATGCTTCGCAGGTCTTGCCGTCTCCAACGTTCTCATTTTCATCGATCTTGTCGTTGTCCCGGATGTGAACCTTTATCGCTTGCGGCTCGCGACCGCGGCGGTTGCGATGGTGCTGTTGCTCTACGGTTTGATTTGGGAAAGCAGCTAACTCATGATTGATGGCTTCTTATTGGGCGCGATCTCGATGGCTTCGCTTACGGCCGGAGTTTTCTTTCTTAAATTCTGGAGCGAAACCCGTGACTTCCTGTTCCTGGCTTTCGCAACCTTCTTCGTGATCGAAGGTATCAACCGGGTGGTACTGCTCCTGTTGGTGGCCCGGCCAAATGAGGGCAGCCCATGGATTTACCTGGTCCGTCTGCTGGCGCTCGGCCTTATCCTGGGTGCGATCATCAAAAAGAACTACGGCGGCAAACGCTGAGTGCAGAAAGTTCACTGCCGTTCACTCTACGAACCGATCGTCTGTTGTTGATTTCTCCGCGGTTCAACACGCTTCCTCCTTATTTCTCGGCGCCAGAGTTATTACCGAGAACTGGCTGATCGCTGGATACGCGGCGCAGGTTCTTCTCCCGCTCTTTCAATAACCGGTTTATCTGTTCGACAAGCATGAGCAATTTCCGGGGATTTTGCTCCTTGGAGGCTCGGTCACACAATTCGAGCCAGACCTGATCGTTGTTAGTCATGGCGGGTTATAGGAAGCACGTGAAGCGCCAGTTTCAGGGCGGGGGTGTGATTTAAATTGACTTCTAACTTGATGATTCGAGGAATGTTGTGAATACACTGGAGGTCCCTTAGGGAGAATCCGGTAGAGACAATTTTCACGGATTTCATGATCTGAATCCGGATGGTAGCGAACCGCTTGCCGGGTCTTGCGGGCTGGCTGGTTCGTTGGACCGATCAGAGGTGGACGCGACGTCACTGACCGATCTGCATGCGGAGAAACTTGGCGCCAGGTTTCACGATTGCGAAACCTGGCGTCAACAAATGGTCGCAGTCAGTCGCGCCTTTCCGGGAACCCGCCACAGCGCAAGGGTTTATATGGAAAGAAGCCGGTGAAAGAAGGAACGATAGCGTTGTAATGCGATGCGCAGGTCTTCGGTGGAGACGTTATCCCCCTGGTCCCATTGCTTTTCGAGCTTGGAGCGTTCGTCGGCGAAGACTTCAGCCAGCCGCTTCATGGCAGAAGCAACCAGGCCATCGGCCTGCTCGACCGCACGGCGCGGCTCGTCCACGAAAGCGCCCTGCACGGCATTCCACCGATTTCGCAAGTCTTCAAGCTCGTTGTTGGGAAACAGCGGCGCAGCATCGGCCGCACTGCGAGCGTCGGGAATTGCCTGCCCTTCTCGTGCAACAGGCTCGGGAGGAACGGGTTTAAGTCGAGGCGCCTCTCCTACCGGAGGGCGTTTGCTCTGTGCCAGGTCAGCGGTGCTCAGTTCTACTTCTGGTTCTTCTTTTCTCAGTGGCACGCTCATCCTCGTGCCTCCTTTCGTTCTGGAGTTGAATTTTCGACTAACTCGTCAAACAGGGAACGGTAGTGGACCATGGCCTTGCGCAAGTCTTCGGTGCTGGCCTGGCCACGGCTGTGGCGCAATGCGATTTCGTGCGCCACGCGGTAGTTTTCGACCACGACCGGGTGATCCACGGAAATGTCGGCGGCCCGCTGATCAAAGTCCGCTACGGGATACCCGCGGGCCTGTAGTACCTGGTTCAGCAGTTCATCGGCGCGGGAGACGGTGCCTCGGGGGTCATCGACGAACTGAAGTTGCACGTCGGCCCAGCGTGAAGCGAAATCGGCGCGTTCGGTGGGGGAAAGCGGCTTGACTGTGATCTTTTCCCTTCGTTTGGCACGAAACTCGAGGACGTCCTCACCCCGGCGCACATCTCCTTCCTTGCTGACCACTCGATCGTATTCCGGGCCGAAACGCTCATGGAGGAGTTTGCTGCGCCGTTTTCGCATAAGCAGAAAACCGACAACGGCGACGATTGCCACGACAGCAATGGCAACCCCGATTATCGTGACTTGACGCTGGTCCATGCGCGACCTCCGATGTGCGGATTTGTGATTCTCTGCGATGCTGAAGAGTTGTCTGGAAATTCCCGCAGCGGGCAGGCCGCGCAATACTCGCCGTCGCCGCCGCCCGAATCAATCGCTGGACCTGCCGGCTGCCGGTTGCGAATTACGGACCTTCATCTGAGATGGGCCAGGCTGAATCGATTCTTTCTTGGTTCGCATTGGTTCGCAGGACCGCCAAAGCAGGGAAAGTCCTCAGGTGAAAACCGTAGAGGCAGTCGAAAGCCTTGGGATTCCGTCTTCTTATTCCATGCAATGTTTTGGCGGGCAGCCAACTGAGGTCTCGTGTGTGTCGTCTCAAAGGCGATGACTTGCGCCTCACGGGTCGGGGCTGAGTCATCGATTCTCATCTGGAGGGAAGGTCATGAAGAGTTCTTTAGGCATAACCGGGCTGCTGCTGGCGATACTGACGATATCCGCTTTGGCACAAGCACAAAGCCGACTTTCGCCGGATGACCAACGCGAATTCGATAAGTACTACACCAAATGGGTCAACGACACGCGCAAGAACGACAGAGACGATGTCGCCAAAGACATAGGGCACATGCAGGAGATCATGGGTCGCAACCACATCTCTGCCAGCGTGCCGTTCGATCAAATCGCGAGCACGGGAAATGGGTACGGGACTCGCGTTTATCAGGGCCGGCTGTCGCCCGATGAACAGCGGGAATTCGACAAATACTACACAAAATGGGTGAATGATACGCGCAAGAACGACCGCGATGACATTGGCAAGGATTTTCGCCATATGCAGGAAATTATGGCGCGAAAGAATATTCCCGCGAATGTGCCCTTCGATGAGATTGCCAGCACCGGCTACCAGGGCGGCGGAGAAGCCAATGCCGTAAGTGGCCAGTGGCGCGGCCGGCTCTCCGCAGAAGACCAGCATGAGTTCGAAAAGTACTATGCGGAGTGGGTGGATGACACACGCGCAAACGACCGGGACCGGGTGAGCGATGACGCCGGGCGTTTGCAGGCAATCATGGCGCGATACAACATTCCTGCGGACGTGCCCTTCGAGCAGATCGTGGACCCCAGGGCTTATCCCGACACGAGCTATGCCGGAGGATCTGATCGGGCATGGCAGGGCCGGCTCTCAGCCGATGAACAGCGGGAGTTCGACAAACACTATGCCAATTGGCTGGAAGACACGCGGAAGAACGACCGGGATGACATCGACAGGGATGTGCGCCGCATGCAGGACATCATGGCCCGAAATAATATTCCGGCCAACGTACCCTTCGATAGAATCGCATCCGCCGACGCGGGCCTGCGACACTAACTCGTCAAACCGATGAGTTTGGAGGCGATGCTGCTATCTGGTGGGCGGATCATCTGGCAGCTCGCCTCCAACCCGACTCTTCGATTGCGCCATTGCGGTCTGCCCGGCAGATCGCCGGAGCAGGGGGATCCACTTCTGTGACCGGTTGCTGGCTCGCATCGCGTCCCTGAAGGGACGGCATCCACCAAACACCTTCTGTCAACTGTCAGGACACGCGGGCCATCGCGCAGGTGCAGGTCATTTGCCACACCTCATCGTGAAGGATGCCGAGCCCTGCTGCCGCGCGCCGCCCTGACCAGAGAATTTTGCCGGGGTCGGACTTCCTTCCTTCCGTTGAAACTCGTATCTGGCAAAGCCACCCGGTCGTTAGCATTAGCATCAAAAATACGCCGTTTCTAAAAGGCGCTACGGCGCGGGAGGTCATCTTATGCATCGTGAAGACCTGCTGAACCCTGATGTAATAAGCGAAGTCATACTCGTGGGCGCGGGGGCAATACTCTTCATCGTCATGATTGTGCTCCTTGCCGTCATCGTGGCTGGACCTTCTGCACCGATTTAAAGCCCAGTCCTGTCGAACCAACTCGGCCATTCCGGTTATTGAAAAAACGGGATACTGCGTAGCGAAATCTCGAAGCGCGACCCGTTCTATCGAGGTTGCGGTTCCACGACCTGCACCATACAATCATAAACAAGTCGGCTGAAGCAGGTGTCCCAGATCACGCAACGGAAAAGATCCGTGGGCGCCTGTCGCGACGTACGCGAGAACATTACTCGCAAGCGCGAGTCGAAAGCCAAAAGAGAAGCCATCGAGCTCGTCGCGCGCGGTAAGATTCGACCAAATCACAAATCAATAGAAGTCCGGTAAGCCGCCTGGGTCAAAATTCGCGACACATTGCGTGATCCTGTTAAACGAATTTTGCTGAACTTGCCGATTCTTTTAAAACGGAGAGATGGCCGAGTGGCTGAAGGCGCACGCTTGGAAAGCGTGTTTAGGGGAAACTCTAACGTGGGTTCGAATCCCACTCTCTCCGCCATATTTTCAATGACTTGAGCTGGGTTCCGTGCCGTCACCCGTGCCGTTAACTACTAAGCGTGCTACTTTCCCCGATGCGGTAGACATTTCATCCGTCACCACGGTGCCGTAAACGTTCATCGTAGTGCGGATGTCGGCGTGACGCATCAACTTTTGCTGCACTGCTATTGTGGTGCCCACGGCATCTAGCCAACTGCGGTAGGTATGACGCAACGTGTGGGTTCCGAACGTCTCAAGCTTCGCTGCTACCGCCGCGTCTTGAAACATCTTCCACGTCCAGGGATAGGACCACGGCAACCGGCCAAGCTGCGATGGGGAAGCGAAAACCCAATCATTGGGACTGCCAAATTGCGTGGACATTTTCCAAGTCTTCAGTACCGCTAGAATCTCGGGAGCAAGAGTCAGTGAGCGCCGAGAGCCTTCCGTTTTAGTTTCGGCAACTCGCCCGATGACGATGCCTCGTTGAACTAGCAGCGAACCATTGAGCCAATCGACATCGGACCACATCAACGCTAGACACTCGCTGATGCGAAGTCCCAACGAAACGCAGACCACTGCCACTGTACGAAACGGTTCCCGCAGTTGGATAACGAACTGCTGAAACTCTTTCGCCGTCAAGCTGCGCGGCTGTCTCAATCGCTTGGACGCACCCCTCACGGTGACCAATGACATTGGGTTGCGTTGCACCGGGACGTTGCCGGACCACATGGCGAAGTCCCACAGACGCCCTAGTGAAGCGCGTACTTCCGCTTTAGACTTTGGGGCGAGGGGCAGGGAAATTAGCCATAGCTCCACGTCCCGAGGCTGTACGTCCGTGATGACGTGCGCGCCCCAACGCGGTAACACATGGCACTTAAGCCAAGACTCGTAGCCGCGCCGCGTGCTGTACCGCGTTGGCATTCGTTCTGCTCGGTAGTGTTCTACCAGAGCGGCCACAGTGGGCGCACTGGATGGTTGAGGTTGGGGCAGTTTGGCCCGGAACACTTGCGCCGTGTTCCACGCCGCTGTCTTGGTTGAAAAACGACCCAGCGTTTTGCTATGACGACGGCCATCCGTCCACCAAAAGTACTGCCATGTCTGACTGCGTTTGTCTTTGACCACACTTCCGGTTGTGCTTTTACTTTCCCGTCGCATTGAATGACTCTCCATTCTTTGCGGCAGATGGCGCGGCCATCATAGCACCGTCCAACTCTTCAGCACGGAAACGCCATGTAATACGGTCGGTGCCGCTGAGACGGTGGGCGGGTATGCGGCCGGTCTTGGCCCATTCCAGGATAGTCCGGTGCGATACGCGGACGTATAGCGCGGCCTCACGGGCGGTGAGCCAGACGGATTGGGTGCCTGGAATCATGCTACATAGTGCCTACACGGTGCCCGCAGTTTTCGGGTGCGTGTTGAGAAAGCGAGCAGCGTGTTGCTGACTGACGGAAACCTCTCGAAGCGAGTGTGACAGGTCAATTGGAGTGATCAGATTGGGCTGGGCTGACATAAAGACCTCTTCTCCACAACCTCGGTCCGTCCGCTTCGTTGAGTTCGCGCGGACGGACAGTGCTAGCCAATTTGATCGATCCCTTCAGCCGTGTCCAACAACTTCTCGTCCGCGTGATATTCCTGCCGGGAATATCAGACAGCGGCAAACCGATTTGTCACCTCACATTTCGTTGAGCAAATCACTTCGCGGATGCGGAGTGGTCGTTTCAGAAGAACTGAGTCAAGCAGACCACGACACACTCATCTGCCTCATCGGCAGGCACTTGGAGCACAGACTTGGGAAAACATGTATGCGCGTCCGCCAGCACAACGGCAGCTCAGTGCCGTCTAAATAAGACGCCCTCCGTGTAGCGGTGTCCGAGTCACATTTGCCGACCAATCCCTTTCCGAGGAAGACTCCTTACCGCGAGTATCGGGCCGAGAAGCGCGATTTACTTGGTCGCGACGCCATGTCGGCTGTTATTCCTCCCAGGAATATCACGCGGACGAGAAGTTGTTGGACATCGCGATTGAGCCAAGTTACGTTTGCGCCATAAGCAGCCGATTTGAAGTGCTGCGGGAGGTACAAATGACACGTTGGTCCCGAGTCCATTTCATCCGCCAAATCCAGTCCCGTCTTCGGTCGAAGTGGGCGCGGTCAACCGCCGTTCTTGTCACCCTTCTTCTGGTCATCCCTATGGCCGCGCTGGCTCAGGGTTCACCGTTCGACACGGGCTTTACGGCCATCCAAAGCCTCTTTACCGGCACCATTGCGAAGGTTGCAAGTCTGGTGGCGATCGTGATCGGCGGCTACGGTTTCGCGCACGGCGAACCCGGCGCAAAAAAGGCGCTCGCCGGAGTTGCCGCCGGAACGGGCATTGCTGTTCTCGCGGTGAATGTCCTGAGTTGGCTGTGGGGCGTATAGCCCCTTCAGAGCCACCTTCAACCCGCACTTAGAAAAGTGACTTATGCTAGACAAAACTCAACAGAGGCATCGCACAAATCGAGTCTTCAAGAGCCTGCATAAGCCGCTAACCTACTTAGGTGTGGAACGCACGCTGTTCTACTTCGTTTGTGTCGGAGCAGTGGGGGCCTTCAATCTCTTCAATTCCGTCCTCGCCGGTATCGCCGTCTTCATTGGCGGTTTTACCTTCGGCCATTGGGTCACAAACAGTGATCCGGCGTTCCTCCGCATCCTGGCAAAGTCCGAACGATACAACGTCCGCTACGACGCAGCCAAGCAGCAAGTCCCCCGTGTGGAGGTGGTCTGATGATGCGTCTCGACAAGGTCATCAAACCGTGGAAAGAGAGTGCGGCGCTGAACGACCACATCAACCTCTACGGCTTCTGGAATGAGACGGCATTCCTTACCAAAAGCGGCGATCTAGGCATGGTTCTCAGTGTTCCCGGTGTGGACTACGAAAGTCTTGACCGCTCGGAGCAGGAGTATGCGGTGAAGCGGTTGGAGGCAGCGCTCAAAGCTTTTGGCCCAGGCTTCCATGTTTACCAATACCTCTTCAAATCGAACCGCCCTGAAATACCATTCGCAAAATATGACGATCCGATTGTGGAAACGGCGATCGACCAGCGGCGGCGGTTCTTTGAAGCCAAGCGCGACCATCTTTATCAGGTGGAGATCTTCTACTGCATTCTGCTCGAAGGCGCGCGGTCGAAGACCGGCGTGGGCGCCGCAATCGCTCGAATCTTGCGCGATCCCGCGGGCGCGGTTGGCGAACTAAAAGCGCAGTTCACCAATGACAGCATGAAAACTCTATTGGGTACGCATATTGAGCACGATCTTCGACGACTCGACCAGAGCGTGCAGGCATTCGCTCGGCAGCTTTCTGATTTCATGCAAATCGAGATCTTGAATCAACAGGGACAGTTCATGTTCTTCCGCCGGTTGCTGAATTATGACGACTGGCGTGTCGCCGGCAGGCCGCAGTCCACGCAGTTTCTCGACTATCAGGTAGTCAACTCCGACATCGAAGCGGAACGCGATCATCTGCGGGTAGGCGATCACATCGTTCGTGTGCTGACGATGAAAGAGGCCATCAACGAGACGCGGCCCCTGGTGCTGGACGCGCTTCTGAAGATTCCGGCCAACTTCTATGTCGTCACGGAGTGGACGCCGCTTCCAGCGGACAAGGCCCGCAAGGAGGTAAACAAGCGTCGCCGCCACTTCAATATGTCGAAGACGGGGTTTGTCTCTCAGATGGGCAACGACGCCACGACGACGAACCCGCGCGATGTGCTGGTGGACGAATCCAAGCAGGCCGACATTGAGAATCTTGGGGATTGCCTGCGCGCCCTGGGGGACGGCCAATCGCTTGGCGATTTCTCGCTCACAATTGTGCTGTATGGCCGGTCACGAACGGAACTCGATCAGCTCGTGGCCGAATTTACTGGCATCTTCACCAACGCGGACGGCAATCTTTTTGCGGAGACTTATAACCAGCTGAACGCCTATTTCGCCACCGTACCGGGCAACTATGCGCTGAACCTCCGCCAACTGTATCTGTTGAACACGAACTACGCCGACCTGTCTTTTCTCTTTACGATCCTTCCTGGCGAGAAGACGAACGCGCATCTCGGCACGGAGTACCTGGCTGTCCTCGAAACCGACAACAGCACGCCCTACTTCCTCAACCTGCATACCAGCGACGTTGCACACACTCTGATTCTCGGGATGACCGGGAGTGGCAAATCGTATCTTTGCAATTTCCTTCTTCAAAACGCGCAGAAGTACGCTCCGCTGACCTTCATCTTCGACATCGGCGGCAGCTTCCAGTCGCTTACGACGATCTTCGGCGGGTCGTACCTCAATGTTGGCCAAGAAGCGCGAGACTTCACTATCAACCCATTCTCACTGCCGCAGACCAAAGAGAACCTGCAATTTCTCTTCAGCTTCTTCCGCGTGCTCATTGAGGGCAACGAACAACGGTATCGGCTGGACTTCAGAGAAGAACGGCGGCTGTGGGACGCCATCGAGCGCATCTACGTGCTGGAGTCGAGCCAACGCACGATCTCGAACTTTTGCAACATCATTGGCGAGTTGAAGGAACGCCTGCACCGCTGGACCCGCGGCGGGCAGTACGGGTTCCTGTTTGACAACGCTGAGGACACGCTCTCGTTCTCCCGCTTTCAGACGTTCAACTTCCATGGTTGGAACGATGCGCCGGACGTATTGGAGCCGCTGCTGTTTTACGTTCTGCATCGCGCGTCGAACGAAATTGCCGACCCGAGAAGACTCGCCACTTTCAAGATTTACCTCCTTGATGAGGCATGGCTGTTCATCAAGAACGAGACGATCCGCAACTATGTAGTGCAGGCGCAGAAGACTTGGCGTAAACACAACGCCGCCATGATCCTGGCGACGCAATCGATCAAAGAGCTTGAGGAATCGGGGATGCTGGCGATAGTGGCGGAGAGCTGTCCCACAAAAATCTTTCTCGCCAATCCGGAAATGAATCGCGAAGTCTACCGCGAGGCGTTTCATCTCAACGACACAGAGTTGGACATCATCGACGGCCTTGTCCCGCCGGGCCAAATGCTGATTCGGAAAGCGCAGACCTCAAAGAAAGTGCAGTTGAACGTCGATTCTATTTCGCATTGGATGGCGACCAATAACGCCCGCGACAACCTCAAGAAGCGGGAATATTTCGACCGCTTCGGTTTTGCGGATGGGCTTCGCCATCTGGCGGAAGACTATCCATTCCAGCCGCGCGCGCTGGCGGTATCAACCACCAACATCAACCCCTAAGGAGACGTGGTATGCGAAGTATGAAGTTCATCATCGATTCGGTTTTGCTCGTTTCTTCCATTGGTGTAGTAGCGCAGGATTCGGCACGCACGGTGCAGTATCACTCGCAGGACATCATTCCGATCCGCGCCAAGGTGAAATACACAACCCTGATCGAACTGCCGACGACCGAAAAGATCATGGAAGCCGCCACAGGCGACAAGGACTTCTGGATTGTGGACGTGGTTGGCAACTTTTGCTTTGTGCATCCGGCGAAGCAAGGCATCAGCTCCAACTTGAACCTCATCACCGACAAGGGGAACATCTACAGTTTCACACTCCAAGACATCTCGGGCTGCACCCCTGCCACCAGCCCTGACCTGAAAGTGATCGTCGAACCTGCCGACCGTTCCGCCATTGTGGCCGCGAGCGGGCCCCCGCAGTTTGTGCCGGCCGCCCAACTTGAACAGTCACGACAGCAGCTTGCCGCTCTTCAATCGCACGTTGAACAGGCCGTCGACGAGTACAAGAGCGCCTATCCAACGCAGCTCAAGTTCGATTATGTCTACAAGGCGAATGAAGCCCCCTTCGACATCCAGTCGATCTATCACGACGACAAGTTCACCTACATCAAGACGAATGCGCCTGAAAAGTTCAGTGTCTACGAGATGAAGGACGGCAAGCCCAACCTCATCACCTATGACCTCCGGGA
>JBOGLC010000020.1:0-2045 GCA_050746005.1 Terriglobales bacterium
CATGGTCCGGGACGACCAGCAGAAGTTCCTGAACGCGGTGGCTCAGGACCTGAAGAGCCATCGCGGTTTTAGCGTCATTGTCGCCGGAGATCATCAATCGCCAGTGGTTCACGCGTTCGTCCACAGGATTAATCAGACGCTGGGCAATGTCGGCAAGACGGTCTTCTACACCGATGCGGTGGACGCAAACCCGGTGAACCAGACTGAGTCGCTTAAGGACCTGGTCTCCGACATGCGTTCCGGCAATGTGGATCTGCTGGTGATCATGGGCGGGAACCCTGCCTACGATGCTCCTGCCGATCTAGGATTCGCCGACGCCCTGAAGAACACGAATATTCCCCTGCGAATCCACCTCGGCCTTTACCAGAACGAGACTGCGGAACTGTGCCAGTGGCACGTGAACGAAGCTCACTATCTCGAAGTTTGGGGCGATGCTCGCGCCTATGACGGGACAGTCAGTATTGTGCAGCCACTCATCGCGCCCCTGTACGACGGCAAGAGTGCGTACGAACTGATAACGATGCTCTCCGGACAGGCCGATACCAAGGGCCACGAAATCGTACAGGCTTACTGGAAGAAGCAGCATTCCGGCGCCGACTTTGAAGCGTTCTGGAGAAAATCTCTGCACGACGGGTGGGTTGAAGGCACCGAGTTTGCACCCAAGCAAGTCGCAGGCAAGACCGCGATTTTCCCGGTGCCAACGCAAGCTGAAGCCAAGGCCATCGAAATCAACTTTCGCCGCGATCCCTCGGTCTACGACGGGCAATTTTCCAACAACGGCTGGCTGCAGGAACTGCCCAAGCCGATGAACAAGCTCACCTGGGACAACCCTGTCCTGATGGGCCCGGCCATGGCGGATCGTATGGGGATCAAGACCGAAGACCTGGTCGAGGTCGAACTCAATGGCAAGAAGGTGACCGCCCCGGTCTGGGTCCAGGTTGGTCATCCCGACAACTCCATCACCGTTTTTCTGGGCTACGGACGCCGCCGCGCCGGCCGGGTGGGCACCGGCGCCGGTTTCGATATGTATCCGCTGCGCGTGACCGCCACTCCCTGGTTTACCAGCGGCGTCGCGATACGAAAGGCTGGAGGCACTTACAAGCTGGCTTCCACCCAGGGCTACCAGACCATGGACACGCCCACGGGCGCGCGCCCCCAGGTACGCACCGCAAGTCTGGAGGAATACCGCAAGGAACCGGACTTCGCGAAAGAAGAACAGCCGTCCGCGGAACTGACGCTGTACAAACCCTATCCCTATGCGGCGGAGCCGTACGCCTGGGGCATGACCGTCGACCTGAATGCCTGCGTGGGCTGCAACAACTGCATCGTCGCCTGCCAGTCGGAAAACAACATCGCCGTCGTGGGCAAGGAGCAGACCGTGCTGGGCCGGCACATGCACTGGCTGCGGGTGGACGCCTACTACCAGGGCGATCGCGACAACCCCAAGGCCTACTTTCAGCCGGTGCCCTGCCAGCAATGCGAGAACGCTCCCTGCGAAGTCGTCTGCCCGGTCGGGGCCACCGTCCACAGCAGCGAAGGATTGAATGACATGGTCTACAACCGCTGCGTGGGCACCCGCTATTGCTCGAACAACTGCCCTTACAAGGTTCGGCGATTCAACTTCCTCCTGTTTCAGGATTGGGAGACGCCGCAGTACAAGATGATGCGCAATCCAGATGTTACCGTCCGCAGCCGCGGTGTGATGGAGAAGTGCACCTACTGCGTGCAGCGCATCAATGAGCACCGGATTGATGCCGAGCGCGAAGACCGCAAGATTCAGGATGGCAAACTGCAGACGGCGTGCCAGCAGTCTTGTCCGGCGAACGCCATCGTTTTTGGAAATATCAACGATCCCAACAGCCGCGTTTCCAAGCTGAAAGCGAGCGCCCGGAATTACAGCCTGCTGGCGGACCTGAATACCCGGCCTCGAACCACGTATCTCGCGGAGATTCGCAACTCCAACCCGGAACTCGAAGGTTAGGCAGTAAATCCATGGACGAGCCAATGGAATCCGGAAGAGCACTGGTAATCGAGCCCGGATACAC
>JBOGLC010000021.1:0-5663 GCA_050746005.1 Terriglobales bacterium
AAGAACACCGGCGAGGTGGAAGCGGTGGGCAAAGAGGCCAAAGAAATGCTGGGCCGCACGCCCGGCAACATCGTGGCCATCAAGCCCATGAAAGATGGCGTCATCGCCGACTTCAAGGTCACCGAGAAGATGCTCAACTACTTCATCCAGAAGGCGCACAACCGCAAGATGCTGGTGCACCCGCGGATCGTGATTGGGGTGCCTTCTGAAATCACGCAGGTAGAAAAACGCGCGGTCATGGACTCCGCCTATCGCGCCAAGGCCAGCGAAGTGTACCTGGTGGAGCAGGCCATGGTGGCAGCCATCGGCGCAGGACTGCCCATTACCGAACCCAGCGGCAACATGGTCGTCGATATCGGCGGCGGCACTACCGACATCGCGGTGATTTCGCTCAGCGGCATCGTTTATTCCCGTTCCGTGCGCATGGCCGGCAACCAGATGGACGAAGCGGTGATGAACTATCTCAAGCGCAAATACAACTTGCTGGTTGGCGAACGCACCGCCGAACAGATCAAGATGGAGATTGGATCGGCGTATCCGCTGGAAAAACCGCTGACCATGGAAATCAAGGGCCGCAACCTGATCGAGGGCGTGCCCAAGACCATCACCGTGGACGATAGCGAAATCCGCGAGGCTTTGAGCGAGTGCGTTTCGACCATCATGAATGCGATCCGGGTGGCGCTCGAACGTACCCCGCCGGAACTTTCCGCGGACATCAGCGATCGCGGCATCGTTCTGACCGGCGGTGGGGCGCTGCTGAAGAACCTCGACAAACGTATTCGCGAGGAAACCGGGTTGCCGGTCTCCATCGCGGACGATCCGCTGTGCAGCGTGGTGTTGGGCACGGGCAAGATGCTGAGCGATTTCAAGCTGCTGCGCAAAATTTCGATCGAGTAACAGTGAACCAGTTGCCGGTTTCCAGTTCTCGGTTCTCTCTGCAGAACTGCTGCCCAGACCACAAAGCCGTACCGCCGGTCGCGCTCTTTCGACTGGAAACTTGAAACCCGAAACTGGGACCTGGCGTCATGGAACATCTGATGAGCCGCTACCGAAACGTCACCATCCTGGTGGCGATCCTGTTTGTCCAGGTCCTGGGTCTGGCGGTCCAGGTCAAACGCCGGTCCGGGGCCGACGAATCGACTCGAATCATCCGCCTGTGGACGGTCAGCGCCGTCACTCCTCTGGAGAAGGCCATCGTCTGGTGCCAGAACGGCCTGGGCGGTATCTGGAACAACTACGTCTACCTGCGCGGGGTACGGCAGGAAAATCGCGACCTGAAATTCGAGATCGAGCGGCTCCGGCTGGAACAGGTGCGTCTCTCCGACGATGCCCAGCAGGCGCGCCGGCTGCAGGCCCTGTTGGGCTTCAAGGAAACTTACATCGCGAAAACCGTGGCCGCGCAGGTCATCGGTTCGAGCGGCAGCGAACAGTCGCGATCGATCTATATCGATAAGGGGACCTCAGCCGGAGTCGAAAAGGACATGGCGGTGATTACCGCCGATGGCTTGGTGGGCAGGGTGCTGCGGGCGTTTGGCACCTCCTCGCAGGTTCTCCTGATCAACGACCAGAGCAGCGGAGTGGGCGTCATTCTGGACAAATCGCGATTGCAGGGTGTCATCAAGGGTACGGCGACAGGCGAAGTGATTCTCGAAAAGGTCATGACCGACGAACAGGTCACGCCCGGGGAACGCATCGTCACCAGCGGCGGCGATCAGATCTTCCCCAAAGGTATTACAGTCGGGTCGGTGATGAAGGTTTCGCCGGGCGCGGACCTCTTTCTTAATATCCGGGTAAAACCCTCCGCCAACCTGAGCCGGCTGGAGGAAGTGCTCGTGATCATAAGAAAGGAGGACCGGGCTCCGTCCGTAGCGGAGGCCAATTCCGTGCGGGCGGTGGACATTTTGACCCAGCGATTGCCTTCGGTTCCCGAGAAGTCGGCGGCCGGCCCCGACCAGCCAGCCGAAACTGCGGCAGCAAAAACAAAAACAAAGTCAGCGCCGGGGGGGAACAGTCCAACCGGCAACTCCACGGTGGCTGAAGCCGCAAAGCCGGCGGCGGCGAACAAAAAATCCCTGGGGCCGAGGACCAAGCCGTCAACCAGCGCGCCGGTTACGGCCGGGGATGTTGCAGCGCAACCTGACTCCTCGAAGCCGCAATCATCGCAGCCGGGCAAGCTTCCTGGGGCTTCGGAGGATAAACCGCGCTAGCGTGCCCATCACTTACACATCTCAGGAGCAGGTAGAGGTTTACCGGTTCAGCCTTCCGGTGACCATTGCAGTTCCCTTGGCGGCGCTTTTTCTGCAGGCATTTTTGCCCTCGCGTTTTCCTTTCTTTTTTCTGTTGGATCTGCCTCTGCTGGTGGTGATTTTTTTTGCCGTGGCCCGGCGCAGCCAGGTGGCTGGGCTGCTTACCGGAGCGGTGATCGGCTGCCTGCAGGATGCGCTCACGCACCAGCAAATCGGGATCTACGGCATCGCGAAGACCGTGGTCGGATTCGGAGCCTCGTCGCTCGGCGCCAAGGTGGACGTGGAGAATGTGGGAGCGCGCTTCCTGGTGACCCTGTTTTTCTACGCGGTTCACGAAGTGGTGTATTTCACGGTGGCGCGCGGCCTGGTGAAACTAAACCTGCAGTGGAGTTGGGGACACGAGATCGGGGGCGCCCTGCTCAATGCAGCAACGGCGGTAGTGCTGTTCACCCTGCTCGACCGCTTCAAGCAGAGAGCGTGAAGGCCGTCGTTGGTCGTTGGTCGTTGGCCAACCCCTTATCGGCGGTGTTTAATCGAACTGGCAATGTCCGTCCGTCACCGCGGATGACAACAAAAGCGCTCCTCCCCCGGTCTACAATCGAAGCAACGGGATTGGCCAACGACCAACGACCAACTACCAACTACCAACGACCGACAATTGAGCGAAGACTGACCCCATGTTTGGCCGCGACGAAAAAGTATCGAGTTCTCGCCTGACCGCGGTGCAATACATCATCCTCGTCGTTTTTCTCGTCCTGGCTTACGGGTTGTGGCGGCTGCAGGTGGTGCAGAGCGATTTCTACTCGGCGCTGGCGGAGAAAAACAAGACCCGCGAAGTTCCCATCCTGGCGCCCCGGGGCAAGATCCTCGACCGCGAGGGGCGCGTCATCGTGGACAACTATCCGTCCTTCACGGCTTTGCTGTTGCGCGATTCCTCCCGCGATCTTTCCGGGGACGCCGATCTGATCGCTCAGGGCTTGCATCTTGACCCCAAGGAAGTAAGGGACCGTCTGCACAAATTTGCCGGCACGGCGCAGTACCAGCCGATTTATCTCAAGGAAGACATCACGCCGGATGAGCTGGCCTTTATTGAGTCTCATCGCAACGAATTACCCGAGCTGGACACCATCATGGCGCATCGCCGGCTCTATCCGCGCAATGGCTTCATGGCTCATCTCGTGGGCTACGTCGGCGAAGTCAGCGAGCAGATGCTGAATCAGGCGCGCTGGGAGCTCTACAATCCCGGCGACGTGGTGGGCAAAACAGGAGTGGAGCTGGAATACAACTCGATATTGATGGGCAAGAATGGCTCCCGCCAGGTGCTGGTGAACAGCAAAGGGAAGGAAATGGGGGAACTGGAGCAGAAGCCAGCGGTGCCCGGGCACAACCTCAAGCTGACGGTGGATATCGATCTCCAGATTGCCGCGGAACAGGCCCTGGCCGGGAGAAATGGCGCCATCGTGGCGATCGATCCCAGAACCGGGGAAATTCTGGCCATGGCGAGCCGGCCCACGTATGATGCCAACCATTTTGCCGTGAGAATCTCCCACGACGAGTGGATGAAGCTGGTCAACGATCCCGATCATCCCCTGCTGAACAAAGCCATCCAGGCCCAGTTGGCTCCCGGTTCGGTGTTCAAGATCATCATGGCGACCGCGGGCCTGCAGGAAGGCATCGCGCAGAACATGAAGGTGAATTGCACCGGGGGAGCTTCGTTTTACGGACGATACTTTAAATGCTGGGTGGTGGCTGAACACCGTACCCACGGCATCACCGACATCAGTAAAGCCATTTATCAGTCCTGTGACGTGTTCTTCTACACCCTGGCGGAGAAGCTGGGCATCGAGCGCATCGCGAAATACGCCATGGCGTTTGGCCTGGGGCAAAAGACGGGGATCGATCTGCCGCAGGAAGCCAGCGGGGTCATGCCGTCGGAGGAATGGAAGATCCGCAATTTCAAGCAGAAGTGGTATGCCGGAGAGACGATTTCAGTGGGCATCGGGCAGGGTGCGGTGGCGGCGACGCCAATCCAGCTGGCGCGGGCGATTGGCGCCATCGCCAGTGGAGGCCTGCTGATGCGGCCGCACGTCACCGATCCGCGGGACTTGCCTCCAGGCATAGTACCGGCGTCGACGGTGCCGGATGAGGTGAGGGTTCCGATCGATCCCGCCAACTGGGAAACTATTACCGATGCCATGGCCGGGGTGGTAAATCCGGGCGGCACGGCAGCGTTGTCACACCTGCAGGGCATCGACTTTGCCGGGAAAACGGGCAGCGCGCAGACCATCAGCAACGCGCTGAAGGCCAAGTTGGGAGCGGTCGGTAAGGCCAACTTCAAGGACAATGGCTGGTTCGCGGGAGTAGAGCCGCGACGCAATCCGGAAATTGTGGTGTGCGCGCTGCTGGAGGAAGGTGAGCACGGCTACCTGGCCGCCCGGACCGCAGCGCAGGTGATTAAGGCTTACGTGGACAAGAAGAACAGGCAGCCGGTTAAGGTGGCGGGCGGATCGTCCCAGAGTGGGGAGAAGAGGGTGGAGATAGGAGCAGTCTGGAGCGCGGATGAAAGGCTGCAAGGCGGCCGATTCGTACTGGATCTCTCCCGGACCCATGCTGCGGTGGCGACGGCTGCACCCGGTTTGGAGTAGCGAGGGTCAAGAGCGGCGTATGCCAGCCCAGGGGAGGGAAAAGGGGTCTTTCGCTCCGCTCAAGAGGACTGGAACCAAGATGGTAAACAGGCGAAACGGACGACCCGAGGCCAACCACCGAAGGCTGACGACCAACGACGAGAAGATGACAACGGAAGACTGACAACTGAGAACTGACAACTGACGACTGACGACTGAAACCCATGTCCCGCTACATTTCATTTCGCGATTTCGACTGGCTGCTCTTCATCTTTGTGCTGATGATCTGCGGGCTCGGGGTGATGGAGATTCGCAGTGCGACCTCCCATACCAAGTTCGCTGGGGCGCATATCCGGCAGATCTACTGGATCGCGGGCGGCGTTGCCGGAATGTTTCTGGTAAGCCTGGTGAACTACCAGAAGCTGCTGGACCGGGTGCATTGGCTCTACATCGCCGCCATCGTTTCCCTGATGAGCGTGATGCTCTTCGGGCAGAAGTACCTGGGCGCCCGGCGCTGGATCAAAATGCCGGGAGGAGCGCACTTTCAGCCTTCAGAGTGGGTAAAGCTGATCCTGATTCTGGCGGTAGCCAAGTATTTCGCGGATTTACATCAGCGCGAGCTTTCCTGGACGGATTTCATCAAGGCCGGAGCCATCGTGCTGGTTCCCATGCTGATGGTGCTGCGGCAGCCTGACCTGGGGACCGGCCTGACCTACCTGCCGATCGCGATTATCGGGCTGTTCCTGGGCGGGGTCCGCTTCAAGCAGGCTGCTATCGTCATGATCGCGGCAGC
>JBOGLC010000022.1:0-53818 GCA_050746005.1 Terriglobales bacterium
CCAGGAAGCCAGCGCCGGAATGAACCGGTGCAACTCGCCGTAAAGCGGGACCTGCTCCAGAATTTCGCGGCGGTACGCCTTGAATGTGGTGCCGAAATCGTGAATATCCACGCCGCTCAGCTTGGCCATCAGCCAGTTGGCGCAGCGGGAAGGCAGGCGGCGGAGCCAGAAGTTATCAATGCGCCGCTTGCGCCAGCCGCTGACAATGTCGTAGCCCTCGGAGATCTTCTCCAGAAATATGGGAATATCGGCCGGGTCATGCTGCAGATCGCCATCCATGGCAATGATGTATTCGCCGCGGGCGTGATCGAAGCCGGCAGCCAGCGCCGAAGTCTGGCCGAAGTTGCGGCGCAACTTCACCACGGTCACACGGCTGTCTACTGCCGCAATCTCGCGCAGCATGTGGAAGCTGCGGTCGGTAGAGCCGTCGTCCACCAGCACAATCTCGAAAGTCTCGCCGTTCGCCTCCATCACCGCCTTGAGACGGTCGTAGAGATCGGTGACATTTTCCTGCTCATTATGCAGCGGGACCACAATGGAATACTTGGGCATTAGTGTCCTGATTATACGATTGGATGCCCAATTTTCAACTATTGATGCAGCACTATTTGTGCCGCAGTGAAACCCCTATGACAACCATCTCCCGGAGGGAAGGGCGGGCGGAACACTCGCCCTCAGGGACTCAGCGGCTCGATGGAGGCGCGGGCGCCCCGCCCGTGCAGGCGAGCAACGCTCGCCCGGGTTCTTGCGAACTGCCGCCATTGGCCTTTCACCCAGAACCGGGCCGGGCGGCGATGGCCTATAATTCCGCTTCCCGCTTGGCCACCGCCGAAGGAGAACCGCCTTGCCCGAATTCGAAAATGCAGTCCCTGACACCGCAGTTCCTAACAATGCCCGGTCCTCCCGCCGGCGATTCCTGCAGTCCACCTTGCTCGGTGGAGCGGGTGCAGCCCTGGCGCCCGCACTGGCCGGCGCCCGCGAGCTGCCTGCCGACACTCCGGTCAGCCCGGTAGTTACACCCTTCGAACTGGACGAACTCACCCTCGCAGACCTCCAGACGGCGATGGCTGCCGGGAGATTTACCGCTCGTTCTCTGACTCAGCAGTACACCGCGCGGATCGAAGAGATCGACCGGCATGGACCGGCGGTAAACACTGTGATCGAACTTAACCCGGACGCGCCGGCAATCGCCGACGCCCTCGATAAGGAGCGGAAAGCCAAGGGCGCGCGCGGTCCACTGCATGGAATTCCAGTGCTGATCAAGGACAACCTCGACACCGCCGACCGCATGCAAACCACCGCCGGGTCACTGGCGCTGGTGGGCTCGCGCCCGGTGAGAGACTCTTTTGTGGCTCAGAAACTGCGCGCAGCGGGCGCGGTCATTCTGGGCAAGACCAATCTCAGCGAGTGGGCCAACATTCGCTCCAGTCATTCTGTAAGCGGATGGAGCGGTCGCGGCGGCCTCACCCGGAATCCTTACGCACTCGATCGCAATCCCTGCGGCTCGAGTTCGGGCTCGGCAGCGGGCACGGCCGCCAACCTCTGCGGGCTCGCAGTAGGGACCGAAACCGATGGTTCAGTGGTGTGCCCATCCTCCGCCAACGGCATTGTGGGGATCAAGCCAACTCTCGGTTTGATCAGCCGCGCCGGCATCGTTCCCATCGCGCACAGCCAGGACACGGCCGGCCCCATGGCGCGGACCGTCCGCGATGCCGCGATCCTGCTCAATGCTCTGGCTGGCCCCGATCCACGGGACAGCGCGACCGAGGCCGGCACCGGAAAGACTGCGGCGGACTACACCCACTTTCTCGATCCGAACGGACTGCACGGCGTCCGCATTGGGGTGGCGCGCAAATATTTCGGTTTCAGCGATAGCGTCGATCGCCTCATGAACAACCTGATGGAAGAGATGAAACGACAGGGGGCCACGCTGGTGGATCCGGCTGACCTCGAATCCTATGGCATGTTCGACGACAGCGAATTTCTGGTGCTGCTCTATGAACTGAAAGCCGACCTTAACGCCTACCTGTCATCCCGTCCTGACGCCGCGGTTCATTCGCTCCAGGACATCATCGAATTCAACGATCGCAACAAAGAGAAGGAGATGCCCTACTTCGCCCAGGATACCTTCATCAAAGCCGAGGCCAAAGGGCCGCTGACCAGCAAAGAATACCTGGACGCGCTCGAGGCCAATCACCGGCTTTCGCGCGCCGAGGGCATCGACGCCGTCATGGACAAGTTTCATCTGGATGCAATCATGGCCCCGACCGGCAGTCCAGCGTGGCTCACTGATCTGGTCAACGGAGATCACTCCGGCGGCGGGAGTTCAAATGCGGCGGCGGTCGCGGGATATCCTGACATTACCGTGCCTGCGGGCTTCATTGCCGGTCTTCCGGTTGGCATGTCGTTCTTCGGGCGCGCCTGGAGCGAGCCCGTTTTGCTGAAGATCGCCTATGGCTTCGAGCAGTCCATCAAAGCCCGGAAGCCGCCGAAGTTCTTGCCCACGGTGCAGAACGCAAAATCTTAAACCGCGAAGAACGGAAACGGCCTGTCATCCCGAGCGCAGTCGAGGGACCTGCTGTCGCTTCCCTCTTCCCGACTGCTAAGGCTTTCTCTCTGCCCAGGCCAACCCGTCGGCTCCGGGACCGGTTGCGATCGACTTTCCCACCTGCCAGGTCTTAAGATCCAGCACGACAACTTTTCCGTCGCCACTGCACGAAACGTAAGCCACCCCGGGACGCACCAGGATCTGCACCGGATCCGCGCCCACTGGAATTGTGCGAACCACCTTCATCTGCGAGAGGTCCACCACGGCTACCTGATTGGCCTTCTGCATGGTCACCAGCAGCCACTTGCCATCCAGCGTGGGCGCCGTTCCGTAACCAACCGCGGGCAGCGTGATCCAGTTGGTGACCTCGTTGCTCGCCGTATCGATGAGCGCCAGCCGTGGACGCTTTTGATCGGACGTGAACACCCAGCGGCCATCCATCGACATGGAGATGCGTTGAACCGTTTCAGCCACCGGAATCACCTTGATCAGCTTTCGTTTCTCCAGATCCAGTGCGGAAACCGTGCCCGCGTCGACATTGGCGGTGTAAGCACGATGCCCATCGCGCGATAGGACGACCATGTGCGACTCCGGCTGCTCGGTCGGAATCGATCCCACTTTTTTCCGCGCATGCGGGTCCAGCACATCCACGGCATTGTCGAGTTCAGCCGAGACATAAAGCATGCCATCGGGTCCGAACCTGACCCAGTGCGGCCGCACCGCACCGACATTGATGCTGCCCACGATGGTCTGCTTATCCAGATCGACGATTTCCACCGAGCTTCCGTCGGTCCCCGGCTTCCCTACCCCGGAGTCTCCGTAAATGGGCAAATAGGCGAGCCGCCCGTCAGGTGAGGCCGTCACCTCGTGGGCGCGGATTTCGTTGGTCTTGATTTTGCCAATCTGCACCGCAGCGTCGGGATCAACCAGGCTCATGCTCTGATCGCCCTGGTTCACCACCAGCAGCAGGTTGCGATGTCCCGTGGCCCCGTTTGGGCGGGGGCTGGCCTGAGATTGACCGACTCCGAGGAAAACATTGAAAAGCAAAAAAGAACTGATCATGAACCATGTCATCGAGGTGACCACCCTGGAAAAAGAAGAATCGGCGCGGCAACAGTGTATCCGGAATGCGGCCCTTCGACGAACTGGCCCTCCCGCGCCGATCAGGAAGGTTCGTCTCACGAACTGGTGGCCCCGGCGTGAGTCGAACACGCGACCTTCGGTTTAGGAAACCGCTGCTCTATCCATCTGAGCTACGGGGCCAGACTGCCGTTAGTTTACTGCATCTTGTCGGGAGGATCCGGGAGACGGTTCCCTTGCGGTTTGGCCGGCCTCACTGCATTTTGGCGAGAACCGCAACGTCGAGTTTTGAATAGTACTTTTTCACGTCGCCCGCTCCGTACTTTTGGCGGAATTTCTCGACCACGGAGGCCACCTCTTTTGCCTCAGTGATAGGAACCATCCCGAATTCAGCTCCTGCGCTCCCCGACTTGACCAGAATCGACGGGTTCTTGAGCGAATTCTTGTACCACTCCGTATCCGACCCGTGAACCGGCAGGAGATACAGCGTGTCGTCTTCCAATACAAACCAGATCGGGATTGAGATAGCGCGTCCCGATTTTCTGCCGGTCACAGTAATGTTAAGTTCGTGGGATCGGGCAAGCCGATCCCTTAGATCATCCATTGGCGCTGCCATATGCGTTCCTCTCTCCTCATCTTTACGTCAATCTGAGATCTTCGGGTGTGGGCCTGGGAAAACTCGGAGACAGCGGGAACATTTCCCCAATTTCTACTCTCTTACTTCTTTCGCTCCGATGATATAAAGAGCGAGGAGACGACAAGTGACGATTCGTTTCAAGCTGCTGCTGCTGTGGAGTCTGCTGATTTGTGCGGCTGGCGTCTTGATGAATCTGGAAGGCTGCGGGGCAGACCCGTCGATTCCGCCTCCGCCTCCGAAGTCGAAAATCCACCACATAGTCATCATCTTCCAGGAAAACCGGACTCCGGACAATCTGTTTCAAGGCTTGCCCAATGCGGACATCGCCGCCAGCGGCCTGAACTCGCAAGGTCAGACCATTCCACTGGTCGCCATGCCTTTGGCTGTGAACTACGACATGACCCATACGCATCCCTCGTTTGTGAAGATGTATGACAACGGAAAGATGGATGGCGCCGATCTGATTCCGGTCACCTGTAAGTCCGACGACCCGCCTTGCCCGCCAGCCAATCCGCAGTTCGGCTATGCGAACCCTTCCGAGGTTGCGCCGTACATGCAGCTGGCGAAACAGTACACCTTCGCCGATCGCATGTTCCAGACCAACCAGGGACCGAGCTTTCCAGCCCATCAATTTATTATTTCGGGGACATCGGCGCCTAGCTCGACCAGTCACCTCTTCGCCTCGGAAAATACAATTGAACCAGGTCAACTCGGCCCCCCTGCCGGGTGTGATGCTCCGCAAGACGTATACGTACCGCTCATCGATCCCAGCGGAGACGAATCCAGAACCATGTACCCGTGCTTCGAGCACGCGACCTTGATGGATCGGCTCGATGCCGAGAACATCAGCTGGCGATACTATGCGCCGTCGGCGGGTTCGATCTGGACGGCGCCCAACGCCATTCAACATCTCCGCTCAGGGCCGGATTGGAACAATGTCATTCTTGACCCGCCGCAGGTGCTCAAGGATGTCCGCGATGGGAACCTGACCGCGGTGAGCTGGGTGATTCCGGCGGCCGCGTACTCCGATCATGCCGGGAGCAACGAAGGTTCGGGGCCGGCCTGGGTGGCCTCGATTGTGAACGCCATCGGCAGCAGCCCGTACTGGGCAGATACCGCCATCCTCATCAGCTGGGACGATTGGGGCGGATGGTATGACCACGTTGCGCCCACCATCTTCAACTCCTACGAGTATGGCTTTCGCGTGCCTTTGATCGTGGTGTCGCCGTACGCCAAACCGGGCTATGTTTCCCACCTGCAGCATGATTTCGGCAGCATCCTGAAGTTCATCGAAACCAACTGGGGGCTGACTTCAGTCGGATTCGCGGACACACGCGCCGACGATCTGTCGGATTGCTTCGACTTCACCCAGGCGCCGCTTTCGTTTCAGTTGATCGCTGCGCCCTTGAACGCCGACCACTTTTTGAACGACAAGCGCCCCATGGGAGATCCTGACGATGACTAAAATCGTGGGGACGGAGTTCCGGCAGCAGCGTCCCCGATAACGGGCCGCCGGGTCGAGCCTGGGAGCCGCCTCTTGAATTCCCTTAAGCTGTGCGTTCGAGAAAAGCCGGGCGTTCCTTTTTTGACCCTTCCGTCGTTCTAGCGAGTCCCGTTACAAACTATTACCTTTCTTTACCGAAATATTACTCCCCGTTTACCTTCAGCGGGTTCTTACGTACTGTCAGTTCAGATTCACTCACGCAATGCACATTGCCTTGAGTATTGATTCAGGGCGGAAACGGTTTAGGTATGACGATTTTTGATTCTCTCAGAAGGAAACCGGCCCAGCCTGTCGGGTTGGCCAGCATCGCCCTCCTGGGGCTCGCCCTCGCCTTAAATGCGTCAGCTGAGTTGGGAGGGGATGCGACCTCGGTACTGGCCGATCAAGCCCATATGAAGGCCACCCTGAAATCCACGAAAACCGAAGCGTACACCGTCCATGAAATCCAGGCGCCGTCAGGCACGGTGGTGCGAGAGTACGTATCCCCAGCGGGCAAAGTTTTTGGCGTTGCCTGGCGAGGGCGCTTCTTGCCGGACCTGCATCAGATCTTAGGCGCTTCATTCGCGCCCTTTACTGAAGCCGTTCAAGCTCAGAGGAGGCAACGGGCGGGCCGAGGGCCAGTGCTGGTCCAACAGAAAGGACTCGTCGTCAAGTCGGCCGGACATGCGCGCAATTATTTTGGAAAAGCTTATCTGCCTGAACTGATGCCCGAGGGAATCACCCCTGGAGACATTCGATGATGACAAGAAAGAGTGTACATACACTGCTGAGTGTGCCTTTATTCGCAACCTTGCTCCTGGTGATGGGATGCGGTGGAAGCTCACCGGTCGCCACACCCCCCCCAGACCATTACTAACACCGGAACGAATGTCCAGCCCATATCGGTCAACGTGGGGCCCGAGGGCAATTATCCTGACGGCGTCTTTACCAGCGTCACCGTGTGTGCCCCGGGTAGCACGACCAATTGTCAAGTCGTCAGCAATGTGCTGGTCGATACGGGTTCTTTCGGACTGAGAGTCGTGGGCTCAGCTCTGGGATCGCTGGGTCTGAATCAGGAGACCGTCAATGGTAATCCACTGGCCGAATGCTTCTCCTACCTCGACGGTACTTACAACTGGGGCCCGGTGCAGACAGCCGACGTGCAGATATCCGGCGAGTTGGCCAGTTCAGTTCCCGTCCAGGTATTGGACGATGCTTTTGCGGTAATTCCCTCCGCCACTTGCAATGGAACGCCAAACGACACCGTAGCTACTTTGGGAGCCAATGGCATATTGGGAATAGGTCCGGAGCAATACGATTGCGGATCGAGTTGCACCGGCAATATTCCAGCGGTGGATCAATACTACCAATGCAGTACTACGGTGCCGTCAAGTTGTGCGGTGACCAGCGCAGGTCTGAATCTACAGGTGCAAAATCCGGTCAGCCTTTTTGCCGCTGACAATAACGGGGTGATCGTCGAGTTGCCGGCCATTACCAGCCCGCGGGCCACGCTTACTGGTTCTCTCGTCTTTGGCATCGGTACCCAGTCAAATAATGCACTGGGCAACGCGATCGTTGTGCCAATGGATCCGAACTTCCTGACTTTCTCGACCAACTTTCAGAACACGAATATGCAGAACAGCTTTGTCGATAGTGGTTCGAACGGCCTGTATTTCGACAGCAACAGCAGCAGCCTTCCCGAGTGCTCGGACGTGGACTACTATTGTCCGACCGGTACCGCGAATCTTTCAGCCGTTAACTCGGGCGGCGGCGGGACGGCCTCGGTCGACTTCAGCGTGCTCAGTGCGGACCTGCTCTTCACCACCGGAGACGCGGCGCTTCCCGGCCTGGCCGGTCCCAGTGATGGCAGCTTCACCAGCTTCGATTGGGGATTGCCTTTCTTCTTCGGGCGCAATGTGTACACGTCCATCGAGGGAAAGACCGCCCCGGGAGGGACAACCCCCTATTGGGCGTATCCGCAAAACTAGGCGCGATCCCGGAGCGTCCGTCGCCGCCCCGGGTCCGCCTCTGCGGCATTTCAGCGCTCCCGATCTTCATCTTCGCGCGTTTTGGTTAACGAACTTGGTCGTGTGAGCGCTCGGGAGAGGCGGAACGTTTCCCCCGACCTCACAGATGTGGAGCGGCGATCAGCCTTTGTACTGCTCCTCGCTGACCTGTTCCATCCACTCCACCACCTTCCCGTCTTTCTTTTCCTGAATGGCGATGTGCGTCATGGCCGTGGTCGGCGTGGCGCCGTGCCAGTGCTTCTCGCCGGGCGAGATCCAGACTACGTCGCCGGGCCGAATCTCCTCGATCGGGCCGCCCCATCGTTGTGCTCGGCCGCAACCCGCGGTCACGATCAGGGTCTGGCCCAGCGGGTGGGTGTGCCATGCCGTTCGCGCGCCCGGCTCGAAGGTTACACTGGCGCCTTGCACAAAGGCCGGATCGGGCGCCTGAAATAATGGATCGATCCGTACCGTACCAGTGAACCAGTCCGACGGACCCTTCGCCGAAGGTTGCGAGCCAATTCTTTTGATCTCCATATTTTGCTTCCCCTGCGGACGCTTTTTTTTGAAGTTGCAGACCGGTCAGTAATGTTCCCACACAACCGACCAGTGCTCGTCCGGCCGAGTCGATTTGATGATCAGGCGCCCATCAGAAAACTGGAACGCACGGGGAAGGTCCTTACCCACGAGTCCCCGCGTTACCGATCCCTGCACGTGATGCGTGACCGTGTGCTCTGCTTCATCGACGTCGTAGCTGCCGAACGAGGCCTCATACCCCTGTTTCACGTAGTCATTGGAGACGCCGGACTCCGACTCCGGAAGCATAAGCTGCACCGACATGTGGCCATCGCGGGTGTAGATCAGAATGCCCTTGCGATCGGTACCCTGGGTCAGCCTTCCGTCTGCCCCCTGGTCTTCCAGGGAGACAAGACGCCAAGCTCCGATCAGTTTCTCCCGGGCAGAACCCGGGCCGGCGTTTTTCTGGGTTGCAGACTGTGCCAGTAAGACTCCACTGAGCGCTGCAGTCGCGGTCAACGTCCAACAGAGTAATGCTTTCATGCCCAATTCCTCCGCTACAAAAACTCAGAGCCCCGCCATTCCAGGACTACAGATTCCCTTCGCCTTCCCCGCCGCCGTATTCTCTAGCCGAGCGCGTCCACCGCGGGTTGCACACCACAGCCTTTATCTTATTCCGCTTCCCTACTTCCGCTTCCCTACAACTGAATTCGGACTCGGCAGCCTCATGGAGAGCTTGATCGCGGTTGGGCTGCTTGCGTCCGCACGGGGCGGCGCGCCAGCTCGCGAATCTGGTTCAGATACTCGACATACACCGGGATGGGAATATCGGGAGAGTCGCCGTCGTTCAGAAAGTGAGAAAGATGGATCTCGATTGGGATCAGGCTGATGACCTCGCGAAAGCGGGGCATTTGAAGATATTTCACATGCCAGATTTCGAGCATCAGCGAACGAAAGTCGGGGCTGATGAAGCCCATTCTGCGCTGGGCCAGGTAAATCGCATCAAAGTGGCTTTCCGCCAACGTCTTCCGAATAGGGTCCTCTGGCCTGGAAAAGTTGTAGACCAGGTGGAACACATCCGCCAGGTCGCCCCACAGGACTTTCTCTTCGAATGCACTAAAGCGGAAGCGGGCGGCGCCACGCTGCTGCGCCTGCCGGGCGTGCTCGTCGGGGCGCAGTCCGTGACCGGCCAGTTCGCTCTGAAACCATGCCATCCGCTCCGCCGTCAGATTGTGACGCAGAAACTCCACCGCGTAGGCATTCGGCAGATACAGCTTGGGATCGCCGTCAAGGCGCGCGAGCCAGGAACCCCAGTCCCTTGGTTCCAACACGCGGAGCAATTCCAGCAGTTGACCGACTGTGATATCGGGGTGATATTTCACCGCCTGCCAGAAGTGCTCGGTGGAGTCGTAGGTCGAGCCATACAGGTCGATGCCTTCCTCAATGGGATACCAGTTGGAGAGCACGCGCGCCGGAATCGAAGGCGCAGCGCTCCAGCAGTTCAATGAATGCTTCCACCTCTCCTGCACCGCCAGAAATGCCTCGGCGTATCCCGGTGGTACCGGTTCCTTCACTTGTGCCAGCGCTTGCCGCAGTTCTTCGCGGGTGTGGGTGACCAGGGCTTCGAGCGGACGCTCATCGATCATGGAGACGACGCGGCTCTCAATGCCTTGGCGCAGCAGTTCGCTCGCCAGACGCTGGCGCGCGCTCAAGTCCAGACCAGCCTGCCAACGGCGTTTCTGCGATTCGATATAAGGGAACAAATCGGCCAGCGTGTTGAACTCGATGAAGCCATGAAGGGCAAAAGAGACGGGACGGCCGTCCTTCAAAATCGTGGTTGAAGGCGTGACCACCGCCTGCAGCGAAATCTGTTCGGCGGAAAGGGGCAATATCAGGATGACCGCGACCAGCAGCGGCCGGATCGTCCATCCACATCCGCGGCACATCCTTTCCAGAATTTCTCTCATGTCTTCATCCCGGGCCCGTAGCTGCCTTCGTCGGAAAACCGACTATGTAATTATCTTAGTTGAGCGGGCTCCGCACCTGTCACAATTCGGGGCCTTCCCCCCCAAAAGGACCCCGCGTCAACCATGAAAGATTGGAAGATGCGGGGTCTAGTCCCAACCGCCTGCCTTTCACGAAAGTCACATACGGCTTAATCGCGGGGTCACTCTTTGACGGCGGTTTTCACATCGGCCGACAATCTCAGATAGAGCATATAGAACACGATCCCCAGATTGATCAGCAATACGGCCGCATGCATGAGGTTGGGCCGTCGGATCAGTTCGTAGGTCTCAAACGGAACATAAAGAGCTCCCGAGATCAGAGCAAACCATTCCGCCCATGCGCGTTCCCCCCATAGCCCGTAAGCTTCCACGAAACGAACGATCGAATATGCGGCGGCTCCGGCCGCCACAGCCCACAATTTCGTATCCGTGACATTGTCTGCCAGGTTCAGAAAGACTTGTGCGTAGTGGTGGCGATCGGGATTGACGTGCAGGAATCTGAGCATGGCTTCAGCGATGTCCCAGGCATCTTTGTGAACCAGAGAAACCGCACCAAAGCCCAATAGAAGCACAACCAGTCCTTTGGTCAATTCGAGCGAAGCCACGGCGCGCAGCGCGGCGCGGCGACGATGCCGCTCCGCCGCCTTGGCGTGCACCACGATCGTTTTGGCCACGTGGTCCATGGGATATTCGCGATTATCTTCCCGGTTGCAGCAGGAGTTGATCCGCGGTGGAGAACACCCGTCCGCGAATCAGCATGGTGCTGATCAGAGAGGTCAAACCAGAGGCCGCAAAAATCATGGCCAGCACCACAAACTGATAGATGGCCGCGTACACCGGCCGGGCCCCGGAGAGCAACATTCCGGCCATCAGTCCGGGAATCCAAACGATGCCCAGGGAGCGCATCGAATCAATGGCGGGAATGAGGCTGGCTTCGAACGAAGCCTGCACATAGGGAGACACACTGTGATGGGCTTCCGCCCCCAAGGCCAGTGCCGCTTCAATTTCGCCTACGTGCGCCAGCACATCCGAGCGGAAGCGGTTCAGGGCCAGGCTATTAGTATTCATGGCGTTGGCAATGATCATGCTACCCACCGGAACCAGCGATGTGATGGCGGTGTCAATCACCCCCAGCGACGTCATCAGCGCGATGATCGACCCGGCGCCGAATGCTATGGCCCAGGCGGAGACGCGAAATGCGTCCGGCATGCCCTTAGCCCGCCGCGCTGAGGTCGCACCTGCCGCCATGATCATGCCAGCTAGTGCAATGCCGCTGGTCCAGCGTGGACCGCGAAGAAGGACGACCAGAATTGAGCCTACCGCGATGATTTGCACCAGGCCGCGCACCATCGCGATCAGGGTTTCTCTTTCCAGATGAATCCGCCGGCGACGCGCAAGCAGGACTACGGCCAGAGCAGCCAGGGCAGCCACCGAGGCCTGCGCAAAACCCAATTGTAGTTGCGAGTGAAACAGCAGTCTAAGCATGAAGCACCTCACTTACCGCGCCGGCGGAGACAATCCGTCCGCGCTCAAGCACCAGAGCCCGTTCAGCCAGTCGCACCGCCTGGGCAATCTCGTGGGTGACCATCACGCAGGTCAGTCCCTGGTCGCGCACCACCCTTTGAATCGCGGATTCGACTTCGAGTTTGGCGGCCTCGTCCAATGCCGAGGTGGGTTCGTCGAGCAAGAGGGCGAGCGGCGAATTCGCCAGAGTGCGCGCCACCGAGACCCGCTGGGCCTCGCCTCCGGAAAGGTTGGCCACGTCACGCCCGGCATAATCTTTGAGGCCAACCTGGGCAAGGAGTTGCTCGATCGCCTCAGGCGAAAGAATTTCACCACGCTGGGCCGGGCCAAAACTGAGATTGCCGGCTACGGTTCCGGGAAACAGATATGGCCTCTGCGTCACCATGCCAAGTTTGCGCCGGAGTTCCCTCGGTTCAATATTGCGATAGTCGGCGCCTTCAACGAATACCGTTCCGGAGGTGGGTTCGTCCAGGCGGTTGAGCAGGCGCAACAACGAACTCTTGCCTGCGCCGCTGGGTCCGGTGATGGCCAGCACCTCTCCTTTTTGCAATTCAAAACTGGCATCCTGAACCAGGACTTTGTCGCGCACGTTCCTGCCCAGGTGCTCGGCTCGCAGGACCACACTGGAATTCACGGGAATGCTCACGGCGTTCGCTTCCCTGTTCCCATATCCGGTCGCCTTGAGCGCCTCGGGACAGTACCCGATGACTGTCCGATTTAACGGAGTTTCAATCCTAGCATCGGCGGCTTCTCAGATTGCGGCGGTTCGTCGTCCCGAATAAACGTCCTTCGACTCCAGACCATTTCGCCGGCGAAGCGATTTTTTTCGCTCAGGGTGCACTACGAAGCTACTGGCCGGCGCGCACGCGGGCGCGCAGTTCGTCTGCGATCTCGCGCGCCGCCTTCCGGGCTGCCTCTTCCTCGGTCACACCGAATGAGATCGCGCCCACCCGAGCGTGGCCGCCGCCGCCGTAGCGTTCACACACCTTGGCCAGATTTACCGTCGGCTCAGACGGCGCCCAGGGATTCGAGCCCACCGAAACCTTCACCCGGAAACTGCTCTTGCTCAAGCCCACGCTGTAAATCGATTCCGGGTGGAGATAGTAAGGCACGAATTTGTTGTAGCCCTCGAGGTCCTGGTCGGTGATGTCGAAGTAGAGGGTTTGATCCTTGGACGCGGTTCGCTCTTTCAAAACCGCAATGGAGCGCTGGTGGCGCTCGAGCAGGGGCGGCAGCAGGGGCGCGACGAAGGGCTCTTCCAGTATCTCCGCCAGCGGCCTGGTGGCCAGCAAGGGGATGAGCCGTGGAATGAAGGTATAATCCTGCGCCGATTCTATGATCAGAGTGAGCTTCATGGCCGGCGCCTTCATTTCAACCGCAGTCCGGGCGTCCGGATACATGGCTCCATCGACGATGTCGGTCCAGTGAATCAGGTCGGCCACCGGGTCGGGATCGAAGCCGAAACGCTGTTCGGCGATGGTGGCGATAAAGCTGGTGCAGGACTTGAAATCGGGATCGTAGAACTTGCGATTGCTCTCGTCCTGCTCGAAGTGGGCGGCGTCCTCGGGAGTCAGAAATGCGCTCTGATGATGGTCGAACCACCAGGTGATCCTGGGAGAACTGGAGTACTTGAAGTCGACGATGGCGTTTTCGTCTCCATCAAACTGCTTTTCATCGAACAAGGCGCCGGCGCGATGCAGCAGTCCGGAGAAAACGAAGGTGACATCGCTGGTGATTCGCTCCCGGTAAAAGCGCGAAAAGAGCGCAGCCGAGGATGCCCCGTCGAAGCACTTGTCGTGATAGAAGACCCGAACTTTCAATGGTTCCCTTCAAAGGTCCTGCTTCCCGCGTCGAGAGCGCCGCAGCGAGGATGCGAACCAAAAGCTAATAGGAATGACATCCCGAAGAATATCTGTCAAGCGGGGAAGCCGGCAATCTAGTGGGCAAAGAACTATCTCCCTCATCCGAGCGTCAGGTTCAACCGGCGAAGCATCCGGCGTGAAGCGGATTGGCGGTTGACGCAGCGGCTCTGAGAACGCGCTCGCCAGGTCCTTCGAGACGCAAGCCTCTCAGGATGACGCCCAGGGGGATTGTCGAAACTCTGCCCCTCGCAGCCAGGACCGGTCTCCGGCCAGACCGCGGCAGAAACCGGCAAAATTCGCCAGGAGCGCCCGCTCAGTGCTGGGGCCAGGCGTGAAAACTAGACAGCGTTCGCCTGTTTCTCGGCCAGGTCGCCGATGACCGGCAGCTTGAACATCTGCCCCTGATTGGCCTTGATCAGCAGGATGATCCAGATGATGAACGATCCCAGCCATATGATCATGTGCAGGGGAAACGTGATAAAGATCAACCCGGGCAAAAAGCCAATGATGGTCAGGCCGATCCAGATGGCAATCAGGGCCACGCAAAAGAAAATCATCTGAAAAGCATGAAACCGCACGAAGCGGCTCTTGTTATAAGGCTCCATCACCAGGAAAATGATCGCCGGAACGATGGTGATATAGCACAACATGCCGACGACATTGTCGGTCATTCCGCCCGTGGTACTCGGGGCCACTGCGGCTGCCGGCGGCGCTGCGGTGCGACTACTACAGGCCGGACACATGGTCGTGCCGTCCGCGATCTGCGTTCCACACCCGCTACAAAAAGCCATGGACTTTCCCTCCCCAGATTGTGCAACTCGGCCCCCGAACGCGGTCCGTTCGGCCGTGCCTGAACCCCGCGAAAGTTATCAGAATCAGCCTTCCAAGGCAAACAGAATCGCATAGACAGGCCTGCCGTGGGCCCGTCCCCGTCCTGGGACTGCATGGCACAGAGCGTTCACTATCAAGTTCACTATCAACATGATGGCGGGGATCGGCGAATCTCGGCCGTGCCAAGGAACCAGATCGACGGTGCCCAGAGGCACATGGCCGCGACAAGCCAACGCCGGGCGGCAGTCAGGGGATATTCCTCGCGGTGTGCAGTTTGACCTTTCCCCACCCTCATGGATGGCGTCATGCTGAGCTTGCGAAGCATCTGGCGTGCAGCGGATTCGCACCTTCGCTCGAGGTTTGTGCAGCTCCTCGCCAGATCCTTCACGGCCTGAAGGCCATTCAGGATGATGCCCTTTATGCAGCCAGGAATTTTGAGCGAATAAACAGCCGCGTATTTGTCTTAGCTTGGAGTGCGCCATAGAATCAAGAATTCGCCATGGCGACGATCACCACTTCGGTTTCGGCTCCTCGCAACCGCTTCCCTTTGGGGCGAGCCCTTGCGTTCTTTCTGATCGCTGGGTTGTTGGTTCTCCTGGGAGCGCTGGCCTGGTTCTTCTTCATAGCGCGCTCTGCCCTGCCCCAGATGGACGGAAGCGTGAAGCTTCCCGGCCTCTCGGCCCGAGTGACTGTGATCCGCGACGGGCACGGCGTACCTACCATCGAAGCCAGCAGCTTTGAAGACCTTTTCTTTGCCCAGGGATATGTCACCGCGCAGGACCGCCTGTGGCAGATGGATATGATGCGGCGATTTGCCGCCGGCGAAATCTCCGAGATTCTTGGCGGCGAATTTCTCAAGCACGATCGCGAGCAGAGAATTCTGGGACTACGAGTGGCCGCCCATAAGGCGCTCGAAGTCGCCTCCGCGCAAAACCGATCTCATTTCGAAGCTTACGCTCGCGGCGTGAATGCGTACATCGAAAGCCATCGCGACCGTTTGCCCCTGGAGTTTCGCATCCTGCGCTATGCTCCGCGTCCCTGGGCTCCGGAGGACTCCACCTTAATCGCCGCCCAGATGGTGAAAGATCTGAATCATTATCCCTACCGCCATGCACTGGAGCGCGAGAAGATCCTGGCTAAATTGGGGCCAGAGCTGACGGCCGATTTGTACGTCAACTCGTCCTGGCACGACCGGCCTCCGACCGCCGCACGCCCCGGCCTCGACCAGAATACGGATGAGGAAAATGCTCCCCGCGATTCGGTGGGAAGCTCGGTCGCATCAGTCGGCTTGGGGCGAACACCGGAAGTTGATTCGGACGCGCGCATGGTGATGGGCTCGAACAACTGGGTGGTCTCAGGCGCGCACACGGTTTCAGGCAAGCCGCTGCTCTCTAATGATATGCACCTGGGACACCAGATGCCCAACCTGTGGTACGAGGCCCATCTTCGCTGCCAATCCGGCTGTGGCAACTTCGACGCTGCCGGGGTGACTTTGCCCGGGCTGCCTTACGTGATTGTCGGACACAACCAACGCATCGCCTGGGGCTTTACCAACGTCGGCCCCACGGTAGAGGACGTTTACATTGAGACCTTCAACGCCGATGGCCAGTACCTGACACCCGAAGGATGGAAGCCGCCGCAACACCGCAGCGAAATCATTCACGTGAAGGGCAAGCCGGACGTGGTGGTGGACGTGGCGCTGACCCGCCATGGACCCATCATTACTGACCTGGTCCCAGGCGAAACTCGCAAGCTGGCGCTACGCTGGACGCTCTACGACGGAATTCACGATCCTTTTTTTGAAGTTGATTCAGCGCAGAACTGGGACCAGTTCCGTGAAGCATTCTCGACGCTGGACTCACCCGGACAGAACGTCGTATTCGCCGACGTCGATGGCAACATCGGCTACCAGGCCACGGGGAAGATTCCCATCCGCGCCTCCGGTGACGGCAGCCTTCCCGAAAATGGCAGCGACAATGGGCATGAATGGACGGGCTTCATTCCATTCGACAAACTGCCCAGTGTTTACAATCCGCCCTCCGGCATCATTGCGACTGCCAACGGCCGCATTACTCCGGATCGCTATCCCTATTCGATCAGCACCGGTTGGGAGGCTCCCTGGCGCACTGCCAGAATCTATCGCGTGCTGGAGTCGGGCAAGAAATTTTCACCGGCAGACATGCTGGCCTTGCAGATGGATATTCATTCCGAGGCCGATCGTTATTTTGCGGAGCAATTTGTGTACTGCGTGGACCATGCCCGGAAGGCCTCTCCGCGGAGCAAGCAGGCAGCCGAACTGATGCGCGGGTGGGATGGGCGGATGACCGCGGATTCGGCCGCTCCCACCATTGAGTATCGGGCCCGCGCCGAGCTCGCCCGCTTACTGCTGGAGCCCAGGCTGGGTCCTGCGCCTACGGATTCGAAGCAAGTCGACGCTGCACTCAGCTGGAAGACTTATTCCTGGGGGATGCAGTCGGTGTGGCTGGAAAATCTGGTTCTCCATCAGCCTCCAGTCTGGCTCCCTGAAGCCTATCGCACCTACGATGAACTGCTGGCCGCGGCGGTCGAAGCTGGAGTGAGCAGCCCTGACGAATCGGGATACCGCGCGCCTCAGAATCTGGCCTTGTGGAAGTGGGGCGAGGTTCATCCGGTTGAGATCCAGCACCCGATTTTGGGCAGAATTCCGCTGCTGCAACGCTGGTCGGGACCCGGCATCCAGCCCCAATCCGGCAGTGGCTACACCGTGAAGGCGGTGTCGCGCAGCCACGGGCCTTCGGAGCGCATGACGGTGGACCTTTCCGACCTCGACCAGACCACGTTGAATCTGGTGACCGGTGAAGCGGGAAACTTTCTCAGTCCCTATTACATGGACCAGTGGAAGGCGTGGTACGAAGGTTACACGTTCAAGCTGCCCTACTCGGAAAAAGCAGTCGCAGATTCAAAGCAGCATGAGTTAGTGATGCAGTGAGGTTCTGGCTGGTAGCTTCTGGCTGGTAGCTTCTGGCTACTAGCTTCTGGCTTCCAGCTCTCAGGGTGTCATCCTGAGCGGAGTGACCGCTTCGCTTGCGAAGCGGTCGCGCAGTCGAAGGACCCCTATGAGCTGATCAGTCCGCGGCCAGGCAGGGGTCCCTCGGGTTGCTCTCACCGCGCGAGCGCGGCTCGAGACGGCGCTCGGGATGACAGGTACGAGGGTGTTTGGCGAGCAAAAAACGAGAAGCCGTCCTCAATCCACCTGTTTCACATCTACGGCCTGGCCGATGATATCGACCTGGGTGGTTTGAAGCATGTCAGTGGTGGTGTCGTAAATACCCAAGTTGCCGTTCTGCACCACATAAACTACGTTCCGGCGGCTGATGGGTTCAATGCCCGTAACGTCCCCCGTCTGCGGCGGAACCAGGACGCGTGATTTGCTGGTGTTGAAGATGGACAGGCAGCCCCGCACCTCACCCGGCGTGCTGCCGCTGGACGGAGCCTGGATGTTTGTGCAGGTGCGAGCACCAATAAACAGTTGGTTATTCGCTCCCATCTCCATGTGATTGTGATAGCCGTCCGTGATCGTGGCGGTCGCAGTGACCATCCTCAGGCCCAGATCAACGACGGAAACTTCTCCGCAGGTAGTTGCCAGGGTCGCGGGGGCGGAGCCCGAGCAGGTGTTGGCGCCCGGCATGGTTCCGGCAACATAGAGTAAATTGCCGGAAAGCAGTCCGACGGTAGCGGAATCCACTGGAATGGTGGGGCCGGGCAGGTTGCTGTTCAAATCGAGCAGGGTGATGCTGGCGGTCGTTCCCCCGCATTCCGGACCGCAGTTCAGGATGTAGGCGGTCGAATCGTCGCTGCTGATTACTCCCCATACCGGATGATCGAAAAGGGAACTTTGAATATCCGTGCGCGGGTCTGCGCTGGTGCCAATTGCGCTCGGCGCCAATACCGTTACCGTGTCGGGGCGGCTGCCCAGAACCAGAATGCGGTTGCCATTGTGGCTTTGCACCAGATAGCGAGCCCCCGGAATCGGAACCGAGGCCACAACGGCATCGGTGGACAGGTCCAGCGCGTCCACCACTCCCGGCGCCTGCCCGGTCACCGCGGCATTGGGTACCGCGGCAAAACCGGTCACATTGTCCGGCGCTACCACGATGCTTTCGCTGAATCCAGGAAGAGTGAGCGTTGACGACGTCCCGCTGGAGCCCTGTGCGACACTCTGGCTGGTATTGTTGATCAAAGTGATGGAGTTATTCGAGACGCTGAAAACCAGGGTAAATCTCTTGTTGGGAAACAAGACCATCAGGCCGGGCGTGGGGCTGGCGGAGCCCACCGAGATCACGGTCGGAGAGAGCAGATCCCGCTGCCCGTCCACCACGTTCACGACGGGAGCCGTTGATGCGCCGTTGGGATACAAGGGATTGGAAACGAAAACATGCTGCTTGATCGTTGCAGGGTCTACCACCGGCGCCGATCCGGGCGTAATAGCGTTGTTGTTAGTTCCGCAGGAAACCAGCAAGGCACTGGCGGCGGTTAGAACCAGAATTGCGAACCCGGATTGCCTCAAACCAGGAACTCCCAGGAACCTAAGGAATGGACAGTTAGATGCAAGAATCGCGATTATAGCAGAGCCCATTCGCGAATCCGGCCGTCCAAGGTTCTGGTAGCGCCTCAATTTGAACTGGGGCATCACCCAGCTGTTGGTACTTCTACATCTGCAGTCATGCTGAATTTGCGAAGCATCTGGCGTGCGGCGTTTGCGCCTTGATTTCTTCATTGAGGCACTACCAAGATTCTGAATCGCGTTATCGCAGATACATCTCTCCGCCCGCAAAGTGGGCCCGGGGCCTCCGCCACAGGTCGCAAAGAAAACCTGCATGCCTTCCGGATGATGCAAAACTGATGTTCATCTTGTATTCTCGAAGAGATGGCCGCCGATCTGCTAGCTCGTTTGAAACAGTCCCCCGTCCTTTGTGACGGTGCTACCGGGACTCTACTTTATGCCAAGGGCATCTTCATCAACCGTTGCTATGACGAGTTGAACGTATCCCAGCCCGACCTTATCCGTCAGCTACATCATGATTATTTGCAGGCGGGTGCAGAGATCATTGAAACCAATACTTTCGGCGGAAACTCCTTCCGCCTGGGGCGGCACAGCATGGAGAACCGGGTCCGCGAAATCAACCTTTCCGGGGCCCAGTTGGCTCGGGAAGCGGCCAAGAGTTTCGACGTCTGGGTAGCTGGTTCGGTGGGACCACTGGGAGTTCGCATTGAGCCGCTGGGCAAGACCTCGTTCGAGGAGGCTCGAGCCGCCTTCCGCGAGCAGATCGCGGCCCTGGTTGAGGGTGGCGTTGACCTGCTGATGCTCGAGACCTTCGGCTACGTCGAGGAACTCCACCAGGCCATTCTGGCGGCGCGGGACGTGGACCCCAGGATTCCGGTGGTGGCTCACGTCACCATCGATGAAGACGGAAACTGCCTCGATGGCTCGACGCCCGAAAGTTTCACCCCCCGCATTGAAAGCTGGGGGGTTGATGTAATTGGTTGTAACTGCAGCGTCGGTCCGGTGGCGATGCTGGAAGTTGTCGAACGCATCCGCGGGCTCACGGCCCTGCCCCTGGCGGCCCAGCCCAACGCCGGTATGCCGCGGTCGGTAGAGGGCCGAAATATTTACTTGTGCTCCCCCGAATATATGGCCAGCTACGCGCGCAAGTTCGTAGCTGCTGGAGTGCGCCTGGTTGGGGGGTGCTGTGGCACCACGCCGGAGCATATCCGGGTCATGAAATCGGCCTTGCGGGCTTTCGAGGCCCGGGCGAAAATCAGTCCCGCGAAAGCCACCAGCGAAGCTGCGCTCAAGGCCGCGCCGGCGGTGCCTCTCGGGAATCGATCCAAGGTAGGCGCGAAGATCGCGGCCGGCGAATTTCTGACCATGGTGGAAATTGTCCCGCCCAAGGGGACGGACATCCGCAAGGAAATTGAAGGTGCGCGTTTTCTGAAATCGGTGGGCGTGAATGCCATCAACATTCCAGACAGCCCGCGGGCTTCGGCCCGCATGAGCAACCAGGCCCTGTCCATGCTGGTGCAACAGGAAGTCGGAATCGAAGCGATCCTGCATTACACTTGCCGCGACCGCAATGTGCTCAGCATGCAATCGGATCTGCTGGGGGCCGCGGCGCTGGGTATCCAGAATCTGATCTGCATTACCGGCGATCCGCCCAAGATGGGCAACTATCCCGACGCCACGGCGGTGTTTGACGTGGACGCCATCGGCCTGGTGAACATCGTGCACAACCTTAACCGGGGCCTGGATATCGGAGGCAACCCGATGGGCACCGGCACCTCGTTCGTGATCGGAGTCGGGGCCAACCCCGGCGTCCCGAACATCGACGAGGAAATCAAGCGCTTCGAATACAAAGTCGAGGCCGGCGCTGAATGCGCTGTGACCCAGCCGGTGTTCGACCTCAAGCTGCTGGAAATCTTCCTGCGCCGCATCGAGCATTGCAAGATCCCTGTCATTGCGGGAATCTGGCCGCTGGTCAGTGTGCGCAACGCCGAATTCATGAAGAACGAGCTGCGCGTCTCGGTGCCCGATTCGATTGTGGAGCGCATGGCACGGGCCAGGACGCCCGAGGCGGCGCGCGAGGAAGGCATCGCCATCGCCCGCGAAATGCTGGTCGCGGTACGGGACATGGTGAACGGCGCCCAGATCAGCGCGCCCTCAGGACGATACTCCTCGGCGGCAGACGTGCTCGAGGCCTTGGGAACTTAGCCAAGCAGCATTGCCCGATCATCGCGGCCTGATATTAGAATAGCTACCGGAGCGACAGCTTGGCTAAATTTGAAGATTGCCTCCAGCGTCTGGAGAAGATCGTACAGGAACTGGAAAAAGGCGAAGTGCCTTTGGAGAAATCTCTAACCTTGTTTGAAGAAGGCATGCAGCTGTCCGCCGCCTGCCGCAAGGAGTTGGAAGAAGCCGAGGGCAAAGTAGAGATCCTGCTGAAACAGAACGGCAAGCTTCAAGCGGAAGTCTTCGAGCCCCCATCGGAAAAAAATTCCCGCAAACTGTCATCCTGAGCGGAGTGACCGCTTCGCAAAGCGAAGCGGTCGCGCAGTCGAAGGACCCCTACCCGCTAAAATGCTTTTGCGTCGCGGGCGTTAAAGCGCCCCACGCGCAAATCCCTCACCCGCGGGCAGAGGCCACAGAACTGTCATCCCGAGCGCAGTCGAGGGACCTTGTGTTCCCGGAGGTGGGACGGACACTCCCGTCCGTAGCTTTGGACTTCGACTCCGCGCCAATCAGAACCTGTCGGCAAACCGACCGAGATCCACACCCGGAATCATCTTCAAAACTGGCGGACAAAACTGTCCGCCCCACTCTGCGATTGTTATACTCACCCGCATGCTCACCCAGACTCTGGAGCAGGGTCAGGCTCTGACCGACACCGCATTGGAGCGTCTGCTGCCGGCAGCCACGCAGCGTCCGCGTTCAATCCACAAGGCCATGCGTCACAGCGTGTTCGCCGGGGGCAAGCGACTGCGACCTATCCTTTGCATGGAAGCCGGACGCATGGTTGCCGGTTCCCGTCCCGAAGGCATAGAGGAACTCGGCGCGGCGCTGGAAATGCTGCACACCTATTCCCTGATCCATGACGATCTTCCCGCGCTCGACAACGATGATTTGCGCCGGGGCCGTCCCACCTGCCACAAAGTTTTTGGCGAGGCCATTGCCATCCTGGCGGGAGACGCGCTCCAGACCCAGGCCTATGAAGTCCTGTCCCGCCTGCGCTGCTCGCCTGACTTCCGGGTGCGGATCATCGAAGAAATCGCGCGCGGGACCGGCACCATCGAAGGCATGATCGGAGGCCAGGTTCTGGACCTCGAAGCGGAGCACACCAAACCCGATCTGGAAACGCTGGAGTACATCCATCGCTCGAAGACCGCCGCGCTGATTGGCGCCAGCGTAGTCAGCGGCGGACTCTATGCGAGAGCGGATGGTCAGGCTGTGGGCTCTCTGCGGTCGTTCGGGCAGTCCATCGGCCTGGCCTTTCAGATTGTGGATGATGTTCTGGATGTGACCCAGACTTCCGAGCAACTGGGAAAAACTGCAGGCAAAGACACGGCGGCGGAGAAGACCACCTATCCGGCGTTGTTTGGGATCGACGAATCGTTGAAAAAGGCGGGAGCGTTGGTGGAGTCAGCTCTCGCATCGCTGGGGGCTTTTGGATCGCGAGCCCAGACGCTTAAGGATCTCGCGCGATTTCTGGTGGAGCGGAAGAAGTAGGGAGAATTGATTGCGGGACGGGCGTCCCGCCCGTCCCGCACGAGCGGGGCGCTCGCGCCTACATTGAGCCTGCTGAATTACTGAAGTCATGGCATGGGAGGCCGACGAAGGGTACTGTAAAATGCCAGACGGAGCTGCCCGTGATTATCATCTTCATCGACACCGATGAGCATGTCATCTGCGTTCTGCCAAAACTGAACGCGCTGGCCGCCCATCGTCTGATTGTGGGCGAGAATGTGGTGTTGGAGCAGGGGAACCTGGACTGATGCCGACCGCGCCATTGGATGTTCTGGCTCTCGCTGCCCACCGTGACGATGTCGAGCAGACCTGTGGCGGCACTTTGCTCAAGATGGCGCAACTCGGACACCGCACCGGGATCCTCGATCTCACCCAGGGTGAGATGGGAACGCGGGGCAGCGCCGCAGAGCGCGCCACCGAGGCGGCGGAAGCGGCCAAAATATTGCGCACATCGTGGCGGCAGGCGCTCGACATTCCCGATGGACGGGTCGAGAACAACTGGGAAAATCGGCTGAAAGTCGTGCGCGTGCTGCGCGAGCAGCGGCCGCGAGTAGTGATCCTTCCTTACTGGAAGGGACGGCACCCGGACCATTACACGGCGTCCGTACTGGGCTATGAGGCCTGTTTTCTGGCGGGACTGGCCAAGCTAACTCCCGCGGCGCCGAGGGCGGAACGCCCTCAGGATGCTGGCGCGGCCGAGCTTCCTCCGCATCGGCCCTTCAAGATTATTTATGCCACGCTCTACTACGACGTGCGCCCTACGTTTGTCGTGAACATCACCGACCAGTTTGAAACCCGGTTCGAGGCGCTGATGGCTTACAAGACCCAATTCAGCGATCAGGAAGCCGGCAAGGGCATCTTTCCCGCGCGCGATGAGATTCGTTCGCGAGTCGAGGCTATGGCGCGTTTTTATGGAATGTTGGGAGGCGTGACTTACGCCGAACCATTTCTTCAGAAGGAAGTTGGGTTGGTCGAAGACCTTACCGTCATTCCCGTGAAGTCGATCTAGTCCTCGCGCGACCAGGAAACAAGAACAATTAAAACCCGGTTTTCAGTTCCAGGTTCTCTGTTCTCAGTTATTTTACTTTTTGATTGCCACTGCTACTCCGTCCCGGATGGGCAGGATCGTTGTAAAGAAGTCCGTCGAGTTATAGAGCAGCCGGTTAAATTCCAGAATCGCCCTGGTAGAGGCTTCAGCCGGATTCTTTTGGGCGACCCTTCCGCTCCACAAAACGTTGTCGGTCACAAACAGACCTCCTGGCCGGAGGCGCGGCAAAATAAGCTTGAAGACGCGGGGATAGTCTTCCTTGTCGACGTCGTTGAAAATGATGTCGAACTGCTGTTTCTCTTCCGAGAGAAGTTCGAGGGCGTCGCCAGTTTTGAGGGTGATCTGTTGGGAAACTCCGGCCCGGTTGAAATAACCGCGAGCTTCGTCAGCCTTCTTGCGGTCACCATCGGTATAGATCACGCGGCCCTTCTCCCCCACCGCACGAGCCCACCAGATCGTGGAGTAACCCACGGCCGAGCCCAACTCGAACACGGTTTTGGCATTGATCATCAACGCCAGTTGATACAGGATGCGACCCACGGCGGGACCGACGATAGGAATTTTCCGCCTGGCTGCCTCGGTCTCAATTTCCGCTAGTACCTCGTCGCGAGCAGGAAGCAGGGAGTAGATGTAATCCTCGACGGCGCCGTCGGTGATTCCGCCCATGCGCCAGGCCGCATTGATGTCGCGTTCGGGTGACAAAGCGCTCTCCTTAAAGTCTTACTTTAGGGTTACGCCGGGCGTCATCTCTGTGATCTCTACGCCCGGCAACAGCTTCTGCAAATCAGCCGGCCTGCCCGTCAGCACCGGGAAAGTTCCAAAGTGCATCGGGATGACCGTTTTCGGCTTGAGCAGGTTGCAGGCGTAGGCGGCTTCGCGCGGTGACATGGTGTAGTGGTCGCCGATCGGAATCATCGCAATCTGCGGCGAATACAGCTCCCGAATAATCGCCATGTCGCCGAACACGTTGGTGTCACCCGCGTGGTAGACCTTCACCCCGTTGGAAAACTCAATCACGTAGCCGCAAGCTTCGCCGCCGTAAACCATCTGGTCGCCGTCCGTGATACCGCAGGAGTGGTCGGCGTGAACCATGGTTACCTTGATGTCGCCGACGGTCTGGGTGCCGCCTTTATTCATGCCCGACACTTGCTTTGCGCCCTTCTTTTCCAGCCAGTGTGCAAGCTCGGGAATCGCAACCACAACAGGATTGTGTTTCCTGGCGATTTCAACCGCATCGCCGATATGGTCGAAGTGGCCGTGGGTGCAAAGCAGAACATCCACTTTCCCGATGTCCTTTTCTTTCTCCGGGCACATGGGATTGCCCATGACCCACGGGTCCACGATGATGACCTTGCCCGCCGGAGTTTCAATGCGGAAGGTGGCGTGGCCGAGCCAGGTAAGTTTAATGCCGTTCAGGTTCATAGTCTGGCAGATCTCTGGTCTGTCGGCAGTTGGCCGCCAGCCCAACGGCGGGCGCCAATTGCCGGCTGCTTTAGTTTAATATGAATCGCCATGACTGAGCTGAAGGTCCTGATTTCACGTGAAAAGATCGCCCAACGGGTGGCTGAAATGGGCTCCGAGATCAACCGGGATTACGCCGGTCAATCCGTGATTCTTCTGGGCGTGCTGAAGGGCGCTGCCATTTTTCTCAGCGATCTGTCTCGCCAGTTGCATATCGATTCCACCTTCGATTTTATCGGCGTTTCCAGCTATGGCAATCGGCCGAGCCCAGCCCAGGAACTGAAATCCGGCTGGGACTCCACCGGCGAAGTGCGCCTTACCAAGGACATGGATCAATCCATGATTGGAAAGAATGTGATCCTGGTGGAGGACATTCTGGACACCGGACTCACATTGACTTACTTGAAGAAGCTACTGCTGGCGCGCCAGCCCAAGTCCCTCCGCATCGCCGCGTTGCTCGACAAACCTTCTCGCAGAAAGCAGCCCATTCAGGCTGACTACGTGGGCTTCAGCATTCCCGATGAGTTCGTGGTCGGCTATGGACTGGACTACGCTGAGAAGTACCGCAACCTTCCGGACATTTGCATCGTGCCGCGGGAAGGGTGACAACTCGAGTTGATCCATATCGAAAAAAGTTCAGCTTGCCGTGGATAAGTTTCCTACACAGGTTCGCCGGCAAGGTGAAACCGGTCCGCATCGGAGCGGCTGTTATCATTGAGATTCGTGGAAACCGCTGCGACCCAAATCGATCAGTTGAAAATCGAGCCGCTGCTGCTCGAGGTGGCAGACGTCGTCAACACTACCCTTGACCTCGATACCACCTTGCGACGCGTGGCCGAACTTGTGCGCAAGGTCATCGACTACGAAATCTTCGCCATCCTGCTGGTGAATGAGAAGACCCAGGACATGCGAATCCGCTTCCAGGTGGGATACGCGCGCGAAGTTGCCGAGCGGGTGAAGATCAAGATCGGCGAGGGTGTAACCGGACTGGCAGCGCAGCAACGTGCCGCCATCCTGATTGATGACGTGTCGAAGCATCCGGAATATATCTCCGGCGCCCCCAATGTGCGCTCGGAACTGGCGATCCCCCTGATCGTGAAAAATCGGGTCATCGGGGTGCTGAATCTGGAAACGCACGAAGTCGACCGCTTTACCGAAGAGCATAAGCGGCTGTTGACCCTGATCGGCTCGCGCATGGCGGTGGGAATCGAGAATGCGCGCCTGCACACCCGCACCACGCGCCAGGCCCGGACACTGGTTCTGCTGAACGAGATCGCGCGCGAGCTTACTTCGATCCTGAACGTGGATGAACTGCTGAAGCGCATTGCCGAACTGCTCAGCCGCCTGATCGACTACCAGATGTTCAGCATCCTGCTCCTAGACGCGGCTGGAGAAAAATTGCAGCACCGCTTCTCTCTGCGCTTTCAGGAAAACATCCAACTGAAGCACGACGTTCCGTTGAGTGACGGACTGGTGGGCTATGCTGTGCGCCACCGCCAGGCCGTGCTGGTCCCCGATGTCAGCAAAGATCCGCGGTACATTCTGCTGAATCCGGAGACCCGTTCGGAGCTGGCCGTTCCCCTGATTTACAAAGACAAAGTCATTGGCGTGCTGGACCTCGAGCACACCAAGCGCGGATTTTTTACCGATGACCATAAACGCACGGTCACCACGCTGGCCGCCCAGGTCGCGATTGCCATTGAGAATGCCAGGCTCTACGAGGAAATCGCCCGGCAGGAGAAGCGTCTGGAGCGCGACCTGGCGCTGGCGCGCGAATTGCAATTTCGCCTGCTGCCACAGTCCTTGCCCACTCTGGCCAACCTGGAGGTGGCGGCCAAGTTCGCGCCCGCGCGAGCCATCGGCGGCGATCTGTACGACTTTGTCAACTACTCACTCGATCGCCTGGGAATGGTGATTGGAGACGTCAGCGGCAAGGGCGCTCCGGCGGCGATTTATGCGGCGCTGGTCAGCGGCATTTTGCGCTCGCACGCCCCCATCGAACCGGGACCGGCCGAGATGTTACGAGCGGTCAATTTTTCCCTGGGAGAGCGGCGCATCGAGGGCCAGTTCGTGTCGCTGATCTACGCCGTTTGGGACGATGTTAACCGTTCTCTGAAAATAGCAAATTCGGGGCTGCCGCGTCCTTTGTACTGCCACGATGGAAAGATCGAAGTCATCGAGGCCACCGGCCTGCCGCTCGGACTGTTTGACGACGCCGAGTACGACGAATTCACTTTCAAGGCCAAGCCGGGCGATATGTTCGTGTTTTTCAGCGACGGGATTATGGATGCCCGAAACAAGGCCGGCGATATGTTCGGTCGCAGGCGAACCGAAACAATTATCGCTGGTTGCGCAGCTATTTCCGCCGACTGTGTGGTGAAGTCGCTGTTCAAGGCCGTGACCGAACATGCCGCGGGAGAGGAAGCCTTCGACGATGAGACCGTGGTGGCCATCAAGGTGAAAGGCGAACCCAAGCGCAAGTGACCCGACCCGCAAACCGGGAGGAAGGCCGTCCCCCGGCTTTTTCCTATCGTGAGGTGCACCGGGGGTTTCTTCGCCGCCGCCCGGCTGGCTCTGCATTGCACTGCGATGAAGTTATATTGGAGCGCCTGGCGGAGCGCTTCGGCACTCCGCTTTACGTTTACTCCGCGTCCACCATCCGGGAGCGCATGCGCAGTTTCGAGCATGCTTTCCGCAAAGTGCCCCACACCCTCTGCTACTCGGTGAAGGCGAATTCCAGCCTGGCCATTCTTCGCCTGCTGGCGGGAATGGGGTGCGGTTTCGATGTGGTTTCGGGCGGAGAACTGGAACGGGTCTTGCGGGTGGACCGGCGCGCCGCCAAAAAAGTTGTCTTCTCCGGCGTGGGCAAGACCGCGGAGGAGATGCAACACGCGCTTAAAGCCGGAGTGATGCTCTTCAACGTGGAGAGCGAATCCGAACTCTGGCGACTGGCCGAGTGCGCCGCGCGCACCCGGGAAAAGGCCCGAATCGCGCTGCGCGTGAACCCGGACGTCCCCGCCAACACCCACCCTTACATCTCAACCGGTCTGCAGCAGCACAAGTTCGGAATCCCCATCGGCAAGGCAAGAAAGTTATATGCCCAGGCTTCCGGGACGAAGTATCTTCGGATCGCAGGCGTGAGTGTGCACATCGGCTCCCAGATCACGGAGGTTGAGCCTTTCACGGCGGCCATGGAACGCGTCTCCGAACTGGTGCGCGTCTTGCAGGCAGATGGGCACTGCATCGATTATGTGGACGCCGGAGGCGGCCTGGGCATCCCTTACGAGCAATCGTCAACGCAGAAATTCGACGGGCAGGCTGCCGAATATGCGGCCGCGCTGCTGCGCCCCTTGCGCGGATTGAAAGTGCATCTGCTGCTCGAACCGGGCCGCTCCATCGTGGGCCCGGCGGGCGCCCTGCTCACTCGAGTGTTGTACCGGAAGACTAACGGTCCCAAACAGTTCCTGGTGGTCGATGCGGCGATGAACGACCTGCTCCGGCCTTCGCTATACGATGCTTACCACGAGATCGTTCCGGCTCACCTCGATGAAAACTCGGCACGCCATGAGACCGTGGATGTGGTTGGCCCCATTTGCGAAAGTGGAGACTTTTTGGCCCGCGGACGCGAATTGCCTGTAATCGACGAAGACGAACTGTTGGCCATTCTTGATACCGGAGCTTACGGCATGGCGCTGGCGTCCAACTACAACACGCGGCCCAGGCCGGCGGAAGTGCTGGTCGATGGCAAGGCCGTGAAGTTAATCCGGCGGCGGGAAACCATGGACGATCTGCTCCGCTCTGAAACCCATCTGCGAGCCTAGTTCTAACCGTCCCACAGCGGCAAGAAAACCCAGGCCGGCGGCCCTCACGGTTTCTCCAAACGCTTACGCAATTCCTCAAGTTGTCCGGAGCGGCCCGCATCGGGATGCGCGGCCATGAATTCCCGCATGGAATTCAGCTTCTGCTTTGCCAGGTCAGTCTGGTTTCCCTCTTCATACAAGCGGACCAGCGCGGCCAGAGCGCCCCAATACACCGGATCCGAACCGCTGCGCAGCAATGAGGCCCGCTGCTCCATGACCGCCAGCAACTCCGCAGCTTTTTCTGGGCGGCCGGCGCGCCGCTGACAGCGAACCTGGATGCCCCATAATCGCCAGTATTCAGCCTGGATTTCCCCCTGGGCCTGACGTTTGTAGGCAACGCTGTACCAGTCAAAAGGACGGATACGCTGCAGCCGCCACTCATCCTCCCGAATGCCCTGCCCGGCCATGGCAGCTACGCGGTCGATGTCTCCCTGCTGGGCCAGCAACCTTTCGGCCTGATCGATGAGAGTACCCGGGTCGGGCAACGCAGCCGGACGTTGCTGCAAAGAAACTCCGGGACACAACGCGAGAAAGCGGTCGCGCTCGGCCTTTTCCCTGGACTCATCATGGAAGGCTGCAGACGCGAAGATTTCCGCCAGCGCGCGGTGCGCCGGCGCAAAGTCGGGATGAGCAGTAATGATTTCCGTCATCTGCTGAATAGCGGAAGAAGTATTGCGCCCCATAAGGCTGCGCGCATATAGGTAGGTGAAAATCAGCCCGTCGGGGTGCTGCATGGAAAGGACCTGATATTCCTCGGTCAGCTTCCTCAGGTGGCCTTCGATGCCGAATTGCTGGACCGCGTCCTGATAGCGTTCATTGACCCAGAGATCGTTTGGGTATCGTTGACGAAGCGCAAAAAGCGGCGCCAGACCTCGATCGAAATCGGCAGCGCCGGATACCGCTACTGTAATTCTTCCGAGTTGATTGCGGATTTCAGGCGATGGGCCACAGGGAATCGGTTGAGCCCACATCGAACTCAGCAGCAGCAATAGAACGCAGCTAGCCTGAAAAGCGCTGTGGACATGAAGGGAGCGGATCGCGGAGAGCTTCACAAGCTCTCTCCGCGATCCGTGATTTAAGGCGGCGGTCAAGTTACAACGAACGCAGGAAGTTCAACACATCCTGCATCTGCGAGCGGCTGAGTGAATTAAATCTGCGGACGACGTTGTTGGCTTCCGATCCGCTGGAAGAATGGGCCTGGATCACCTGCATCAGGTCGGAGGTCCGTCCATCATGCAGGAAAAACAGGCGTTGACCGAGGCCCCAGAGGGGAGCCGTGCGGAACTGATCCGGACCGGCGGCACCCTGACTGATCCCATCCGACAGTCGCGTCCCCATATGGTGGAGGGCAAAGTCAGAATAAGGGTGGTAGCTGATGCTGGACATTCCAGCAAATGTCGACATTCCGGTGGTCAGAGTGGAGGTGTGGCACAGGGCGCAGCCGGCGGCGTTAAACAGGTTGGCTCCGTTCGTGGCCGAGGACGACATCGGCGCCGGTGTAGGCGGCGCTGAAAGTCGCATAAAGGCCGAAAAGTTCACCAGGTCGGATGACATTGCCGCTGCTGTGCCCGTTGGGCTGCCGTCGTCGGCGACCATTTTGGTGGAGTCCTCAGGCGATCCGTTGTACACGCAGCCGGCCACGGCGGCGCGTTCATTGACGAACGCCTCGTTCGACACTCCCTGCTCGACGTTGTAGGCTTCACCCGCAAAGACCATCAGCGACTTGTTCTGTGCCTTCCACCCGAAGCGCGTAACCGTGCCGTCATTGCCGCTGGTGTTAAGCTGGCCGCCGATGCCGAGTTGAGATTTAATTACCCGGTTCGCTTGCAGGTTAGCCTGCAGAGTTGAGTCCGGAGTGGCTTCGACCAGGCCTAGCCCGAAGGTGGGAGTCGGGATACGGAAAATCACGTTGCGAGCGGACAGTTGCTGGGCAAAATTCGGCTGCGTCAGGCCGCACCCCTCCGCATCGGTTCGGCCCGCAATGGTGTACAAACCGTGAACCCCACCATCCGGCGTGCCGTCGGGATTGCGGATGAATCGGGCCTCCCGCACCGGTCCATCGCTGGTAATGAAAGCGGGGACGGTGTTTCTGGCGCCATCCCGGCCGGCCATGGCGAATTGCGGATTCGTGACCGGACTGCTGCCGCCGATTGCCGGGTGGGCGTGACATTCAGCGCATCCTGTCCTGTTGAAGGTTGGCCCCAACCCCGATCCCTCCTCCCCGGGTATGCTTCCAGTCACTGAATCGACTTCCATGAAGTCGACCCTGGCATCGTTAAAAAAGGTTTGCAGGGCCTGACTTAACCCGGGCAACGATCCCCCGGCCCCCGCATCCCCCGCACGCGGTCCGGGATCGTGCTGGGCCGCAATCGTTCCCGCATGAAAAATCACCGTCAAGGCAAGACCGGCAACTGCTACCAGATGGATTGGTTTCAAGCTGCACCTCCATGTACGCGAAGACACACCTCTGGCCTGAGCCAGGTTATTGACTACTTTGGGAGAGGCGCGATTTGGTGGTTCTGCCGTCTCGACTACGCCAAAAGGTTTGGCGTCGTTGCTTGCAGTCGCGGCGGGCCAGAAGTGGCTACAGGCAGGGCTTTTCAGGTCCCGTGCCGAATATTAGAAAAAACTTAGTGGAACTTAACCTGCGCTTGAAGCTCTGTCAAGATGGCCATTAGTACATCCTGACCTGTGCGAAACACCGCCAGCCAACTGGAGTCTGGCACAATCATGAGGAGTAAATAGCAGATCTGATCCTGGCGACACCGGCTAGCGGCCGGACTTTTGCATCGCATCAAACACTATTTTCCCGCCGACAAATGTCTTCACTACCTTGACGTCGCGGATTTTCGTCGGGTCGACGGTAAAAACATCGTCACTCAACAGGACCATGTCTGCGAGCTTGCCGGGAGTGATTGAGCCTTTGTCTTTCTCCTGAAACTCGGCGTAGGCGGAACCCATGGTGTAGGCCTCGACCGCCTCTGCAATCGTCAGTTTTTGCTCGGGGAACCAGCCATTAGGATTCTTGCCATCGAGAGTCGCACGAGTGACCGCGGCGTAAAGGCCCAGCATCGGATTTAGAGGAGCGACATCCCAATCCGTGCCGAAGGCGAGGCGTACGCCGTGCTCCAGAAAGGTGCGAAAAGCATAGGTGCGGCTGGCACGGTCATGGCCGATGCGCGCCTCCGCCCAGCGCCCGTCATCGATGGCATGGTAGGGCTGGACCGAGGCGATCACGTGCAATTGTGCGAACCGGTCGAAATCTTTTGCGGCCATGTGCTGCGCGTGTTCAATGCGGAATCGGCGATCCCTCTCGCCATCGGCCTTGGTCACTTCGCCATAGAGATCGAGAATGATGGAAATGGCCTGGTCGCCGATGGCGTGAGTGCAAATCTGCAAACCCGCAGCATCGGCTCTCAGCATCCGGTCATGCATCAGCGAGACCGGGTGCATTTCGTCCGAAAGCAGGCCGTGGTTATTGGGTTGGTTGCTGAAGGGCTCGAAGAAGTATGCGGTCGACGAACCCAGGGAACCGTCGGCGTAGGCTTTAAGCGCTCCGATACGAAGAAACGGACCGCCGAAGGCGTGCCGGATGCCAATTTTTACCTGATCGTCGACCCCGGTGATCAGCGGTGCGGCATAGATGCGCGTGGTCAACTCTCCCCGCTCCAGCAGTTCGGAGTAGACGGCGATGTCGGCGTACTCCGGATTCATGTGCTGGACGCTGGTAACGCCCAGCGAAGTGGCGAGAGCCAGCGCCCGCTTGACGGCGTGCAACCGCTCATCGTGCGAAAGCGGCGGTTCGACCTTGAACACGAAATCCATGGCTGCGTCTTTCAGCGCACCGGTGGGGTTGCCCTTGGCATCGCGCACAATCACCCCGCCAGGCGGATCCGGCGTTTCGGCCGTAATGCCCGCCAGGCGGAGTACGACCGAGTTGGCCAGCGCCATGTGGCCGTCGTAACGGCCCACAAATACCGGTGTATCCGGGGTGAGCGCGTCGATTAATTCCTTGTCGGGCATGGCGGAAGGCGTCCATTTGGTTTCATCCCAGTCGCCCCCGGTTACCCACTCGCCCTTCGGGGTTTTCTTTGCCCGCTCACCAATGCGGCGCGCAAACTCTTCGGCGCTGGTGACGTCGTTGAGTTGCACCCTGTCCAAAGCCAGGCCGCCGTCCACAAAATGAACATGGGCGTCGTTGAATCCCGGCAGCAAGAGCTTGCCGGAGGCATCGATGATTGTGGTTTTGGGGCCTCGCCAGGCTTCGACATCGTCGTCGGAACCAACTGCCACAATGCGATGGTCCAGCACCGCGACTGCCTGCGCCGTGGGTTTGCTCTTGTCCACCGTCCAGATTTTTGCGTCGCGAATAATGAGATCGGCCGCGGGTCCGGTTTGCGCCGGGAGAAACGGCGGAAGCATGAATAACGTGAACAGGAGAGCGCAGAAGCCACCATGACACCCGGCACGGAAGAGAAGGATTTTCATTTTGTCTGTTAGTATGCGTGGAGCGGATGGAATCAGCCCGACGCTAACCATACAGCATCATTGCAAGCGGCGAAAGGTCGAGGGGCGGAGCTCAGGGCATCTAAGGGTTTTCCTTAACACCTTGGTGCCAGGTTCGGCACGACGGAGCCATTGCTTTAAAGGATAGACGCGGGTTACCCTTGGCCATCGCATCTAAATTCTTGCTGGCGGCTTGACGCGGCATTGGGGCGTTAAGAAACAGCGTTGCCTGTTCACACGTTCACGGAGGCTGGCGGATTCTAAATATGAATATGGCCACGTCGACGGTCCACGGTTCACCCCATGCTCGGGTCAGGATACTGGTCGCCGACGATCACGAAGTGATGCGCTTGGGAATCCGCAATCTGCTTGAGGTCCGGCCGGGCTGGAGCATCTGCGCCGAGGCTAACAACGGGCAGGAAGCAGTGGAAAAAACCCTTCAGTTTCACCCCGACATAATCATCATGGATATCACCATGCCAGTGATGAACGGTCTGGACGCAGCCAATGAAATAATAAAGAAGGAACCGAAAATCCCAGTCATTCTGTTCTCGCTTCACATCTCCGACGATCTTTACCGCCATTTCAGGACGGACGGCATTCGCGGAGCCGTCGCCAAGGGCGACGCCGCGCGCGATCTGGTGGTGGCAGTGGAAACAGTGCTCTCAGGCGGAACGTTCTTCCCAAACGGGAAAGTCACTTCAAGCTAACCGTCACTTCAAGCTAACCAGGAAATATTTCAAGGCCTACAGGAGAGGCAGACGCTGGCCGGTTTTGGGGAGGTACCAGCGTCTGCCCTTTTTCTCCTTCGCGTTGGGGTGATTCCATTAATAGTTCTGTGAAGCTGCTTTCACCATCGGGGAGATGCTGTACTTCCCAGTGGAAGATTGCTTACGACGTGCCGAACCCCGCATCGGAGGCCTAGGTTGAGTAGTCGGCGTTGATGCGCACGTACTCAGCGGTCAGGTCGCTGGTCAGAAAAAGGATAGAGCTGCTGCCCCGGCCCAGGAAAATGCGTATATTGCACCACGGCTCGGCAAGGGCCTTATGCGCCCGCTTGGCGTCGAAGGAACCTCCGACGCCGCGGCGGCACACTATCTGATCGCCGATCTCGATGCTAACCCGCCCGGGATCGATGGCTATTCCCGATCTTCCTACCGCGGCCAGAATGCGCCCCCAATTCGGATCTGCACCGGCCCAAGCGGTCTTTACCAACAGGGAATGGGCTACCGTTTGGGCAACTTGCCGGGCTTCCTCCCGATTCTTTGCCTGCTCGACAGAGAGGCGAATCACATGCTCGACCCCCTCACCGTCGGACACGATCTGCTCCGCCAGGGACCTGCAAACCTCTAGAAGGGCTTGTGAAAAATCCTTCCGGGTGGACCCTGACTTCAGAGGCACTCCGCTACGGCCGCTCGCCAGCAGCAGCACGGTATCGTTGGTGGAAGTATCTCCGTCAATGGAGATGTGGTTGAAGGTTTGCTCGCAACAATCGACCAACAGAGGTTTTAATTCAACGCCATTCGCCCTCGCGTCGGTGAAAATATAAACCAGCATGGTGGCGAGTTGAGGATGAATCATGCCAGCGCCCTTGGCGATGCCCAGCAATTTGACCGCAGTTTTTCCGCGATGAAACGTGGCACGGGCTAATTTAGGCCGGGTGTCGGTGGTCATAATGGCTCGAGCAAAAAGACCAACTCCCTGCCGGCTCGCCTTCCCGGCCGCCGTGAGCTCCGTAAGCTTTGAAAGTATTTTATCCACAGGCAGGGGCACACCGATAATGCCAGTGGAGGACGGGAAAATCTCCTCGGGACGCGATCCCAGAAGTCGCGCCAATTCGCGGCAGACTCGTTCGCAGGCTCGAACCCCGGCTTTGCCGGTGGCGCAGTTGGCATTGCCTGAGTTGACGATCACGGCACGGACATGCCCATGGCTGGCGGCTAACGATGCGCGTCCGACGATGAGAGGCGCGGCCACGACCCGATTTCGGGTGAAGACGGCCGCCGCGGTTGTCCCCGGGCAGGCTTCGACCAACGCCAGGTCAGGCCGCCCGCTGGCCTTGATTCCGGCGCAAGCCGTGGAAAAGGTAAACCCGGCAGGCAGGCATAGATCTTTCAGGGAAGCTTCCCGGACCCTCATACCTCGATTTTGACCAGCCAGTTGGCAGGCTGGGGAAGCATGGCGAACTTGGGCAATTCCCCGCGCACCATGGCAAATTCATCGCAGTTGTTGAAGCGCGGACAGACACAACAGTCTTTGTGAATCTTGTCGGGCAGGTCCTCGCGCTGCGCCATGGCAAATCCCATACGGGCGAAGAACTCGGGAATGCGCGTAAACAGGCAGATGGAGCTGATGTTGTGTTTACGGGCCTGAGCCAGAAGCGCTTTCACCAGGCGCTCGCCCCCTCCGGAGCCCTGGCGGGCTGGATCGACCGTAATAGAACGAATCTCCGCCAGGTGGGGGCCATAGAGATGAAGCGCGCCGCAGCCAATGATATGGCCGTGATCTTCAAGCACTACGAAGTCGCGCACGTTTTCGCAGACTTCGGCGAAGGTGCGGGGCAGCAGGGTCCCGTCTTCGGAGTAGGCCGCGATCAATTCATGGATCTGTTCGGCGTCGGGCAGAAGGGCTTCACGCGTGCGCATGGACTTCCTCCCGCATGTTTTCGACTTTTCGTCTGGCGTCAGCCAGGGCTTGCCGAACTCGGGCCGGCGCCGTGCCTCCCGGTACGTCGTGGACAGCGAGCACCGCCTGCAGCTTCAGACAGGAATAAAAATCCTGATCGAAAGCGGAATTCAACTGGCGCAGTTCCTCCAGGGGCAAGTCTCCCAGCTCGCAATTTCTTTCGATGCAGGTTTGCACGCCTTTGCCAATCTGTTCATGGGCCAGGCGAAAAGGCACCCCGCGCTGAACCAGATAAGTGGCGCCGGCCCAGGCATTCAGGAACCCGGACTGCGCCGCTTCCTGCATACGATCATGATTGAATTCCACCGTTTTCATCCAGCCGGATGTCAGCGGCAGCAGCGAAAGCACGGTACCGGCAGCGTCGAAGAGCGGCTGCTGCGTTTCCTGCAAATCCTTGTTGTAGGCCAGAGGCAGGCCTTTGAGCGTTACCAGCAGAGCGGTCGCGTCGCCGATAATGCGGGCGGCTTTGCCGCGCGTAAGCTCCAGCAGGTCCGGATTCATCTTCTGCGGCATGGCGCTGCTTCCCGTGGAATAAGTCTCGGGCAGGCGAATGAATCCAAATTCCTGCGAAGAGAACAGGATCATTTCTTCAGCCCATCGACTCAGATGCAGGGCAACAAGAGAAAGCGATGAAACAAACTCCAGGACAAAATCGCGATCGCTGGTAGCGTCGATGCTGTTGGCAGTGACGCCATCGAAGTTCAGTTCGTCGGCCATAGCGCGACGGTCCAGGGCCAGAGTCGCACCCGCCACCGCTCCGGAGCCCAACGGAGACAGGTTCAGCCGCTTTCGGCAGTCGGCAAGGCGTTCCGCATCCCGCAAAAACATTTCCACGTAAGCCAGCAGCCAGTGGGCGACCAGCACCGGTTCTGCCCGCTGCAGGTGGGTGTAGGCCGGCATGGCTGCGTTTTCCGCCTGCTCCGCGCGATCGAGCGTAATGCTCGACCACTCCGCCAGATCGGCACGTATCTGGTCGAGACAAGCCCGAACGAAGAGACGAAGGTCGGTTGCAATCTGTTCATTGCGGCTGCGGCCGCTGTGCAGCTTATATCCCGCTTCGCCGATCAGCGCGACCAGTTGCTTTTCGACGAAGTGATGAATGTCCTCGGCTTCGCTGTCTTCCAGAAAAGCCGCAGAAGAAGCGGCTTTTTCCGCAATCTGCTGCAATCCCTGAAGAATCGCGATCAATTCGCTCGAAGACAGGATTCCCGCATCCTTCAACGCGCTCGCATGCGCGCGACTGGCCGCCACCTCTTCCCGCAGCAAACGTTTGTCAAAGTCGAACGACCGCTGCCAGCGCTCGAAGTCTGCATCGAGCGGCTGGCGGAATCGTCCGGACCACATCTTCATCGTGTCACCTCGGGTTTCGCGGCATCCGCCCGGAGACGGGCACGCGAACGCGACGGAAGCCCCAGTATGCGAATGAATCCTTCGGCATCCTTCTGATCGTAGCTGTCACCCATGGTGAAGGATGAGAGATCAGTACGATAAAGCGAATTCTCGGAATGGCGGCTGACCACCGACACGTTGCCCTTATACAAAGAGAGCGTGGTCGTGCCCGTGATGCCTTGCTGCGTATTGTCAACGAATGCGTCGAGCGCCTCGCGCAAAGGAGTGAACCAGAGGCCGAAGTAGGCCAGTTCCGCATATTTCAGGCCAATGTGCTGCTTGAAGTGCATGAGCTCGCGCTCCAAACACAGCGCTTCGAGTTCGCGGTGGGCCGCGATCAGCAGGGTCCCACCCGGCGTCTCATAGCACCCGCGGGACTTGATGCCGACAAAGCGGTTTTCTACCAAATCGATGCGGCCTACGGCGTTGCGTCCGCCGATTTCGTTCAACAATTCAACCAGCGAAACCGGATCGAGCTTCATGCCGTTGACGGAAACCGGAGTTCCCTTTTCAAATCCGATCACGACCTGCTCCTCGCGGTCGGGAGCCTCCTGGGGCGAGCGCGTCAGTTGCCAGGTGCTGGGGAAAGGCGCATTACCCGCGTCCTCCAGTTCCCCGCCCTCATGGCTGATGTGCCAAAGATTGCGATCGCGGCTGTGGATCTTTTCCCGGCTCGCAGTGACCGAAATACCTCTCTTCTCGGCGTAATCGAGGCAGTCTTCCCGCGACTTCAGCGTCCATTCCCGCCAGGGCGCAATGACTTTTAGCTCCGGCGCCAGCGCCTGGTAGGCGAGTTCGAAGCGGACCTGATCGTTCCCTTTGCCGGTGCAACCATGCGCCACCGCAGTTGCGCCCTCGCGGAGAGCCACCTCCACCTGGTGTTTGGCAATCACCGGCCGCGCCAGTGATGTGCCCAGCAGGTACTTGTGTTCGTACACCGCGCCCGCCCGCAGCGCCGGGAACACGTATCCGGTAAGAAATTCCTCGCGCATATCTTCGACAACGACCTTGCTGGCGCCGGTCTTGTATGCCTTCTCGACGACGGCTTCAATGTCGTCGCCCTGGCCGACGTCTCCGACCATGGCAATCACATCGTAGGCATAGTTCTCCTTCAGCCACGGAATGATGATGGAGGTGTCAAGACCCCCCGAGTATGCGAGCACAACTTTCTCAGCCATTTGCATTCCTCGAATTCGAGCGACCCACCTTGCCGCCCAGCAGTAACAACAGGATGGCCTTCTGCACGTGCAACCGGCTTTCCGCCTGGTCGAAGACCACAGAGCGATCGGAATCCATGATGGCGTCCGTAATCTCCATGCCGCGGTGCGCGGGCAGGCAGTGCATAAAGACAGCGTGAGGCGCCGCGCCGGCCACGAGCTCTTCGTTTACCTGGTAGGGCGGGAAAATCCGGTTCCGCTCCAGCTCTTCAGACTCGTGACCCATGCTGGTCCAGGCATCAGTATAGACCGCGTCGACGCCGTCCACCGCCTGGTTCGGGTCATTGAGGATCTCGACAACAGCTCCCGTTTGCTGCGCCAGGTCGCGCGCGTCGGCAACAATCTGAGGATCGCAGCCGTAGCCTTCCGGCGTGGCGATTCGAATCCGCGAGCCCAGAGTGGCCGCAGTCAGCAGTAGCGAATGCGCGACGTTATTGCCATCGCCAACGTAGGCCAGGCAGATTTTGCGCAGATCGCCAAACCTTTCCAGCAAAGTAAAGTAGTCGGCCAGCGCCTGGCAGGGATGTTCCAGATCGCTGAGCGCGTTGATCACCGGGATGCAGGCGTGCTCGGCCATGCCTTCCACGGTCCCGTGTGAATAAGTGCGCAGCACGACGGCGTCCACCCATCGTTCCACGTTGTGCGCGATGTCGCTCAGCTTTTCGCGCGCATCCAGACGGCCTGCGGTCTGGTCCATAAAGAAAGCGTTGCCCCCCATGCTGGCCATCCCCGCTTCGAAGGTCAGGCGGGTCCGCAGCGATTGCTTCTCGAAGAACATCACCATCTGTTTTCCGGCGAGGGCGGTGCGGAAATTGGCTGGACGTGCTTTCAACAGTCCCGCGAGATGGAAAATGGTTTCAATCTCAATTGGGCGGAGATCGCGGATCGAAATAAGATCGCGGCCCGGGAAAGTCGTGGTGGTCGGAGGCGTCGCGACCTGGGTAGTTTGGAATGGCTGGCTGTTCAACGTGATTGACTCCTTCTCCGTGGTTTCGCGCTGCTGTTCAATAGCTTTTTCGGTTGGGTGGATGTCAGGGCCGTGTCGAGGGCGCGGACCACCAGGTCCACATGGGCCTTCTTGATAATGTAGGGCGGCAGGAAACGCAGCACCGTATCCTGCGTGCGGTTGATGAGAATGCCGCGTTCCAGCAACTGCGCGACCACCGCCTTCGCACGATCGGCCGAATCCAGGTTCATGCCCAGCATCAAGCCCATGCCGCGAATTTCGCGGACACAACCGTGACTGGCTTTCAGGCTTTCCAGCTTGGCATGGAAGTAGCCGCCGGTTTGCCGGATGTGTCCCAACATGCGATCAAGCACGCGCAGAAATTCGATAGCCACGGCGCAGGCCAGCGGGCCGCCACCGAACGTGGTGCCGTGCATTCCGGGATGCATTCCGCTGGCCACGCGATTGGTAGTCAGTAACGCCCCCAGCGGAAGGCCCGCGGCGAGCGGCTTGGCGACGGTGACGATGTCGGGTTGGATTCCATAATGCTGGTAGGCAAAGTAGCGCCCGGTGCGGCCCAGTCCACATTGGATCTCGTCGAGAATCAGCAGCGCTCCGGTGCGGTCGCAGAGTTGCCGCGCAGTTTGTAAGAACTCAGAACTGAGCGGACGAATTCCGCCCTCGCCCTGGATCGTCTCCAGGCAAATGGCACAGACGCTACCGTCAAACTGCCGCTTGAGATCCTCGACATCATTGAAGCCGACAAATCCAACTCCCGGCACCAGCGGCGCAAAGGGATGCCGGTACTTTTCCTGACCCGTCGTAGCCAATGAGCCAAACGTTCGGCCATGAAAGGAATTCTCCAGCGCCAGCAATCGCCACTTGGCTTTGTGGCCATTGTTGTTCTGGGTGCGCGCGAAGGCGCGGGCAAGTTTCAGCGCGCCTTCCCAGGCCTCGGTGCCGCTATTGCAAAAGAACGCTTTGTCCAGGCCGGAGATCCTGGTCAGCCGTCGGGCCAGTTCCGCCTGGTATTCGTGGTAGAACAGGTTCGACACGTGAATCAGCCGTGCCGCCTGCCGCTTCAACGTGGATTGAATAACCGGATTTGCGTGACCCAGCGCGTTGACCCCGATCCCGCTCAGGAAGTCGAGGTACCGTTTGCCCTGTGAATCCCACAAATAAACGCCGCGCCCGCGTTTGAACAGTACCCGCTGGCGATCATAAGTAGGAAGCAGCAGCTTGGATTCGGAGCGGACAACGGCAGCGAGGCTCATGCGACGATCACCTCCGTGCCACCGTCGAGCTTGGTGAAATAAAACTGCGGCAGCGTGTCCGCCTGTATCGCCGGCAGAATGCGCACCCTGCCCACACCTTTACGCAGCGCCTGGCCGCAGGCTTCGAGCTTGGGCAGCATGCCGCCGGCAATCACCGCATTTTCGATCATGCCGGGTATCTGCTTCGTGTTCAGCCAGGGCATGACTGCGCCTTCTGCATTCTTCACGCCGGCAACGTCGGTGAGGAAGATGAGCGTGTCGGCGTGGCAGGCTACGGCACAAGCCGATGCCATTTGATCGGCGTTCACGTTGTAGTATTCGCCATCCGAACCCAGCGCAACCGACGAGAGCACTGGAATTCCGCCCAACCCCCAGATAGCTTCCAGCCAGCGCGGCTCGACGAAACAGATTTCGCCCACGTATCCCAGGTCGTAGCCCTGGGTCTGCTTCTTGCGCGCGCGGAAAGCCATGCCGTCCCCGCCGCACAGTCCGATGGCGGGGCGTCCCGCAGCGACGATCGCCGCAACCAGACTCTTGTTCACGATTCCGGCCAGCACCATCAGCGCCACGTCGCGGGTCTCAGCGTCGGTGATGCGCAGGCCGTTCACAAAGTCGCTCTCCTTGCCTAGAAGCTTGAGCGTGCGCGTGAGCGCAGCCCCGCCGCCGTGCACGACTGTCAGGCGATGGCCGTCTTCCGCCAACTCGACGATGGCGCGAGCGCACTTCAGCAGTGTGGCCTTGTCTTCGAGCGCGGCGCCTCCGAGCTTGATCACAATTTTCACTGCAGACCTTCCTGTTCCTTAAACCCATACATGAGGTTCATATTTTGCACTGCCTGTCCGGCCGCGCCTTTCAGCAGGTTGTCGACACATGATACGAGCACCAGGCGGCGGCCATCCGGCGCCAGACAAAAGCCCAGATCGCAGTAGTTGGTGTGCAGCGAGAATTGGATCTGTGGCAGCTTCGGGGTGGCGAAAACCCGGACCCACGGCTTACCTCGATAGAAATCATGGAAGCAGGCTTCTACCTCCGCCGGTTTCATCTCCTGCTTCAGGTGCACGTAGATGGTCGAAAGGATTCCCCGCGGAATGGGCAGCAGGTGGGGAGTGAAAATCAGTTCGCCTGAATCCAGTTTCAGCTGCTCGAGCATCTCGCCCAGATGGCGATGACCGAAGACCGAGTAAGCGGAAAGATTGTCGGCCACTGAAACGAAGTGCGTCCGCGCCGTCGCTTCTTTTCCGGCGCCCGACACCCCGGACTTCGAATCGGAAATGATTCCCTTCCCGCAATCGACGATGTTCGCGGCCAGGAGCGGGGCTAGGGCCAGAATCACCGAGGTGGCATAGCAGCCTGGGTTGGCCACCAGCGCTGCCCCGGGAAGGCGGTCGCCATTCAACTCGGGCAGGCCATACACGGCCTTCTGCATGAGATCGGCGGCGGTGAGCGCGTCGGCATCCTGGAAGCCGTAAACCGCGCGGTGCTGCGCCTGTTGCAGACGCCAGGCACCGCTGAGATCGATCACCCGCATTCCCTGCGCGATCGCTTCCGGCACCAGGGCGCGCGATACTTCGTGCGGTGTAGCCAGGAAAAGCAATTCAATTTCCCGCTGTTTCAACTCAGACCATGACCACGGCTGCAACGGGTATCCACCGTTTCCTGAAATTGCGGGATACATGTCGGCGAGATTGGCCACCACGGCCGCATCTCCGGGACGCTGAAGCATCACCGGAGTTTCTACGCTGGGATGGCGCAGCAGAATGCGGGCCAGTTCGAAGCCGGAATAGCCGGTCGCACCCAGAATTGCGGTCTTGAGCCGGGAGGGCATCAGGCGAGCATCTCCCGGATGCGGGCAGCCAGGCGCTTCGCGCCTTTGCTGTCGGCACAAACCATTAATATCGTGTCGTCTCCTGCGATGGTTCCGATGGCTTCCTCCCAATCCTGTCCGTCGAGCGCGGCGGCAACCGGCTGGGCGCTCCCTACTGTGGTCTTGATCACCAGCAGGTTTTGAGCCGCCTTTACTTCCAGCACGAATTCCCTCACCAGCCGCGAAACCGGCGGCAAGGCCGGTTCAGATACAGCTTCCCCCGGAAGCACATACCCCGATCCGGTCTTTACCAGGCCAAGATCGTGAATATCGCGCGAGAGCGTCGCTTGCCCTACCTTCAAGCCCCGCTTGCGCAGGGCCCGCTGCAGGTCTTCCTGGCTGGTCAGCGAACTTCGCTCCAGAAGATCCAGGATCGCCTTTTGACGCAGCGGCTTGCTCATGAATGACTATTCATCATCGTGAATAATTATTCATCTATGGTAATTGGTATGCAGCGCGTGTCAAGCAGAAATTTCGTTCCGGGAAAGTACAATGTAGGCGCGGGCACCCCGCTCGTGCAGCGGCGGCAATAGTGCCGAGCGGTTGGGCGGATGAATCGCGGCTTGCAGTCGCATCTCCCACTCCGCACAGGCGGACTGCTGATTTCCCTTTGGACGGACAAGTTCCGATTAGCCCCGGCACGAGCGAGAGCGCTCGCGCCTACATTGACGCGCTTATTGCCATGTGCCTTCGGCCTGGCACATGGCCTGCGAGGTAATCCCAACTGCCCGCTCTGATGGAAAGAACGCCCGATGCAGACGCTGTACCGCCTCGACCGCGCGCGACTCATCCACCACAAAGCTGAGGTTGCGCTCCGATGCCCCGTGGCAGATCATGCGCACATCGATATCGCCGATGGCGCGAAAAGCCTGTCCGGCGATTTCCGCGCGGCGCCGCACCTGCTCCCCCACCAGGCAGACCAGTGCCTTGTGGTTTTCCCAGCGCACGTTGGCCAGGCCTTTCAGTTCCTCTGCAATCGCCGGCAGTGCCGATACCGAGCTCACCAGCAGCGCCAGGCTGCCGCGCGAGGCAGACAGCAAATCCAGACTATGCTCATGACGCTCGAACACATCGAAGACTTCGCGTAAAAGTTCAGGGGCGAACCAGCGCACCGGCTCGACGTCCACAATGGCTACCCCTCGCTTCGAAGTAATGGCCTTGATCGCATCGCCGGGTTCGCAATGGGCCACGATCTCAGTCCCGCCGCAATCCGGGTTGCGCGAATTCAGCACCCATACCGGAATGTTGTCGCGCATAGCCGGCGCGAGGGTGGCGGGGTGCAATACCTTGGCGCCAAAGTAGGCCAGATCGGCGGCCTCCGCAAAACTCATCCGGGGCACGCGGCGCGCTTCCGGACACAAATTCGGATCGGTGGTCATGATCCCGTCCACGTCGGTCCAAATCTCGATTCGGCTCGCCTGCAAGCCTGCGCCGACAATCGAAGCGCTGAAATCGGACCCGCCACGACCGAGCGTAGTGGGAATGCCGTCCCGGGTCGCGCCCACGAATCCGCCCATTACCGGAACCCGCTTTGAGTGGAGCACTGGCAAGAGGATGGCCCGCAGTCGCTCATTGGTTTCTTCCCAGAGGGGCGTAGCCCGGGTATGCGCCGCGTCGGTGACAATGCACTCCCTGGCATCGAGCAGGGCTGCATCTATTCCAGCGCTCTGCAGCGCGAAATGCACCAGTCTGGATGAAAGAGATTCGCCTATGCCCAAAAGGCGATCCTGGGAGCACGGAGTCAAGGTCTTCTCCGCCGCAATCATGAGTACCATCTTGTCGAGTGCGCTGAATTCGCTGGCGAACTCGTCCAGCAAGCGCGAACATACTTCGCCCTTCGCCACTCCGGTGGCGACGGCTTCATGCCTCTGATAAAGAACTTGAACAATCTCCTTGGCGGATTCCATGCGTCCCGCGGCGGCGGCCCCGCCTGCATTCATCAACTGGTCGGTGACTTTGGCCAGAGCGCTGACCACCACGACGGGGCGGTGAGGCAAAGATCGCGCCACCAGCCGGCACAACCGGCGAATAGCGGCCGCGTCCTGCACCGAGGTTCCGCCAAACTTCATCACTACACATTCGCATTGCCGGTTCGACGCTTCCCTGATTGAGTCAGATGGGTCGTTCATTTTGTTCCCCCTGGGTTCCTGCTGGTTGAATCTCCGCTTCCGGACAAATAAAAAAACCCACCGGCCAGTTGCTTCTGGCGGTGGGTCTGTGTCAGCCGTTAAAGCTTTGTGTTTCTCAGCTCACCAGGCGCCCTCCCCCAGAAGACACGCTAATTCGTGTCGACATGCCTTTACCCGTCGACGTAATTCGCTTAGCCTTCTGGGAAGTTGCGTTCATGGGTTGCTGTCCGCGTACCGCGATCTAGTTATGCTGCTCCCGGCCTAATCTTGGATCCGGAGTTTCCTCCGGCTTAAACTCCTCAAAGAATTGCATCAGCCGGTCGACCAGTCTGCGCCTGCCTCCGATGACATGGAGTCCGCTCTCATGCTGATGCTCTTCGAGAATCTTGTTCAATCCACTTTCCAGTTCTCTCATACCGCACCCCCTCAGCTGGGTTCAAAGTGATTTGATCACCGCGCATTATGCGCGATCAAAGCTTCTGAGGCTTCTATACGGAGAGTAGCAATTCCGTCTGTCAAAAAGAAATCTGAAATTATGATTCGCCGCATCGACAAATCCGATCAGTCGGAAAGCCTTGGTTTTAGTCGTCCTGAGCAAGGCAAGAGGCTCATTTGGAAGCGGTGGCCAGTTGCCGAACTGTACTAATGAATGTGGTGGTGGCGCGGGTGTGAGTACGGTCGCGGCGATAGGCAATGCCCAACTCCCGCCACAGCTCCTGATCCCTGATGGGAATCAGTTTCACCCGTCCGGCCAGCACCTGGTCTTTGGCGAAACTGGAACTGATCAGCGAAACCCCCAGCCCGGCGGCCACAAAACTCTTGATCATGCCGACGCTGGGTAGCTCCATCCGTATCTGAAGATGCGCGGCATAGGGACGGAACAGCTTGTCCATGACCCGGCGGCTGTATCCGGTCTTGGGCAGCAGCAACGGCTGTTTGGCAATCTCGCTCACCGGCACTACGTCGAGCTTGGCCAGCGCGTTTTGCGGGCTGACCATCAGCATAAGCTGGTCGCGAAAGATCGAATGCGTCTTCAGGCTGGCCGACTTTACCGGCAGGGTGACAATGCCCACATCGATGGTTCCATTTTCGAGTTTCTCGACAATCTTGTAGCTGAAGTTGCGATAAATGCTGATCTGTACCCCTGGATACAAATGGCAGTACTTGGCAAAGACATCGGGGAGCACGTACAGGCAGGTAGCTTCATTGGCCCCGATGACCAGCGTGCCACGCGGGCTGGTGCCCTGATCGGCGACCGCCAGCAGAGACTCATCCCGCATCTGCAGCAGGCGTTCCGCATAGGCGAACAGCACCCTTCCGGCAGGAGTCAGGGTCACATCCTTACCGGAACGATCGAGCAACCGGTCTCCGTATTCCTGCTCCAATTGACGGATCTGGGCGCTGACCGCCGATTGCGAGCGAAAAACTTTCTGTCCGGCCCGGGAAAAGCTTCCCAGCTTGGCCACTTCCAGAAATGTCACTAGCTGGTCGAAGTCCATGAGTTAGTGGAAGATTATAGCGGAGAATCTCCCGAATTCAGAGCGTTCGGGAGAGCTCGGTAGTGCCCCAGTTTGAACAGATCGTTTCCCCTGGCGTCATCCTGAGAGACTTTAGTCTCGAAGGATCTGGCGTGCATCTGCTCAAATCATGACCCAGGCGCAAAGACGTTGCACGCCAAATGCTTCGCCATCTCAGCATGACTCCAGACATGAAACTACCGACAACCGGGTGGGCCTCAGTTTCAAACTGAGGCACTTCGCGAGAGCTCGCCAGTCGTGCAGTCAGGAAACTCCCGCCGTTCCACACCACGCGCTGCGGCGGCTGAGTCATGAAGCCGCTAAGCGCGTCACACCACCGCAATGGCGCCGGGATCTCCAGCATGCTGTACATACACCGTGGTCGGCCTTGGCACGGCGACCGCCTGCCGCTTCAGCCGGGTAAGAATCGTGGCCCAGGTCTCCGCGACTGTGCAGGGCAGAACCAGAGGCTCCACCCGCAAAAACGGCAGTGGAACGGCAGAGTCCAACAGAATCGCGGCACGCGGACTGCCGGTAAGACGCAAATGCTTGCGCAATATCCGACGCAGCCAAATTTCTTCTCTGACTTCGACCGGAGCCAGACGGACCGACTGCTGGTTGTATCCATATCCGCCAACCGAGTCGCGCAGAACGTAGGCCAGGCCACCGGTCATGCCTGCGCCCAGGTTCATCCCCGCCGGTCCCAGAATCACCGCTACACCCGCGGTCATATATTCGCAACCGTGCTGACCTACACCTTCTACAACTGCGAGAGCCCCGCTGTTGCGCACAGCGAAACGCTCGCCTACACGGCCGGCGACATACAGTTCTCCGCTGGTGGCCCCATACAGCACAGTATTGCCTGCCAGCACATCGCCGCGCAGTGAGGCTTCTTCTCCGTCGGTGATCGCAATCGTACCCCCGGACAAACACTTGCCTACATAATCGTTGGCCTCGCCGGCCAGCCTGAAATTCAGGCCCTTGACCAGAAATCCACCGAAAGTCTGCCCCGCGCTGCCGGTAAATTCATACTTCACGGAAGCATCGGCCGGCACTCCCGCCCGGCGCAAAATCTCTCCGCTCAAATGGGCTCCGATGGAACGATCGGCGTTCGTGATATGGAAACGCCGGCGGCGGGCAGCGCGCTCGTCCAGATCATCGAGGGTGCGGTTCAGGTCGCGATAGAGGGTGCTCTGGTCTTCAGGAGGACAAGCCGGCTGGCGGGAAGCGACGATCGGATCCAGCAACCCGGCCAGCGTTCGGACCGCCTGCGGGGTACGGGGTCGCAGCCGTTCTACCTGGCCGACGATGTCGTCGATCGAACGGGCGCCCAGCGCCGCCAGCAATTCGCGCACGTCCGCCGCAACCCCCCGGAAGTAGGTCTCGACCATCTCCGGCTTTCCGGTGAAGCGGGTGCGCAGCTTCTCATCCTGGGTTGCTATACCGACCGGGCAGGTGTTGAGATGACATTGCCGCGCCATGACGCATCCCAGAGCCAGCAGGGCGGCCGTGCCAAAACCAAACTCCTCCGCGCCCAAAAGCGCGCCGATGATCACATCGCGCGCAAACTTGAATCCACCGTCTACCCGCAAGCGGACGCGGCCGCGCAGTCCGGCTCTCACCAGCGCAGCGTGGGCATCGCGCAGGCCTACTTCCCAGGGCAGACCGGTATTCTTGATGGATGTAATCGGCGAAGCCCCGGTGCCGCCGTCGTGCCCGCTGATGGTGATCACGTCGGCCCCGGCCTTGGCCACGCCCGTGGCGATAATTCCAACCCCGGCGCTGGCCACCAGCTTGACGCCGATTCGCGCCCGCGGATTGATGGCGCGCAGGTCGTAGATCAGCTGTGCCAGGTCTTCGATGCTGTAGATATCGTGATGCGGTGGCGGAGAAATCAGCATCATCCCCGGCACCGCATGCCGCAAGCGCGCGATGTAAACGGAAACCTTGCTGGCCGGAAGTTGGCCGCCTTCGCCGGGTTTCGCGCCTTGCGCAATCTTGATTTCGAGTTCGTCGGCGTGCACCAGATATTCCGCCGTGACTCCGAAGCGCGCCGACGCCACCTGCTTGACCCGGTTGTTGGCCTCCTGGTCGTGGGTGTAGGCCTCGGGAGCCTCCCCGCCTTCGCCTGTATTACTGCGTCCGCCCAGCCGGTTCATGGCGATGGCCAGCGTGCGATGCGTCTCCGGCGAAATCGCTCCCAGCGACATGGCTTGCGTGCTGAAGCGGCCCAAAATTGAAGTTTCGGTTTCCACCTCGTGGAGCGGCAGAGACTTGTCTGGTACGAACTCCAGCAAATCCCGGACCGCGACCGGTTCCCTTTGCTGTCCGAACTCCATGAAGGAACGATGATTTTCGTCGGTTGGAAACTTGATGTAGCGATGCATTCGCCGCACCAGCTCAGGCGAACTGGCGTGTTGCTCTCCCTGGTGGCGGAAGCGGTAGAGCCCATGGTCCTGCAGCTGGGAGGTCATCGTCATTGTAGGAAAAGCCATCGAAAACACGGAATCGTGCCGGTCGAGACAATCCTGCAATAACTCGGTGAGGCCCTTGCCCGCCAGGGAGGAGCTTGCATCTTCAAAAAACTGGCTGCACACGTCGGGATCCAGGCCGACAATCTCGAACAGGTGACTGTTGCGGTAGCTGGCAATGGTCGAAATGCCCATCCGCGCGATCACTTTGCGCAGTCCCTTTTCCACCGCGCCGCGATAGGCGACTGCCCCGCCCGGTTTCAAGTGCGCAGCCTGTTCCAGCGCCAGATAGGGAAACACCGCGCTCGCTCCCGCCGCCACCAGGAGCGCCACGTGATGAGTGTCGATCACCTGCCCGGTTTCGATCACCAGGGGGATATCGTGCGCGCCCACCCTGACCATGGCCTTCCATGCCGCAGCCACTGCCAGTAGCGCCGGCAAAGCCGCCCGTTGCGTGTCCACACCGCGATCGGTCAACAGGATGAAGCCGGGAGCTTTGGCCGAGGTCAGTTCCACATTCTTCTGCAAGAGCATTAGCGCGGCCTTGGCCTCGTCGACTCCGTTCTCCGCCAGGAACGAGAAAGGGATGCGTTCGGTTGCGCCCAATTCCTTTTCCAGGGACTGCAACTGTCCGCCATCGAGCAAGGGCGAGTTGAGCGCCGCCCGGCCCAGAAATACTTTCAAGGACATCACGTGACTCTCACGCAGCGAATCAATGGGAGGATTCGTGACCTGCGCGAAACGCTGCTTGCAGTAATCCCACAATGGCCGGCGAAAGCCTGACATGGTGGCCGGAGGAGCATCGTCGCCCATACTCCAGACCGCTTCCTGTCCTTGCTCTACCAGCGGCTGGAACAGCAGGCGATACTGATCTTCGCTCCAACCCAGGGCCGCCATGGTCGCCTTCGGATCGGCAGTCCGTTCCAGAAACGCTTTCTCCGTGGGCTCCACCAGCACTGCCGGCACCGAGGCGAATTTTCGGATTCCTTCGCGCAGCCGCAGCGAGTCTACGGGACGAACGAATTCTCCACTCCCCGTATTCAACAGCAATACTTCCCCAGGACCGAGCCGCTGCCTTTCGGCGATCTCTTTGCCCTTCAGATCGGCAATTCCTACCTCGGAGCCAACTACAAGCAAACCGTCCGAGGTCAGGGTGTAACGCAGGGGACGCAATCCATTGCGGTCCAGCTTGGCGCCGATGGTGCAACCATCGGTGAAAATCAGAGCCGCCGGGCCATCCCACGGCTCCTGCTCGCGGGCCTGCTCTTCGAGAAAGTTGCGCAGCTCGGGCGCAGCCTCGGGCGAGCGCTCCCAGGCCGGAGGCACCATCGAGAGCATAGCTTCCGCGGCTCTGTAGTCACGGCGCAGGAAAAGCTCAAAGCCGTTGTCGAAACTTGCCGAATCGCTGACCCTCTCTTCCAGCAGACGAACCTGGTCCGACAGTCCGAGTTCGTGACGCAACGCCGGCGCCCTGGCGCGCAGCCAGCGCCGGTTGCCGCTGATGGTGTTGATCTCGCCGTTATGGGCCACGAAGCGGAAGGGTTGCGCCAGCGACCAGCTGGGCTGGGTGTTGGTGGAGTAGCGCTGGTGAAAAATGGCGAATGGACTTTCAAAATCCGGGTCGCGCAAGTCAGAGTAGAACGCCGGCAGCTGGAAGGGCGTCAGCAGTCCCTTATAAACCACCGTCCGGCAGGACAGCGAACAGAAATACGTTCCCACCGGAGCAACGATCTCCGCTTCCTTGCGAAAACGGAAAAGAAGGCTTTCAAGATCTTGCGTCTCTGATCGGGAAGCGAAGAAGCACTGCTCGATGACGGGCAGAGCTTCGTAAGCGCGAGGACCGAGAACTTCCGGATTGATCGGCACCGGTCGCCAGCCCAGGCATCGCAGACCGCCATCCTTTGCCTGCGCCTCGATAACGTTGCGTGCCGCTTCTTCTTGTCCGGGCGGCAGAAAAACCATTCCCAGCCCGAACATCGCCGGCAATTTGATTCCGGCCAGGCGCGCGTTCTTGCGGATCAGCTTGTCCGGGATGCGCGTGAGCAAACCGGCGCCATCTCCGCTTCTGCCATCGGCGTCCACACCCCCGCGATGCGCCAGCCGGATCAGGGCTTCGAGGGCGCGGTCCACGATCTCGCGCGAAGCCGCCCCTCCGATCTGGGCGACCAGGCCGACACCGCAGGCGTCGTGGTCGGCGGTTAGGTGACTCGGACTCATCTTTACAGTGTTTATCGTCAATCAAGCATGGAAGTACAATCGAGAATTTCGATGACCCGCATGGATTTTTTGGGCCGCAGGGCAGGGAGGAAAGAACGTCTTTAACCCCTGACAATCCGGGCTACAAAAGAGAAAAGCCACGACTGAAGGACGGATCCCTCGTCAAGAATTCGTGGCCTTGTGGTTTGAGTGTTTGCGCTCAGCTCTCTTCAAAGCTGAATGAACCTTTGACCTCGGCAGCCTTGATTCCCACCAGAGGCACGATCTCTGCCGGCGCGGCGACGTGCAGGCCGCACTCCGTCTTCTCCGACCCCGCCCAACGTCCCGCCCGCGCGCTTTCTCCCGCACGGACGGCCCGGGTGCAATGCGTGCATCCGATGCTGGGATAACTCTTGTCATGCAGCGGATTGTAGGGAACGTTATGCTTGAGGGCGTAGCTCCAGACCATCGGCGACGACCAGTCCGCGATGGGGTTGACCTTCAGCAGCTTGAACTTCGCGTCCCACTCCAGCTTGCGAGCCGAGGCCCGCGATGAAGTCTGGTCACGCCGGATAGCCGTGATCCAGGCGCGCAACTCGGTCAGCTTCGTCCGCAGCGGCTCAACCTTGCGCAATCCGCAGCACAGGTCAGGATTGCGGGCCCATAGCGCCGCACCGTGCTCACGCTCCTGCTCCTCCGGGGTCAGAGTGCTGTAAACTCTCTCAATTTTGATCCCGTAGCGCTTTTCGACCCGGTCCATCAGATCGTAGGTCTCAGGAAACAGGAACTCTGTATCGAGAGTGAAGACTCGAAAATTGCGACGCACCCGCGAGGCCAGGTCGAGCAGTACCATGCCCTCAATCCCAAAGCCGGACGCGATCGCCACATCTTTTCCATAATTGGCAAACGCCCAGTTCAAGACTTCCTCCGGTCGCCAGTGCTCCGCTCCGGCCGGTATTAACTCTGCATGGTCTCTCACTCTGCACGCTCCTGACCCGCCGACCAGATCAAGTCAAACGAGCGGGAATCGCCCTGCCATGCGAACGTTTCACGCAGCGTTGCCGGCTTGGCCAGTCGCACCACCTCGCCGACCACCAGCAAGGTAGGCGACGGCAGTCGCGGAGATGTGTGCAACTCCTCTACGGTCGTGACGTGAACCTGCTCCTCTCGCGACGTGGCCTTGGAGACGATGGCGCAGGCGGTCGTGCCCGCCACTCCTGCCCGCAGCAACTGCTGCGCTGTGCTGCGATAGTCGTAGCCGGGCATATAGACCACAACCGTTGCGTCCGTCGGTATCTTGGCCGGCCAGTCCGCAAATTCCTCGGTGCCGGCATGGTGACCGGTCACCAACACCAACGCCGACGAAACCTGGCGATGCGTGAGCGGGATGTGAGCGCTGGCGGCCGCGCCAAAAGCGGAGGTGACGCCGGCCACGATTTCAAACTCGATCCCGGCCTGGCGCAAGACTTCCATCTCTTCTCCGGCGCGGCCGAAGATCAGCGGGTCGCCACTCTTGAGGCGGACGACTTGCAAGCCCAGGAGGGCATGGCGGATCATCAGCGTATGAATCTCAGCCTGGCTGATGCGCTTGCTTCCGAAACGCTTGCCCACGTTTTGCACTTGCGTCGACGATGGAATGAAGGCCAGGATTTCCGGGCTGATCAGATCGTCGTGCAGCACGACGTCGGCTGACTTCAGAAGTTTGAGAGCTTTAAGCGTGAGCAACTCGGGATCACCCGGGCCCGCTCCCACCAGGTACACCTTTCCTATCATGATATTTTCTCCAGACTCGGTACTTCGATATCGAATCCCGCAGCCCGCGCTTTTTCGAAGGCCCCGCGGCTGGCCAGTTCGTGCAACAGAAGACGCCGTTCTTCAGGGTCGATCTTGCCGGCAAACAATTGCTGCCTGACCTTGCCCAATTGCTCGAGCCAATCCCCGTATTCCGGACCAAACTGAACTTCGAGTTCGCGCCTGATCCTTTGGGCCAAGGCCGGACTGTGGCCGTTGGTCGAGATCGCTAACTGAAGCTCTCCCCGCCGTACCACCGCGGGATAATAGAAATCGCAATACTCGGGATCATCCACCACGTTGCACAAAATATTTCGTTTCTGAGCGGCCCGGAAAATCGAGGCGTTCACCTCGCGGGAGTTCGTGGCAGCGATCACCATGAAGACGCCGTCAAGATCGGCAAGGTTGAAAGCGCGCGCTTCCCAGGCGATCGCTCCCGTTTTCGCCCACTCGGCAACCGCGGCCGTGGCATTGAACGCAACTACGCGGACCGCAGCGCCGGTCGCGATCAGGCTACCGATCTTCGGTTCGCCGATGGTGCCGGCGCCGACTACCAGGCAGGAACGGCCTTCGAGTTTCATGAACATCGGAAACAGAGTCATGGCTTTACTCTTGTGCCGCCGACCGCGTAGCCCATAGGTGGAGCAGGCCTTCAGGCCTGCAATAAGTACCGCTCTCTTCGGGCTTCAGCCC
>JBOGLC010000023.1:0-13122 GCA_050746005.1 Terriglobales bacterium
CTGCAATAAATGCGCCCCATTTCAGGGTCTTCATCCCTCGCGGTACCTCAAAGCTTCTAAAGCCGCATCTAAAAGCCCGGTATTCATGCAGCGCTAAAGCGCTGCTCCACCCCACATCGGTGCCAGCTGCAGGGTGGAGCAGGCCTTCAGGCCTGCAATAAATGCGCCCCATTTCAGGGGCTTCAGCCCCCGAGGTACCTCAGCGGCTAAAGCCGCCTCTAAGCCCGGTATTCATGCAGCGCTAAAGCGCTGCTCCACCCAATAGATCTGTTGGAAATCAGAAGATGTAGTGGGCTACGAGGAGCGGGCGCGGGATTTGGCGAACTCTTCCACCCGCTCGCGCACGCTGAGCACGTGCTTCAGCAAGTTGAGCCGGCTGCCCTCTTCCAGGATGGGAATCAGCTTGTCAAACTCCGGCCCGGAGTGCGAACCGGTGATCACGATGCGAATGGGATGAAACAGTTCCTTCCCCTTGGCGCCGGTCTCGGCTTTCACTTCATTCACGATCTCCTTGAATCGCGCCGGCGAGAGCCGCATTGCCGCCGCCGATTCATCTTCCAGAATCTTGACCGTAAATCGTCCCAGTACCGCGTCGGTATTGGCCCAGGCGAGCACCTCGGCATTGTCGGGAGCGGCCAGGGCGGCCTTCGCATCGTAATTAAAGATCAGCGCCGCACGCTCGGGCAACTGATCCATGCGGTCGACCGAGGGAGCTAACAACTCGGCCACTGCCGTGAGCCAGACTTGTATCTGGTCATCAAGGTGAAGCAGGGGGAAGCTCTCCGCGCTCAACCACTTCGCATCCTTGAGCTCGATGTAGCCTGCCTGAGACAGGAACCATGCTCCTAGCGCGGTAAGGTTTCCCATCGGCCAGCTCTTGAGGTAATGCCGGTTCAGCCAGTACAGCTTCTCCATGTCGAACATGGCGGCTGCGGGCGTAACCCGCTCCAGAGAAAATTCCTTTTTCAGTTCCGCCGGACTGAAAATCTCCCGCGTGCCGCCGGTCGGCGCCCATCCCAACAACGCCAGGTAATTTACCAGCGCCTCGGGCAGCACGCCCATGTCGCGGAAATTGGCAATTGAAGTGGCGCCGTGCCGCTTGGACAGCCGTTCGCGGTCACTGCCCAGAATGGTCGAAAGGTGGGCAAACTCCGGCACGGGCCAGCCCAGGGCCTCGTACAAAGCCACTTGCTTCGGCGTGTTCGAAAGATGGTCGTCGCCGCGGATCACGTGCGTGATCTTCATCAACGCATCGTCGATCACGACCACATAGTTGTAAACCGGCAACCCGTTGGAGCGCAGAATGATGGGATCGCTCACCACTTCATTCGAGAACTCGACATCGCCATGCACAATGTCGTGAAAGCGGATGGGGTGCTCGGGAATTCGCAGACGGATGGCGCAGGACTCTCCCGCCGTCCGCCGTTTGCCGCCTTCGGCCGGATCGATGGCACGGCATTTGCCGGAATAGATGGGCTGGCGATGCTCGGCCTGCGCCCGCTCGCGCTCCTTCTGCAGGTCTTCTTCCGCGCAGAAACACAAGTAGGCTTTGCCCTGATCGACCAGGCGTTCGGCGTGTTCCCGGTAAAGTGCCAGACGCTCCGATTGGCGATAAGGAGCGTAGGGTCCGCCCAGGTCCGGGCCTTCGTCCCAATCCAGACCCAGCCATTTGAGGTCGGCGATGAGCTGGTCTTCAAAGCGGGCCTCGCTGCGCTCGACGTCGGTGTCTTCGATACGCAGCACCATAGTGCCGCCTTTTTGCCGCGCGAAGAGCCAGTTGAAGAGCGCGGTACGAGCATTGCCCACGTGAAGATGGCCGGTGGGCGAAGGCGCAAAGCGTACGCGCACAGGAGAGGTTGAAGTCACCAAAAGATGTTAGCAGACCGTCCCGACTCCACCATGACTCATGCACGGTGCCAGCTACAGGGTGGAGCAGGCCTTCAGGCCTGCAATAAATGCGCCCCATTTCAGGGACTTCAGTCCCCGAGGTATCTCAGCGGCTAAAGCCGCCTCTAAGCCAGTATTCATACAGCGCTAAAGCGCTGCTCCACCCCACATCGCAGCAGGTGTTCCACCTGCCCGGCGGAGCGAAGTTCCGCCCCGTCTTGCCCTGCTTAAGATTGTGGAAGTCTCGGTGAGCTTCGCTCGCCCACCCAGACCAGGACGTTTGGGCCTAAGTCGCGCTACCGACTTTTCGGCGCCATATACGTTCTGGTGATTCGATCGTGCCAGCACAGTCTATCTTCGTCGAGGAAGCACCAGGCGTAGCCCAGGCCCAGCGAAAGTCCGGACAACACGGATGCCAGCACGCGCCAGCGGCGGATCCGCAGCGGGACCAGGGTACCGTCAAAACGGTGCAATTCGAGCTTGGCGAGTTTCAGGCCGGGCGTAGCTCCGCTATAAACCAGCAGCAGGTATTGATAAGCGGACCACAAAAGTGCAATCAGCAGGGTCCCGGTTCCGGCAACTTTCGCCAGCGGCGGCAGCTCAACCGCCATCCGCGAAAAAATGTAGACAAATCCGCCGAATGCCGACATCACCAGAGTGGCGTCGATGGCGGACGCGACCATACGCCTGGCCATGGGCGCTGCCTGCAACGGAATCTCGAACCCGGGCCGGCGCTCGTGCGCGGGCACTTCCACGGGCTCAATCAGGAAGCCCCCCAGCGCTGGAGGCGGAGGCAGAAGATCGGGAGCCTCAATGATTCTTGGACGCTCCATCACCGGCTCGGCCAGCTCGTCGAACGCCCGAGGGGCTGGGCTGTAGGAGGGAAACTCAATGACCTTGGCCGTGGTTTCAGCGGACGCGACGGGCATGATGCGGGGATAGTTCGCCGGCTCGTCCAGCGTGATGCGGGGAGCAGTGGCCGATTGCATATAGTCCGCCTGGCGCCTGGCCGGAGCAGAAGGGGGAAGCGGCGGCTCAGCCGGCGCGGGAGGACCCGGTTCGGGGTCGAACTTCAACTGCAGCGAGGGATAGCGCGGCTCCCGCGTACGCCGGCGCGAGCGATACTGGCTCAAGCGCGCCGCCACCTCGCTGCGCCACGAATCGGAGTCCTGAGCGTGCTCCAACTCCGCGCCATGCTGCGTGATTTCGGAAGCTTCCGCAGGAGAAGGGTCGAGGTGAAGGGCGGGCTTACTTTCATCCATCGCCTGGGGCGCTTCGTCTTCTACGACAAACCTGGGTTGGGCGCGGGGAGCAGTTGATTCCAGGCTAGCAGCAAATTGCTGCTCGCTGGCATCGTACGCTTCAGGATCAATCAGAAATGCCGAAGGGTCTGGGTTCGCGCCATGCGGACTATCGGGTTCGAATCTTGGCTTCATGAAGAAACGATCAGGTCGCGAGGGCCCTCAGCAGCTGCACCGCGATTTTGCGAAAATGCCGGTAGTGGTTCAGTTTCACAAGTCTTCACCCCTGGCGTCATCCTGAGAGACTTTAGTCTCGAAGAGCCTGCCCTGAGCGGAGTCGAAGGGATCTTGCGCGTACTGTGACCATGACCGCCGAACCGCATTCCCGCTTCACGCAAGATGCTTGGCAAACTCAGCATGACGCCCCGCATGAGGCATGAGAGTCAAAATGAGCAACGACTTGAATGCCCGGCACTTTGCCACTCGGCGGGCGCCGTGCTAACGTCACCTTACCCCAGCATGGATTTCTTCACCAGGAGTTTACTCCGCTTGCGATGACATCCCGCACTCGATTCCTTATCACGGCGGCGTTGGTTTGTCATCTGCTACTCGCGTCACCCATAGTTACCAGCCAGTTGCTTTTCGCAACCGAAGCACCGCAACCTCAGAACTCGGCCCTGCCGCCAGCGCCGTCCACGGTGCGAGAGCAGGACGTGACCATCCGGGCGCTGCAACAGGAAAAAGACGGCGCTGTTTTCAAGCTGCGCGGGCAGGTGGAGATCCATTACGGCGCCTATATTCTTTATGCCGATTCAGTCGACTACAACTCCGACACCGGAGAATCGATCGCGGACGGTCACGTGGTGCTCGACGGTGGACCCAATGACGAGCACGTCGAGGCCACTCACGCCATCTACAACGTCCGGACTGAATCCGGGCGCTTTGAACACGTGGTCGGGACGACGGGCGTGCGGTTGCGGGGGAAGCGCCTGACTCTGACCACCGAAAACCCCTTTGCCTTTTCCGGCGGAGTGGTGGAGAAGACCGGACCCGACCACTACGTGGTCTACGACGGAACCATCACCACGTGTGAATTGCCGCGCCCCAAGTGGGAGTTTAACGCGCACAAGATCGTCGTGGAGGTTGGCGGCAACGCCACCATTTACCGCAGTACCTTCCGGATTCGAGGCGTCCCGGTTTTTTACTTTCCGTTCGCCACTCACCCCGTCGAACGTGAGCCCAGGCAAACCGGATTTCTCATCCCCAACATCGGACGCTCGTCGATCAAGGGGACAATCTTCGGAGATTCATTTTTCTGGGCCATCAATCGCAGCACGGACCTGACCGCCGGAGCTGAATATTTCACCCGGCGAGGCTGGGCGCCCCAGGTAGAGTTTCGCGCGCGTCCGACGGAAGACGCCTACCTGGACCTGAACTATTTTGGGGTTTTCGACCGGGGCATCGGAACGCCGCCGGTCGATCAGGGCGGGCATGAGGTAAAGCTCAACGCGGCAGACACTTTTGGACATAACTTTCGCGGCGTCGCCAGCATCGACTACCTGAGTTCCTTCGTCTTTCGCCTCGCCTTCAATGACGTCTTCAGCCAGGCGGTGAACTCGGAAGTAAAGTCGGAAGCCTTTCTCTCCAATGCCACTCGCGGCTTTTTCTACAACGGCGCCACGCGACGCTATCAGAACTTTGAAAGCACGACACCAGGCGACGTCATTACCATTCTGCATGCGCCCAGCTTCGAGTCGTCCAGCGTGGACCATGCGGTCGGACGCTCGCCCTTCTACTGGTCCTATGACGCCGCCGCTGAAGGGTTGTCGCGCAGCGAACCTACGTTTCGGACCGCGCCGCTGGTCGGACGCTTTGACTTCAGCCCCACGCTCTCCCTTCCCCTGGTCCTGCATGGTTGGTCGGTGCGTCCCGAGCTTTCCCTGCACGAAACTTTTTACACCCAGCAACTCGTACCCAACAGCGGCGGCGTGGGTGTAGCCGAGAGCGACGTTATCAATCGCAAGGCGGTCGAGGGATCGGTGGAAATTCGGCCGCCCGCTCTGGAGCGGGTTTACGATCGCGAATTCTGGGGACGCAAATGGAAGCACGTCATCGAGCCCCGGGCCACCTATCGCTACGTTTCCGGAGTCGATAATTTTTCCCGGATCTTGCGCTTCGACGAACGCGACATTCTGAGCAATACCAGTGAAGTGGAATATGCGGTGGTAAACCGGCTCTATGCCAAGCGCACTTCGGAGAAATCGGATAACTGCGATGCCACCGGCATGGCTTCGCTCATTATCGGCCGTCCCGCGGTAGAGAGCCCCATCCCGTGGGAAAGGCAGCCGGAGCGGGGCGAAATTCCCTGTGAGGCTGAACCCCGGGTGCGGGAGGTGGTCACCTGGGAACTGGCCCAGAAATACTTTCTCGATCCAACCTTCGGAGGAGCCCTGGTGCCCGGACAACGGAATGTGTTCACCACCACCGCCGACTTCACCGGCATCGCTTTTCTCAACGAAGCCCGGCGGCTTTCGCCCCTGATCTCGCGGCTCAAGTTCCAGGCCACCAGCCGGACTGAAGCGGAATGGGACATCGACTACGACTTCAAACGAAGCAGGATTAATGCCAGCACCGCATTCGTGAACTATCGCTTCGGCCCCTACACCATCGGCGGCGGGGACGCCTATCTGCTGGCGCCCAGTGATACTCCCACCCCCCAGGTGCAACAGGCGTTCAACCAGTTCCGGCTGCTGTTCGGCTACGGGCAGCCCAACAAGCGGGGATTCAGTGGAGCGACCAATCTGGGGTTCGACGCCAATCTGGGATTTCTGCAATATGCAGCGGTGCAAGCTGCTTACAACTGGGACTGCTGCGGATTGAGCGTTGAATATCGTCGCTTTGCCCTGGGATCGGTCCGCAACGAAAATCAGTTTCGCTTCAATTTTGCCCTGGCCAACATCGGTTCCTTCGGCAATCTCCGCCGCCAGGAAAAACTATTCTGAAAATGTAGGCGCGAGCGCCCCGCTCGCGCCTGCATTTCTTACTGGACGTTTACCGAGACCGTGGCTGTGGTTCGTCCAAATTGGTTGGTGGCGTACAGCTTGTAGGTGGTGGTTTGGCTGGGGTGGACAATCACGCTGGTGCCTCGCACTGCCCCCGCCTCCGGCGAGACGATGGTGTAATTGGCATTGCTGACATTCCATGACAGGGTCACGCTGCCTCCCGCGCTCACGCTGGCCGGCGTAGCCGTGAAGCTGGCGATGCCCGGGGCCGCGCCCTGCGGCACGTTCGAGGCGGTGTAGACGGGATTCATCTGCACCACTTCAAACGCCGAGGCTGGAACCAGTCCCAGGTTGTGCAGATCGTTGTTGTCCCAGCGGCTGTCGGGCGCTCCGCTAATGTACATGGCGCTACCGTTGTCGGCCATGAGCAGGCCGTACTTCTTCATGGCGGAGAGAATAACCTGCACCTGGGTGGAGAATCCGGAGATGTCATAACCCGCTTTCAGCCGCAGGCGCATTCCCATGGGCGGAGCATTCGAGTTGGTGGAATTAGCCGCCCAATGGGCGGCGGGCAAGACCATGGCGGCGCGGCTCTGCGGCAGGGTGAAGCGGATCGCGTGCTGAATCTGTGCGGCGGCCACTTCGTCGTAACGCACCAGGCCGGGAAAAATCGGCAGGCCGGCGGCATCCGCGGAAGTCCAGGTCCAGGGCCGCTGCGCGTCCGCGTCACTCAGCAGGTCCCAAACCGCCGCTGAATCGGCATTCCAGGTCCCGTCGCCGTTGGGGACCGCGCTGAACAACTCGTAGAGAAAGCAGTTACTGTTGTCGAGCACGAGCACGTGGCGATCGCCGCTGCCGGGATTGGGATCGCCCTCGATGGGCGCATTGGCTGGCAGCGGCATGGGCCCGGGATCGCTTTCGGAGCCATAGGCCGTGAACGTGACGCTGACCGGCGCTTGTGTTCCATTTACCACCGTATACGGAATGCCGATATTCGATCCCTGATACTGTCCCGATCCAAAATCGGCGTGCATCCCGATGCTCGGCCCAATGAAATTGATGATGGCATCCGAGTTCGGGTCTACGGGCGAGGCGGAAATATCCTTGTTCCAGAGGCTGTCGCTGCCCAGGGGACGGAACCCATTGAGGCTGGCGCCCTGTCCCAGGCTCATCGCGCTGCAGGCGCTCTGGTTGTTGCCGCCCGAGCCCGAGCCGCCGCCGGAGCCATTGCCACCAGTCGAGCCCGAGCCTCCAGAACCGTTTCCACCCGTGGTCAGGGTCGCCGCTCCACCGCCGCAATTTGCCAGGACAAATGCCAACGCCAGCGCACTGGCAACCCCCCGGAAGCTGCTCCAGCAAAACTTCATGCTTCTATTGTCACAAGGAAATCGGGGCGAGACCATGCGCTCTCCGGTCATGGTCCGCGGAAAATCGGTACATGTACTCTCAGCATCTGGTGGTGCCCCAGACGGTTCGTCTGCGCTCGCGGAGAGTCCCACACGCATCCACCGGTTCGTGCTGAAATCCGCTCCTGGATCTCTTCCCGAAACCAGACCGGAGGCACCTGCATGGATCTTCAGCCTGTTTGTTTTTCTGTGCTGGATCTGTTGCACCGGTTGTAGAGGAGCGGGTGAGGCTCTAGAATTGCATCCAACGTGGCCCCGTAGCTCAATGGATAGAGCATTCGGCTTCTACCCGAAGGGTTGCAGGTTCAAATCCTGCCGGGGTCACCAGTTCAACGCCCTCCCATCGAGAGCAGTCCACGCCGCATTTAAGCGATTCTGTGAACGGGCGCAAGGGTTGATTACCAAGGCGAAGTTATTGCGGACCGGGGACTATGGTCGCTTTGAGCTCTGCAAGCGAGGAGCGTAGCGCAACACGGTATCAGCCGCGAGCACGTCGGTGTCTACCCCAAACGTCAGTCGACCGCCTGACTGCATATTCGTGTTCTCACTCAGCCCGGGTTGCGGTCGCGGCGCATGAGTTGCGAGCCTCTTCGCTGCCGGATTGTCGCGGGGAGCGACAGCGCGTCCGGGGTAACGGACTACGAAGTCTTTGGCAATGACATCGTCTTTGCCGCCCGGCAGGGACGGGCTCGAGGTCACAATCGGTGGCTGGGATATTGCCTGGATCTTCGCATCTGGCCGCGCATCCGCCTGCACAGTTGGCTGACCCGCCCTTACTGCGGGCAGCGATCGATTGCCATGAAAAGATAAGACCCGGCGGGTCGACAGGCCCAGCATCAGGCAGAAAATCGCAGCGATCACGACTGCCTCAACCGTCCTCCACAGCGTGGGCGCCGTAAATTGAACTATCGGCGGCCATCGATCCGGACGCCAAGCCGCTGGTTCTAGAATTTTTCTTTGCGAAGGAGTTCGTGTCTGGACAATTGCCCTGGCCGTGAATGTTTGAGTCGGGCGCAGGTAAATCGGCTTTGCATGGCAGGAATCGTAGAGTGACTGCAGGATGAATGCGGCGGCCAGGAGGCGCTGGAAGCTTTCCTGGTCCAGGGCCGGTTTACCTTCCGCTTTCGTAACTTCTTGGTTCAAGACTCTACCCCGGCCCCTGCGAAAGCCTCATCTAGCAGAGCACTTAAGATGCCACCCAGGCGGCTCGGGTGGCATGATTACATTGAGTTTGCAGAAGAGGTGGCGGGACGCCCGAGCAGAATGCTGCACTTTGGACGCAAATTGCTGCGAGTTGGCGTCGAAAGCTGCGAAACCCTCGTCAGACGCTGGTTTGAGGTGAGACCCTGGTCAGCCTGCTTTTCTGCCGACGGTTGGAAGCTCCAACTCCTGACGCGCCTGCCAACCATAGGGTTGGCAGGTTCCGATAATCCTTCGAGGGCTCCGAACCCACGCGCTTTTTTTGATTCTGTCTTCGGAGAGGTAATCTCAGGACGCCGTTTCTCCGTCACGTTGCGCCGCTGCAGGCGAATCGAGCCCCGGAGCAACCAGCGTCTCCAGCCACTGCCCCAGGCGTTGGTGAATCCTTAGCAATTTGCCGGATTGATTCAGGGCGCAGACGCCAATCATTACGAACGTCGTGACCCACCCGCCGATCATCAGTTTCAACACGACAGACATGGCACCCTCCCGATCTCAGAGTTCTCAGCCTTCGCAGGCTCCCAGCACTGCTTGATGAAGCAGGTATAGTGCCAAGACCAGTTTAGGAAATCGGGCGTTGGCGTAAGTCTCTGACAGGGCGTAGTAAATTGAGGTTCTCAGCACAAAGGTCGGGGACGGCCAGGCATGGTTTGAAGGGGCGTCGACTAACCTTTCGGTTAGGCGATTAACTCGCGGGATAAAAAGGGCAATAAATTTATCGCCCGACTTTCGGCGTCCTGTGCTCGCAGGTGGTATTGAGGCAGGAGTCGGGCAGCATTAATCTCTCCACCGGTTTTCCGCCTAGAATGTGCGACTCGATGATCTCGTCCACATCGTCCAGCGTGACCCCGCCATACCAGACAGCGTCCGGGTAAACGACCAGATTGGGACCGTGCTCGCACTGGTCGAGGCAGCCTGACTGGTTGGCCCGGACCCTTCCTTTGAGCCCCCGGGCTGCCAGTTTTTCCTTGAAGGCCTTCTGCAGCTCGGCCTGTCCCGCGGGATCGCAGCAGGGCCGCGGCGCCCCGGGCGGACGCTGGTTGCCGCAAATGAACATGTGCTTCTCGAACTTGGGCATGATGAAAATGTATAGGATTTGGGGTGGCGGCTCAATTTGAAACCCCTGGCCTAGATCTGGTGTGTGTCTATATCGGCGTCATGCTGAGCTTGCGAAGCATCTGGCGCGAAGCGGATATGCGCTTGGTTCCCAACGGAGAATATGCGCGCGCGATCAGTCGGCCTCGCGATCGGTCGGGACGGAAGTGCCTCAGAAGCCGCTGTAAAGGGCTGGTTGCAAACAGGGCCACCAGGGATGCGGGAATCACGGGGATTGGGGCCAGAAGGAAGAAGCAAGAAGCTAGAGGCTAGAAGCCAGAAGCTAGAAGCGCTCTTAGTCTTTCAGTGGGACCATGTTCTTCTCGCCCTGACAGAAAGTGGCGACGCGCTGCAGTCCGCCTTCCGCTTGCGGCAGCAGTCTGACCGGACCAAAGCAGTAGACGGCGTGGCCGTTTTCTGCAAAGTACCATTGGCCTCCCTTGCGCGCGGGTCGCTTGGCGGCGGCGTGGTCAGCCGGCGGCTTCGGCGGCGGGATGCGGTAGGAGCCGTGAAGCGAAATCGATAACAGCAATGTTGCAAATACTCTCATGGGAAAATCTGGGCCCTGAAATCTAGATGGTGATCAGCATCCTGCGCTCATCCCCCTCGTCGGCACTGGCCTTGGGAGGTTTCTGTGGAATCGGTCTCCCGAGCTTGCTTGCACTCTGGCTCTTTGCGCCTGCCCGGGGTGCGCTGGACGATGGCGACTGCACCTGGGGGCCTCGGGGCTGCGCCTGGGCCGGCGGGGACTTCAGCTTGGACTGGGCCTGGGCCCGAGCCTGGGCCTCAGCCTGCAGTTTCTGGTTGGCTTTCCCTTTCATGCCGGTCAATTCGACGCTGTCGTTAAACAGCGTTTGAATCAGGCTGCGCTGGGAATCGATGGTTCGCGCCTGCTCCACCACCAGCATGGTCAGCAATCCGTAGGAAACCAGAAACAAAACTACAAGCACGGGAAGGAGCGAACGTCCGGGCTTGCCGGTCGCGATATTGCCCGTCAGCTTCCACAAAATGGCACCCCGATCTATTGCCCCTCGACCAGCGGGCAGGATTACGGAATGCAGCTAGCAAGCCAATAACGTCGCTTCCTGTAAGACACTATGGGGAAGGAACTTAGCGAGGAGTCCGGCATCGTTTGCCGGGCCTGCAAGCGCAAGTTGCTGCACATTAAGGTAAGCGCGATGGTACCCCGCTCGCCACCGCGTCGGGCTCAAGGCCGCGCCAGATAAGGGCCCTGGAGCATTTGCGGACGGCAAAACCAGGGGAATTTCTGGCGCGGGCGTACCGGCTGCCAGGTGGGGATCGTGCATCTTAAAGGCTCGCCCTTCCCCGGTCGAGAGCGGGGTAACTTGTTAAGACACTTCCGGAATGATGCCGGGAAGCGCCAAAATTAACCGAGACCTTGCGGTCCCCTGTTTCACCTAAAATATGCCAAAAAAGAAGGATGCAATCATGAAGAAATTCGCCGGCTTGATCTGCTGGATGCTGCTGGCTGGGCTCGCGGTCGCCCAGCAGGATGCCCCTCCGGTTGAACCGATGGAACAAACCCCGGTGTTTCGTGTGAACGTGGTTTCGCGGACCACCAAAGCGGTCAACTACCGTCATCGCGGCGGTTCCACCACCGTGGATATGAAAGGCACGAACCTGATGCCGGAAGTGACCGGCAAAGCCAAGGTGGAAGGCAAAAATGGACGGCTGGCCGTTAACGTCGACCTGTCCAGACTGGGTGCGCCTGGCCGGGTAGGTCCGCAGTTCCTTACCTATGTGCTGTGGGCGATTACGCCGGAAGGACGCGCCCAGAATCTGGGTGAGATTGTCCCCGACTCAAATGGAAAGAGCAGCCTCGATGTGACCACCGATCTGCAGGCTTTCGGTCTGATCGTGACTGCCGAGCCCTACTTCTCCGTCACCCGGCCCAGCGACGAAGTTGTGGCCGAAAACATCATCCGGCAGCAGACCAAGGGTTTCGAGGAACCTATCGACGCCAAGTTCGATATGCTCGAAGGCGGCCAGTACACGGTTGATATGCCCGCGGGACAATTGCCTTCCGCAACCGCCGACCCTAAAACGCCTCTTACGTTGCTGGAAGCGCGAAATGCGGTAGCCATCGCGAAAGCTGCAGGCGCCGCTCACTACGCGGCCGATAGCTTGGAAAAGGCGGAGGTCTACCTGGCCCGCGCCGAAGACTATCTCAAGCGCAAACAGGGCAAGACACCGATTGGCACAGCCGCGCGGGGCGCCACCCAGATGGCGGAAGATGCGCGCGTTCTGACCCTCCGCCGCAAAGAGCAGGAACGAATCGCCAACGAGAAGCAGGCCATGCTGGACAAGCAACAACAGGCTGAAGCCGAAGCCCGCGCTTCCGCCGAGGCCGAAGCCAAAGCCACGGCCCAGGCCGAAGAGGACGCTCGCCGGCGCTCCATGGCCGAGGCCGATCGCGCCGCAGCCGAGAAAGCCCAGGCCGAGGCCGAACTGCAGCAGGCCCAGGCCGACGCCGCCCGTACGGCGGCCATGGCCGACCAGCAGAAAGCTGAGGCGGAAGCCGAAAGACAGCGGCTTGCCGCCGCCGAAGCCATCCGCCAGAAGGAGGAGCAGCGTCAGCGTCTGCTCAACCAGCTTAACCAGGTGCTGGAGACCAAAGATACGGACCGCGGCCTGGTGGTCAGCATGCCCGACGTCTTGTTCGACTCCGGCAGCTACACCCTGAAACCGGCCGCGCGGGAGCGGCTGGCGAGAATTTCAGGCATCGTCCTGGCCTATCCAGATCTCCGCCTGGAAATTGAAGGCCACACCGACAGCGTAGGCAGCGATTCCTACAACCAGGCCTTGTCGGAAAAGCGAGCGGCGTCGGTGCGGGACTATCTGGTGAACAACAGTGTTTCAATCAACAACGTGATCGCGCGCGGCTTCGGCAAGACGCGACCGGTTGCGGACAACAGCACCGCCGCAGGGAGGAAGCTGAACCGCCGGGTGGAGATGATAGTTTCCGGCGACGTGATCGGAACCCAGGTCACGCCCGGGGCAACCACCGCGCCCGCCCCTCCACCGCAATAGGCTAAGGAGGCGAGCCGTTGATGTTGGGTGGAGCAGGCCTTCAGGCCTGCAATAAATGGCACCCCATTTCAGGGGCTTCAGCCCCCGAGGTACCTCAGCGGCTGAAGCCGCTCCACACCGCCGCCCCAATGCAGCGCTGAAGCGCTGCTCCACCCAAAATCGTGCAAACTACGGGATGGAGCAGGCCTTGGGGCGCACGCGCCTACATTTTCAGATGCCCCAGCTGGTGGCTCGCTCTAC
>JBOGLC010000024.1:0-5448 GCA_050746005.1 Terriglobales bacterium
AATCTCCTATCGGTTTGATGGCAGGCTTGGCCTGCGAATTGGATGTTTGCGTCGCGCTTTATTGTTCCGTTCGCTTGGCTCACGGAACGCGCGGTCGCTCACTTAGATCCTTCGCTCGCGCAAAAGCGGCGCTCGCTCGGGATGACAACAAAATTACAAAAACAAGTTAGCGGCGCGATCCTGCGAGTTCTTTCTTGGCGGCGCCGGTCAGGATGCCCAGGACTTCCTCTTCGCGCATGATGATGAAATCTTCACCATCCAGCTTGATTTCGGTGCCGGAGTACTTGCCGAACAGGATGCGGTCGCCCTCTTTCACTGCCAGGGGGAACACCTTTCCTTCGTCGTTGCTCTTGCCTTTGCCGACGGAGATGACTTCGCCCTCCTGCGGCTTTTCTTTGGCGCTGTCGGGGATGATGATGCCACCACGGGTGGTCTCACCTTCTTCAATCCGCCGTACCAGCAGGCGGTCGTGTAACGGGGTAAACTTTGCCATACTTGCTGACTCCTTTCGTTCGTTGAGTTAATCTCAAGGGTTTAATAGCAGGAGAAACCGCAGCCAACTTTCTTGTTAGCACTCATTGTTAGCGAGTGCTAATTGTAGGGCACGACCGGGGAGATGTCAATTTTAAATCCGGTTGGAATTGTGTAATCTGTTGAATATAAGTATCTTACGGGTGGAACAATTGAGAGCTGTCTGGGGCGCCGGGTAGGCCCAGCGAAACTATCGGTTCGAGGTGACAGCGGGTTCACGGGTGCTTAGAATTGAAGTCTGCCATGAGAAAACTCGCGATCGGGTTCGCAACCACGGTTCTTCTGGCCTCGCTGGCGCTGGCGCAGGACGACATGGCTGTCCTCAACTTTCTGGTCATACGGGACTACAACGGCAAGCCCGTCCGCAACGCCAGCGTGGTCATGCATCCGGTGGAGAAAAACGGCAAGCAGGCAAAAGGTGGACTTCAGATCAAGACCGACGCCGAAGGCAAGGCCAGCTTTGACGGCGCGCCTTATGGCAAGTTGCGGGTCCAGGTGCTGGCGCCCGGCTTCCAGACTTTTGGGGCCGATTACGACATCGACAAGCCGACCATGGAAGTCACGGTCAAAATGAAGCGGCCAGCAGGGCAGTATTCCATTTACGAAGAGCATCCGGGTGATAAGAAAAACGACTCGGAAGCGCAGAAGCCGGCCGAAAAGGACTCGAAAGACAAACCCCAGTAGCAGCGCAGATTAAAAGGCACAGAACCCAGGGATTTCCAGTCTGAAATCTTCAATCCGAAAGCTCCTATGGACTATTTGCTTAAGACCGAACCTACCGCATACTCATTTGCCGACCTGCAACGGGACAAAAACACGGTCTGGGACGGAGTGGCGAATCCCGTGGCCTTGCGGCATTTGCGGGAGATGAAGCCGGGCGACCGGCTGGTGATTTATGAAACCGGCGATCTCAAGAGCGCGATAGGCACGGCCTCGGTAGTTTCGGTGGACGCCTCCGACCCTAAGAGTCCGCAGGTGAAGATCAAGGTCGGGAAGCCGCTGGGAAAGCCGGTGACTTTGGCTGAGATAAAGGCCCACAAACTTTTTGCTGATTCTCCGCTGGTGCGACAAGGACGGCTGAGCGTGGTGCCGTTGACTACGGCGCAGCACAAATTTATTGCTGGAGAATAAGCCGTTCCGCCAAGGGAAGGCGGATGAGCCGGGCAACTCAGTCAGCTGGCGAGCCGGCGCAGGAATTCGCGCTCATCCATGTGGTATTTGAAGGCCTTGTGACCATCGATGAAAATGACAGGAACTTCGTCGGTGAATCGGCGGCGTAATTCGTCGTCGCTCTCGACATCGATTTCCCGCCAGGTAAATCCGCCCCGCCGCTCTAATTTAGTCAGCGTTTCCTTGACGATCTCGCACAGGTGGCAGCCTTTGCGGGAATAAACGACGACCTGGCGCGGCTGCTCCATGGGCGGAGTTTAGCAGGTTTGAGAATGACGGAAAAGCGCTTGTCCGTACACAGGGGGACAGTCGGTTGGCGCTTGCCCGGCTGGGAGCCTGGCGCCTGTATTTGAACTTTCTCAATTACAATCGTCGGGATGGATTCTGGCAGTAAACTTCTTTTCGGCAAGACCGCCCTGATTACGGGCGGGGCGCGACGCCTGGGCCGGGCCATCGCCCTGCAGTTGGCGCAGGCGGGGGCGGACGTGTCGATCACCTTCCGCAACTCCGGACGCGAGGCCCAGCATACGGTCATCGACGTGGGTGGCTACGGGGGCCGGGCGGTGGCGTTACGCTGTGATGTCACCGACGAAAAAAGCGTCAGGTCCGCGATCCGGGAAACGGCGAAGGAACTGGGCGGAATCGATATCCTGGTAAATAATGCCGCCAACTATGAGACTGCGGAGTTCGACAAGCTCACCCTGCGGCAATGGGACGCCATCTTTGCCTCCAATACTCGCGGCCCGTTTCTGGTTTCGCGCGAAGCGCTGAAACATCTGCGGGAACGGCGCGGGAAGATCATCAACCTGGGCTCCCTGGGTGGATTGCGCCCGTGGGCCGATCACGCTCACTATTGTTCGTCCAAGGCGGCGGTGCATATGCTGACCAGGGTGATGGCCAAAGCCCTGGCACCCGAGATCGCGGTCAACTGCGTCGCTCCGGGGATGATCGATCTGGGGGAGAAGGCTGCGGCCGGGTTCATGAAAAAGATGGCCCGGCAGACTCCGATGCGGCGAAATGGCAAGGGCGAGGAGATTGCCGCGGCCGTGCTTTTTTTTGCCGCAGCGCCGCACTTCATCACCGGACAGATATTAGCCGTGGATGGCGGCCTGGGGCTTTGAGTTGATGATGTGGCGTGGGCGCCCCCGCCCGCGTGCCGGCAGCGCCCAATGGCCGACAGTACTTCGAAGGTTGCAGTGGACAGTTGAATGGCGAAAGCAGAAGCAGGGAAATTGTCTCTACGTTGCCGGTATCGCAGGTACCGGCAGTGCACGCACGCGAGCGGAGGCGCCCGCGCCACATTTGTCATGCCATGAGCGTTTGCAGTATCTTGAGCAGTCTTACGCGGGATTGAGTGCTTGATGAAGAAATTGTTGGGCGCTATGGTGCTGTTCGCCGCTTCACTGACGTGGGCCCAGGCCCGCCCCGAGGATGGCGGACACGAGATACAGGTTTGGACTGGTGGCGGGCACTCCGTCCCCGGCGGCACCTCCAACACCGGCGTCTGGAACGCCGGACTGCGCTACGGATGGATCCTTACCCGCCCCCACGGGCCCGGATTTCTTAACGGACGATTCGAGTACGCACTCGATGCCATTCCGGCATTTCTCGTCTTTCAGCCTGCCAACACGGCCTATGGGGTCGGCTTCAATCCCCTGAACCTGAAATGGAATTTCGCCACTCGCGGTAAGCTCGTGCCCTACCTCGAACTGAGCGGCGGGACCCTTTTTACCAACCACAACGTTCCGGCGGGAACGGACCGCGTGAACTTCACGCCCTCGGCCGCACTGGGAGCGCACTTTCTGGGAGAGTCGCGTAACTGGAGCGTGGAGCTGCGCTACATGCATATCTCGAACGCGGGGCTGAGCGATCCAAATCCCGGAATCAATACCGTCCAGGTACGGCTGGGAATCGGAAAGTTCCTGGGCAGCGGTAAAACCAAAAAGCAGTAGAGATCGGAGACCATGTTGAAGTGCAAAATCACCACCGGCCTTATCGTCGCCATGCTGTGTCTGCCTGTTTATGCCCAAAAAGCTCCCGCAGATTGGATCGCTGTCAGCAACCAGTACACCCACATGCTGCTGGCGGTCGAGATGAAACATACTCCCGAGGAGGGCTCGAATGAGGGATTGAGCCAGTTCGACACCGAAGTCTCCCAGCCCACACTGGCCGATGAAGACCAGGAGCGGCAGGAGACCGAAGCCGTGCTCTCAACTTTCAAGGGCGCAGTTGGACAGCAGAAGCAGAAAGAAGTAGCGCAGGACCTCAGGATCATCATCCGCAAAGTCGAGTTGCAATTCCGCGAGCAGGACTTCGATCGGGCGCACAAAGTGGATTTCCTGAATGCGAGCCGCACCGTCTTTCGCGGCCTGCGAATTCTGCTGGACGAGCAGACGCCTGCGGAGCGCCGTCCCGCCGCCGTAGTCCGAATCCGCAAATATGCAGGGCTCGAGCCCGGATGCAAGCCGCTGGCGGCGATCCTGAAACAGCGCATCATGGAGCAGATGGCGAAGCCCGGCGTAGTGTATCCCTCGCGCACCGAGATTGAGACGGAACTGGCACGTGATCCTAATTACATGGAAGGAATCGCTTTGCTGCTGGAGAAATACAAACTCACCGGTTGGCAGGAGCCTTACAACACCCTCAAGTCTCAACTCAGCGATTATGACGCATGGATAAAGACGAACCTGCTGCCCAAGGCCCGCAACGATTTCCGTCTTCCCGCCGAAGAATATGCGCTCAATCTGGAAGACTTCGGCATTGACATTTCGCCCAACCAGCTGGCCGCGATGGCGCACCAGATGTTCAGCGATCTTCAGGCCGAGATGAAACCGATTGCAGAGGAGATCGCGAAGCAGCGGCATCTGCCCTCGAGCGATTATCGCGACGTGATTCGCGAGCTCAAGAAACAACAGCTGGTGGGCGATGCCATTCTGCCGTTCTACCAGGAGCGTCTGAAGCAGATTGAAAAGATCATCGTCGATAACCAGATTGTCACTCTGCCCGATCGCCCGGCGCGGATCCGCATTGCCACCGCCGCCGAGACCGCCCAGCAGCCGGCGCCGCACATGGTGCCGCCGCCGTTTCTGAACAACACGGGCCAGAAAGGCGAGTTTGTTTTGCCGCTGAATATTCCAGCCGGGCCGGGGCAAGCGAGCTCGGAGAAGTATGACGACTTCACCTTCGATGCGGCCGCCTGGACGCTCATCGCTCACGAGGCGCGGCCGGGGCACGAGTTGCAGTTCGACTCCATGGTCGAACACGGAGTTTCCCTGGCTCGAGTCGAATACGCTTTCAACAGCACCAACGTGGAAGGCTGGGGACTGTATTCGGAATATCTCATCCGGCCCTACATGCCGCTGGAGGGACAGCTGGTATCGCTTGACTACCGGTTGTTGCGGGCGGCGCGGGCGTTCCTCGATCCGGAATTGCAATCCGGAAAGATCCAGCCGGCAGACGCGTACCGGATTCTGGAACAGGATGTGGTGCAGTCTCCTGCCTTCGCGCAGGAGGAAGTGGAGCGCTACACGTATCGCGCGCCCGGACAAGCCAACAGTTATTTTTACGGCTACACCAAGCTGATCGCTTTGCGAAAAGATGTGGAAGCCAAGCTCGGACCCAAGTTCAACCAGAAGAAGTTCCACGACTTTCTTCTGGCCCAGGGTCTGTTGCCGCCCGACCTGATGCGCCAGGCGGTGATGGAAAATTTTGTGCCTGCGCAGTAGTGTCATCCTGAGGAAGTGGCAC
>JBOGLC010000025.1:0-25662 GCA_050746005.1 Terriglobales bacterium
TTGCGAAAGACCCCGCTTCCTCAGGATGACAATGGGTTCTCTACACCGTCGCCTCTGTCTTATAATAGAAAGTTCACCAGCCGCTCCTGAAGCCTTCTGCGCGCCCTCCCTAGGGCAGGGGCCAAAGCGGCTGCGACGGGTCCTTCTTAACAGATGTCCACGGAAACGATAGTGGTTCGCGGTGCCCGGGTTCACAATCTCAAGAACGTGGATTTCGAAATTCCGCATAATTCACTGACCGTCGTCACCGGCGTGTCCGGCTCCGGCAAATCGTCCCTTGCCTTTGACACCATTTATGCCGAGGGACAGCGGCGCTATGTCGAGTCGCTTTCTGCTTATGCCCGCCAGTTCCTGGAGCGCATCGAAAAGCCGGACGCCGACTCCATCGATGGCATCGCTCCGGCTGTAGCTATCCGCCAGAAAAATACCACCCGCAATCCCCGATCGACCGTAGGCACAGCCACGGAGATATATGACTATCTCAGGCTGCTCTTCGCCCGGGTAGGCCGGACGTTCTGCCTGCAGTGCGGCCAGGAGGTCAAAAAAGACACGGTGGACGAGGTGACCGCCACGGTTCTGGCGCTGGGCGAAGGCACCCGCCTGAACGCGATGTTTCCCTTACAGGTTCTCACCGCCGCCCCCAGGGAACCGACCCGTGGCAGGAAACAGACCGGTAGCGCCGGAGTCCCTTCGACTGCGCTCAGGGCAGGCTCGCCGGCAGCCGCGGGGGGGAGCCGCCCGCGCCGCAAAACCGCCGCGAACACCGCGCTCTCCGATCAACTGCGAACCCGCCTTTTTGAACTCCGCCAGCGCGGCTTCAACCGCCTGTATCAGGATGGCCGGATTTTCGAATTCTCTACCCCGGAGTCACTGCTCGACGTTAATTTCAGCCAGCCGGTGTTCCTGCTGGTCGACCGCCTGGTGGTAGCTTCCGACGCTCGCGCCCGTATTGTGGACGCCATCGAGATCAGCTATCGCGAGGCCGGCGAAGTCATTTTCGAGACCGCACCGCGCGACGATCAGCCCGCAGAGCGGCTTCGTTTCTCCCAGCGCTTCGAGTGCAAGCAATGCAATCTGCGTTACGAAGAGCCTGAACCGCGCCTTTTCTCTTTCAACAACCCGTACGGCGCCTGCCCGCGCTGCCAGGGATTCGGCAACACAATCGACTTTGATCTCGACCTGGTCATTCCGGATAAATCGAAATCCTTGAACGAGGGCGCGATCGATCCCTGGACCAAGCCCAAATATCGGACACTCTTCGCAGAGCTCAAGCGCTTCGCCAGGCAGGCCGACATCCCGCTCGATGTTCCCTGGGCCGAACTTGATCCGGAGCAGCGCCGGATGGTGGTCGAGGGCGAGGACAAATTTCCCGGCATACGCGGTTTTTTTAGTTATCTGGAACGCAAGAAATACAAATTGCACGTGCGCGTCTTCCTGAGCCGCTATCGCGGCTACTCGACCTGTTCGGCCTGTGGCGGCGCCCGGCTCCGCATCGAAGCCCAGCAGGTCAGAATCAATGGCAAAAACATCTGCCAGGTCACCAGCATGACGGTCGAAGAGGCCTCGAAGTTCTTCTCCGACGTCAAACTAACCGAGCAGGAGTCCGCTATTGCCGACAAACTGCTGCAGGAGATCCACGAGCGTCTGCGATTTCTGATCGATGTGGGACTGGAATACCTGACTCTGGATCGGCTGGCCTCAACTCTCTCGGGCGGCGAGGCCCAGCGCATTCAGCTGGCCACGTCACTGGGCTCGCGCCTGGTGGGGACGTTATACGTGCTGGATGAGCCCTCCATCGGATTGCACAGCCGCGACACCCATCGCCTGATCAGGATCCTGCACGATCTGCGCGACCTGGGAAACACCATCCTGGTGGTCGAGCACGATCCTGATGTCATGCGGGCCTCCGATCGCATTCTCGATCTCGGTCCGGGCGCGGGGGAAAGCGGCGGCCAGCTGATCGCCGAGGGAAGCTACGACGAAATACTCAAGGCACCCGGCTCCCTGACTGGACGCTACCTCTCCGGCGATCTGCATATCCAGTTGCCTCCGGCGCGGCGCAAACCGGGCTCGCGGCAGATCAAGATCTCCGGGGCGCGGGCGCACAATCTCAAAAATATCGATTTCGCGGTGCCGTTGGGAATGCTGGTGGCCATCACCGGCGTTTCCGGCTCAGGCAAGTCCACCCTGCTACACGACGTGCTTTTTCAAGCCTTGTCCGCCGCCAAAAAGCAGACCAACGGCGACCCACTTCCTTCCGCCGACTGGAGCGAACTGGAAGGAGACGACCTTATCGACGATGTCATCCTGGTGGACCAGTCCCCCATCGGTCGAACCCCGCGTTCGAATCCAGTCACCTACATCAAGGCTCTCGACGGAATCCGCGATCTCTTTGCCTCGCTGCCTGAGGCCAAAAAACGAGGCTTCAGCGCCGGGCATTTTTCTTTCAATATTCCGGGAGGCCGCTGCGAAACCTGTCAGGGCGATGGCACCGTCACCGTGGAAATGCAATTCCTGGCCGACGTGGAACTGATCTGCGAAGAGTGCAAGGGCGCGCGCTACAAGCCGCAAGTTCTGGAGGTGCGGTATCGCGGCAAGAATATTCATGAAGTCCTGAACCTTACCGTACGAGAGGCTTTGCATTTCTTCTCCGGCGTGCCCAAAGTGGTGGAGAAGATGCGCGTGCTGGAAGAAGTGGGTCTGGGCTATCTGCGGCTGGGCCAGTCCGCCACCACGCTTTCCGGCGGTGAGGCGCAGCGCATGAAGCTGGCGGCACATCTGCAGCCCGCTTCGAAAGATATCGGACGTCCCTCAAATTCGGCCGAGCGCGCCCGCCGCCGCAATCGCATGCTTTATATCTTTGACGAGCCCACAACCGGGCTGCATTTCGACGATGTCAGCAAACTACTCTCCGCCTTCCGGCGTCTAATCGAAGCAGGGGGCTCGATCCTGGTGATCGAGCACAATCTGGAAGTAATCAAGACAGCGGATTGGGTAATCGATCTGGGCCCGGAGGGCGGCGAACGAGGCGGATACGTGGTCGGCGCCGGCCCACCGGAGGCCATCGCCAAGCTGCCCAATTCGTACACAGGAAAGTTTCTGGCGCGGGTCCTGAATGGAAATGGACAACCAACCAACGGCCGGAAGTAGCGCCGCACGCGTAGGAGCAGGCGTCCCCACCTGCCCAGTCGAACTCAGCTCGGCCAACATGAGGAGATACCAAACTGCGTCATTTGAAAAGCTGCCGGCTCGGGCGAGCTGCGCGCGCCCGCCCGGATGGCTGTGCCTACCCATGGTCGTGCTCCTCGCCGCATTTGCCGTTCACGCTCAAACTACCGGAAAAACCGTACGTCACCACAAAGTTGCTGTCGACGATCCCTCTTCCCCGCCCGAACTCATCCAGGCCGAAAGCGCAATAGAAAAGCGGGACTACGTCACCGCGGAGCCATTGCTGAAAAAAGTGGTCGCAAAAGATCCCGACAACTACGCCGCCTGGTTTGATCTGGGATTTCTTTACAATGCGCAGGATAAGACTGAAGACTCGATTGCCGCCTACCGCAAATCCGTCGCCGCAAAGCCGGCTGTCTTCGAATCCAATCTGAATCTTGGCCTGATGCTGGTGAAGGCGCACCAGCCCGGCGCCGAACAGTTTCTGCGCGCCGCCACCAGGCTCAAGCCCACTTCGCACGTTGCCGAAGGCCAGGCTCGCGCCTGGCTGTCTCTGGGACATGTGCTCGAAGCCAGCAACCCGGATGGGGCCATCGAAGCCTACAGGCAAGCCGCCCAACTCGATCCCAAAGACCCGGAGCCGCACCTTTCCGCCGGCCCGCTGCTGGAAAACCAGAACCGCTTTGCCGACGCCGAACAGGAGTACAAGCAGGCCCTCGCCCTTGATCCCTCATCCGCCGACGCGCTCACCGGCATGGCCAATATCTACATGCGCGGGCGACGCCTCACCGAGGCGGAAGAAGTCCTGCGCAAGCTGGTCGCGCTCCATCCCTCTGACCCGGGGGCGCATATGCAACTGGGCCGCATGTTGGCCGCGGACGGACAGAACGAGCCCGCCATCGCGGAGTTGCAGGCGGCGCTGAAGCTGGCTCCAGGCGACCCTTCCCTGCAGCTCGACCTGGCGGACCTGTACACGAAAGCTAAGAAATACGACTTGGCCGAGGCCCAGTACCGCTCGCTTTTGACCACCAGACCCAACGATCCCGAATTGCGATACGGCCTGGGGAGGCTTCTGCTCGAGCAGCGCAAGTTTCCCCAAGCCCAGCAGGAGCTCCTGGCTGCGCTGCAGCTCAAACCCAGCATGGGTGGCGCCTACGGCGACCTGGCCGCGGCGGCCAATGAAAACAAGAACTACGAACTGGTCATCAGGGCGCTGGATGCCCGGGCCAAACTACTGCCCGAGCTTCCGATCGGTTACTTTCTGCGGGCCACCGCTTATGATCACTTGCGCGCATACAAGCCGGCAGCGGAGAATTACCACCGCTTTCTTGAGACCGCGACCGGCAACTTTCCCGACCAGGAATGGCAGGCCCGCCATCGTCTGATCGCAATCGAGCCTAAAAGATGACCACCAAGCCGGCGCGGACCCTGATTCTCGTGCTCCTGGCGCTGGCTTCGCTGGCCGCGTTCGGGCTCAAGGAGGAGAGCCTCGATGAGCTCATTGCCCGAGCGGAAGCCGCACGCCCGAACGATCGCCCGGCGCTGTACATCGAGATTGCTCGTCGCAAGGCGGAGGCGGCCGACAAGTTGTACGATGCCGGCAACCCGGAGGGGGGAAAAGCGGCCCTGCAGGATGTGGTGGACTTTTCCAAAAAAGCCACGGACGCTGCCATTGCGACCGGAAAGAAAATGAAGAACATAGAAATCACGCTGCGCAAGATGTCAGAAAAGTTTCGGGACATCAAACGCACCGTGGCCTTTGACGATCAGGCGCCCATCCAGCAGACGATTGATCAGCAGGAGAAAATGCGGACTGACCTGCTCTCCGCCATGTTTGGGAAAAAGAGGAGCAAGTGAACGCTATTCGCGTTCTCGTGGCGGGCTGTGCGCTGTTTCTGCTGCTGTCCCCAGCCCTTGCCCAGAGCAAACGCGATCCCCTTACGCCCCCGGAAGTCGATCAGTTGCGCGACACCGCCTGGGAGCCCAATCTTCGGCTCAAGTTGTATGTCGCCTTTGCCCGCGCTCGACTGGTGGCGCTCGAGCAGGCGAGAGCCGATCCCAAGACCCCTGACCGCGGTCAGGTGACCCACGATCGCTTGCAGGATTTTCTGGATGTCTACGACGAATTGAACGACAACATCGACACTTACGTTGAACGCAAATCAGACCTGCGCAAGGTGCTGAAAACGGTCATCGAAGCTGACACTGAATTTGAAGCCAAGCTCCGGGCTCTGCGTGACGATGCCACCGCCAAAAAAGAAGAAGTCCAAAAATACGAATTCCTGCTTTCGAGTGCGCTCGATACCCTCGACAGCAGTGTGCAGGACCATCGCCAGCTGTTGACCGAGCAGGAAGAAAGCGCCAAGCATAAAAAGGCGGAGAAACGTTAGGACCTGATTTTGGCAGCCTTTTGCGTCGTCCGTCGCGGTTATTTGGCGGGAAGACAAAGCCCTTAACCGCAAAGTGCGCCAGTAAACTCCGCAAAGTTCGCAAAGAAAACCTGGCCCAGCGAACGGTCGGCAGCCTCGGCACCGGGTGGTTTCGGTCGTGCTACTCTACCTTCAGCGTGAAGCATAGCCTTCTCGACATCTTCCAGGACGCACATCGCGAACTCCGTCCGGGTGCGCCCATCCCCGAATTGAGGGTGGAATTCTTCGCTTTCACCAGCATCAAGAACACCATCCGGATGCGCCAAGGCAGGCTGCTGGTACGGCTTTCAGACCTTCTGGAAGGCGCACCCGCGCCGGTTTTGCAGGCCATTGCGCACATGCTTCTGGCCAAGATGTACCGCAAACCAGTTGAGCGCGAAGCGGCGGCCCGCTATCGCCGCTACGTGTCCAGTCACCACGTCAGCCGGAAAGCCCACCTGGTGCGCCAAATCCGGGGACGAAAGCGTCTGGAATCGGCGCAAGGGCGCATCTACGACCTGGAAGCCGTCTTTGAAGGACTGAATACGCGTTTTTTCCATGGGCTGCTGGCTCGCCCCCAGATGACCTGGAGCCGCGACCATGCCCGCAACAGCCTCGGCCACTACGACCCGGCGCACAATGCCATCGTGGTGAGCCGCATCTTCGATCATCCGCGCGTTCCCCGCCCCGCGGTGGAATACATCGTGTATCACGAGATGCTCCACCTTAAGCATCCGGTAAAATTGCGCGGCAGCCGCAGGTGTGTGCACTCCGCGGAGTTCCAGGCGGAAGAAAAGCTGTTCCCTCAACTGGAAGAAGCGAAGCAATTCCTGAAGCGCCTGTAACGCAGGCGAAGGGTTGGCCGAGTGGATCAGTTTGAAACCCGTCCCCTGGCGTCATCCTGAGGGACTTTAGTCTCGAAGGATCTGGCAAGTAGCTCCACGAGCCACGCATATCCGCTTCACGCCAGATGCTTCGCAAGCTCAGCACGACGGCAAAAGCGGAACAACTTGAGCCCGCCACTCTCCTGTCGGGTCCGTTGACGCCTGCACTAGGGGGGGCTATCCTTAAGTGTCGGCAAGGTCGCGTTCTTAGTTGCAACTGATTTGCAATAACTAGGTTTTCCACAAGATGCTGCAGGCATTCATCGTAACTCTGCGCGAAGGGGTTGAAGCGGCGCTCATCGTCGGCATCACCCTCGCCTATCTCAGCAAGATCGGCCGGACCGAACTGCGCAAGTCCGTGTTTGCCGCTCTTATCGCCGCATTTCTCAGCAGCATCGGTATCGCCATCCTGCTTTCGCGCACGCAATGGAATCAGGACATTTTCGAAGGCTGGATTATGCTGGCCGCCGCCTTCTTCGTCGTCACCATGATCATTTTCATGATGAAGACAGGCCGCGCCCTGAAAGGTCAGATTGAAGGCAAAATCGGCGTCCTGGCCGGCCGCAACGCCAGGTTAGGTCTCTTTCTGTTCGTCTTCCTGATGGTGCTGCGCGAGGGCGTCGAAACCGTTCTCATCCTGGGGGCCGTGTCGCTGAATTCCACCGAACTGCTCAGCTTCCTGGGCACGTTGGCGGGTGTGATCGTGGCCATCCTGTTTGGGGTGATGTTCGTCAAGGGCAGCGTGCGCATCAATCTGCAGAAATTCTTCCGGGTCACTACCGCCATTCTGTTCTTTGTAGCGGCGCAATTGATCATTTCCGGTCTGCATGAACTTTCTGAAAACGGTGTGCTTCCTTCATCGCGCGAAGAGATGCACCTCATCGGCCCTATCGTTCGCAACGACATGTTCTTCTTTATCACCATTGTGGCTCTGGCTGCGCTGATGGTGCTGTTCGAGATGAAGCGCCGCCAGCCAGCCCCCCTTCCCGATTCTCCGGCTGAGCGTCGCAAGGCGCTGTGGAGCGCGCGGCGCGAACGGTTGTGGATGGTGTCGGTTTACGCCAGTTCGTTTCTGTTCATCCTGATGGTTACGGCTGAATTCATCTACACCAAGAGCGTAAGCGCGCTGTCGCCTGCCACCGAAGTGAGCTTCCAGAGCGGGCTGCTGAGCATTCCTCTGGCGCAGGTCGCGGACGGCGATCTTCATCGTTTTGAAGCCAGGGAAAATGGAACCGAGGTGCGCTTCTGGCTGTACAAGAAACCGGACGGCAAAGTAGCCACCGTATTCGACGCCTGCCAGATCTGCGGCCCGGTAGGCTTTTACAAGGGTCCGAACGGGGTGGTCTGCAAGAACTGTGCCGCCCCGATCAATGCCCAATCGGTGGGCATGACCGGCGGCTGCAACCCCATTCCCCTGCGCGCAGAACAGACCGCCGACGCGATCATCATCCGGGAGAGCGACATCGCAGCCGGCGTCCACATTTTCAAACCCTGACCCATGTTCCTGCGCCTACTCTATGAGTCATTTCGGCGGCAGAAACGCCGCAAGCTGCTGGCGGGAATCGCCATCATGCTCGGTGTGGGCATAGCCACAGCCATGATCGCAGTCGCTACCGATATCGGCGACAAGATCAGCCGCGAGCTGCGTACTTACGGCGCCAATTTGATCGTCACTCCCCAGGAAGATACGCTCGACGTCGAGATTGGGGGCGTGAACCTGAAGCCGCCCAGCGACGGCTCCTATCTCAACGAAGCGGACCTGCCGAAGATCAAGGGCATGTTCTGGCGCAACAACATCGTGGGCTTTGCCCCTATGTTGCCCGTCAATGTAACCGTCGAGGGTGAAAAGAAAACGCTGCTGGGGACGTATTTTGCCCACCATGTGGTATTCGGACAGCAGGACTTCGTCACCGGCGTTCGTACCACTCATCCCTGGTGGAAGGTTCGGGGCGATTGGCCGGACGACCGCTCCGAAGATGTCCTGCTCGGCGATCATCTGGCTGCCAGCCTGAACCGGACGTCGGGTCAGAACATCGGAATTGGCGGCAGCCCGCGCCGGATTGCCGGCATTCTCTCCACCGGCGGTCCCGAGGACGATCAGATCGTCGCGCCTCTTGCCGTGGCGCAGCAGATTCTCGGCAAACCGGGCGCGGTGCGCCGCATTTATGTCAGCGCCGTCACCAAGCCTGAGGACGCCTTGGCCCGGCGCGATCCGAAGAGTTTGTCTCCCGCCATGTATGACCGCTGGTACTGCTCGCCCTATGCGCAGTCCATCGCATTCCAGTTGCAGGAGGCAATTCCGCACTCCCATGCCGAGCAGATTCGCCAGGTGGCACAGAATGAAGGCACGGTGCTCTCCCGCATTCAGGGACTGATGCTCCTGATTACCCTGGCGGCGCTGCTGGCGTCCGCGCTGGCGGTTTCCGCTTCCATGGCGACTGCGGTGATCGAGCGGCGCAGCGAAGTCGGGCTGATGAAAGCGCTTGGCGCCGGCAATCTGGCGGTGGCAGTCTTGTTTTTTGCCGAGAGTGGGCTGCTGGCCCTGCTGGCTGGTGGCGCAGGCTTCGCCGCCGGCGCGCTGCTGGCCGGCCAGATCGGACGCTCCATTTTCAACTCCCAGATCGCCATTCAGCCGGTGCTCTTGCCTGTCATCCTCGCCATCGCCGTGCTGGTGACCTTTGCCGGAAGCGCCGCGGCGATCAGGCGAGCGGTGAAGTTTGATCCGGTGTATGCGCTGCGAGGTGATGCGTGAACGCTTCCGGTCGCGTCGCCCGCCGCCGCGCGGATGCGCCGCACACTTCCATGTTCCTGCGCATGCTGGTGCGTGCGGCTGTCCTCCGCCGGGGCCGCGCTGCCTCTGCCCTGCTGGCCATGGTGGTGGCTGCCGCCGTCGCTACGGCCATGCTGAATCTCTATGTCGATGTCCAGGCCAAGCTGCGCCGCGAGTTTCGCAAGTATGGCGCCAACATCGCGGTCGTCGCGAAGAACGGACAGAGCCTGCCGGGTGACGCACTGGCGACCGTCCAATCAATTCTTGGCAGCGGCGGTATCGCCGTTCCCTTCGCTTATGCCGTGGCTCGCACCATTGATGGTCGCTCCGTCGTGGTTGCCGGAACGGATCTCGATCAGGTGCAGAAGTTGAACAGCACATGGTGGTCAGTGACCGCTTGGCCGAAGGCTTCCCAGGATGCACTGGTCGGCGTCCGCGCCGCCGGCGTTGTCGACGCCCCGGGGGCACCATTCGATCTCAGTTTTCAGGGTCGCACGGTGCGGCTCAAGCCGGTCGGGACGTTACACACGGGCGCTGCCGAAGACAGCCGTGTCTACGTATCCCTGGCCGATTTTACCCAGTGGACCCATCTGCCCTATTCAACGATAGAGATTTCGGCTTCAGGTCCTGCGGAAGATGTAAACGCCACCGTTCAGCGGCTCACGCAAATTCTTCCCGGAGCCGATGTCCATCCCATTCGGCAGGTCACGGAAGGCGAGGCCAATGTATTAGGCAAGATGCGGTCAACACTTCTGGTGGCAGCCATTTTCATTATCCTCACCGCGGCGGTTTGCGTCCTGTCAACTTTGACGGGCTGGGTTTCTGATCGTCGGCGCGACTTTGCCCTCATGAAGGCCCTGGGCGCATCGGGCAGGATACTCCAGGGCTTCTTCGCCGCCGAAGCCGCTGCCCTGGGCGCGGTGGGCGCGGTTCTGGGTTTTGCCATCGGCGTCGCTGTGGCGATCTGGATTGGTTGGGCAAATTTTCATGCCCCGGTCACTCCCCGGCTGGTCCTGTTGCCCTACGTCCTGTCGGGGGGAATCGTCATCGCCCTGGCCGCCGCGATTCTGCCGATATCGCTGTTGCAGCGGGTTCAACCTGCTACCATCCTGAGGGGAGAATGACATGATCGGCCTTAACCATGTCAGCCGCCTTTACCCGGCCCGCGCCGAGAGCACAGGCGGTGTCATCCGTGCGCTGGATGACGTTTCTCTCGAGGTTGCACCCGGCGAATGGCTGGCCGTAATGGGTCCCTCGGGCTCGGGCAAGTCTACCCTGGTCAATCTGATCGGATGCCTCGACCGTCCTTCTTCAGGCGAAATCTGGCTCGACGGCGAAGACGTGGCCGGAATCTCCACCCAGGATTTGAACCGCGCCCGGGCGGAAAAGGTCGGTTTCATCTTCCAGCAATTCCACCTGATCCCGTATCTCACCGCGCTCGAAAATGTCATGCTGGCGCAGTACTTTCACAGCATGACCGACGAGCGGGAAGCGCTCGCGGCGCTGGCGCACGTGGGTTTGAAAGACCGCGCCCGGCATCTGCCCGCTCAGCTTTCCGGCGGCGAGCAGCAACGGGTCTGCATCGCGCGCGCCCTGATCAACGATCCCAAAATCGTGCTGGCCGACGAGCCCACCGGCAACCTGGATGCAGTCAATGAAGAGATTGTCCTGCGCCTGCTGCGAGAACTGCACCGCCAGGGGCGCACCATCGTCATGGTCACGCATGACCCCGTGGTGGCCCGCCTCGCCGACCGCCGGATCGAGCTGCACCACGGCAAGATCGCGGATCAGCAAGTCTTCGCCATGGCCGACGAAGAGCAGTTCGACGAAGTACTCGAAGAATTATGGGCGGTGGAGGAGCATGGCGAGATTGCTGAAATCGAGCGCATGGAAGTTCACGGCGCTCTGCCGGTAAGCATCGCGGTCGAAAAGATGACGGCCCTCGGACTACTGACTACCCGGCCACATCCGCCGGAGATCCATAACCACAAGCCGTTTGTGAACCCGTGCCACGATGCCCTCAAGCCGGCCGGCGTTTCTACCGGCGACGGCAGTATGATCGTGGAATTCACTCCGCGCGGCCGCCTGCGCGCGGCCGACATCATCCGCCGCCATCGGCTGGCCGAGCGCCTGTTTACCGACAGCCTGGCGCTCGACAGCGAATCGGAAATCGAGCAACAGGCCTGCAAGTTCGAGCACATCCTGTCGCCCGAAGCCACTGACAAGATATGCAGCTTTCTCGGGCATCCCCGCACCTGCCCCCACGGCGCGCCTATCCCGCCCGGGCCATGCTGTGAGCGCAACCTTGTAGCCCGCAGCCAGCAACAGGAGCAGACCTCGCAGGTCAAGTAGACGCGAATCAACCGGGTGAAAGTGTCCAAGATATCCTGAGTTCCTGGCAGATGGGCTCGCACTGCTACTTAATCTTCTTCCAGACCACGTCCTCATTGTTTCTGCGGTCAATCATGGCATCGATTCCGCCGCGATCCGTCCGGCGGAAAAGGCGTCGCCCTTCCACCCCTTTGCGAAAAAACATGTCAGATGATTCAGGAACAAGCTCCTCTTCCGGCTTGTCCCCGCGCTTCGCGTACAAGCCTCCGCTGCGAAAGACAACCGTCTGCGTCACACCGGGCGCCAGTTCGTAGGTCCCGGCATATTCAGGATACTTTGACGTGTCCGCCTTTCCCGGCGCAGGGTCTTCGTAATAACGGAACATTTGCCCGGCCACGATCTGCCATCGCCGGTTGCGATACATCCAGGTGTCGGTACCGTGGTAGCGCGCGGTCAGGTTCTGGCCAAAAATGGTCTCGGTTTCGTTCAGGTCGTAAGAGAGGACCGCCGTGCGTCCGTGGATTTTGCTCTCGGCATTCACGAGCTTGATGCTGCCGGAATAACCCGCCGGAAGGGGTGTTACGTCTTTAACCAGGGCGACTTTGTCCATCTTTCGCCCTTTTTCGTCGAAGTACGTGCTGTCGTCGGCAAAATATTTCTGCCAGAGCGCCTGATCGCCCAGAGCGACGGCATCGAACATCTCCTGAGTATTGCGGACAAGCTCGTCCTGCGTGATTGAAGCCGGCTTGCGCGACAGGCAGGACGACAGGGATACCGCCAAAATAAGGGCCAGCACTCTGGTTGAACGGATCATAGACTCCTCATGACACGCCGGGATGCTTCCTTAGCCTAAGAGTCCCGGCGGATTCTCTGCGCAAAAGGTCGAAGCCCCATTATGATGTCCCTTCTCACCTGCGATGACAACCGCTCGACGACCCTGCATCGGCGTATTTGATTCCGGTTTTGGCGGACTGACGGTTCTCAAGGAACTGATCACGCTCGCGCCCCACGCCGACTACATCTATTTCGGCGACACGGCCCGCCTGCCCTACGGCTCGAAGTCCGCCGAGACCGTTGCCCGGTACGCAATTGGGGCGGCGCAGTATCTCGAGCAGCACGGAGCCCAGATGCTGGTGATCGCGTGCAACTCGGCCACCGCCATGGCTCTCGACCAGATTACCCAGGTTTCCAGCGTGCCGGTGGTGGGGGTCATTGCGCCCGGCGCGGAACGTGCGGCCGGGGCCAGTCAAAACCGCCGGGTGGTGGTCATCGGCACTGAAGCCACGGTGAGCAGTCATGCGTACGCAAAAGCCCTGGAGGCCCGCGGAATCCAGGCCATAGAAAAAGCCTGTCCTCTGTTTGTGCCATTGGTGGAAGAGGGCTGGGCGGAACATCCAGTTGCGGAACAGGTGGCCCGTATTTATCTCGATGAAGCGTTCGCTGGCGACTTCAAATCCGCCGATGTCCTGGTGCTGGGCTGCACCCACTATCCCCTGCTTAAGCCACTGCTGCATCGCGTAGTGCCCAGCGGCGTGACCATCGTAGATTCCGCCGACTCCACGGCGCGCGTGGTCAGCCAGCTGCTCCGCAAGGGCCTGCTTAACCATGCTTCAGAAACAGAACGGCGCGGGGTGTCCCGCCTGAAATTCTTCGTGACCGATTCAGCGGAAAAATTTCGCCGCCTGGGGACGCAGTTTCTGGGCAACCCGATCACAGACGTAGAGCACGTCGAATTAAAAGAATAAATGTCACCCTGAGCCGCGCAGTCGAAGGGCCCCTATAGCTGTATCGGTGGCGTGTGGCGTCGGGATTTCCGCTGCAAGCGAAAAAAAGCCCATGCCCGGGGCCTCATTGCATCGGGTAGGGGCCCTTCGACTCCCGACTCGCGCAGGGTGACAGATTTGCGAGCAGATCGGTCTCACCCAAAAGGAGAGCGGCCGCGAATTATCGCGGCCGCTCTCCCACAGAGATAGAAATCAGTACAGCCGAAAGCTTACCTCAACGTTGATCTGCACCGCCACCGGCTTGCCATCTTTCATGGCCGGCTCAAACTTCCAGGTCTTGACTGCTTCGATGGCCTTCTCGTCCAGTCCCAATCCCAGGCTGCGGGCCACGCGAATGTCTCGGGGCCTGCCATCCGGACCCACCACCAGCCAAAGAACGCAAGTGCCCTGGTACTTGGCCTTGCGAGCTTCTTCCGAGTACTCGGGATCAGGCTGGTAAATCACTCGCGGGGCGCTCACTCCGCCGCCTACACGGAACACTCCGCCGCCCACCCCGCCGCCCCGGCCTTCGCCCACGCCGGGGCCTGTGCCTACACCCACACCGCCGCCGGAACCCGAACCAATGCCACCGCCTGAACCGGTCCCATTCGAGGGCGGGCCCGAGGGCAAATGCGACATGGGATCGCCGAGGTTGGGCAAGCTATTCATAGCCAGCTTCACCTGAGGTGGAACCACAACCGTGGGCTCTGCCGTCAATTTGGGATTGTCGTTGCGTACGACCATCATGGGAGGCGTAATTTGCTCCATCGATTGCTTGGGCAATTTGCCTTTGGGCGCCTGGAACTTGTCGCGATCGCCGCCACCGCCGCCGCCACCCGCCAGCGTTTTAGCCGGTTGCAAGGGCGGAATATCGTCCGGCGAGACCAGCGTGATCGATTCGTGCGGCTTCACAATCTGCTGTACGACTCTTCGGCCAAGCAGAGTGATCCCTATGATCGCGACCACCGCCACCATGTGCACCACGGTGGAACCCAGCACGCCGTTTTTCTTGTAGTCGTAGAAGCCCCAGATGTCCTTTACCGGGACTGGCTTCGAAGTCAGGACCAGCGGAGGTAGCTTTTTGGGAAAGAAAAAATCGTCCAGGTTCTGGAACAGCGACTTCCACAGCGGCTCTTCCAGCGTGCTTTTCGACAGCAGCAGATTAAGTTCGGGCTCAACCTGGGTGGGCGGTTTAATCTCGAGTGTTGGCATAGTTAACCCGAATTGGACTGCCTTACGTGGGACCCATCATTAACCCCATATCCTGAACTTGATGAGCACATTCGCTGCCAAGTTGCTTAGGGGCGCCGAATACTTTAAATAGTCGACCGGATGTAAGGTTAATTGTCCTCGCCGCAAAGGTTCCCAAAACTCTTTAGATGCCAGCTTCAGGCAAACGTTACTCTGCAGAAATTGTACACGTTTCGGCGGTCTTTCTCGTAATGCTTTTGGGACTCCCGTGGGCCGCGCCAACCGGCCTCCCGGACACCCGCTATCGCGATCATAATTCGTGCTCAATGGACGTTCGTTCCGCCGCTCCCTATAATGAAAAAAATCAATCATTTGGGGAGAAATCAACCGCGTGCCGCTGGACTTGAAATCCACGATCAACCTGCCTAAGACCGGCTTCCCCATGAAGGCCAATTTGCCGCAGAACGAGCCCAAGGCTCTGGCCCGCTGGGAACAGATGGGGATCTACGAGCGCATTCGCGAGGCGCGGCGCGGGGCACCAACTTATGTCCTGCACGATGGTCCGCCCTATGCCAATGGCCCCATTCATCTTGGCCATGCCTTGAACAAATGCCTGAAGGATTTCATCGTCAAATCCAAGACCATGTCCGGATTTGACTCGCCCTATGTACCGGGATGGGATTGTCACGGGCTGCCCATTGAAATCAAGGTTGACCAGCAGCTCGGCGGCAAGAAACTTCAGATGCAAAAGCTCGAAGTCAGGGAGGCGTGCAGAAAATACGCGCAAAAATTTCTCGATCTGCAGCGCGAGCAATTCAAACGCATCGGCATTTTCGGACGATGGAACCAGCCCTACTCCACCATGACTCCGCAGTACGAGTCAGTCGTCCTGGCTACCTTCTACGACTTCCTGGAGAAGGAGTTCATCTATAAGGGACTGCGCTCCGTCTACTGGTGTATCTACGACAGGACTGCCCTGGCCGAAGCCGAAGTTGAGTACGAAAACCATACCAGCCCAACCGTCTGGGTAAAATACGCGCTGGCTCAGGATCCCGCCCGCTTGGATCCCGCCCTCGCAGGGAAGAAAGTTTTTACCGTGATCTGGACCACCACGCCCTGGACGCTCCCCGCTTCAATGGCGGTGGCCTTTCATCCCGAAGCGGAGTATGTCGCCCTGGAATCGGGCGGCGAAGTCTACATCGTCGCCCAGCAACTGGCCGCAGAGTTCTCCGGCAAAGTCGGCCTGAAGGACGCAAAGGCCCTGGCCCGCTTTCCCGGCAGGAAACTGGAGTACACGAAATTCGCTCACCCCTTTCTGGATCGGACGGTGCTGGGCGTACTGGCCGATTACGTCACCATGGATCAAGGCACCGGCGTGGTCCACACCGCGCCTTCCCACGGCGCGGATGACTTCAACACCGGCGTGAAATACAAGCTGGACTTGACCACCAATGTGGACGCCGCCGGCATCCTGCGCAACGGGCTGCCCGAATACGAGGGCAAGAAAGTTTTCGACGCCAACGAGCCCATCCTCGAGTTGCTGAGAAAGCGCGGCGTGCTGATGCACTCCGAGAAGCTCGAGCACTCCTATCCTCATTGCTGGCGCTGCCATAACCCGATCATCTTTCGCGCCACCGAGCAGTGGTTCATCTCCATGGAAACGCCGATGCCGGGTGGAACCCTGCGCAGCCGCGCGTTAGACGAAATCAAAAAAGTGAAATGGGACCCGGCCTGGGGCGAAGAACGCATCTCAAACATGATCGCCAGCCGCCCCGACTGGTGCATTTCCCGCCAGCGCATCTGGGGCGTGCCTATTGCCGTCTTCTTATGCGAGGGCTGCGGTAAGCCTTTGAACGACCCCAGCCTGAACCGCAAAGTGATCGACCTGTTCGCTCGTGGCGGGGCCGATGCGTGGTACACGCCTGAAGCCGATGCGCTGGTTCCCGCGGGAACGAAATGCCAGAAGTGCGGCAATACCAACTTTTCTAAAGAAACCGACATTCTGGACGTCTGGTTCGAGTCCGGATGCAGCCACGCCGCTGTGCTCGGCCACGAATCCGACCTGCCCTGGCCCGCCGACCTCTACCTCGAGGGCGGAGACCAGCACCGGGGATGGTTCCACTCTTCCCTGCTGTGCGCCGTCGGCACCCGCAACCAGGCCCCCTACCGCGCGGTCGCCACCAACGGCTGGACGCTCGACGAACAAGGACGCGCCCTTTCGAAATCCCGCGGCAACGACGTGGATCCCGTGGACATCGCCAACCGTATGGGCGGCGAGATCGTGCGCCTATGGGTAGCCTCCGTAGATTTTCGCGAAGATGTAGTCGGCTCCGAACAACTGATGCAGCGCGTGGCGGAAAGCTACCGCAAGATTCGCAACAGCCTGTTCCGCTATGTCCTGAGCAATCTCTACGATTTTGATCCGCAAAAGAACGCGGCGCCTTTCGAGGAGATGGACATTCTCGACCAGTACATGCTGCGCCAGACCGTGGCCATGTCTGCGGACGTAACCCGCTGGTACGATGAGTTCGCGTTTCACAAGATCTATCACCGCATCAATGACTTCAACGTGGTGGAGCTGAGCGCGTTCTACTTCGACGTCCTCAAAGACCGTCTCTATACTTCGGCGCCCGACTCGCGGGCGCGCCGGGCGGCGCAGACGGCGATCTGGCGCATCGGCGAGGCCCTGGTCCGTCTGCTCGCGCCCATCACCAGCTTCACCTGCGAGGAGGTCTGGCAGTATCTTCCGGCCCTGCCCGATCGGCCCGCCAGCGTTCATCTGGCTAGGTTTCCGGCAGCATCTGACATTCTTGGCGGGTCCACTCCGGCGGACGATCCCAGACAGCGCGAGGACTGGAACGTTTTGCTGGCGGTGCGCACCGAAGTTCTGAAGGCTCTGGAAGAGGCCCGGCAAAGCAAGCTGATCGGCGGCGCCAACCTGGAGGCGCAGGTGACGGTGACCGCTGCCGACCCGGTCTTTTCTGTTCTGGCGCGCTACCAGGACCGGCTGAGGTATCTGTTCATCGTGTCGGCAGTGACGCTGCGGCAGGGCGCGTCGGGAAACGGGACTGGCGGGGTCAGCGTCCAGGTGACCAAGGCCGACGGCAGGAAGTGCGAACGCTGCTGGAACTATTCAGTCCACGTGGGCGAGGACGCTGCTTATCCCACGGTGTGTGAGCGTTGCAGTGCAGTGTTGAAGGAAATCGGCGGTTGAAGGCCGGCCAGGCCCCTCCGCTCCGGTCGGGATGACAGGATTGGCAAGAATTCAGAGGAGCGCAGCCCATCCGCCCGGAAGGACTGGAGTAGTGCTCTGCGCGGCTAAAAGGTTTTCTATACCCGAATGACGACTCACGCCACACGTGGCTTCCACTTCCTGATTGCGGCAACGGTGGTCCTGCTCGACCGGTTGGCAAAGTTGGCGGTCGAGAAGAACATTTTCCTGCACGACAACATCCAGGTTATTCCCGGATTCTTCCGGCTTACGCACGTGGAAAATCGCGGCGCTGCCTTCGGCATCTTGGCCGACTCGCCTTCAGAATGGAAGATTGCCGTATTGGTCCTGTTCTCGATCGTGGCCCTCGCCATCGTCTCGGTCCTGCTCTGGCGCAACAGCCATTCCATGCACACCACGGGAATTGGGCTGGCCCTGATCCTGGGGGGTGCGGTGGGCAATCTGTGGGACCGGTTGCTGAGCGGCCGGGTGGTTGATTTTCTGTTGTTTTACGTGGGGCCCTATCAATGGCCGGCGTTCAACGTGGCGGACAGCGCCATCGTCATCGGAGCCGGCCTGCTGGTCATCGAAATCCTCTTCGGGAAATCGACGGCGCCTGAAAGCCCGGCCTGAAAAAGCGTCACCGCAAAGGGCGCAAAGAAAATCCGCAAAGCACGCAAAGACTTTCTTCGCGCACTTTGCGGAATCGTTTGCGTTCTTTGCGGTTTAAAAGCTTAAGCTAAGCCGACTTCTTTTCCGCCATCTGAGCGTAAAAGGCCTGGGCTCCCTTTTCCATTTCCTTCTCCGTCAGGTCGGCCACATGGGTGCTTACGCTCCAGGCATGCCCGAAGGGATCGACAAAGTGCCCCAGGCGGTCTCCCCAGAACATGTCAGATACCGGACCGGCGCTCTTCGCGCCGGCGTCGACCGCGCGCTGGTGAATCTCGTCGACGTTGGGCACATAAACATAAATCCCACCGGTATACGCGCCCACCGATTGCGGTGACTTGCCGCCCATGTTGGGAATTTCATCGGATAAAAAAATGATCGAATCGCCGATTTTTATCTCCGCATGGATAATTTTTCCGCCTGGACCGGGCATGCGCATCCGCTCTTCGGCACCGAATACTTTCTTGTAGAAATCGATGGCTTTGCCGGCATCGCGAACCACCAGAGACGGGGTTGCGGTGTGGAAACCATCAGGAACTGGTTTTACAGAAGCAGTCATGAGAAATCCTCCTTCGTATATGACTTTGGCTGGAGTAGAAACTCAATCTACCGCGCAGACCCTCATCTTAAACCTCGACCCCTGTGGGGAATGAGAAAAAGTTGTAAAAAAGATGTAACAGCCGCCAGCCCTCAGCCATCCCCTATCTACTATCTCCAGACGCCAACGGTCCCTGAGCCGCAGAGCGGCGACAGAATGGAGCCCGGGGCGTAAGCCCCGGGGTAAAAGCGAAGGTGAGAAGCCCTGAAAGGGCGGAAGATGGGCAGCGCCACGGAATCTCGCCGAACCTGTCTGAGCGCCCCCGATATGTCCCGAGACCACGGATTCAAACGTGAATCTAAGGCGCCCCGTACAACTGCCGGTACACGTTGGCGTTGCGGAGAATGGCTTGCACATACTCCCGGGTCTCGGTGAACGGAATGGACTCGACAAACTCCTGCGGGTCTCGATATTTTCCCTGTCCGAGCCAGTCATCCACCCGGTTCGATCCCGCGTTATAGGCGGCCAGGGCGTATTCGAAGGCGCCAAACTTGTCGACCATCTGGCGGAAATAGCGAGTGCCCAGTTGCAGGTTGACCTCGGGAGTGAATAATTGCGCCGGGGAAAAATGCCTGAGCTTCTCGTCCCGGGCGACGGAGCTGCCTACTTTGGGCAGAAGTTGCATCAGTCCTACGGCATTGGCTCGGGAGACAGCGGCCGGGTTGAACTCGGATTCCTGCCGGATCAATGACGCCACAAGATATGGATCCAGCGCGTTCTGTGAGGAAAACTTTTTCAGGTCGGGCCAGTAGGGTTTGGGGAAAAGGGCTTCCCAGTAAGGGCGCGGCAGGGTGGGCAAATCGACCGCGAAATAGTTGGGCACGGCGCGTTTAAACACCTGGATGGCCCCGTCATAGCGGCCCGCGTCCTCATACAGTTTTGCGATCTCAGCGGTAACCCAATTTCCCGGGTCTTCGTGTCCGGCGGCTTGCAGTTCGCGTACCGCAAAGTCCACCAATGCGCCGTTCTCCAGCACCTGCGCCTTCTGGTAACGCAAATTGTCTGCCGGCGGGTCGGTAGTCGTGATGTTGGTTCCGGCATCGATCGCGGGGACCCGGTCCAATAAAGCGTAGTGCGGAAGATCCCGTGCCGGCGCGCCGGCGGCCTTGACCTCGCGCAGCCGGCGGCGTGCCAGTTCGCCGTAGTAGAAATTGCGGAAGCGCTCCGAAATCTTCTGGTAATACGCCCGCGCCATGTCGTAATCCTTGTCCTCCTCCGCCAGACGGCCGCGCCAATACAGGGCGGCAGGAACCTCCGCCGAAGCCGGATAGAGCGCAATTTGCTGCTCGAATCCTGTCTTGGCCTCGACTGTCCGGCCCTGGCGCAGGCTCAGCCAGGCCACTTTCCAGTGCGCGTAGGAGGCGCGGCCCCCGCCGGGAAAGCGCTCCTGCAATTCCCGGTAAGAGTCGATCGCCTTGTCATAGTCGGGTTTGAGAAGATAGAAATTGCCCGCGGAAAGCAACGCCTGCTGCAGCCAAAAGCTGGTGGGAGCGGCCTGGCGCAGCTCTGCCAGGTATCGCATAAAGCCTGCTTCGTCGTCGCTCGAACGCGCGATCTCTCCCTGATTGAAAATGCGTTGCGTATTGATTTCGCTTCCCGCCGACGGGTCCAGAGCGTCCAGAATTGTTTTTGCCTCCTTGTTATCGCCGGAACGCCGCAACGCCACTGCCTGGGCCATCTGGATCTCAGGACGATCGCCCGGACTCACCACTGCGACCAGGTCCCGATACTCGTTGGCGGCATCGCTGAAGCGCCTCCCCTTCATCAGCAGGTCGGCGCGGGTTCTGCGTCCGTCGATCCCCAGGGGTGGCAACTGCGTGCTGGCCGCCAACTTCGTCAGCTCGACATCGGCCTGACCGGCCTCCGCGCTTAACGGCATCGTGATGTACAGGGCGCGCAGAATGTCGGCTGCTTTACCCGGTTGGCCCGCCGCGGCATAGGCCTTGCCCAACGCTAACTCCAGATCGGCCCGCTGCGGCTGCCGGTCTTTCTCCAGCACGGCAATGGCTTCCTTCGGCCGGTTTTCCGCCAGCAGAGCGTTGCCATAGAGGACGCGCGCATCACGAAACAACAACGACTCCGGGTACTTCTGATCGAACTCGTTCAGGATGGCGACCGCTTCCGCTGTCTTTCCACTCTGGAAGTAGGCAGTCCCCAGGTAAAAGGTGACGTAGTCACCCAGGTCTCCCGCCAGCGGCCTGGCCCGGCTGAGGGGATCTACTGCGGCCGCAAAGTCTTTATCGAGGACGTGCGCGTATCCCAACACCAGCCACGCGAGCGCGCCCGCGTCCTCGCGATTGTGGCGCCGCGCATAGGCTTCCACTCCCGCGTAGGCGGCAGGAGTCCGGTCCTGCAGGAGTTGGTGCGCCATGGGCTTCAGACTGGTAGAAGCAACGAACGCGGCGTGCATCCGCCGCGAGCGCTGCGTGGAATGGCTGCGGCGCCGGGCTACTGCCTTCCCGCTCTTTTTTTGGGGATGTTGTGTTTTCCGGGGCGCAGACTGTCCGGCAGCCGACAACACGAACGGAGCCGGATCGGCGCACAGCACTGCCACGACCAAAAAACATCTAATCAGGATCGATTGCCGATGATGAAAGACCACTCTGATTAATTTCGCCGAAAATTGGCGCCCATGATGGAAGGGTCGTCTTCAGCCAGACTGCGAACCAGTTCCTGGCTGAAATAATCGGCCCCACCAGCCGCCGCGTTGCCATATCGTTTCTGGTAAGTCGCCCGGCTCTTCTCGATGTCTTCCTTAAGCCGGTCGTACAAATCCTTGCTTTTGCGTCCTTCGGTAACTTTCACCTGGTTGTACAGCTTGATCTCATCTACCAGCAGCCGTGCGAAGCGATGAGCTTTGCGATGGATGTCCGCATCCTCGGGCGAGAGATTGGCAAAGGCATCAGTCGCGGGTGCGGGTGCGGCAGCGGCAGCGGCGGATGTGACCACAGGCTCGGCCTTGCCCACGGCAACAGGTTCCTCCACTTCTACGGGAGGAGGAGCAACCGGCTCAGGAACGGGATCAGCAATAGGCGCCACGTGCTTCGGGGCATGGACCGCAAAAGGATCCGAATGCGCTGGAGCGGCGTGTACCGGAGGCGCGCTCTCCCCCTTCTCGCCGCCCGCCTCGGCGGGCTCTTCCTTCGCGGCCTGCTTGCGCAGCGAAGCCACTTCCAGCCATGCACTGGTCGCCAGCACCAGCAATTCGACGGCAGCCGCGTCCAGCCTTCCGCCCCCGTCGACGCCTGCGTCGGCGTAGACCAGCGCCGCCACTTTTTCCTTAAGCAAAAGGGGCAGGACCATTACCTGGTCGACCGCAGGAGCGCCGAACTTTGCTACAAATTCCGGGTCTATATCGCGGGCCCCACCGCTGAAGGGCATGCGCGAGCGCAAGGCCTGCTCCGGCACTCCGCTGGTTACGTTGAGCGCAAAATTCTTGATGGTGTCTTCACCGTCCTGATCGAAGCCGCGTCCCTGCCAACCGGTGGCCGACCCGGCTTTCACCACGAATAAAGCGCCGCGCCCGCTGTAACGCACCGTGTTATCCAGCAACGTTCGCAAAATCTCTTTTTGTGTCGTACCCGACTGGATTGCCGAAATCGCTTTCAACAGATTGGCCGAGCCACTTTCTCCAGCAACCCCGCCCGTCGCCCCGGTAGTTTCCGGCAGTTCGTCGAGCACCCGCCGCACTAATTCCTGCCGCAGCTCCGGGACGTGATTATCCAGGACTTGAGAGACAACCTTCTCGACGATTTGTTCGACTCCGGTCTTCTCCGCCATGGTCAGTTCAGCTGTTCGGCCGCTGGATCCGGCTTTTTTGCTCTTCATCCCGGTTAAACCTTGATTATAGGGTCACTTGACCGGGGTTTCCCGGTCACCTAAGGACGTGTTCTACTGCGGAATGGCTGCTGCTTGAAATCTATCCCAAACCGCACCGCGATAGATACGTCAAAACAAATAGGCCGGAACCCGGGTTACCAAGTAAAATAACATTTCCGTCCCACGGCCGCAGGACGCGAGAATTGTTGCATCGGAAGATAGATGACAGCCATCCAACAAAATGTAAGTGAGCCGGTCAGCGACGAGCTGGCACTGGTTCAGGCCGCCAAGGGCGGTGACGTAAGCTCGTTCGAGGAACTGGTCCGGCGCTATGACCGGAATGTGTTCCGCATTGCACAGCACATCACACAGAACCGCGAGGATGCGGAAGATGTGGTGCAGGATGCGTTCCTCAAGGCTTACACCAACCTGAATCAGTTTCAGGGTCAGTCGAAGTTTTATACCTGGCTGGTGCGCATCGCGGTGAACGAAGCGCTGATGAAGTTGCGGCGCCGCCGGCCTGAGCGCATGGTTTCGCTCGACGAAGATGTAAAGACCGAAGAGGATTCGGTCCCCAGAGAAGTGGCGGATTGGAGTCCCAATCCGGAGCAGCAGTACAATCAGGCGGAACTAAAGGAAATTCTGGGCAAGACGATACAGGGGCTTCCCCCGAGTTTCCGCACGGTTTTTGTCCTGCGGGATGTGGAAGGGCTTTCGACCGAAGAGACTGCTGACGCCCTGGAGCTCAGCATCCCGGCGGTCAAATCGAGGCTTCTGCGAGCCCGGTTACAGTTGCGGGAACGGCTCAGCCGTTATTTCCAGAAACGTGAGAGCGGAGATGGTAAACAGTGAAGTGCGCTGAATTCCTGCAGGAACTGACCAACTACCTGGACGGCGTCCTCGACGATCGCACCAAGGCGGAACTGGAAGACCATCTGGCCTGGTGCCACAACTGCTATGTCGTCTGCGACACCACCAAGAAAACCATCGAGATCTACCGCGACTCCCAGCTTTACGAACTGCCCGACGATCTCCGTAACCGCCTGCGTTCCGCCATCGTGGCGAAGTGTGAGGCCCACAAGAAAACCGGCCCGCGGGAAGCCTGAGCGAGGTATGCGGTTTAGCTAATTTGTTTTTGGATGAGACAGATCTGCTCGCAAATCTGTCACCCTGAGCGAGTCGGGATCGTCCGCTGGCGGATGATCCTGAGGAGTCGAAGGGTCCCTATACGATGCAATGAGGCCCGGAGCATGGGCTTTTTGCCGCTTCCATCGGAAATCCCAACGCCACACGCCACCGATACGACTATAGGGGCCCTTCGACTGCGCGCCTGCTTCGCGAAGCGAAGCAGCCACTCCGCTCAGGGTGACATTGACTTTTTTATTTCGGCGGGCTCTACCTCTGTGATCGGGCACCTCGGAACTACGCATTTTCCCAAATCGGAACTTCCCCTTTGCGACGTAACCCTCCGTTCCGCAGGCACTTCCAGCTTAGAGCGGCTTTTCCCGCGCAACCCCAGCCGTTGCAGTAGAACCTTTTTGGACGAGATTGAATCTAAGTGTTTGATAATTGATTAAGCTTGGATCGCCTCATTGGGGAGGGGAGTATGATCGCGGAACTGCTTGACGCTGTTTTCGGCTGCAAACATCCTCATTATAGTTTTCCTATCTCGGTCCGGTCGGTCACGCGCCGTGTTCCAGCGGCAAAGCTGACTGGCACCTATGTGGCTTGTCTGGATTGCGGCAAGGAATTTCCTTACGACTGGCGCGAGATGAAGGTCATCACCTCGCCGGCCGAACAGCGCAGCTACGTGGCCTCGTTGGCCACGAAAGCGGCAGCCTGAAAATTGGTTGATTCCCAAGTGAGCCGCGAGTTCCTCGCGGCTTTTTTATACTTTTAAAAGCAAAGCCGTGATCCTGAGGGATTTGAGACTCGAAGAGCCTGCCCTTGTGACCCAGGCCAGATAGAACCCACCAAGCACCGCCTAATCGTCATCATCCTCACACCGTGTCATCTTTCTGCACTTCGCCGGAACCAGCCCGATCATCAGCTCATAGGGGTCCTTCGACTCCGCGAGTGCTTTCGCTCGCGAAAGCACTCGCTCCGCTCAGGATGACACAGGTATGTAAGACACTATCGAATGCTTACGGTGCGGTGTCCCATGATCGCCCGACGCACTCCTGGTCCCGACCCGGGGCCACGCCCAGAGCGCGGTTGCGCATGCGCCAGACGCTTCCAAGCACAGCAGGACGCGTTTCCCGCTCTATTCATTACTCGGAGATGGTGTGTTCTTCGCTCTGGGCGCGTAAGACGCGATCAACCGAATACGGCGCCCGCCGGGTAGGCTCGTGATAGTGGCGGACCTGCATCTCGCCCAACAGGCCCACGGCGAGCATGTTAAGGCCGGCCAGCAGCAGCACTGCGGTAAAGATCATCAGCGGACCGTGGTCCGCCATGATGGGGGAATGGTGCAGGAACTTTTCCGCCAGCAGCCAGACCGTTACGCCCGAGCCAGCGAACATGCTGAGCATTCCAAACGTGCCGAAAAAGTGCAGCGGGCGCGACAGGTAGCGCAGCAGGAATCGAATGGTGATGAGATCGAAAAATACTCGAAAGGTGCGGGAAATGCCGTAGTGCGAAACTCCGCGCTCGCGATTCACGTTTTGAATCGGCACTTCGCAGATGGACACTCCGTGCCACGAAGCCAGGGCCGGTATAAAGCGATGCAGCTCCCCGTAAAGCGGGACCTGGTCCAGAATTTCCCGGCGATAAGCCTTGAAGGTGGTGCCGAAGTCGTGAATATCCCCGCCGCTCCGCTTGGCCATCAGCCAGTTGGCGCAGCGGGAAGGC
>JBOGLC010000026.1:0-13871 GCA_050746005.1 Terriglobales bacterium
GTATTGCCGTTCTTGGCCTCGCCTACTTCCTTCTCCGCCGCAAGCCCAAAACCGCCGATGACCTGGAGCGGGAGCGGCGCGCCTGGCTGGATCGCATCGGCCGCATCACCGACGGCACCGTGATTGATGTTCAGGAAATGCCCGGCACCCGCGAGCGTCCTTCCACCTTCCTCATCTACCAGTACGACGTCGCCGGAGTCTCCTACGAAGCTTCGCAGGACGTAACCTACCTGCGCCAGTTCATCAATCTCCACTCCTGCCGGCTCGGACTTCCCACCTCGGTTCGCTTTGATCCTCAGAATCCGGGAAACTCCATTGTTGTCTCCGAGCGCTGGATGGGACTGAGGCAGTAGGCCGCGCAATTTTTTGACTTCGCCGGGCCGTAACACTAATATCGACCCTCGGGAGCATCGCATTTGATCGGCCGAACCATCTCTCACTACCACGTCGTGGAAGAACTCGGCGGTGGCGGCATGGGCGTAGTCTACAAGGCCCAGGACACCAAGCTGGGTCGTTTCGTGGCGCTGAAGTTCCTGCCCGAAAATTTCTCCCGCGATCCGCAGGCGATTGAGCGCTTTCAACGTGAGGCGCGCGCAGCTTCCGCGCTGAACCATCCCCACATCTGCACCATCTACGAGATCGATAGCTTCGAAGATGTCAATTTCATCGCCATGGAGCTCCTCGAAGGAGAGACGCTCAAGCACCGCATCTCGGGCCGTCCTTTCAGGGTTGATCAGCTGCTCGACATCGCCATCCAGATCTCGGACGCGCTGGATGCGGCGCACTCCAGCGGGATCGTGCATCGCGACATCAAGCCGGCCAACATCTTCATCACCCCACGGGGACAAGCCAAGATTCTCGATTTTGGGCTGGCCAAGCTCACGCCGCAGAAGCACCAACCCGATGAGGCCACTGCAGTCACCGCTGTACCGGCGGACTATCAGCTCACCAATCCTGGAACCGCGATGGGGACCGTGGCCTACATGTCGCCGGAGCAGGCGCGCGGCGAGGCGCTGGATCAGCGTACGGACCTGTTTTCCTTTGGCGTCGTCCTGTATGAAATGGCGACCGGCCGGCAGCCTTTTTCCGGGACCACTTCAGCCGTCATCTTTGAAGCGATTCTGAACAAGGTGCCCGTGTCGCCCGTCCAGTTAAACCCGGGACTGCCGGCCCAACTGGAGCCCATCCTCAATAAGACTTTAGAGAAAGACCGCGAGCTGCGTTGCCAGACGGCGGCAGAGTTGCGGGCTGATCTCAAGCGGCTGAAGCGCGACACCGATTCCGCTCGCGCCGGGGTCAGCGCCGCCGCGTCGCAACCTGTCATAGCGGCTGAACATCCGGCTCCCGCAGTGCCCGCTCGGCGAAGCAGTAAATTCACCGTCGGACTGGTTGGACTGGCTCTGCTGCTGGGAGCAGGAGCCGGCTTGCTTGCCGGAAAGCCATTCTGGCGGGTTGCCATACCCAACCCGCGATATCACGAAATCACGTTCCGCCGGGGCGACATTCGCTCCGCGCGATTTGCTTCCGACGGGCAGACCATCCTCTACAGCGCGGCCTGGCAGGGCAATCCGGTCGAAATCTTCAGCGCCCGTCCCGGGGCCGCCGAGTCGCGCTCTCTTGGGCTGGAGCATACTCAGTTGCTGGCGGTTTCACCTACCGGCGAGATGGCGGTCGCGCTCAACAGCCATCGCACCGGCACCTGGGTAAATGTGGGAACCCTGGCCAGCGCTCCCCTGGCAGGCGGCGCGCCCCGCGAGTTGCTGGAAAACGTGCAGTGGGCGGACTGGTCGCCGGACGGCAGCAACCTGGCCGTGGTGCGTGACGTAGGCGGCCGCAACCGCCTGGAATATCCCATCGGCAAAGTGCTCTACGAAACCGGAGGCTGGATCAGTCACCCGCGAATTTCGCCCAAGGGCGACATGGTCGCCTTTCTGGACCATCCACTACAGGGAGACGACAGCGGATCGGTTGCCATTGTGGACCTCTCGGGCAAAAGGAAGAAGCTTTCGGGAGACTGGTACAGCGTTCAAGGCCTGGCCTGGTCCGCGGACGGAAGTGAAGTCTGGTTCACCGCTACGGAAACCGGGCTGGATCGCGATTTATCCGCAGTCAACCTACAGGGCGAGAAGCGCCTGGTGGCGCGCATGCCGGGTACGCTCATGCTTTTCGACATTTTCCGCGACGGGCGCATCCTGATGGGACGCGCCAGCTGGCGCCGGGAACTGATGGGCATCTCGGCCGACGGCGGCAAGGAACACGATCTTTCCTGGCTCGACTACTCCTACCCCGGAGACCTATCGGCCGATGGGAAGTCGGTTCTCTTTGACGAAGAAGGCGTCGGCGGCGGAGCCCGTTACGGCAAGACGCAAGAGCTCACCTATACCCTTTACATTCGCGACACCGACGGTTCCGCTGCCGTGCGGCTGGGTGAGGGAACTGCGGAGGCCTTGTCGCCGGACCAGAAATGGGCCATCGCTCAGATTCCGGGCACGCCTGCACAATTTCGTCTTCTGCCCACTAAAGCCGGAGAAGCCCGTCCCCTGACCGACGACAACATCAACCATAACGCTGCGCGCTGGCTGCCGGATGGAAAGCAATTTGTATTTTCAGGAAATGAACCAGGCCACGGAGTGCGGCTCTATTTACAGGACACCGCCGGTGGCAAGGCACTCGCCATTAGTCCTGAAGGGGTGGACGGAACCGCGTTCGCGGTTTCGTCGGATGGCAAGATGGTGGCGGCCATAGGTCCAGATCTGAAGGGGTATCTGTATCCCACTTCCGGACATGGTGAGCCCCGCGTGATTCCGGGACTTCAGACCGGCGATCTGGCGTCAAGCTGGACTCAGGACGACAGCGCACTTTATGTGTATCAGTCGGGAGAAGTGCCAGCCAAAGTTTACCGGCTCGACCTCGCCACCGGAAAACGAACGTTGTGGAAGCAACTTGTGCCCGGAGATCCCGCCGGCGTCGCTACCATTGGCCCTATTCTGGTGACCCCCGATGGCAAGACCTTCGTCTACGGATTCCACCGAACCTTGGCCGACCTGTACCTGGTCGAAGGTTTAAAGTAAGACTCGATCCGCGACCGCGATTCAAACCGCCTGGTTTTGTCGGGTTAAAAAATGCCCGGCCGAAGCCGGGCATGGTGGGATCGAATTCACCCCATTCGACCTAGGGCGCGATGCGGTCGGTAAGGGTGTCGTTGTGATAGCTGGAATGATCACGCAGCTGCATCCATCCTCCTGAGGCTTTGTTGGTGTCCGGTGCGCTTTTCGCTTCGCCGGCCGCGAAATCCTGCCATGAGTTGTAACGAATCACCGTGAGGAACTGCCACGGACCGCCCTCCAGGTGCTGCATCAGAATATTTCCCGACGCGGTGTCGCCCGGCGCCGGTTGACCGAGCGCCTTTTCCAGCTGCTCTCGGTGTCCAGGGGCGGCGCGATAAACCGACACGACATAGACGGAGCCAGCAGTCTTGGCTGCCGAACCTTCGTCAATGCCCATCGCTTTGGCAAATTCGGCCCAGGGCGGACCACTGACAAAGGTGTCCGTGTGCCAGGCATTCAGGTCACGTGCGGCCTCGGGAACTGGTGTGCCGGCTGCTTCTATCGTGGCCTTAGTTCCCAGGTGCTGGATGACGGCATAATCCCAATCCTCGCCTTCCTGATGCCGCAGCACCAGATGATGTCCCGGCATGGGTGAGTTCGGAACCCCGGCCTTGAGATAGTCCGCTTCTTCAGCAGCTTTTCCCAGAGCCGCCTTGGCGAAGTGGACGTGGTAAACATCGGTGCGGGCCGGAGCGGCGTTCTGTGCCATGGAAACAGAAACAAACAACAACAAGGCCAGCAGCAAGGTACGGATGCTTTTCAAGGTTGCCTCCAGATTTTCTGATTTATAGATTGCCTGAGTGAATGGCCGAAGAGGCCGACCGGAATTATAACAGCTGTAAGCCGTCTTGTTAGAAGTGGCCGTGTCCGTAGTGCCTCTGTTCTGGCGTCACCCTGAGGGACTTTAGTCCCGAAGAGCCTGCGCCGCGGCGGCAAATTGCTGGCCCATGGTGCGAATCCGCTCCACGCCAGATGCTTCGCAAGCTCAGCATGACGCCTTCGGGTAAGAAAGAGTGCGGGCTGTAACGCGTCTCCGAACTCAGCCGACAGACGGCAGACTCCCTCCCCAATTAGCGGCGTCATCCTGAGGGACTTTAGTCCCGAAGAGCCTGCCCTGAGCGAAGTCGAAGGGATCCTGCGCGCAGCGGCAAATTGCTGGCCCATGGGGCGAATCCGCTCCACGCCAGATGCTTCGCAAGCTCAGCATGACGCCTTCGGGTAAGTAAGAGTGCGGGCTGTAACGCGTCTCCGGACTCAGCCGATAGACTGCAGACTCCCTTCCCAATTAGCGGCGTCATCCTGAGGGACTTTAGTCCCGAAGAGCCTGCGCCGCGGCGCAAATTGCTGGCCCATTGGTGCGAATCCGCTCCACGCCAGATGCTTCGCAAGCTCAGCATGACGCCTCAAACAAAGGGTTTCATCCCCGGTCGGGCGATGATCTTCGGTGTACTTTCATTGGTCTTCGGTGACGTTCTCAGGGCGGCGGGGGATTGTTAACGTGCAGATCAGCCGGAAAGAGAAAGGCCGGCCTCACTCACTTTATGGCAAACACCACTAAGTCCGCGTCAAAACTGAAGCTGCTGTATGCGGAAGGCGACCCAGAAATCCTTGCTACACAGTCGGTTACGATTGAGAAGGCGGGTCATCACGTCACCCCGGCCGAAGGGCGCAAGCAGGTGCTGGAGACGCTTCGGCGGGAAACCTTTGATCTGGTGATCCTCGGAGCCACCCTGAGCAAGAATGACCGTCACCATCTGGCGTATATGGTCAAAAAGGCCCAACCGGCGGCGCGGGTTCTGGTCACGCACACTGACGGAGAAGGTCATCCCGCGGTTGACGCCACCCTCGAAACCGGCAGAAGCATGAATGCGCTGCTGGAAAAGATTGCGGCGATGTATCCCCAGGCTGCGGGCGCAGCGTCCGGCAAGTAGTTCAGCCGCGGGTAATGGATCAGTTTGAACTGCCTCGTGCTCACAGAGGCGTCATGCTGAGCTTGCGAAGCATTTAGCGTGAAGCGGATCTGGAGCCGCCCAGGAAATTGGGAGGGCGGGTTGGATCCTTTCAACTTCGCTAAAGCAGGCTCTCCCCGTGTTGACACCAAGAGGCGGCCGGAAGGCCGCCTTTATCATTGTGAGATTTCCCCGCAGGGAATGGACCTTAATACGACTCTCACTAGTAAACAGGTGGGAGAAAAACGCAAGGCTGAACCGATTTGCGCCCGCTGGTCGCCCTCATCTGTGGGCAAAGTGGAATTCCCAGCCAGACTCCGGCTAGCGACCATCGGCCATGATTCCGAAGGGGCCCGTGACCGATCCTGTCTGGGCAGCGCCGCATCACCGCGGTCAAGAATCACACAGGTAATCGTGGGAGTCACAAACTCGGGCACGCTCTCAGATCGCACCGTTCGAACGATTATCTCCCGGTTTTAGGTCCCAAAGTGGAGTGACGGCGGTTAAAATACTCACTCCGAGATCCATCTCATTATGAACAGACCCCTCCCTCCGGACCAGGCGAAGGAAAAGAAGATCTTCGTATGTCTCAGCGGACTACCACTCTCGTTCCATCTGGAGTGGCCGTTTCGCAAGTCCACCTCAGGGGCGGATTTCTGGGTGCTGCATGCCGACATCGCTCTCGAGAACTCGGAAGGGCTGCACGCACCGGTCTCGGTGAACCTGTCGGCAACCGTGTACGAAGTGATGCCGTCTCTGGAGCCGAAAGACATCGAAGCTCCGGTGATCAACGCTTTGCGAAAAGAAGTCGATCGCCGGCAGATTGAATTTCTGAAGTCGGGGAAGCGCGTTCCGGTGCAGTTCTCCAGCCGCTATTACGATTTCAAACGCAGCAAGTGGGTGTTCGGCAAGGCGACCGACGAGAATATGGCATTGCTGGTGGCGCGTAAAGTCTATTGGCAAACCAAAGTCGCCGGCGGGCCGGTCTGGATTGGCGATCCTACCGAGGCGCTCTTCCTGGAAACCTCCCCGTCACGACTGCTTGAAGTGGCGCAGAAACTGCGAGGCCAGGAATTAGTGACTCTCGAAGGCGAATGGGCTTCGGCCAACGCGTCCCTGATGGCGCAAGCGGAAAAGTTCGAGGCTGACATGCGCGCCGCCCTGGTTGAACTGGAGCAGAAGCACGCCTTCGAAAGAGGTTGACGACTTAATGTAGGCGCGAGCGCCCTCGCTCGTGCGGCAGCGTATCCGCTGATGCTGAACTATGAATCGCTCGCAGCTTATTAAAACCCTCGATGGTCAAATGCTGAACGCCGTCGCACGAGCGCGGGCGCTCGCGCCTACATTTTGCTCGCACCTACATTTACTGCTGCTTGCTGATGGTCCCGTTGATGGTCACGCCCGCATCGTTCTGCACGACATAGGCGTCGTTGCCTGAGATTAGATAAAATATCAAATTGTTGGAAAGATTGTTGATGGATGCGGCGGTCCGTCCGTTCCCAGAAACTGCGTAATTGCCGGACAAGATCACCGGCACCGTGATCACGCCCGAAGCGTTGGTAAATTCATTCAGGACGAGTTTCCCGGAGCCGTCCCATTGCAGCGTGCCTACGCGGTCCTTCGCCCCTCCCGCGTCGAATCCGTCCATGACCAACGCAAACTGGCCCGTCATCGTAGAGTTTGAAAACGAAGAGATCTGCTGCAGGTCGAGGCTTCCGTCCTGCACGGTGCTGGCATCGTTGACCAGGAAAAAGCCGCGTGCAGGACTGACCATCCACACCACCAGGTTGCCGTTGGCGGCGGTGCTGAGGCTCACCAGGGCGCGCCCGCTGGCGGCCTGGGTGTAGGTGCCGGTGAAGCTGACATTTGTTGCTGAGACCCCACTCACAACCGAATCGAGCGCGCCGGCAGTGATCGTCGCGCTGCTGGCGGTGAATCGGCCAGCCATATTTGCGTCAGCCAAAAAGCTGGGTGTGTCACCCTCGCTGCCGAATGCATAGCTGCCGGAAAGCGCTGGAGTGCCGGTCTGCAGCTCGGCTCGCCCCAGTCCGTTGACCCCGACGGTTGCTGCCATGAAACGTACATTATTGGCGTCCACGATGTAATAAACGAAGCTGGAGGTGGCCGGAGAATTGTCGGTGAAACTTCCCGTCCCGCGTCCATTGCTAGAATCCGGGGCGTTCAACGAGCCGGTAAAGGTCAGGGAACTGAATGCTCCGCCGCGATTGACGTCCTCATTGCCATTGCTGACGATGCCGCCCGCTACCGTGAAAGCGCCGACCGTCGCCACGGATTGCGTCGGATTGAGATCGTGCTCACGGAAAACGAACGTCCCACTGGGAGTGGAGGCAATCGCCGTCAGGTCCTGCTTCTCCGCCAATCCGCCGCCGTTCAAGGCACTGTCGCCCTCCACCAGGTAAACCTTGGAAGCGCTGACCAGAGTCACCGCCAGATGGATGGTCCCCAGGGCATTGTTGAGAGTCAAGCTGCCAGTGCCGTCGTTGCTAACGTTGTAGGAGCCGGTGCTGTTGGTGGTGAGGAAAGTGTTGCCCTCGGAGAAGTCGTCGGTGGCGCTGGTGATACCTCCTACCCCGTCGGCGGTAAAAACACCGGCTTCGCGATAGGCAACTCCGTTGAGGTTCGTGCTGAAATCAAAACCCTCAATCTGATAGACGTACTGCCCCTTGAGGCTGGATTTGGAAAAAGTTCCCTGCGGAACGAAACCGGTAACGCCCCCGCTGTTGCTTCCACAGGCAGCCAAAAATAGAAGACAAGCCAGGCCCAGGCACAGATAAAGATTTCTCATAACAATTGCGCAGCGTTGACGGCGCAGCTCCTTCGGCAATAGGCTTCGGCAACTAGAAAAGAACGATTCCCAATTTTTAACACAATCGCACAAGCAAAGTTGTCACAGCAGGACCCAAAGTAATGCCCTGGTATGCTGGTTTCTTTGCGTCCTTTGCGCACTCTGCGGTTGGAGCATTTGATCCCGCAGCAAATCCCCCAAAAACCTTGGACCGCAAAGAACGCAAAGGCCTGGAACTTAGATGCAGAGAAGGTTTTTAACGCAGTCGCTCTTTCGGATTTATTGCGAAAGGCGGCTATCCCTCCGCGACTTCCGCCCTCCCGGCCGGAGCCGAAGCAGCCTTTCGTTCTCGGTTCTTTTTCGCCAGCCAGGTCACGACGCGATAGCCCAGCAGTAAAGCGAGTACGAAGGCATACTGCTCCGGCTTGCTGACATCCGCTTTCACCAGCCACCAATAATGAATCACGCCGGCGATGGCGCTGAGGTAGATCAGCCGATGCAGGGCCTGCCAGCGCTTCCCCCCAAGGCGGCGTATCCAGCCCCTGGTCGAGGTCAGGGCCAACGGAATCAGCAGAACGAATCCGGTAAAACCGACGGTGATGAAGCGCCGTTTGAGCACGTCGGCCCAGATCTCGTGCAGGTCAAAAAATTTATCCAGCCAGATGTATGTAAGAAAATGCAGCACCGCATAGAAGAACGCAAACAGCCCGAACATGCGGCGATAACGAATGAGCCACAGCTGGCCGGTCAGCTTGCGCAATGGTGTGACGGAGAGCGTCACCAGGAGGAAGATAAGAATCCAGTCCCCGGTCGAATGGGTGATCACTTCAATGGGATTGGCCCCCAGGCGCCCCGTATAGGCCTTCCATCCCAGCCGAGCCAGCGGCCCCAGACAGGCGAGAAACACAAACGGTTTAAACCATCGCACCATAGGCTTGAGGTCTCGGATCGCGCCGGCAGGACAGCTCCCGGCAACGGCGGCGCTCCGCAAATCTAAAAATTCTTCTTCAGATCCATGCCCGCGTACAGCGACGCCACCTGGTCGTACCCGTTGAACATCAACGTCGGACGTTTCCTGAACTCTCCCAGGCGGCGTTCGGTCGCCTGGCTCCAGCGCGGATGATCCACGGTCGGGTTCACATTGGAATAGAACCCGTATTCGCTGGGCGCGGATATGTGCCAGGTGTTGTCCGGCTGGCCGTCGACAAAGCGAATCCGAACGATGGCCTTGATGCTCTTGAAACCGTACTTCCAGGGGACCACCATGCGCAGCGGCGCGCCGTCCTGATTGGGCAGCTCTTCGCCATACATGCCGAAACACAGCAGCGCCAGGGGATGCATAGCCTCGTCCATCCGCAAGCCTTCGACATAAGGCCATTCCAGCACGTGGCTGCGCTGGCCCGGCATCTGCCGCATATCGAAAAGTGTGGTGAACTCCACAAACTTTGCCTTGGGCAAGGGATCGGCGCGCTTGATCAGTTCGCTCAGCGAGAACCCGACCCACGGCACCACGATCGACCACCCTTCCACGCAACGGTGGCGATAGATGCGCTCTTCGGGCGCCGCCATCTTGATGATCGTGTCGACGTCGAGCACCTGCTTTTTCTTGACGTGGCCGTCAATGGTGACTGTCCAGGGCCGCGTCTTCAGGTTCTTGGCCAAGCCGGCAGGCTCGTATTTGTCGGTCGAAAATTCGTAGTAGTTGTTGTAGTTGGTGACGTCTTTGTAGGGCGTGATGGCTTCGGTGGTCGAGAACGGGCTCTTCTGGATACCGTCGATTTTGGCGTTGGCTTGCGCCACCGAAGACGGAGACGCCAATTCGTGCAATCCCACTCCTGCGGCCACCGCCGCCGCCCCGGCCAACGCCGTGCCAGCCAAAAACTTCCGCCGGTTCAGATACATGCTTTTCGATGTGATCTCGGAGGATCGAATGTCGGCCGCTTTTTTGATCAACATGAGTAGGAAACTCCCCTCAAGGGGTGTACGCGCCATCCACTGCGCTGGATTTCTGCCTTCTATTCTCTGTCAAATAGGACGCAACCGGCAGGGAAAAGTTGCATGGATGGCCGAATGAGACAAACCAAAGACTATTGATTCGAGGGTACTTATTCCCGGGTGAGAACGGTCCCCATCGAACTCAAGCACCGGCCGCTAGAGTCTGGCAGATCCGCCGGATTTCTTCGCGCTGGATGGCGCTCAAAGCCAAAAACTCAAAGCCATGGCGCAGGCCATTGCGATATCGCACCAGGGCGCGGAATTTGATGGGAAAGGGCGCCATCGGCAATATCAGTTCCATGGACACGACCTCGCCCGGCTCCAGTTCGCCGGTCAAGGTTGCGCCAATGCCATCTTCTCCAAGCTCGCTCGATCGCCCCCAAAAAGATAGGCTTTCTCCGGAGCGGAAGACGTGCACCGACACGCGAACGTCGAGCGGATGGCGGGGAAAGCGGCGAGATGTACGAGAATCAGGTTTCGGATCGGTGAGTGGGCTGCTCATGCATTGCTTTCTTCATGCCGGCAGCGATGTTGCAGCGCCGCTACCTTACCATGCTAGTTCCCATGCAACGGGTATCCGGCCTCAAGCGGCAGCTTGCTCTCGACTCGCAATACGGTGATGCCGCCGGTGATGGAGTACACATCCACCAGTCCAACTGCGCCTGGCGTCGATTCCACCGCCTCCACCACTTCCTTATCGGAATTGACCACCACGATGGCGGGATGATTCGCTCGGCCGTGATTGGCGGTAGCGATGAGGCTGGCAACGTCCTCGCTCGACATGTCATAAATTTTTTCGAGCACCATCTTCATCTCGCTGGATGCGGGGTCAAGGCTGAACAAAGTGACCGGTTTCCCCTTGGGCCAGCGGTTAATCTGCCCCTTGCAGATCTTGATCAGTTCGCTCATGCTGACCTCGGCCACGCCATTGGACTTGTTTGAAACCAGCGCCATATCTTTGGCTCCGGCCGCAGTCGTCCAGGCTGCAAGCACCAGCCCCACCCCGAATACACATCGACAAAGCAAATCTTTCTCCCAGGACTTCAGACGATTGTCCCTGAAGCTGAAGAGTTGCTCAATGCCAACTGGTCGCGGGTTACCAGCGGAGACAACAAGAGAAGGAATCGCCCTGAAACGGAGTGGGCTCAAAAACGGCACACTGCGGCCTGTCGTATCATCTCCTGCATGGCAGCCGTTCCCGAGCCGTCACTGGTTCTGAGCTTCGAGGAAGCGCGTCACCTGGTCGAAAACCACGCGGCGCATCTTCGCCCCCGCGGCAAGGAACTGGTGGAACTGCTGGAAGGCGCCGGACAAATTCTGGCTGAACCGGTGCTTGCCGACCGAAATTTCCCGCCCTTTCCCCGGGCCATGCGCGATGGCTACGCGGTGCGGGCCGCAGATCTCTCTCAGGTCCCCGCAACTCTCGAAGTGATCGGAGAGATCAAGGCGGGCGCTCGCAGTGAAGACATTCCCACACTTCAGCCCGGCCAGGCCGCGGGCATCATGACCGGCGCGCCCGCGCCTTCGGGATCGGATGCAGTCGTGATGGTGGAACATACTTCACGCGATGCAGGCCGGGTGCAGATCATGAAGCCGGTAGCCGCCGGGGCCAACATTGTCGCCATCGCCTCGGAGGCGAAGCGCGGCCAGCGCTTGTTATCTCCCGGAATGCGGCTCGACTTCGCCGCCGTTGCCGTGGCCGCGTCGGTGGGCAGAAGCCGCATTCTGGTCTACAGCAAACCCAAAGTCGCGATCCTCGCTACCGGTGACGAAATTGTGGACATCGACGTCCCGCCCGCAGCCAACCAGATCCGCAACTCAAATTCTTACTCGCTGGCGGCGCAGGTCCAAGCCGCCGGAGGAGAGCCGGTCCTGCTGCCGGTCGCTCCCGACGAAACTGCGCGCCTGCGTGAACTCATCGCCGACGGTCTCGAATCCGATCTCCTGCTGCTGTCGGGCGGGGTTTCCATGGGTAAGTACGACCTGGTCGAACCAGTCCTGGCAGAATTCCAGGCCGAATTTCTCTTCACCGGAGCTCAGATCCAGCCAGGAAAACCGGCAGTATTCGGCCGAGTCCCATGTGGTGGCGGGCGCTTCGCCCGGGAAGAGTTGGCATCTCCTCCCGCCCATGTTTATTTCTTCGGACTCCCCGGCAACCCGGTCTCGACTATGGTCACCTTTGAACTCTTTGCCCGTCCTGTACTCGAAGCCCTGGCCGGTATGACGGCGCGCAAACTGGTCTTCCTGAGCGCCCGCTTGAAGTCAGAGATCAGGACGAAAACCGGATTGAAAAGGTTCCTGCCCGCAATCCTCTCCGGAGAATTCGAGCAGGCCGAAGTTGAGCTTGCCGGGTGGCACGGATCGGGCGACGTGGCGGCTATGGCCAGAGCAAATTGCTACCTCGTGATTCCCCCGGACCGCGAGCGGATTGCAGAGGGTGAGTGGGTTCCGGTCTTGATGCGCTAATCTCATCTTCCCACAAACCCGTGACGATGCGCGCCAGATCCTTCACCCGGCTGAAGCCGGGTTCAGGATGACGCCGGTTCGGGGTGGGTGCGCTCGTGGGAAGTGCGGACAGGCCGTTTGCGATCCTTACTCCTTAGATGGCGTCATCCCGAACGGCCTTCAGGCCGTGAAGGATCTGGCGCGCATCGTCACGAATCCGGTCGACTGGCGTAATCGCCTTAGATCACGCGGGGAAAGCCGCCCTCGGCTGTCCCTACGTGAGTCGCAGTGATTGACGCGTGTAAGATACTTGCGCGATGCCTCGGAAACTTTCGCACTACGATCGCGCCGGCCGTGCCAGCATGGTGGATGTTTCCGCCAAGGTCGCCACCAGACGCGAAGCTGCCGCCAGCGCTTTCGTCGCGCTCAAACCTGCCGTGCTCAAAGCCCTGCCGAAAAATCCCAAGGGCGATCCCCTGGAAGTGGCGCGGCTGGCGGGCATTATGGCGGCCAAGCGTACCTCCGATTTGATCCCCATGTGCCATCCCCTGCCGCTTTCCCACGTTGATGTCACCATGCGGCTATGCGAAAATGGCGTCGCTATTAGCTCAAAAGTTATCACCACGGCGGTTACTGGAGTAGAGATGGAAGCCCTGGTGGCGGCCAGCATCGCCGCGCTGACCGTGTACGATATGTGTAAAGCGCTGGACAAGGGAATCGAGATCCGGGAAATCGTGCTCGAAGGCAAAACCGGAGGCAAGAGCGGCGATTACACCCGTGTCCGCCAAAAAATCTAGTCCTGTCATGCCGAATAACGTCAAACTTCTGCTGGTGGATGACAATCCCATGGTGCTCGGAATGCTCCAGGGAGCGTTGACCCCGCTGGCCAAGGTGACTACCTCCAACGATTCGGCCGACGCATTGCTGAAAGCCGTAGATGACCCGCCCGATCTGCTGGTGAGCGACTACCGCATGCCCGGCATGGATGGGCACCAACTGGTGGAAAAACTCAAGAGCCGTCCCAAGACCGCGGGAATTGCAGTGATTTTGCTGGCCAGCAAAGCCGACATCATGGAGAAATTTTCCAACCATGAACCGGTCGATGATTTTGTGGAGAAGCCATTTTTTCTGAAAGAAGCCACCCAGCGCATCAAGCGCGTGATCGACAAGATCGCGCTGGAGAAAATGGCCAAGACCGCGCCCTCAGACGGTGTGCTGCGCGGCAGCCTGGCGCAGATGAACGTGATTGACCTGGTGCAGTCGCTGGAGATGGGACGCAAGAGTTGCGCGCTCACGCTTAGCCTTGACCGCGACAAATGCGAAATGTACTTCAAGGAAGGCCAGGTAACCCACGCGGTCTACGGTTCACTCACTTGCGACCCGGCGGTCTTCAAAGTGCTGGGATGGACTGGCGGTAACTTCCAGATTAACTTTGAAGGAAAAACCAGCAAACAAACCACCACGCTGAATACTCAAGGCCTCCTGATGGAAGGCCTGCGCATGCTGGACGAATCCAAGCGCGACAACGATGACGCCGAGGAAGAAGAGGAAGATGTCCTCCTCGACTCC
>JBOGLC010000027.1:0-9611 GCA_050746005.1 Terriglobales bacterium
CCTTCAAGCTGGGCAAAACTGACCGCGGCAAGAAACAACACGGCGATCAATGTTCCTGACGTCCTCACCCCTTCCACTCCTCCATCATCTTCACAAAGTCCTTGAACAGATAATGCGAATCATGCGGCCCCGGCGACGCCTCGGGATGGTATTGCACACAGAACAGCGGCAAGTTCCGGTGCCGCATCCCTTCGAGTGTGTTGTCGTTTAAATCGATGTGCGTGAACTCTACTTCGCTCTGGGGCAGCGAATCCGGATCGACGGCAAAATTGTGGTTGTGTGCCGTGATCTCGATCTTTCCCGAGTGCAACTGCTTCACCGGATGATTGCCCCCATGATGTCCAAACTTCAGCTTGAAAGTTTTTCCGCCGAGCGCGATTCCGGTGAGCTGATGCCCCAGGCAAATCCCGAAAATCGGCTGGCGACCCATGAGGCGCCGAATATTATCCACAGCGTAAGTGCAGGGCTCGGGATCGCCCGGCCCGTTGGACAGGAACACCCCGTCCGGCTTCAGCGCCAGTACATCTTCGGCCAGAGTCTGCGCCGGCACCACTGTGACTTTGCAGCCTTCGCCGCGCAGCTTGCGCAGGATGTTCTGCTTGATGCCGTAGTCATACGCCACGACGTGAAACCGCGCCGGCTCATCTTTGACGCCTACCACTTCGTCCGGCAGATGCGAGCGCTCCCCGGTTTCCCAAACGTAGGTGCTCTTGGTGCTGACCACTTTCGCCAGATCGGTCCCATCCATTTTGGGGATCGAGCGCGCCTTCGCTACCAGCTTGTCGCCGTCATTTTCTAAAGTGGAGACCACGCCGCGCATCACCCCGTGGTCGCGCAGGTGCCGCACCAGCGCCCGCGAATCGATCTCCGCCAGCACCGGAATCCTGAATTGTTCGAGATATTCTTCCGCCACCTGCTGCGAGCGCCAGTTGGAGCTAGCCCGGGAAAACTCGCGGACGACCAAACCCTCGATATAAGGCCGCGTGGCTTCGTTGTCTTCGGCGTTGGTGCCGTAGTTGCCGATTTCAGGATTGGTGAGAACTACAATCTGGCCGCAGTAGGAAGGGTCGGTGAAAATTTCCTGGTAGCCAGTGATGGAAGTATTAAAAACGACTTCGCCGTAACATTCGCCTTTGGCGCCGTATCCTTTGCCTCGGAAGACTCTGCCGTCTTCGAGCGCAAGCGTAGCTTGCATTCGTGCTCCAGGGAGTGGATTTTAGAGATTTTAGCAGGGATGCGAAAATCGCGAAACAAATGATTTCGATGATCCTGATCTTCTTCGCGTACTTTGCGGTCAAAAGCTCTTTATCGCAAAGATCGCAAAAGCCGCGAAGCGGTCCTCAACGCACTCTGCCCATCTTGTCCATGGGCCAATAGCCGAACACGGCCTTGCCATAGATATAGCTGATGTTCACCGGGCCAAAGTCGCGGCTGTCGTTCGACATGGTGCGATGGTCGCCGAGCACGAAGTAGCAGTGTGGAGGCACCACCGTCTCGGGATAAGACCGCTGGTCGGTGTAGGCGGCGGGAACGTAGTCTTCCTCCAGGACCTGGTCGTTGACGAATACTTCGCCCGATTCAATCCGGATATGATCACCTGCCAACCCGATCACTCGCTTGATGAAGCTCTTCGAGGGATCACGCGGATAGCGGAATACTACGATGTCGCCACGTTGAATCGGCTCCAGCCGGTACACGTACTTGTTGACAAAGATTCGCTCCTGATCGTCGAGCGAGGGCATCATGCTGGTGCCTTCAACTTTCACCGGCTGGTACAGGAAGATGATGATGAACGCGGAGATCGCCAGCGAAACGATCAGGTCGCGCAACCACACCGAGAGCGCCGGCAAGGCGCGAGGCGCAACCGGGGCAGTGGTGTCCGGGGTACGCGATGCCGCTGGGCGGGATGGTTCCGGCATGTTGCCCTCATTATACGGGTCATGCAGGTCTGGTTGAAGCGGTCGCTTGATTCACCACTGCCGGCAGCGTTACTTTGGGGCTAATTCCGCCGTAGCGCAATTCGGGTTACAATCAGTGAGACCGAGGGCTTCTGAATGATGATCAAGCGCGGGTTAACCATTGCCTTTATAGGTTTGCTGACGCTGGTAGTCTCCGCTCCGTGGGCGATCTCGCAGCCGGATGAGGGCGTGCCCAGGTACAACGCCGCCCCTCCCACCAAGGGTTCCGTCCTGCCCCCTATTCTGGGCAAGGAGCAGCTGTGGGGCACGAATGCCCACTACGCTTTTCAGACCCATGCCTACGAACTGGCGGCCAAAATCCCAGCCGTGTTATATCAGCAGCCCTGCTACTGCTATTGCGACCGCGGAATGGGTCACAAAAGCCTGCATAGCTGTTTTGAGGGTACTCACGGCGCCGAGTGTTCGGTTTGCCTGAAAGAGCTCTACTACTCTTACTCCATGCACAAGAGGGGAAAGACCGCCGCCCAGATCCGCCAGGGCATCATAAAGGGCGATTGGAAGCAGCTAAACCTGCAAACCGCGGCGGATATTAACTGATTTCGCAGCGACCCAGTTGAGGCGGGGTTGACGGAGACGCGAATCGGCGTATAACCTGCTGATTCGGGTGGTCAGGTTTTTCCACAGACTATAGCCCGGGCCCCCTGACCAACGGTCACAACGTCGCAGGTCGAAATTGACTGGAAAGCGACGGTCATTTCTTGGCTTGTTCCTCCAAGCATCTGAAAAAGGAGCACTTACGAAGAGTTCAGGAAGAGTTTTGCGAATGGCGCAGAAAATCACTCCCAAGAAGGCAATCAGCGAAGATCCGCGTTTTGCACAGGCTGTGCAAAACTACGAGGCCGGACTGCGCGCTATGCAGGAGCATAAGTTTGAAAAAGCCAAGAGCTTCCTGCAGAAGGCTGTAACTGGCGCCAGCAAAGAATTGGCCGATCGGGTCTCGGTCCACCTCAATACCTGTAACCAGCATCTGGAGCGCTCCGGCAACCAGTTCAAAAGCCCGGAAGAGCACTACGATTACGCCGTTTCATTGATGAATGTAGGCGACTACGTCACCGCCCGCGAGCATCTGGAAAAGCTTTCCAAGCAGGTTCCTAAAGCCGACTACGTGGCCTACGGTCTGGCGGCGCTGGATTGCCTGACCGGGCACCTGGAGGATTCGCTTCGCCACCTGGACGAGGCGATTCGAATCAATACGTCTCTGCGCTTCCAGGCGCGAAACGATTCCGATTTCCAGAATCTGGCTGAAGATCCCCGCTTTACCGAATTGCTATATCCCGATCCAGGGGCCGAGTTCTCACCCGAACCAACCCTGCCGGAGGACAATGGATAGCCGTGGCTGTGCCTGATCCCCAGCGTCGCTTACAGCGATCGTCGCGGGGAAACGCATTGTCAAAACGCACGTTGCGGGTCGTCGCCATCGGCGGCGGCACCGGACTCTCCACTTTGCTCAAGGGGTTGAAGCGCTACGTTACCCGCCCCAACGCGGTGGAGAAAGCAGACCATCCTGAAATCAGCGAACTTTGCGCTGTAGTCACGGTCAGCGACGATGGCGGCTCCAGCGGACGACTGCGCAAGGAGCTGAATATGCTCCCGCCGGGAGACATTCGCAATTGCATCGTGGCGCTCTCCGAAGACGAGGCTCTGCTTTCCCGCCTGTTCCAGCATCGCTTCGTAAAGGGGTCGGGGCTCGAGGGCCACAGTTTCGGCAACCTGTTTCTGGCGGCGTTGACCTCGGTCACCAGCGACTTCAGCGAGGCCGTGCGCTTGTCGTCGGAAATCCTGCTTACCCGCGGGCATATCTATCCCGCCACCACTTCTCACGTCGAGCTCGAGGCCCTGATGGAAGATGGCTCCCGGATTCGCGGCGAAACCAAGATCACAGCCAGCAGCGGCCGCATCAAGCAGCTCTTTCTGGACCCACCGAACGTTCAACCTCTGCCGCAAACTTTGGAAGCGATGGCCCGCGCCGACCTGATTACGCTCGGTCCCGGCTCGCTCTTCACCAGCCTCATCCCCAACCTTCTGGTCCCGGGCATTGCCCAGGCCATGGTGAACTCCTCGGCGGTGAAAGTCTATGTTGGCAACCTGATGACGCAAGCCAATGAAAGCCTGGGGTTGACTGCCTCGGATCACATCCGCGCGCTGAATCGCCATGCCCAGGTCGAACGCATCTTCGATTACGCGCTCATTAACCGCTCCCCGGCTCCCCCGGCACTCAAGGCCAAATACGCCCTGGAAGGCGCCAACCAGATTGTGGCCGACCTGGAAGCAATTGAAGAACTCGGCGTCATCCCGGTGCAGGGCGACTATCTGGATGAAGAGGGCATGGTGGCCCGCCACCTGACCGACCGGATTGCGACGGATTTGATGGAATTGGTGGCTCAAGCCCCCGGCGGAACCCGCGCCGCGACCCCGTAGCGCAAAAACGAGAACCAGTAACCACGGTAACCAACCCCTGCCCCCCGCCAATTTCTCGCGGTATATTGGATCAAATGCCGAAATCACACAATGACGCGCCTCGCCGCATAGCCATTGCAATCATGGCTGCGGGCAAAGGGACCCGGCTGAAATCCAAGCATCCGAAAGTGCTGCACGAAGTCGGCGGCAAGCCGCTACTGGCACACGTAATCGCAGCCGCTACCAGGGTCGTCCCGCCCAGCGACGTTTTCGCCATCATCGGCCACGAGGCCGACCGCGTCCGCGCTGCCGTCGCCGCCTCGGGCGTCGGATTCGTACTGCAGCGTGAACAAAAAGGCACCGGACACGCTCTGATGGTCGCGCGACAGGCGCTGGCACCGTACGACGTGGTCATCGTTCTTTCGGGCGATGCCCCTCTCATTACAAAGCAGACGATCGAGAATCTGTGCGATTTCCATGCGTCCCGGAAAGCCGCGATGACTATGCTGACGGCCCGGTTGGAAAACCCGGTCGGCTACGGAAGAGTGATCCGGAAGAAGCCGGGCAGCGATGACGTCAAGGCAATCGTCGAACAAAACAATCTCTCTCCGGCGCAGCAGAAAATCCACGAGATCAACGCTGGCTTTTACGCCTTTGACGCCAAAGCGCTTTTCGCCCACATTGACGGGTTGAACACAGAGAATCACCACGGCGAGTTCTATCTCACCGACATGGCTGCGATTCTGGGTAAAGCCAGGAATCGTGTGGTCGCGGTCCAATCCGGCAACGCATACGAAGTTCTGGGCGGCAACACCCGCGCCGAGCTTTCAGAAATCGACCAGCACATGCGACTGGCGAAGTGCCGGCAATTGATGGATCAGGGGGTCACGATTCTTTTTCCCCAGACCTGCGTGATCGATAGCGATGTCGAGGTGGGCGCGGACACCGTCATCGAGCCCAATGTACAGCTCCGGGGGACTACCCGCGTTGGCAGCGACACTCGGATCGGTTCTTACAGCGTAATTCTAAGCTGCGAAATCGGAGACAACGTGCTGGTCCAGACCGGCTGTGTGCTGGAACATTCGGTGGTCAAAACCCGTGCCTCGTTGGGCCCTTATAGCCATCTCCGTCCGGGTTGCGAGATTTGCGAAGACGCGCACGTCGGAAATTTTGTTGAGCTGAAAAAGACCCGTCTCGGCAAAGGCTCCAAGGCCAACCATCTCACGTATCTGGGAGACACCGAAGTTGGCGAGAAAGTGAATGTCGGCGCCGGAACCATCACCTGCAACTACGACGGGGTGAACAAGCACAAAACCATTATTGAAGATGGAGTGTTTGTAGGCAGCGACAGCATTCTGGTAGCGCCGATTCGCATCGGGAAAGGCGCTTACGTGGCCGCCGCCACCTGCGTCACGGAAGATGTCCCACCCGATTCCCTGGCCCTGGGCCGGGCCCGCCAGATCGTGAAGGAAGGCTGGGCCAAGGAAAAAAGAGAAAAGGCCAAGGCGCAGAAAGCCAAGTAGCCCCTGCCATCCTGCGCGGCATAGCTGCTTCGCTTCGCGAAGCAGCCATGCAACCGCTGGCCCCCCGCAAGCTGTTCGCTCACATCGCGAGAGCATGAGTGAAACACGCTGTCATACTGAGGAAGCGGAACCCTTCGCTTCGCGAAGGGTTCCCGACGAAGGACCTCTGCATTGGCCTTTCGCTCGCAGCGCTTCAATCCCTGCTTGATCTGAATCTTCTGGTACTTCACACACGCAAGGTGCAGGGTGGCGGCGAAATGCATAGGTCCTTCGCTTGCTTGCCTCCCGCGTAGCGGGAGGCAAGACTGCGCTCAGGATGACAAATTGCAAAAGCCAGCAGCAGTCGCTACTTTGATACTGCTGCGAACAATGGTGAATGCATCAGTCCCTGGAACTGCTTGTCGTCGGCTTTGAAGTGCATCTGCAAGTTTGAACTATCGGAGTTGACGGTGACGTTATCCAGTGCCAGCTTCTCCACCGGGGTGGCTGACATTTTCTTGTAAAGCATGCCCGCCTTGAGCAGCGAGGACAGCGTGGTTGCGGTCATCGAATCGGAGGTGACCACGTCCAGATCGAAATTCACGCCGCTCTGGAAATTCATGGTGTAGCGCGAACCCAATATTCGTTTCTTGACGGTTTCGTAATCCGCCAGGCCGGCGGCCTCGCCCAGGGCGGAGCGCAGCATGTTCTGTGTTCCCTGCTGATCGAGGACGCTCCACACCGTTCCGGAATCGACCGATCCCATCATGTCCGCGATCTGGGTGTTGCTGTCCAGGGTGTAGCTGTAGCCGTCACGCGCATCCAGAGCCCCGCGAAGCGCGCCACTGTCGCCGAAAAGCAGAGTGCTGTCATCGAGGAAGGTCATCTGCATGCCCGCCGGCATGGGGTAAATGTCGACATTGCGCAGCTTGATCGGCTTCACCTTGTTCAGCCGCATTTTCTTGAGCACGGCAGCCATAGCAAACTGGCCTTGCGCTACCCCGACCACCCTCACGCCCTGTTTGCCGCTGCGATAAGAGGCGAAAGTCAACTGCTCGACATCCTTGTCGGGATCGATGCCCACGCCCCGCAGCGCGCTTTCAAATTCCTTGAGAGCGGGCGGCAATACCTGCTGCTTCAGAGCCATGGCCGTATCGGAATTCTTGAGCGCGCGATAGTCCACCGAAATGATCTGCTGGATGTCGGAGGGAATCACGGTACGGGCCGAGCTGCCCAGCGGCATGGACCATGCCATAGCACTCAGAAACAGAAGAACACAAAGACACTTGACCGTTTTCATGAACGACCTCGAGGAAATATGTGCGTTTAGATGCAGTTTATAGCCGTATTGTATGCCCATTTTGTGACCGAAAGACGAAACGAAAGGGCAGGACTTGTGGACCAGGGAGGTGCATGTCCCCGCTGGTCACGCAGTCAGGGCTGCAGTCTTCTTGCGGGTTTCATGCGCAAAGGCGCTGTCTTTCAGCGCGTCCAAATTGATTTCCACGTTCGCCAACGCGCCTTGCATAGCCGCCCGGGCCAGGGCCGTCGCCGTCGTCAGGTCCGACTTCATGTTCGGATTGGTAATCGGTTCCAGCCGTTCGACGATCGCCGCCACTTCCCGGGCGCGCTCCGCCACGCCCAGCGGGACATTCGTCGCCTGCTTTAACGCCGCATCAATGATGCCATCTGCGCCGGCCGAATCCTTGGCCTGCCTGTACGCTTTCATCACCGCGTTGTACGATTCCGCGTCGGCATCGATCGCCGCTTTTAATTCTTCCCTCAACTGCGAGAGCCGCGCGATGGCCTCACTGAGTTCACGCTCGTGTTGCAGATAAGCCTTCTTGCCCCGAGACATGGAAGCCACCATGGTGGCCAGCCCCGCCGCCATGGCTCCGCTGGCGGCGGCTGCGCTTCCACCGCCGGGAGTGGCGGTAGGTGCGGCCAGTTGCTCGACGAAAGGTTCGACGCCGGCGCGCAGGCCGCCAATCGCCACCTTGCCGCCCATGACCGCCGCCAGCCGATTTTCCAGAATCAGGGAAGAATCGAAATTCTCCACTTGCAGGAACCATTCCGCCGCCGACTCCAGGGCTTTCTTGGGAATCAGACCCACAATCTCGCTGCTCACTGGACTGACGCCATAGCGGGCCGCCTCCCGCTTCACCAGTTCAAACACGCGGTGGATCGGAGTCTGCTCAAAGTCGGTCAGGTTCATCGATACCTGCGCCAGCCCACGCACCAGAAATCCCGCTCCTTTTACAAAACGCATTCCGCCGCTCGAAAAGCGCACCGCTTTGGCGATCTTCTTCGCGATCTCGACGTCGGGAGTGGTGAGAAACACGTTGTAGGCGATCAGAAATTTACGCGCCCCCACCACCGTCGCTCCAGCCGAAGCATGCACTCGCAACTCGCCATAGTCCGGCTTGCGGGCCGGGTTGGTCGCGATGTCCGCCCGAATACCTTCGAATTGTCCGCGCCGGATGTTCTCCAGATTCTGCCGGTCGGGCGAGGTGGCGGCGGCTTCGTAGAGGTACACGGGGACTTGGTAACGCTTCCATATCTGTTCACCAACATGGCGCGCCATGGCCACACAATCTTCAAGCGTCAGCCCATCGATGGGGATAAATGGCACGACATCGGCCGCGCCCATTCGCGGGTGCGCTCCCTGGTGCCGGGTCAGATCGATCAACTCCGCCGCCTTGCCCACGCCCCGAATCGCGGCCTCCTGAATTGGCTCCCGCTCCCCCACCAGGGTAATCACACAGCGGTTATGGTCGACGTCCATCTCCCGGTCCAGCAGGAAGACGCCGTCCATCTTCATGGCCTCGACAATCGCATCCACTTTGGATTTGTCCCGGCCCTCGGAAAAATTAGGAACACATTCGACCAGCGTAGCCATACGCGGAAAAGAATATCACTGAAAAGCTGTCATCCTGAGCGCAGTCTTTGGCTCCGCGAAGCGGGGCCAAAGCAAGCGAAGGACCTATGCATTCCCGGACCTATGCATTCTGGCGGAAGTCGTTACTAGTGTCAGGGGCGGAAGTCGTTACCAGTGTCAGAGTTGATAGAGCTGTTCAAATTCAAAGTGAAAAGCCATCAACAGGATCGAGCAAGGAAGTGGCGCTGCAGTGGTCAGGGCAATGCAGAGGTCCTTCGTCGGGCACCCTTCGCGAAGCGAAGGGTTCCGCTTCCTCAGGATGACAGCGTATGACACTCACGCTCCCTCGACAGTCAGCGGACAAGCTTGCAGGGGTCCAGCGGCTGCCCAGCCACGGCGCTGTCATCCTGAGCGCAGTCTTGCCTCCCGCGCAGCGGGAGGCAAGCAAGCGAAGGACCTGTGCATGTCGCCGCCAACCTGCACGTACCAGCCCTCGGAAGTGAAGGTTCACATCAAGCAGGGTTTGAAACGCTGCGAGCGAAAGGCTAATGCAGAGGTCCTTCGTCGGGAACCCCTTCGCGCAGCAAAGGGTTCCGCTTCCTCAGGATGACAGCGTATGACACTTCCACTCCCGCGACGTCAGCGGACAAGCTTGCCGCGGTCCAGCGGCTGCCCAGCCACGGCGCTGTCATCCTGAGCGTGGTCTTGTCTCCCGCGCAGCGGGAGGCAAGCAAGCGAAGGACCTATGCATGTCGCTGCCAACCTGCACGTATCAGCCCTCGGAAGTGAAGGTTCACATCAAGCAGGGTTTGAACCGCTGCGAGCGAAAGGCTAATGCAGAGGTCCTTCGTCGGG
>JBOGLC010000028.1:0-100649 GCA_050746005.1 Terriglobales bacterium
GCCCAGCATCGAGCACTACATCAAGATTGTGCGGGACAAGGCTCTGTTGCGCGGACTGATCCACGCCGCCAATTCCGCGATTGCCCGCGCCTCCGACCAGAGCGACCCAGCCGAAGAGGTGCTGAACGACGCGGAAGCTGCCATCCTCCAGCTCTCCGAGAAGCGCATTGGCCGCGGCTTCATGGGAGTGCAGGAGATCGTCAAGGAGTCTTTCGGGTCAGTCGATGCGCTCTTGCAGCGCGGCCAGCGGATCACCGGGCTGGCCACCCATTACACCGATCTGGACGAGATGACCAGCGGGTTGCAGCGCTCCGATCTCATCATTATCGCGGCCCGACCCTCCATGGGGAAAACCGCCTTTGCCATGAACATCGCGGAGAACGCTTCCATTGAAGACCAGAAAGTGGTCGGCATGTTCTCTCTCGAAATGTCGCGGGAGGCGCTCCTGCTCCGGCTGCTGTGTTCGAAGGCTCGCGTAGACTCGCACAAGATGCGCACCGGTTCGCTGTGGCGGGACGATATGGACAAGGTCGTGCATGCGATGGAACAACTGGCGCACGCGCCCATTTTTATCGATGACACGCCCGGCATCAGCCTTAGCGAAATGCGCGCCAAGGCCCGGCGCTTACAGCAATCGCAGGGCGGCCTCGACCTGATTATTGTGGATTACCTGCAGCTTATGTCTGGCGGGGGCAGGCGCTATGAGAACCGGACCCAGGAAGTCTCTGCAATCTCCCGCGGACTGAAGGGGCTGGCCAAGGAACTCAAGGTACCGGTGGTCGCGTTGTCGCAGTTAAGCCGGGCGCCGGAAAGCCGAGGCGGCGACCACCGCCCCCAACTCGCCGACCTGCGCGAATCGGGATCGATCGAGCAGGACGCCGACGTCGTGGCCTTCATCTTTCGGGAAGAGGTTTACAAGCCCGATGAGCCCGAACTGGACGGAGTGGCTGAGATTATTATCGCTAAACAACGCAACGGCCCTACCGGCAGATTGAGGTTGGCTTTCGTCAAGCGGTCCACCCGCTTTGAATCGATGGCCCAGGATGGCATGGAGCCGGCAGAATAGGCAATTTTCCGCCGACTCGCACCTACAACTCCGCTGCCACACCCTGTGGAAAGCTTGTGGAAGGGATGGCCTATCCCACTTTTAGGCAGGGTGACCGACCTCTGAGGGATTTTGAGCCGAAGCGGGAATTCCTCATAACCCAAATATATAGTGCAACTTAGCCCGAAGCCCAGATCGGGATTTCAAGCCTTTTTATCTTTTACGCAACTTTTACAACCTTTGGGATTTGCACATTCAAAGGGACACTGTGCTTATGGCCAGTTTGCATTTTCACGGGGAAAAGCCGCCCCTTAACGGCATTCGCAGGCGCTTCGTCCGGCATCTGCCGGGCAGAAAAACGAAAGCGCCTCGGACTCAGGTTTGAGTCTTAAGACGCTCGTTAAACAGCCCTCCCCCAGAACCGCTCAAGGGCAGCCTGAATTCTATCTTTTCGGAGGTATATGGCTCCGGACGTGCCCGCCAGACCGGCACTCCCGGGCTATGGACCAGGCCCCCGCGCAGAGGCGACGCTCCGGGAAATTGACGAAATACTGAACCCGAGACCTACTCGTGGGAAGAATCTATGAGGCTGAGGCTCCACATCTCCCAGCATCTTACATGTAGAACCTCAAGCCACGACCAGTGAGCTAGTGTGCCAGTGGAAAAAGTTTCGTGGCTGAAAAAGCCGAAAGAGTCGGTTTCCCGACCTTAAACCGCGGAATGCCCGACCCGGCACGGCACCTGGGTACCTTGAGAATGCCTTCCAGCACGGCGGTTGAGCAGGACCGCTAAAGCTCCCAGGGGAAAAAGCCGATTATGTTGTTTCCAGGCGGTCGCAGTCTGCGCGGCGTTAGAAGGAACCATGACACGAACCGGAGAAATCATTCGCGCGCTGACTTTGCCGCCGGCCAGCCTGGTGCGCTCCCTGTTTAAACGCCGTGAAGTGGTGTTGCCGGTCACCGACCCGCGACATTCGAATGTTCCGGTGCTGCGCCGGGCGGAGATCGCCGCCGTGTATCACGACCGGCGGGTAGCCGGCGACTTCTACGAGTTCCTGCGGGTGGGCCCGTCCCGCGTGTTGTTCGGTATGTTCGACGTGGCTGGCCGGAGAGAGGACACGCGCGAGATCCTCATCGCCGCCCAGAACAGCTTTCGAAGTCTGGCCCCGAAACTCTTCGCGGGGCGGGACTTCAATGAAGCGGAAGCGATGGCCGGACTCTGCCATAAGGTCAACAGCACAATCCTGCAGGTGGCCGGCGGCGTTCGCAGCTGTCCCGCGTTTATCGGCTGCTACAACGAGGATCTGGGCACCGTCTGCTACACCAACGCCGGTCACACTCCCGGACTGCTGCGCGACGACTCCGGAGTCACACAGTTGGAAGCGAGCGGTCTGCCGCTCGGCATTTTCTCCCATGCCACCCACAGCGCCACCACCTGCGCTCTCAAGCCCGGTGCGGTGCTTTTGGTGGTCTCCCGCGGAATTGTCGAAGCGGCGTATGACGACCAGGAGTTTGAACTGGAAGGCGTGAAAAAAAGTCTCCAGCGAACCTCCGCCCTTACCGCTCAGGATTTGTGCCTCTCCATTCTCCAGGCGGCGCAACGATTTGTGGACACGGCCCCCGCTCACAACGACGTGACCGCGCTGGCGCTGCTGCGCCACGGCCAGGAACTCAGTCCCCGCGCCCAATGAGCGAACTCCTAACCTCGCAGCGGCAACAGGAAGGAAAACACTGAGCCGCATCCTAACTGGCTGGTGACACGGATCTTGCCGCCATGGGATTCAAGAATCGCCTTCGCGATCGCCAGCCCCATGCCTGTTCCCTGCACCCGGTAGCGCTGGTTCTTGCCGCGATAGAACTTATCGAAGATCAGCACTTGCTCCATGTCATCAATACCGGCCCCCTGGTCGGCTACGCTCACCTCGAGATTGGCTGCTTTTATCTCCGCGGTTATACGAATGGGCGATTCGGGCGCTGAATATTTAGCGGCATTCTCCAGCAATTGGACCAGAACGTCCTTGATGCGCTCAGCGTCCAGCCGGACCGTAATCCCTGCCGGCACCCTGATCTCCACCGGATGCTTTCCCAGGCTCTGCTTAACCTGTTGCACGGCAACCTGTACCAGTTCAAGCACGCCACAATCCGCGAGGTCGAGCTGAAATTCGTGGGATTCAAGGCGCGCCACTTCAGCGGCTTCGCCGATCAGCCGGTTCAGGCGATCGCTCTCTTCGTTGATGACAGTCATCAGCTCCCGGCGATCGTCGGAGTTCAGGCCGGTCGTCGACAGCAGGCTGGTAATCGAAGCCTTGATGGAAGTGAGAGGGGTACGAAACTCGTGGGTGACTGAGTCCAGAATCGCGGTACGCAGGCCTTCGCCTTCGCGCGCTGCTTCGGAGCGAGCCAGTGTTTCCACCGCACTGGCACGCTCGACCGCAATGGCGATCAGGCTTCCCACGGCAGCCAGGGTTTGCCGGGAAAGACTCCCGACCACGCCGATGGCGCCGACCGTCCTTACGCCCATCTTGAGCGGAGTGAAGCTCAGGTTGCGGACGCTGTCCACCACCGGCTCTCCGCGCGCGATAATGGCCCGAAGCTGCTCTCCGTCCAGAGCGGGGCTATCGATTCCCGACCGATAGATGTTCCCCTTGTCCTGAACATAGACGGCGGCGGCGGCCACGCCAAAGGACTCGACGACGTGCTGCGGCACCGTATTCAGTAATTGCAGAACATTGTCCGCGGTCAACAGCTGCTGGCTGAAATTGTAAAGCCGTTCGAGTTCACGACGCCTGCCCACCGCCTCCTCCGTCTGTTTCCGGGCCCGGTCTGACAATTGGCTGGCAATGACGGCGGTGGTCAGAAAGGAAAAAAGAGCGATCCAGTTTTGGGTGCCCGCAATCGTGAAGGTGTGCACCGGAGGGAGAAAGTAGAAGTTGAAAACAGCCGTCGCCAGGAATGCAGTGAACAATGCGTAGCGCAACCCCCACAATGCCGAAACGATCAGGACCCAGATCAGCAGGGTCAGAGCGACTGTGGTGGGATTCACCCGGAGGACGGAGGTATAGAGGTAGGCGGCAATAAATAGGACAGCGGCACAGGTAAAGAAGCGAAGTGCTGTCCGGATCGCCCGCTGATTCACGATCATGGATTGTAGCTGAATGTCGACAAATCGAGCGTCGTCCACGACAATGGTCGCCAATGGGTAAGAGTCCCGAACAATGGCTTCAGCAAGCTTCGCCTGAAAAGAAGGGCGGCACACTCAAGCTGTTTCTGGGCTATGCGCCCGGCGTGGGAAAGACTTACAACATGCTGAGCGAAGCCATCCGGCGGAAAAGCCGCGGTGAAGACGTGGTCATAGGCATTGTCGAAACCCACGGGCGCGCAGGAGTGGCTGAGCTGGCGGGAAGACTTGAAACCATCGCGCGGAAGAGAATCGAATACAAGGGCACGATTTTCGAGGAAATGGATCTGGAAGCAATTCTGGCCCGTAAACCGGCCGTGGCGGTCGTCGACGAGTTGGCGCACACGAACATCGAAGGCAGCAAGAACCACAAGCGCTACGAAGACGTCATGCAGTTGCTGGACGCCGACATCGATGTATTGACGACCATGAACGTGCAGCATCTGGAGAGTGTCGCGCCCAGCGTGCAGCGCATCAGCGGCATCACCGTGCGGGAGACGGTGCCGGACTGGGTGATGAAGCGAGTACGGGAAGTGGTCATGGCCGATCTCACTCCGGAAGCGCTCCAGACCCGGATGCGGCGCGGCGATATTTATCCGCTGGATCGGGTGGAGAAGGCGTTGGCGAATTTCTTTCGCCCGGGAAACCTGATTGCCCTTCGCGAACTGGCATTGCAGGAAGTTGCCCAGGAGGTCGACCGCAGTCTCGAAAGTTATCTCAGCCAGGAGGGCGGCGATCGCACCCTGGGGATACGGGAGCGGTTCGCGGTCGCCATCAGCTCGAACCCCGCAGCGCAGCAACTGATCGCTCGCGCAGCACGCATGGCAAAGCGACTGGACGGAGAGCTGTACGTCGTTTACGTGGACATCGGAGTGGACGACAACGATGCCAACCAGCGGTCTCTGGGGGCGAACATCCGCTTCGCCGAGGCGGTGGGAGCTCAAGTGGTCAAATTAAAGTCGCCGACGGTGGCGAAGGCGGTCGCCCAGTTCGTCCGGGAAAAGCACATCACCCAGGTCGTGTTCGGCCATTCCGCGGTGAAAGGCTGGAAGCGGTATCTGTATCTGAACGCGATTCACAAGTTTCTGCGGGACGCGCCGCCCGTGGACGTTCATATTGTCACCCAGGAGTCTTCCTGAACCTTCATGCCCGACAAGAAACGAATCCTGGTGGTGGATGATGAAGCCCAGATTACGCGGGTCTTGCGCACCGCTCTGACTGGCAGCGGCTACGACGTTCGCACCGCCGACGACGGACATTCGGGCCTCAGGTCGGCGCGAGAGTGGCAGCCGGATCTGGTAATCACAGATGTCTCCATGCCGAACATGAGCGGGATTGAGTTGTGCCGGCAACTGCGCGCGGAATCGGCGCTGCCGATCATTGTCCTCTCGGTGAAAGGCGAGGAGAAAACTAAAGTAGAAGCGCTCGACGCCGGAGCCGACGACTATGTGACCAAGCCGGTCGGCATGGACGAACTGCTGGCGCGGGTGCGGAGAAACCTGGCCCGAACCCAACCGACCGAGGACCCGTCGAAGCGAACCATTGCCATTGGCGACTTCAAGATCGATGCCGACGCCTTCCGGGTTTCGGTGAAGCATGAAGAAATCCGGCTTACGCCCAAGGAATTCGAGCTCTTACTTTATCTTGCCCGACACGCGGGTCGGGTGGTTACGCATCGCGCTCTGCTGCTTGCCATCTGGGGATCCAACAGCCTGGAGCAGCCGGAACACTTGCGCGTTCTGGTGGGACAGCTTCGGAAGAAAATAGACGCGAGCGACCCGCCGCGCTACATCATCACCGAGCCCTGGGTGGGCTACCGCTTCGAACCTGCCGGCGAAGTCTGAGCTGATTTTCACTTCCTAACTCATCTTCACTTCACGCACTTGCTGAACACATTGGCTTGTGCCGCTGCCGCACGAGCGGGGCGCTCGCGCCTACATTTGTCCATCTTTACGAGCTTTTTACGATCTTATTATGCAAACCTTATGTACAAAACGATCCAATGCTATGGAGAGATTACGGATGCGGGACATCGTTTTTGTGGCAGTAACAGTTGCCTTCTTTTTGATTTGCGTCGCGTATGTGAAGTGGTGCGATCGCATTCGCTGAGGTGAAGTTCATGGGTGCTGAATCGATCATCCTGCTGATCGTGAGCGCGGGACTGATGGTCTACCTGCTGTACGCCTTGCTGAGACCGGAGAGGTTCTGATTCAAATGACGGCGAATGGCTGGCTGCAGATCATCGTATATCTCGCCGTGATACTGGCATTGACCAGGCCCATGGGCATATTCATGGCGCGGGTGTTCAATCGCGAGCGCACATTTCTCGATCCGCTGTTGCGTCCAGTGGAGCGCCTGCTGTACCGCCTCACCCTGGTGGACGAAGAACACGAGATGCGCTGGACGGAATACGCGTTCGCCATGCTGCTGTTCAGTTGCGTCTCCATGGTGGTGCTGTACCTGATTGAACGCACGCAGCAGATCCTGCCCTTGAACCCGCAGAAGTTCGCGGCGGTAGCTCCCGACCTTGCCTTCAACACGGCTGCCTCGTTCACCACCAATACCAACTGGCAAAACTACAGCGGCGAAGCCACCATGAGCTATTTCACCCAGATGGTTGGGCTGGCCTACCACAACTTCGTTTCGGCCGCGGTCGGCATTGTGCTCGCGATTGCGTTCATTCGCGGCATCGCGCGCCGGGAGAAAAAAACGATTGGCAACTTCTGGGTCGATCTCACCCGCGCCAATCTCTGGGTGCTGTTGCCGGCGTGCATCGTCTACGCCTTGGTCCTGGTCTCGCAGGGGGTAGTGCAGAACTTAAGAGCGTATGACACGGTAAAACTGGTCGAGCCCCAGCATGTGCAAAAGCTCGACGATGGCAAGCCGGTTGTGGATCAGGATGGCAAGGCAGTGATAGAGACCGTCACCGACCAGGTGATCGCCCAGGGTCCGGTCGCGTCGCAGGAAGCGATCAAAATGCTTGGCACCAACGGCGGCGGGTTCTTCAACGCAAACAGTTCGCATCCTTTCGAGAATCCCACGCCCCTGAGCAACTACCTGGAGATGATTTCGATCTTCGTGATTCCCTCCGGCCTGACCTACACCCTGGGCCGGATGACGGGGTCGCAGCGCCATGGCTGGGCAGTCTGGGCAGCGATGGCTGTTCTGTTTGCAGCCGGCGTCACCACGGCGTACTGGGCCGAAGCAAAGGGCAACCCTCTGCTCAAGGGAGTTGATCAGCATGCCAGCCTGATGCAGCCGGGCGGCAACATGGAAGGCAAAGAAGTCCGCTTCGGCATTGCCGACTCCGCTCTGTTCGCCACCATCACCACCGACGCCAGCTGCGGCGCCATCAACAGCTGGCACGATTCCTACACCCCCTTGGGCGGCATGGTCCCTCTGGCCAATATCATGCTCAGCGAAACCGTATTCGGCGGCGTGGGCGCGGGCATGTACGGAATCCTGATCTACGTCGTGCTTGCCGTGTTCATTGCCGGGCTCATGGTGGGCCGCACACCGGAGTACCTGGGCAAGAAGATCGAGGCCTACGACGTGAAGATGGCCATGCTGGTCACTTTGGCCTTTCCGCTCATCATTCTGGCGCTCGCCGGCATTTCTTCGGTGAAAGGATTCGGTACTTCCAGTATCAGCAACGCAGGTCCGCACGGCCTCACCCAGATGCTGTACGCATTTACGTCCATGGCGGGCAATAACGGGTCCGCCTTCGGCGGATTGAACGGCAACACGCTCTGGTACAACACAGCCGGAGCCATCACCATGCTGATCGGGCGCTTCTTCATGATCCTCCCCATGCTGGCGATCGCGGGGAACCTGGCCGGCAAAAGGTACGTTCCACCGTCGCTGGGCACCTTCCCGGTGACCACGCCGCTGTTCAGCGTGTTGCTGGTAAGCGTAATTGTGATCGTGGGCGCGTTGACCTTCTTCCCCGCGCTGAGCCTGGGGCCCATTCTGGAGCACCTGCTGATGCAGGCGGGAAAGACATTCTGAGGAGAGATGATAGAAAAAAGAGGCAAGGCAATTTGGGATTTGAAGATCGTGCAAGGCGCGCTCTGGGATTCGGTGCTGAAGTTGCATCCGCGCAAGATGATGCGCAACCCCGTCATGTTCGTGGTGGAAGTGGGTAGCGCGCTGACCACCGTCCTGCTGGTGCGAGATGTATTGCGCCACCAGGGCCAGTTCGGCCTCAATCTTCAGATCACACTCTGGCTCTGGTTCACCGTGGTGTTCGCCAATTTCGCGGAAGCCATGGCGGAAGGCCGCGGCAAGGCGCAGGCCGAGTCGCTCCGAAAAGCGCGGTCCGAGACTGTTGCCAACCGGGTGGTGCCCAGCGGTGGGATCGAACAGATTCCCAGCTCGAAGCTGCGCTGCGGCGACCTGGTGTCGGTGTCTGCGTGCGAATTCATTCCCGGTGACGGCGAGATTGTGGAAGGCGTGGCTTCGGTAGACGAATCTGCAATCACGGGGGAATCCGCGCCCGTAATTCGCGAGGCCGGAGGCGACCGCTCGGCCGTCACTGGAGGCACACGCGTGCTTTCCGACAGCATCAGGATCAGGATCACATCCAACCCCGGGGAGACATTCCTCGATCGCATGATCGCGCTGGTGGAGGGCGCTGAGCGCCAGAAGACCCCGAATGAAATCGCGCTGAACATTCTGCTTGCGGGGTTGACCATTATCTTTCTGCTGGCAGTAGTCACGCTGCAGCCCTTCGCGATCTATTCCGGCTCGCCACAGACGGTTTTCGTGCTGGTTTCACTGCTGGTCTGCCTGATTCCCACCACGATCGGCGGCTTACTTTCCGCGATCGGCATCGCCGGCATGGATCGCCTGGTGCAACACAACGTGCTGGCCATGTCGGGCCGCGCGGTCGAGGCGGCCGGCGACGTGAACACCCTTCTTCTGGACAAGACCGGCACCATCACTTTAGGGAATCGCCAGGCGGCAGAGTTTGTCTGCGCCCCGGGAGTGACGGCAGAGCATCTCGCCGAGGCTGCGCAACTCTCGTCGCTCCCGGATGAAACCCCGGAAGGCCGCTCAATTGTGGTGCTGGCGAAAGAAAGGTACGGCCTTCGGGGACGCAACCTCGCCCGGCACGAAGCCCAGTTCGTGCCCTTCACGGCGCAAACCAGAATGTCAGGCGTCAATCTGGACGGCCGCGAGATCCGCAAGGGCGCTTCAGACGCGATGGCAAAATATATTCACGCAGTCAATGGCAACGGCTTTCCCAGAGAAGTGCAGGCCACAGTTGAGCACATCGCCCGCTCGGGCGGCACGCCCCTCGTAGTCTCGGAGAACAAACGAGCGCTGGGCGTGATCTATCTCAAGGACATTGTGAAAGGTGGAATCAGCGAACGTTTCAGCCAGTTGCGATCGATGGGCATCCGCACGGTCATGATCACGGGCGACAACCCGCTTACGGCGGCAGCCATAGCCCGCGAAGCCGGAGTGGATGACTTTCTGGCCCAGGCCACGCCGAAGGAAAAGATGGACCTGATCCGCCGCGAGCAGGCCGACGGAAAGCTGGTGGCCATGACCGGAGACGGCACCAATGACGCTCCCGCGCTGGCCCAGGCCGACGTCGGCGTAGCCATGAACACCGGCACCCAAGCGGCAAAAGAAGCGGGAAACATGGTTGACCTGGATTCGAATCCCACCAAGCTGATCGAGATCGTCGAAATCGGCAAGCAACTTCTGATGACTCGCGGAGCCTTGACCACCTTTTCCATCGCCAACGACGTGGCCAAGTATTTCGCCATCATCCCGGCGATGTTTGCCGGAGCCTTTCCGGTGCTCAACGCGCTCAATATCATGCATCTCAAGACGCCCGGGTCGGCAATATTGTCAGCCGTAATTTTTAACGCTCTGATCATCGTTGCCCTGATCCCGCTGGCCCTGCGGGGCGTGAAGTATCGCGCCATGGGCGCAGCCGCGCTCCTGCGCAACAACCTTCTGATCTATGGCGCGGGCGGAATTGTGGTCCCGTTCATTGGGATCAAGCTGATCGACACGGTCATCACCCATATCGGGATGGCGTAAAGGCAAAGCCATGAAAAAGAATCTGTTGACTTCCGTGCTGATGACAATCGTCACCACTGTGCTGCTGGGCCTGGCCTACCCTCTGGCGGTTACCGCGCTGGCGCAGTTCTTCTTCCCCGGAAAATCCAACGGACAGCTGATCCAGCGGAACGGAATAACGATAGCCTCGCGCATCATCGCCCAACCTTTTGTGGGAGCGAAATATTTTCACCCGCGGCCTTCCGCGGCCGGCAAAGGCTACGATGCCAGCAATTCGGGAGGAACGAACCTTGGGCCCACCAATCGCCAACTGATCGACCGGGTGAACTCCGACGTGTCCCGCGCACAACTGGAAAACCCTGGCAAGGCAGTGCCAGTCGACCTGGTGACCACCTCCGCTTCAGGGCTCGACCCTGACATCACGCCGGCCGCGGCTGAGTTCCAGTTGCCGCGGGTCGCCAAAGCGCGCGGCATGAGTGAAGAGGGAGTTCGGACACTGGTGGCCCGGCACACTCAGCAAAGGCAATGGGGATTCCTGGGAGAGCCCCGAGTCAATGTGCTCGAATTGAACCTGAGCCTTGATTCCGCTTCAACCCAACGATGAAATTGGGAAAGTCCTCCGTTACAACGAAACTCTGAAGTACCGGGCTACAGCTTCTGCCGAATCAGATCCTCGACGTCTCCGATCTTGTCTCCCAGCAAGTTCAGTTTGCGGGAGAGACCTTGAATTTCAGACTCGGCGCGGCGGTTGACATCGTAATCGAGTTCGCCGCGCAGACGGTCTTTCGTGTCCTGCCGATTCTGGCTCATCATGATCACCGGGGCCTGGATGGCGGCGAGCATGGAGAGGAACAGGTTGAGCAGGATGAAGGGATAGGGGTCCCATGCCGCCTGCCGCAGAACGATGTTGATGACGGTGTAGACAGTGATGGCAACGGCGAAGGTGATGATGAAGGTCCAGGAGCCGCCGAAACTGGCCACGGCATCGGCAATGCGCTCGCCGAAACTCATGTCGGCTTCGATGATGTCGTTGGGGTTGCGGCTGGCGCGGACCCGCACCAGTTGTTGCGAGGCGTGGAACTGGCGGCCCAGAACAGTAAGCATGTCCATCCCGGCATGCGGTTTGCGTTGCAGAAGGGTGGCGATATCGTCGCGGTCCACCTCCAGGCAGACCGCTTCTTCGACGGCGATCGCATCAGTCTGATGAGGGGTCTGCTCGAGCATGGACGCAAAACCGAAAAACTCCCCCTGCGCCGGCTGGTCGACCACGACTTCCTGGTGATCTTCGTCAACCGTGGTGACCCGCACAGCGCCTGAGACCAGGACGTAAGCTCGTCCGCCCGGATCGCCGATCTTCCAGATCCGCTGCCGAGGAGCAAAGTTCTTGAGTTCGACTTGCCCGGCCAGGACCGCGGTCTCTTCGTCATCAAGCAGGGCAAATAACGGAACACCTTTCAATATCGCTGGGCTGCACGCCATCGGTCACCTCGTGAGGTAGAAATGGATCGCGCCCGATCCGTTCAGAAGGATGTCATAAAGCCCGAACCGCAACAACTAGGAGGGATAGACTATTTTTGTTCGGCGAAAACGCGGGAGTGAAACTCCATGACTTCTCCCATGTGGGAGAGAAAATAGGTCAGGCTGTGGTCGCCGGGGTACAAGTGATATTCATCCTTTACTCCTTCCGCCTTCAACTGCCGGTCCAGGGCGGCGGCGCCCTCTTCGAAGCCGAAGTCATCCTGCTGGCCGCAGTTAAAGTAGATGGCCAGGTGGCGCAGGCCCAACTCGTTTCTTTTAGCCAGCAGGAAAATATTGTTTTGTTCCCAATGCGGCACATTGATGGGTTCGCCGAAGGCGGGTCCCAGCACTCGACCCAGAGGCGTGCCGGAGCGTCCCGCGGAGGAAAGTTCCCGCGGAGTTTGGGTGATCAGCGCCGCGCTCTGGGCGCTGACGGCGGAAAATAACTCGGGGTGAGCGAAAGCGAAACGCAACGCTCCATAACCTCCCATGGAGACGCCCGTGATGGCCCTGCCCTTTCGTCCGGGACGGATGCGATACTTGCCCTCAATGTACGGGATGAATTCCTGCAGAAAGAAATCGCTATACCGCAGCGAATTGCCGGGTGAATTGATGTAGAAGCTCCGCTTGCCCTCGGGCGCCACCACCAGAAAGTCATCGATCTTGTGCTGCCGGCGCAGGTCTTCAATTACGCTCCAGCCACCGGTGCTGAACAGGGTCTGTTCATTTTGGCCAAGGCCGTGAAGGAAGTAGAGCACCGGATAGCGTCGGGTAGTGCTCGCTTCATAATCAGGTGGAAGCTGCACGCAGTAGTGAACCGCTTGCTTGAGAATCCGGCTGTTGAGGACATTGCAGTCCGTACGGCTTTGCGCGCTGGCAGCCGGCGGAAGCCCCAAAAGAAGGAAAACCAATAGTGGGAGCAACGCCCGAAGACAGCGTGCAGGCCGGTAGCTTTTCAGATTCAAAGCAACTCTCCGGGCGTCATCCTGAGAGACTTTAGTCTGGCAGGCCTGCGCTGAGCGCAGTCGAAGGGATCTCGCGTGTACAGTCACGGTCGTCGCTGACACTGCGTATCCGCTACACGCCAGATGCTTCGCAAGCTCAGCATGACGCTTCTCAAAAACGGGCCAGGCGGGAAGGGGCTGGTGCATCCATTTCAGTCTACTCGTAACGCAGCGCCTGTACGGGATCGAGGCGAGCCGCACGCGCCGCCGGGTACAGCCCTGAAACCAGGCTGACGATGAAGGCAAAAACGATGGCCGCGCCCACCAGCCACCACGGCACCGACCAGAAACTTTCGGGCGGCAGAGCCTGGCGCTTCAGGTAAATGTTTGTTCCCAGGTTGATGATGTGTCCGATGGTCCAGCCCAGGGCTACCCCGACCACTCCGCCCAGCAGGCCCATCGCTCCCGCCTCGGCGAAGAAGAGTTTTTTGACATCGCCGTCGCTTGCGCCGATGGCTTTCATGATCCCGATTTCGCGGCGCCGCTCCAGAATAGCCATAACCAACGTGTTTACGATGCCGATCGAGGCCACAGCCAGAGCCAGGCTGCCGAAGATTCCCAGGAACAGATCGAGAACGGCAAAAAATTGCCGCAGGCTGCGGGTGGCGTCCAGGATGGAAAAAGTATTAAAGCCCAATTTCTTGATGGCCTGCTCGACCGCTTCCACCTGCTTGGGGTTTTTTACGCGCACGCTGACCGTGGAATAGCTGGGCTGCTTGTTGAACCCGCGCATGCTGTCACGCACGTCGGAGGGCTGCATCACGCGCAGATCCTGGGCCAGCTTCAGGGGCAAAAACACCCGCGCGCGAGCAGCGCCACGCATGCTGTCAGGATCGAGATCCGAGATGCCGACGATTTTCAGCTTCTGCTCCCGCGAGATGACCGAATAGGCTGCATCCGAAGCAGGCTCAGCCGGCGCAGTCGATGAGCCGGATTTCGCCGAAGAGTTCTCTCCCGTGGACGATGGCTCCGAAACCCGCTGCGCATACCGCATCACCAGTTCCTGCCCTAATAGGGGCTTCGCCAGATCGGCTACCGGAATATCGTCTTCGTGCCCGGGTGCCGGCGTCTTGCCCAGTAACTCCAGGGCGAACGATTTCTGCAAAATGACTTCGGGCGCGGTCGAGGAAGAGAAAAACCTTCCCGGAATTTCCGTAAAAGCATCGTTCGAACGGGCCGAGTCCGGGATGCCGGAAACCATGGTCAAGTGTGGTTTGTTCTGATAGCTGAGTTCAGTGATGAAACGAATATCGGGATAGGCCTCGAGCACATCGGGGAGGCGCTCGATTTCCTGCCGGGCCGGTTCATCCAGGGTGCGACTCTCCGCGGCGGAGGCGGTGCTCCTTTCGTCGTCGCGATTGAAGCCTCGCATTTCGCGACGCGAGGTCACCACAACGGTGTCGAAAAGACCCGACTTGGCGAGATGTCGGGTAGCCAGTTTCTGAAGGCCGATGCCAAGCGAAAGCATGGCGACCAGCGAGGCGACTCCTACCGAGATGCCGATGGTGGTCAGGGAATTGCGCAGCGACGATTCGCGCAGGTTGCGCAGGGCCAGTTCAGAAAGATCGTATGTTTTCATCGCCGCTCCTGCTGCTGGGCCGTGGCGAGTGGAGCGGCGTTGGTCTGATCATTGGCCTGATCATTGGCCTGATGATCGACCAGTTTGCCATCGGCCAGAAAGATCATGCGCTGCGCGTAGCGCTCGGCCAGGGCGCGCTCGTGGGTGACCATCACAATGGTCATGCCCAGCGACTGGTTGAACTCGCGAATAAAATTCATGATCTCGGTGCCGGTGCGGCTGTCGAGATTGCCGGTGGGTTCATCGGCCAGCAGGAGCCTAGGCTGATTGATCAAGGCGCGGGCCAGGGCCGCCCGCTGCTGCTCGCCTCCGGAAAGCTCGCTGGGCCGGTGGGTCATGCGTGTGCCCAGGCCCACGCGTTCCAGCGCCTGCCGCGTCAGGGCCTGGCGCTGTCCGCGGTCGACTTCGGCAAAACGAAGCGGAAGTTCCACGTTCTCGGCAAGGGTCATGCGCGATACCAGATTGAACGATTGAAAAACCATCCCCACGGTATGCAGCCGATGCTTGGCCAATTCTTCGCGCGACAGTCGGGCCAGATCGCGGTCCTCGACGATTACTGCTCCCGAAGTCGGCCGGTCGAGGCCGGCGATGAGGTTTAGCAGAGATGACTTGCCGGATCCGGAGCTGCCGAGCAGGGCCACAAACTCACCGGCGCCGATCTGGAGCGAAACGCCGTCCACCGCGCGTATTAACGCTTCTCCCATCTGGTAGTGGCGGCACAGGTCCACGATGCGGACTGCGGGCGCGCCGTTCTGGGTTTTTACCCGGCTGGAATCAAGGGTCATTGAAGCTTCAAATTCTTGCTCGGGATGACATGTTTTTTTCTACCTTCTTTGCGTTCTCTGCGGCCTTTGCGGTTCAAAGCTTTGAATGTTGGGAGCTGCTCAACACGCAAGGTCCCTCCACTGCGCTTGCTGCGCTGCGCTCCGGTCGGGATGACAGGGTATTAGTATGGCTCAGCGGACCTCTCCTCTTATTAGACGCAAAGCATCGGCTGAATTTACGTCACGGTCGCTATTTTTTGTCGGGAGGGCGTCTTCAACTGGCACAGCGGCATCTCCTTCGCCGGGCGCCAGGAAGAGATTATTCTGCAAGCCCTGTTGCCTGGTGTAGAGATCGAAATAGCGGCCCTCGAGGGCGTAAAGCTCTTCGTGCGTACCCCGTTCGACGATCTGGCCCTTTTCGACTACCAGAATCTGGTCGGCGCGCCGGATGGTGGAGAGCCGGTGGGCAATCACGAACGTAGTGCGGCCCTGCATCAGGTACCCGAGGCCATGCTGAATCATCTCCTCGGACTCGGAATCCAGGCTGGAGGTCGCCTCATCGAGAATCAGGATGCGAGGTTCGGCCAGGATGGCGCGGGCAATCGAGATTCTCTGGCGCTGTCCTCCGGAGAGTTTCACGCCCCGTTCGCCGACGATGGTGTCGTATTTTTCCGGAAAACTTTCGGCAAATTCATCCACCCGGGCGATGCGGCAGGCCCGCATGATTTCTTCCTCGCTAGCCTGGGGGCGGGAAAACGCTACGTTTTCGCGAATGGTCCCGTCAAACAGAAACGATTCCTGCAGCACCACTCCCAGGCGGGTACGATACGAGTCAAGCCGAACCGTACTGAGATCAACCCCATCCACCAACACTCTCCCTTCCGTAGGGACGTAAAACGCGGAAATCAATCCTATAATCGTGGACTTGCCTGAGCCTGACGAACCGACAAGGGCCGTCACAGTTCCGGGCTCAGCCAGAAAACCGATATCGCGCAGGACAGTGCGACTGCCGTCGTAACTGAAGCTGACCTGTTCGAATTCCACCTTGCCGTAAATATCATCCAGAATGGCAGTGCGCTTCGGGTCCTGGTCCTCGGGCCGTTCATGCAGAATTTCCTGGGTCCGTTCCAGGCCCGCGAGGGCTTCCGTGATCTGGGTTCCGATGTTCACGATCTGAATGATGGGGGCAACCAGAAAACCCATGAAAAGGGTGTAGGTGAAGAAGCTGCCGATGGTCAGCGTGCCCGCCATGATCCGGTGCGCGCCCATGTACATGATGATCGCTCCCACCACCCCCATGAGCAGGCTGGCGGACAGGCTCATCACCGATGTGGCGGTGAGGGTGCGCATCACGTTGTCCAGCAACCGGCGCACGCCGCCGGCGAAGACCGCCTCCTCGCGCTTTTCCGCGTGGTATCCCTTGATTACGCGGACTCCGCCCAGCGATTCTGCCAGCCGCCCGGTGACTTCCGCATTGATCTTGCCGCGCTGACGGAAAATCGGCCGGATCGTTCTGAAGGCCTTGTTCAATGCGATCGCGAAGCAGGAGAGGAAGCTGAAGGCCAGCAGGGTCATGGCCGGACTGATGCGGAAAAGCACGACCATCGCGATGCCGGAAGTTAGCAGTCCGCCGACCAGATCGACCAAGCCAGTGCCCAGCAGATTGCGGACTCCTTCCACGTCGGTCATGATGCGCGAGACCAGCGTGCCGGTCTTATTGGAATCGTAGAATGCCACCGGCAGATGCGAGATGTGGGTCTGAACTTTCTCGCGCAGCTCCGCGATCAGGCGCTGGGCCGCTTTCGAAAGCAGTTGGGTCAGCGCAAAGGACGTGATCCCCTGAATGGCGGTGGCCAGGAGGACGACCGTCACCAGCTTCTGCAACAGTTCGATGTGATGTTTGGCGATGACGCTGTCGATCAGGAATTTGGTCGAGTACGGAAGCACCAGCCCCGAGACACGGTTTACAACCATCAGCAGAAAGCCCAGAGCAAGCAGGCCCCTGCGGGGGCGCATCAGTTCCCAAACCGCGGGAAGAACGTTGCGCAGCAGTTCCGCGGTCATCGCGGGCTTGGGTTTCGGGATCGGAGGCGCACTCACTGTGGTGTTTAGACTTGGCCGAGGGGTGGAAGGGTTCATTTTTGCTGGACGGCCACAACTCCCAGTTAGCGGCCTGAATCCTGTATTCCTGGCTTCCTTTGCGTCCTTGGCGGAATTCTTTGCGTCCTTTGCGGGGTAAGATTTCGTTTGATTCTTATCTAAAATCAAAAATCGTTATCGCAAAGGTCGCCAAGATTTCCGCCAAGTATGCAAAAACAATTCGCGAATTGAAAAAGCGCGGCTCCAAGCCGCGCTTTCAATGGATCGAATCGAAGATGATCCGGCTACTCTTCCAGGTGCGAGTTGGGAAGCGCCAGTTGCTCGGCGGCGGCGGCGAAATCTTCTTCCGAGAGTTCAAAGGAGTCGGATCCGGTTGCCGGTTTTTCCAGCTTTCGCTGGACTTTGCGCTCGGCCTTCTCGCGTTGCTTTTCCTGCCGGGAGCGCTCTTTCTGACGCTTGGTGAAGCTGGAACGGCCTCGACCAGACATAGACACCTCCAAGGGACATTTTTTTGGCAAATCGCTACTTGCAAACCGGCAACAGCTCTACCGGGTGTTGCTCCTTACCAGCGCGGCTCTCGAGGCTGACGCGCATGGCCCTGATAGTCGTCACGCCCACCGCCGCCACCACCGCCGGAACGTCCACCGCCGGAGCGTCCACCGCCGCCGCCGGGGCGTCCGCCACCGCGGGGCGGGCCGCCGCGATCGGTCTTGGGACGGGCTTCGTTAATGTTCAAGGCGCGTCCTCCAAGTTCCTTGCCATTGAGGGCCGCAATTGCTTTCTCCGCTTCGGCGGAATCGGTCATTTCGACAAAGGCAAATCCGCGCGAACGGCCAGTGTCGCGATCGGTCACGATGCTGACTTGCTCAATCGCCCCGTGGGGCTCGAACAGCGTCCGCAACTCTGCTTCGGTGGTGCTGTGGGGGATGTTGCCAACAAACAGCTTCTTCATATGGTTCCTCAGCCTACTGGGTAAAGTGTAACTCAAATCTCAGGATGCGGTTTTTTCGGTCACGCTGCGGGGCTTCTTGCTCGGTTCTGGCTTGGCGACATTGAGCCCAGCCGCCAGCAGCAGTTCGCGGGTGCGCTGCCGTCGGCGAATATTCTGTTTTCGTTCGCGGTTGAATCTGGATTTGTCTCCGTTGAATCGCGACATGGCTGCGCTCCTTCGTGGATGTACATTTGCCACTGTGCAGTCCGAGGTTCCCCTCCGGGCTGGTCAAGCGCTGCCGCGTCTGCGCGGCGAACCTGCATTCGGTCAAAGCACTGGACTCTGGTGCGGTGTGTTGGCGCCTCCAGAGAAGCTGGTCCTCTCAATCGCGAAGGCGCAGGGTGGTCTGGCGATGTGTCTTCGTGGTCAAGTAACTTCTTGCTTCAGGATTATACCTGCTCCCCGTGGAAGTAAAAGAAAATACTGAGGAAGGCGGTTTCGAACCGGCTGCGGGTGAACTGAAACCATCAGGCGGACCGGTTACTGAAGTCTGGCTGGTTTTGACAGCGCGAGCATTTTATCCCCCTGAATCGGGACTTTTCTGTTAGACTTTAGGTGCGTTTGATTAGAATCGGTTGTTGAGCAGCTTCTTGCATACCAGCTTGAACCGCCCTTTCGTACCTCCGATCTCACAGCGTAAATCGATTGAAAAGGAAACAGTAACAAAATGGCAGAACAAGGAACAGTAAAGTGGTTTAACGACGCCAAAGGGTACGGCTTTATCAGCCGTCAGAGTGGCGAAGATGTATTTGTCCACTTCTCGGCGATCCAGGCAGGCGGCTTTCGCAGCCTGCAGGAGGGTCAGAGTGTGGAGTTCGATGTGACCAAGGGGCCAAAGGGCTGGCAAGCTGAGAACGTCCGTCCGCTGTAAGCAGAGCGGAAACTCTAGATAGAAAGCGTGCCCGCGGCGTGAACCAACGTGCGGGCACGCTCTCCGACCAACCAAACGCAGGTTTTTTCACCAGCCACAAGAGTGGGGTATCTCTGACACGCGACGAATCGAAAACTTCATACGCCATCATCCGCCACAATATCCGGACCTACGAGTCGGGAGGAGTGGTGCTGGTGGCCAGGGGTAAGGAAAACGCCGAACTCAGAGTAAAGCACTTCGAAACTGGACAGAGTTCGGAAGATCGTCATGCCGGCTGGCGCTACTTTGTCGAGAAATCCGACCTCAAGGCCGGAATGGATCCCGCCGAAGCCACCAACCTCCGGCAGATGAAGCTGGAAATACGGGAATCGCAGGCCCAGCCAGATTCCCTGTCCGTTGCCAACCCTCCGCGGCAGAACTAAAACTATCTGCGATTCTCGATGGCCCGCGACCACAGCGGTCCACCCATAAGCCCGCTATCTGCTGCACCAGTCCTTCAGTGACGGCGTTCAGTCTCCTTCAAAATGACAGCGAAACTGCGCCCCCCAAAGCTGAAGCCCTGCGAAATCGTGCCTCTGATCCCCACCTTGGCGCCGTTTCTGGGCACGCCGTATCGCTGGCTGTAAACCCACATCTGACCCGTGCCGTCCTCCACTTGATAGACGCCGGAACCGAGAAGGCCGAATGAATTGGACACCCGCCCGCCGATAGCCACTTCCCTTCCGGCATAGCGGCCGGGATCGCGGTTGATTCTCTCGATGCTGGTCCGCGTAGGACAACCCGCCAGGACCAAAGTCCCGACGATCAGCAGTAGAGCAAGTGATAGCCTGCCATGCAGCTTAGCCACGCCAACCTCCCCCAGACCACAGAGCTCAACGCTCTAGATGGCACACGCATTTTAACTGAAGCGCCATGCCCTCGCGCGGACCGGAACGCAGGGTAGTGGCTCCTATCTATGATGCGGTAAGAAGATGCGGTACGAAATTTTAATGATGGCCGTCTTTTCCCGGAGTATATTTTTGTAGCTGGTCGACACCGGAATCCGCATTAAAAAGGAGCGCGTTGGTGGCGCTCTTTCGCTTTTTAAGCCTGGCTTAACATTTGTCTATGGAGGATCCATGCAGGAGACGGCCCAACAGTACACCCAACGCATACTCACTCACAGCAGCGGAAAAGATCCCCTGCGCTTGCAGAAAGCAACTCCGCGCAAGCTCGCGGCCCTGACCAGGGGGCTCAGCAAAAAGCAGCTCGCCCGGCGGCCGGCCCCGGGAAAGTGGTCCATTGCCGAAGTTCTTGCCCACCTGGCAGACGCAGAACTGGTCATTGGCTATCGTCTTCGTCTCATGCTTGCGTCCAACGGAACACTGATTCAGGCGTTCGATCAGGACGCCTGGGCCGACACCTTCAACTACGGCCGTCGTGATGCGAAGACTTCACTGGAGACATTTCGCGTCCTGCGCGAAGACAATTTGCGGCTTTTGAACGCCGTGCCCCGAAGGCTATGGAACAACTACGGACAGCACCAGGAGCGCGGTAAAGAAACCGTGGACCACACCCTGCGCATGGTCGCCGGCCACGATCTAAATCACGTGGCACAGATCGAGGGGATGGTGAAAGCCCGCGGATGATCTCCTGGCGCAGGCGGGATGTCGGCGGTACTTAACCTGTCGGCGCCTTTGCACGGGGTGACTGCAAGGTTTGGGCGAACAAACTCTCCAGCTTTTCAAAAGCTCGTTCCGCCTGAGGTTGGTTGTAAACCGGACTATCGGGAACTGTCCAGCTATGGGCGGCGCCCTCGTAGACTTCACTTTCGAATTCGCCGCCCCAGGCCTGCAGGGCATCGTCGAGCTTGCGGATGGCTTCGGCGGGCATGCTGCGATCGTTGGTGGCGTGTCCAAAGTAAAGCCGCGCCTTGATGGCTGGAAGCGCCAGGTGCGGGCTGTCCGGGTTATCGGTGACCAACCCGCCGCCGTGGAAAGAGGCCGCAGCCGCGATCTGGCTGGGTCGTGCCTTGGCAGTGTAAATCGCCATCTTTCCACCGAAGCAGTAGCCCACCACCCCCATCGCGCTATGGCTGACAGAATCATGGGCCGCAAGGAAATCGACATAGGCGGAGGCGTCGCGTGCGATCGCCTCTGCCGTCAAGGGCGCCGAGAGCTCGGCAAACCGCTTCATCGTGCGCTCGTCTCCGGGCTTTCTGGAAAAGTCGAGCATCGGGGGTTTCCCTGTGCGATAGAAAACGTTGGGCATGAGGACGACGTAGCCCTGGGCGGCCAGCCGCCGGGCCATATCCTCGGAGGCGGGACGGATTCCACCGATGTCGGTGTAATGAACGACGCCGGGCCAGCGGCTCTCGCCCTGCGGCCGATAGAGAAATCCTTCGGTGGTTCCGTCGGTAGTACGAATCTCGATTTTTTCTTCGATCATGGACAGTCTCCTGTGCGGGGCTCAGTTTTAAATTTCTGGCCCACTTCGTGTCGTCATCCTGAATGGCCTTCAAGCCGTGAAGGATCTGGCGTGAAGCAGCAATCGTGATGCTGCGCGCCAGATCCTTCGGAACTGAAGTCCCTCAGGATGACGCCGTTGTGGTGGGATTAATGGAGGGATTAATGGAGAAACCTTCCCCCGCTCGTCCTCCCGTCCTCAGCGCCCCGCCTTCTCCATCTGCTGCGCCTGGGTAAGGCCGGCTTGCGCCTCCGCGCTCTTGGGCTCCAGGAGCAGAGCGGCTTCAAACTGGTCGTCGGCATTTTTTGGATCTTTGAGCCCAAGATACACCTGGCCCAGCAAGAGTCGTGCCGGGAACTGGCCCGGAGTTAATTTCAGGCTGGCTTCCAGGGCGTCGCGGGCGCCGGCCAGGTCGCCAGTTTTCTGCCGGGCCTGCCCCTCGTAGAAGGCAGCAGTCGAATCTTCGGGACGAACTTCTCTGGCCAGCCTCAGGTGTTCTGCCGCCCTCACATACTCTTCCGAATGGAGCTCCAGTTCTCCCAGCTGACGCAGTGCGGTGGGCGATCTGGGATCGAGACGCAGGACTTTTTCCAGGGCGACGCGCGCATCGTCGGTCCGATTGTCATCCGATGCCATCATGGCTGCATGCAACAGGTTCTGTTCTTCAATCTTGTCCTTGGGGTCGGGCAGTTGTGCGGACTGGCTCGCAGAAGCTGCGGTGGTGGTTTTCGCCCGCAGCTCGACCAGCATGCCGTTAAATTTTTGCGCCAAAGGATTTGCAGGCTCGTAGTGGTTGGCTAACTCTTTCGGATCGGTATGCAGATCGTACAACTCGGGGCGAGGCGCTTCGATGAACTTGAATCCCTCGGCACGCACCGAGCTCAACGGCGCCCAGCCAAAGCGCAGCGGATAGTCGGTCTCACCAATGGCGATGCGGTCCCGGTTTTCTGAACTGTCCAAATAGGGCTTCAGGGATTCTCCATCCAGTTGTGCCGGGGGCGGGATCTGCACCAAGTCCGTCACCGTGGGCAGGATATCCGTGGTGCGCACCTGCGCCTTAACGACCTTCCCGGCAGTTCCTTGACCGGCAGTTCCTTGAGCGGCCGTTTTCGCAGGCAGTTTCACGATCAGGGGTACATGCGTGGTGGAGTCGTACAGAAAAATTCCGTGCGTGTCTTCGTGGTGCTCGCCCAAGCCTTCGCCATGATCTCCCACCACAACGATCAGAGCACTCTGGTAGCGTCCACCTCTCTTTAAATAAGCCACGAAGTTGGCCAGCGCCGCGTCGGCGTAGGCGATTTCGCCGTCGTACAAACGGTCCTTATAAATTTGAGAGTAAGGCGGGGGCGGTTCGTAAGGATCGTGCGGATCGTAGAGATGGACCCAGACAAAATGAGGGCCGGCGGGATGCGCGGTCATCCAGGTTTCCGCATGCTGGACAACCTCCATGCCGCGCCGTTCCACCCGCCCCCAGCGCGATTTGGTCTGGGGATGAGCGGGAAAGTTATCGTAGAAATCGAAGCCGCGATCCAGACCCGGGGCCAGAGTTTTGCTGTCGAGGATCACCGAGCCGATAAATGCCGCCGTGTGATAGCCCTTCTGCTTCAACAATTCTGCCAGAGTAAGATGCGAGGGCGCCAGAGGCACGGCGAAATCGGTGACGCCGTGGCTGCTGGGCAACAGTCCAGTCAGAATGCTGGTGTGCGATGTATTGGTGATGGGGCTGGGAGTGAAGGCCTGGGTAAAACGAACGCCGTCTTTCGCCAGGCTGTCAAGGGTGGGCGTCTGGATGAGTTCATATCCGTAGCAATGAACGTGGTCGGCGCGGAGGGTATCGATGGTGACTAAAAAAACATCCGGTGGGGAAGTCTTCTTCGGTGCTTCTGCGGCGATGAAAGCCGCGCTGGAAGCCAGCCAGCAGAGCAGAATCCGGACCGCCTTCATGGCTTTCAGACTAACATATTGAAAGAGTGACCAAGCGAGGTGAGCCTCGAGACCTTAAATGTGAAAAGACTAAAACCTAAAGATCCCTAGTAGGCTGTCGAAGAGTCAAGCAAACCTCCGGGCCTGCATTCAGGACAGAGCAAACCTTCAGGCTTGCTTACAAGGGTGGAGCAGGCCTTCAGGCCTGCATTCAGGGCCGCCACCTTCCAATGGGCTTTAGCCCCTGCGGTGCCTCTGCGGCTGAAGCCGCGTCCGATCACCGTTTTGTTGCAGCGCTGAAGCGCTGCTCCACCCAAAATCCAATTGATCGCGAAGTCAACCCAAATGACAAAGCAAGGCATTTTCTGGCGAGAAAGCCTGCGCGAGGCCCTTCATTGCTAGGATATAATTTTGTGACCAGATGATTTTCTCCCGGCCTCTTGCAGTCTTGCTGTCCGCTATCCTGCTGCCCTGGGCGCATTCAGCGCTCGCCGCCTCTGCCGCGGCTCCGAATGTGGTGGTTATCACGATTGACACATTGCGCGCCGACCACCTGGGGTGCTACGGCGACAAGCAGATTCGCACTCCTAACATTGATGCGCTCGCCGCCGACGGTGCGCGGTTCGAACGCGCCTATACCGCCGTGCCGGTCACCCTGCCCTCGCACACCGTGATGTTTACCGGCACCTATCCCATGCTGAGCGGCATGCACGATTTCGCCGCCAACAAATTAAACGCGACCCAGCCTACCCTGGCTTCGGTCCTCAAGGAGCACGGATATGCCACCGCAGCCGTAATCGGCTCGGCCGTGCTGGATTCGCGCTTCGGACTGAATCGCGGATTCGACTTCTATTACGACCACTTTGATTTCAATCGCCTGCAGGAATCGAACCTCGAAGAAATGGAGCGTCCCGGCAATCTTGTCGCCGATATCACCCTGGACTGGCTGAGCAAGAATTATCAGAAGAAATTATTTCTCTGGATGCACCTGTACGATCCTCACTATCCGTATCGCCCTCCCGCCCCGTATGCTGCGGAATACCCGGATCGTCCTTACGACGGGGAGATTGCTTTTGCGGATGCCCAGGTGGGACGGCTGATTCGCTTTCTTAAAGCGAAAGGTTTGTATGCGAATACCCTGATCGTCCTGTGCGGAGATCACGGGGAAAGTCTGGGAGAGCACGGCGAGAAAACTCACGGCTTCTTTATCTACAACGCCACACTGCATGTGCCTTTCATCATCCGCTTGCCCGGTGTGCGGTCTCCCCGGGTTGTGCCTGCCCTGGTGAATCTTGCCGACCTGATGCCCACCGTGCTTCAGGCCTTGAAGATAGATGTTCCCTCGCCGGTCCAGGGACAGAATCTGCTGCCTCTGATAAAAACAAAAGAGTCCGAAGAGTCTCGCCGTCTGTACGCGGAGACTTTCCTGCCCCGCCTGCACTTCAACTGGAGTGAACTGCGCGGAGTCGAGACCGAGAACTACCATTTCATCGACGCGCCCAAGCCTGAGTTGTATAACTTGAGCAAAGATCCGGGCGAGACGCGCAATCTGTTCGGCGAGAAAAAAGCTGTGGCGGAGGAAATGCGCGCCCAACTGGCCAAATTGATTCAACAGTACAGTGCCGGCCCGGAGCTGGCGGAAAAAACGGGCCTTGATCCCGCCCTGATGGAGCGGCTGAAATCTCTTGGCTATGCCGGCTTCTCCGGCGGAGGCAATCCGCCCATCACCGACCGTAACCTGCCCGATCCCAAAGACCGTATCCAGGCATACGAACTGATTTCAGACGCCATCGCTGAGAGCCAGCACGGCGACTACGCCGATTCCACAGAGAAGCTCAACCAGGCGCTCAAGACTGATCCCGACTCCGTGTCCGTGCATTACCTGTTGGGATTGAATTACTATAGGATGCGAGAGTTTGCCAAGTCGGTGGAGCAACTGCAGCGCGTATTACAGCTCAGTCCGGACTATTCGCTCGCGAGCTTTCAACTGGGACTGGCATACGCCCGCGCCGGCGACTTCGACCACGCGATCGAGACTCTAAAGCAGACACTGCAACTGGACCCGACCAATTTCTCCGCCGCCTACAATCTGGGGGCTGCCTATCTGCAGAAGCAGATGACCACTGAAGCTGCCGACGCGTTCCGGTCTTCGATTACCATTGCCCCCGATTACGCTCCCGGGCATCGCGCGTTAGGGGAAGTTCTGCTGTATCAGGGCCAGGTTGACGATGCCCTGAGCGAGTTGCGACGGGCGGCGGAACTGGTACCGCAGGATCCCGGAAATCATGTTGCTTTGGCGAAAGCATTGTCGGCTAAGGGATTGACCGACGAAGCCCAGGAAGAGATGCGCAAGGCGCAGCAGGGGCGGCCGCAGTAGCTCGATCTGCATCCCAAATTTCATTGAGGCATATTCTCCATCTTCTGACGCTCCTGGTGGTCTTGCTTTCGGGCGGGTTGGCGACGACGGTCCCGTCCCGACGGTTGCCCCCGAACGTGATCCTTATCACCATTGACACCGTGCGCGCCGATCACGTTGGCTGCTATGGCGCAACTGAAGTCAAGACACCGACTCTCGACGGCCTGGCCCGCGACGGCATTGTCTTCGAGCGGGCTATCTCCCAGGTACCGCTCACCTGGCCTTCGCACGCCGCCATCCTCACCGGTACCTATCCGTTCCAGAACGGCGTGCAGGACTTCACAGGGCAGCCTCTCGACCCGCGTTTCCGCTCGGTGGCCCAGGTTTTCAAGCAGCAAGGCTACGCAACCGGCGCCGTGGTAAGCGCATTCGTTCTCGACCGTAGCTGGGGTCTGGCGCGCGGCTTCGACTACTACGACGATGCCTTCTCGGCGGAAACATTTCGTAGTAAGGATATCGGACTGGTGGATCGCAAAGCGGACGAAAGTGTTACTCATGCGATTTCATGGTTGCAGAAAAGTCGGCGCCGCCCGTTTTTTTTCTGGTTGCATTTGTATGATCCTCACAGTCCGTACGATCCTCCCGAGCCTTTTCGCACCGAATACCGCAAACATCCCTATGATGGCGAGATCGCTTACGCAGATCACGAACTGGGCCGCCTTATTGCCTGGCTGAAGCAGGAAAAGCTCTATGACGGCACCGCAATCGTCATGCTCAGCGATCACGGGGAATCGCTGGGCGATCATGGCGAAAAGGAACATGGATTCTTCATCTACAACTCGACGGTCCACATTCCTCTGATCGTGAAACCGCCTGCGCGACGGGGCTTTCGGCCGAGCCGCGTAGCCCGGCCGGTGGAGACGGTTGCCGTGGCTCCGACCCTGCTCCGCTTAGCCGGCATCGAGGGTAATATGCAAAAGCAGTTTGCCTTGCCCGACCTTTTGGCCGGGGCAGCCGAAAATGAAGGCGAGGCCTACAGCGAAAGTTTCTATTCCTTCAGTTCGTTCGGCTGGAGCCCGCTGCACGCACTGGAGACCAGCCGCTACCATTACATCGAGGCGCCAATTCCCGAACTCTACGATGTAACCGTGGATCCTCAGGAGAAGAACAACCTCGCGCCGCAGCAGACCGCCACCGTAGCGGTGCTGCAAGAGAAACTGCAGTCGCTGCTACGGCGGGATCCCTTCAAACCGACGGAAAACAAAGACTCCACTTTGAGCCCTGACGCGCTGGAGAAGCTGCGGGCTCTGGGTTATGTCGCCTACCGCTCACCGGTTTCTCCGGAAGCCCTGGCAGCCGGCCTGCCCGATCCCAAGAGCAAGTTGTGGGAATTCAACGCGATTCTGCAGGCGGGCGATGCGTTTCAGGCCGGAGATTTTCACAGCGGGGACACGCTGCTGGCTGAAGTCCAGGAAAAGGACCCTCGGCTGTACATCGTCTATTTCATGCGGGGAGAAACGGCAGCGCGTCGGGGAGACTGGACTGAGGCTGCGGCCCAGTTGCAGAGATGTTTGGAACTAAACCCAGCCTTCGACCAGGCGATGACGGGATTGGCGCGCGCCCTCTTTGAACTGGGCGATGCAGCCGGTGCCAGGTCCTGGGTAGAGAAGGCCTTGAAATACAATCCGCGGAACTATCGGGCGTGGTATCAATTGGGATTGGTCCAAGCGAAAACCGACCAGGCCGCCGCTTTGTCTGCCTATGAGACCGCCGTGAGCATTCAGCCCAACTTCGCGCTCGCACGACGCGAATTAGGAATGCTGCAGTTTCAGCGGCGGAACTTCGGCGAAGCCGCCAAAAATCTGGCTGGGGCGGTCGAACTCGGACTAAACGATGCAGAGTTGTTCAACTTCCTGGGTATCGCCTATAGCGGTACAGGCCAACCGCAGAAGGGGATACAGAGCTACCGCCGAGCTCTCCAGATCAATCCTCAGTTGGCCGAGGCCCATTTGAACCTCGGCTATGCCTACGATAAACTCGGCGACGCCAAGCTTGCCCGTCAGGAATACGAGGAAGCGTGCCGCCTGCGGACGGACTTCTGCCGCTTCGTCAAATAATAGAGGGACGACGAACTTTACTTGGAGACTGGCGGTCCAGAGGCTGAAGGGTCCTGCAACCGTTTGAGCAGGTTCTTCGCCTGGGCGGAATAGGGACCCTCCGGGAAGGTGGTTACAAAGTCGTGCAATTGCGCTATGGCGTCGTCCGTCCTGCCCTGCTGCAGCATCAGATTTACCAACTGCAAACGCGGCTGGAACATCAGCGGATCTAGCTGAACGGCTTGGCGCAAGGGTTCTTCGGCTTCAGAAAGCTTGCCCAGGCGAATGCTGAGCGTGCCCTCAAGAAAGTGTCCCAGGGCCGAGTCTGGCTGCCGACGCATCCCCTCGTCGAGGTAGCGCCTGGCCTCTGGCAGGTCCCCCATCAGCAGGCAGACATTGCTCAGATTGAAATATGCGACCGCATCGCCCTGGTTGAGCTCGACAACTTTGCTGAATTCGTTCCGCGCCGCAGGCAGATCCGACTTTGCCATGCGGTCTGCCCCCAGGTTATTGTGCGCGGGATAGAAGTCGGGGGCGATGCTGATTGCCTTCTCGTAGTGTTGAATAGCTTCGTCTCTTTTCCCCAGCGAATCTGCGTGTACGCCCTTTTCGAATTCCTTCTTTGCGTTCTTGGGAAAGCGCGCAGACTGCTCCCTGACATCGGTCAGGTCAGGGTTTGCACCAGACGGCCTTGCCGGTCCCTTAGGGCTCTGGGGAGTATCTTTCGGAACGAGAGTGAGATTCACAAACACCAGCGGAGCCAGGCTGTCGGCTTCAATGACAACCGTAGTTTGTGCAGGTTGGTAGTAGCTATCGTTCACGCTAACCACATAAGAATTAGGGACAAGATTATGGAAGCCAAAAGTACCCTGCGAATCGGTGTAGACACTATCGATGGCTGCGCCATGTAGTTCGAGGGTAACGAGAACCTGCTGTTTCGGCGAGTCTCCGCGCGCCACGTGGGTCCGGCCAACGATCGAGCCCAGCGTCACCTTTGACTGCGCCCGAACGGAAACCGAAGCTGCCAGGGAAAGGGAGAGGCAAACCACGATCAAAGCGAAATTTCGGTACAGGGCCTTAATCATGGAGCAACCGCCAAAAGAAAAAGGCTTACCCAGAACTTCTCAGGGTAAGCCCAATGTTGCAGTACTGCGAGACTAGAAGGTGAGCTTCAACCCGAACTGCAGGTTCCGCGCGTTCAGGGTGCCGGCAGCCTCGCCGAACTGGCCGTCTGAGACCTTGTTATGAGCCCCACCCCCGGCCGTTGCCAGGATGAAGTTAGCGCGGTTAAATACGTTGAAGCCGGCAGCCTCAAACCTGAGGCTCGTCCTTTCCGTGATTTTGAAGATCTTGGCCAGGGTCATGTCGGCAGCCCAATTGCCCGGTCCAACAAAATTGTTGCGTCCCAGATTGCCAGCGCAACCGAGGCAAGGCACGCTGAACAGTGGTACTGCCGGTTGTCCAGCTCCTGCCTGGCATGGCGTAGCGCTAACGCCGGGGCCTTGCGGGATGGCGCTGCCGGAAGAGCACCAGCCATTGGCCCATTGGTTGCGAGACTGGCTGCCAAAGCTCGCCACGTTGGAACTGGGACGATCGTTAGAGGCACGGTCAAGGTTGTAGTCGCCCCCGATGTTATCGCAAGCTCCGGCATCAATACCGGCCTGGGAACAATCTCCAACCAGATTCCGTGTCCGGGAATCATACGGCTGCCAGTGCGCTCCCGACTGGAACGACCAGATACCGTTCAACGACCAGCCGCCCGCAATAGCCCCAAGTGCCCCGTGCAGGTTCTTCCCGGGAAGCTCCCACACGTAGTTAAGCACCAGACGCTGCCGGATATCAAAGATCGAATTGCCTCGATCCAGGCCGGGCAGAGTCACATCCGAACTGTAGCCCTCGCCGCCAGCCGCTCCGTTGGCTGTGGTCGCGCCGCTGTGCCAAGTCGAGCCGTTGTCTATCGCGTGGCTGTACGTGTAGTTCACGTTGAACAGCACTCCACGGCTAAGCTGGTGTTTCAACGAAGCCTGCAACCCGCTGTAAATGGAGTTTACGGAATTCCTCCAGTTTCGCAGGTTGCCGTAATTGGCATTCAGCCGCTGGCCGGCTAGTCCGCACCAGTTCCGGCCGAAGTTATCGGTCAGGCATTCACCGGTGGGGAGCCGCATGCCGGGCTCACGATTGATCTGCTCAGACCGGAACAATTTGTGTCCGGCATCACCAACATAATCCACTTCCAATGTTGTATGCGTCGTAATCTCCCGCTGCACGCTGAGGAAGTAGTTATAGACATAGGGGTCCCGGATACCCTCGGGAAAGACAATGCCGGTCAATTGCGCCTGGTTCGGATTGGCGGCATCCCAGCCGCCGAGATTGCCCGTGGCCTGCGCCCCTGGCCCCATGTTTGGGTTGGAACCCGTACCCAGGTACGTCGGCACAACCCCGCCTGGGCCGAACTGCGCGCCGCCCGACGGTTGACAGACCGAAGATATGCCAGTTCCAGTACATGTAGTCGGACCGTAGATCACATCATTCACGTCACCACCATATCCGTTGGTGGCACTGTTGAATGAGTAGTAGGGCAAATTCCAACGTGAGTTCGAGAGCGGATTATAAAGCGTGCCTTCGTAAGCCACGCCGAAGCCGCCGCGCAGGGAAGTCTTGCCGTCACCGAACATATCCCATGCGAAGCCCAGGCGCGGACCGAAGTCGTTGTGGTCCCCTTGGCCCAGCGAGGGGGAGGGCGCAAAGCCTCCCGGCCCGCACACGCCGGCAAGCTGCGCGAGCGCCGAAGCACTCGCGGAGGTGCAGTCGTAGGTCGTTCCGCCAATCATCCCGACTGTTCCCGCCGGCACGTTGGCGTTCCGTAAGCTGGTAAGCAGGTCACTTCCCGGCCCGAGCAAGAAGGTAGTGGCCTTGTTGTCCAGTTCATTGTGCCGGGTGAACAGGTCATACCGCATTCCGAGGTTAAGGGTGAGACGCTTGGTCACTTTCCAGTCATCCTGGAAATAAGCGCCCATCTCCAGATTGCGCCAGTGCCGGACATTGCTCTCCAGGTTGCCGTTGGGATTGGGATTAAAGGAGCTGGACGCGCACGGAGGAGTGCAGATGTTCGGGTTCACACCGGCTGACATTGAATACGGTTGGTCGGCCGCGAAAAAAAGCGGGTCAAAGAAATAATACGAAGGACGCGCGACGTTAAACTCGCTGTTCTCAATGTTTCTGCGGAGATCGACCCCGACTTTTATGTTGTGGTTGCCATGGCTGATGGAAACCATGTCGGAATAGCTATAGACGTTCTCCTTGAAGAACTGCGGATACCCGCTGTAGGAGCCAAATCCCAGCGAAGCGTCATCGAAGAGCACAGAAGGAACGCCTGGGATAGTCGTCTGGATCAGGTTCTTGTTCCCCGAATATCCGGCGCGGAATTCATTCAGCACCGTCGGTGAAAAAGTGCGTACGTAGCTGATCTGACCGTTTGGGTAATAAATCTTTTGTGGATTCGTGAATCCACGAGCACAGGCGGCGTCGCACGGGCCGAAGCCGTCAGTCGATTTAAACCAGTTGAAATTCGCGTAAAACCGGTTGCTGTTATTCCAGTTGTAATCGACGCGCAGGGAAGCCTCGTTGCCGTTAAACAGGTTGCCGATGGTTTGTGTCTGCGACTTGAAGATCGCGACACTGCTCACTTGAAATGGCATCGAAGAGCCGGCTGCGGTCCGCCCGATGGTTCCCGCTTGTTGGCCCGGTGTTGAGCTACACGGAGCTCCAGTAAAGGGCACGGCACCAAAGTTGTCAGTGGGAAGCACTCCCAGGATCGAGGCCATTCTCGCGGCGCTCGCCTGGGCTTGCACCGTGCTGCCTCCCAAAGCCGTATAGCTATCCGGACAGAGGTAGTCCACGTAGCTGGTAAATCCGCTGGAAGAGTTTCCACCAGTAATGTAGTCGTCCATGGTGGCGGTCACAGCTCCTCCGGACAAACCGGGCTTAAAATTCTTGTACAGCAGACCCGCCACGGAGCTTGTATTGCTGGCGCTGTCGGCGCTTAGAACCGCATTTTCCCATTGTGGCGACTCCTGGATAATGGTTTGGGGTGTACCTACCGTGGTGAAACGGTCGCCCTGGTAGGATCCGAAAAAGAACAATTTGTCCTTTACAATCGGACCGCCGATAGTGCCCCCAAACTGATTGAATCGTAAGGCGGGCTTCGCGACCCCTTGCTGGTTCAAGAAGTACTCGTTGGCATCGAACTTGTCGTTCCGGTTGTACTCCCACAGACTGCCGTGGAAAGCGTTGGTGCCCGACTTGGTGACCAGATTGGTTGTCGAGCCGGCGCTGTTACCGTACTGGGCCGACATATTAAGCTGCAACTGCTGGAACTCCTGCACCGTGTCCTGAATGGGGGTGTTGTTCACCCCGCCGCTCAGACCTTTGTTGGATACACCATTGATCAGAAAGCCGTTGAAATCCTCGCGCAATCCATTTACCACGGTGCTGTGGCCGTTTTCAAAGTCAACCCCTGACACATTCACCGCGCCCGGGGCCATCTGGATCAAGTCGTAAACGTTGCGGCCGTTCAGCGGGAGGTTGGCGATCTGGGTCGAGGTGACGGTAGACGCCAGCTTGGAGTCTTCGGTATTCACCGCCGCCGCTTCACCTGAGACTTCGATGACTTCGCGGGTTTGTCCGAGTTCCAGCTTGAAATCGACACGGGCGATGGTGCCCGCGTTCAGCGAAACGCCGCTGTTGGAGGTCGTCTTAAAGCCCTTGGCTTCCACCGAGATCTTGTACGTCCCGATGGGAAGTTCTTTTACCGTGTAGAGGCCGGTCTCGTTGGTCTTGGTCGCAACCGAAAGGCTTGTGCCTAAATTGGTGACGGTGACGGTCGCGCCGGCGATGGCCGCGCCCGATGGGTCAGTGACGCTCCCCGAAAACTGGCCGTTCTGTACCTGAGCTGTGGCACCCAGAACCAGACCCAGCAAGGAGATCCCTATAAGACACAAATGAAACCTTTTCATTGTGTAAACCTCTCGCCTGGATTAAAGAGATATCTTTCAACGGAAACGATAGAGCCGGTTCGGCGTCTTGGCACGAACAACAGTCCCACTAGGTCAAAGGCGCTGAATTCTGCACTGCACAGGACAAACTGTCAAGTCCTGCTATTCTGGTTGCCAAAGTCTGAGGGACCCAATGTAGGCTGTCGCTAAACTTCCGTAACCCAATCGGCACGTATCTCGCCAAAGCCATGAGGCAGTCTTATGAGTCACTTAGAGAGGACCTAGGAATTTCGACTATGATGAACGGTAGGCATAACAAAAAAGCATTACAGAATTTGGAATAACTGATTGGCAAAACATCAACCGTTTCCGCCCCAATGTGACCGTTTGTTGCGGCGCTATGGGCCGGATGGCTGGGGTGGCCCTTTTCTCGGGGCCGGAAGGGGGTGGCGCCCGATCACCCCGTTTCCTTCTTCGATCACGAGCTCCTGATCGGCATCTTCTCTTCCAATACTGTCAACCTGGCCCGAGGGCCAGCGGACGGTAATGGAGTCAATCTGTGTGGCCAATCCAAGGCCGAAGTGCAGGCGGGGATCGCTGGCGGACTCGAAACTGCTGTTGGCTCGCACCTCGGCGCTTTGCTTCAGGTTGCCGGCCCTGATTTCAACCCGGGCGCCGAAGCCATCCCGGTTCGACTTCTTCCCCACTGTCTTGATTCGTAACCAATGTCCGGTTCTGGCCGACTGATTGCGAAAGAGCAGCGGAGAACCATCCAGCACGGTGACTAACAAATCCTCGCTCCCGTTGTTCAGGAAGTCGGCAGTGGCTGTGCCGCGGGCCACGTAACGCCGGGACAGCGGCGACCCGGCGCTGAGACCGATCTCGGCAAACTTTCCGTCGCGCAGATTGCGGAACAACAGCGGCCGTTCAGCATAAGTAACGCCAAAGGAATGCTGATCCACTTGCGGATTCACATGGCCGTTGGCGACGAAAATATCGGGCCAGCCATCGTTGTCGAAATCAAGAAACTTTACCCCAAAGCCCAGGAAAGGGACGCTAACCGGACCGAAGCCGGCGCTTCCCGCGAGGTCAGTGAACTGGCCGTTGTGATCGTTGTGGTAGAGATTATTGGTGTCGTCGGAGAAATTGGTTTTAACAATGTCGGGCCAGCCATCGCGATCGTAGTCGGCGGAGTCGATGCCCATGCCGGCCTGCTCGCGCCCGTCGGCGCTGTAGGCGACTCCCGCCTCCGCGCCCACTTCCGTGAATTTACCTTTGCAGTCGTTGTGGTAGAGCAGACTGGGCGAGGAATCGTTGGCGACGTAGAGATCAAGGCATCCGTCGAGGTCATAATCCAGCCACAGGACGCCCAAACCGTAGTAACTCCCGGGATCGATATTCAGAGTCTCGGTCACATCGGTGAAAGTGCCGTCTCCATTGTTGTGGTATAGGCGATCGCGGCCGCCTTTCAATCCGCGCGGACCGCAGGAGACCGCAATTCCGCGATAAGTGCAGAAGGGCCCTTGCCCGAATTCGGGGAGGTGGTTGAGATCGAGGTCGACGTAGTTGGCCACGTAAAGATCGAGATTGCCGTCGTTGTCGTAGTCGCCGAAAGCCGCGCTGGTGCCCCAGCGTCCGCCATTCCCGACTCCAGCTTTGGCGGTGACGTCGGTGAACGAACCGTCGTGGTTGTTGTGATACAGGACCCCGCCGTCGAGATAGGTGATGTAGAGGTCCTCCCATCCGTCATTGTCGTAGTCGCCGACGGCTACGCCGAAACCCCAGCCGCAGTGCGTGATTCCAGCCTGGGCGCTGACGTCGGTGAAGGTGCCGTCATGATTGTTGCGGTAGAGCTTGGAGGAATGACACTTGCCCGAGCGCACATCGTCCAGCGTGGATCCGTTGACCAGGAAGATGTCCATCCAGCCATCGTTGTCATAGTCGAATACAGCCACGCCACCGCACATCGACTCCATGATGTAGCGCTTTTCAGGGCTGCCACAGGTGAGATGGAAATCGATGCCCGAGGCGCGGGTGACATCCGCGAAGGATATGGCGGTCGCGGGCGCAGCGTTGCGGGCGGTCGCAGTGGCCAGCCGCGGCGATCGCCTCTGGGCAACGGCGTGGGAGCCGTTCAAAAAAGAAGCCGCCATCAATGCGGCTGTTGCCAGCGAGAAATTGAAGGAACCGAATGTCAGCGTCACTGAGGTCGGCCCGTGGCCATGCCTCCCGTTTCCGGCTGGGCCTTCTTCAGTTCAGCAAAGCGTTGCCACTCCCGCTGGGCCTGATCGCTTTTGCCCAACTTCTGCAGGGCCCGAGCCAGTTGGTAATGGGGGCTGGGATCGCCGGGCTTGAGCTCGATGCAGCGCTGCAGTTCGGCCACGGCGGCTTCCGCGTTGCCATCGAGAAGCAAAGCCTTGCCCAAATCGTACGCCGGATCCACATTGGCGGGATCGAGCTCGGTGGCACGCTTCAAATGCGGAATCGCGTCTTTCACTTCGCCGGTTTCCAGCAGGCAGTGTCCCAGTTGATAAAGAAGTTGCGGATTTTCGGGAGCGCGGACCAGTTCCTTGCGGTATTCAGCAATGGCTTCCTGGTTGCGGCCCAGGCTGGCATACGCGAATCCCAGATGGTAGTGCCCGAGCGGGGTGCCGGGATCGAGGCGCAATGCCGTCTGAAACTGCTGGATGGCCTGCACGGTACGATTGGTGTTCTGGTAAGCCCGTCCCAGCAGCAGGTGGGCCAGGGGATGCGAAGGCTCAAGCTTGATGGCGCTTTCCAGTTCTCCTGCCGCCGCGGGATACTGGCTTTGCTGCAACAGCACCAGAGCGAGATCGAAGCGAATGTCGAAATTATGGCTATCCAGGGCTTCAGCCCGCTGTAGATGCTCCAAAGCCGACGTGTTCTGTCCAGCCTTGAAATAGGCGAGCCCAAGCCAATGCTGAAGTTGCACGTCTTGCGGCCAGCGGGCAACGGCTTCGCGCCCGAACTGAATGGCTTCCGGCAGGCGGCCCATCTGAAGATAGCTCACCAGGAGCCCCCGGTTGGCCTCCCGGTTCTCCGGCGCGGTTTGCAGAACACTTTCGAAATCGCGGGCAGCGCGGGCAAAGTCGCCGGCGTCCACGGCAGACTGACCGCTCTGAAGCAAAGAAGGGACGTCCGCTTTCGGCGATTGCGCCCCGGCAGCGCCGCAGGCCGCCAGCCATGACAAAGCCAGACAGATTGCGAATCGCCGCGACTTTGACAACGTAAGCACCTTCGTTTCAAATCCTAACGGTTCGTCGAAGTGGGTGCAATTCGCGAGGCGCGTGCGGGTAGCGCCGACGCTCCAGAACTCGAACTGCTAGAATCTTCTGCGATGAAAAGGCCGTTCGGATTTGTCCTTCTGATCCTCTTAGCTGAACTCCTGTTCGCTGACGAGCCCGTAAAGTTCGACCCGCTGCCGGTTCCGGTTTCCAACAATGCCGTAGCCAGCGTGAAAAGCCGCGGATCGCTGCTGCTCTTCTCGCTGATGGGTATGGGTCCAAAGAAGACCTGGGATGCGACCACCAATGCGGCTTATACGCTCGATCCCGATACCGGGAAATGGGCCGAGGCGCACGCCGTTCCCGGGACGGTGGGTCGTCTGGCGGCCACCGCAGCTGGGGCCCGGGAGCATGTATTTCTTTTTGGCGGCTATGTCGTCGATGCCCAGGGTGGAGAGACCACTGTGCCGGACGTCAATGCGTACGAGCCACTGACCGATCGCTGGTTCCGCGCCGAGGATATGCCGCTGGCGGTGGACGATTCGGTCTCTGGAGTCTATCGCGATCGCTACATCTACCTGATCGGTGGATGGTCGAAGACAGACGCCGTGCGCGATGTCCAGGTTTATGACGCAGAAAAGAACAAATGGTCGCAGGCCACGCCCATCCCGGGCACGCCGGTGTTCGGCCATGCCGGCGCGCTGGTGGGCGATACCATTGTGTACATCGACGGCGCGCGCAAGAACCCGGCTGCCGGCCAGCCCAAGTACATTTCGTCAGATGAATGCTGGATGGGCAAAATCGATCATCATGACCTGTCGAAAATTCAGTGGACCAAATTGTCCAGTCATCCGGGAACGGCGCGCTACCGCATCGCGGCAGGAGGCTCGGAGAAGGACCAGAAGATTTACTTTTCAGGTGGAACCGATAATCCCTACAACTACAACGGCATCGGATACAACGGCGTGCCGGCGGAGCCGTCTCCTGTAACTTTCGCCTTTAACCTGCGCAGCGGCAAATGGGAAACCCTCAACGAACACACGCCTCAGCCCACCATGGATCATCGCGGACTGCTGGTGCTGCCGGAAGGTTTGGTCATAGTTGGAGGAATGGAGAAAGGGCAGCAGGTGACTGCCCGGGTGACCGTCCTGTCCAAACCAGGGAAAAAGAAATAGGTTCTGGCTGGGTGAGGCGGACTCTGCAGTAAATGCCTTTCGTCGAACCGATCTTTCGCGTGCAACTATCCCGGGGACAAATATCTGGAAACCTGATTCCACCCCTGGCGTCATCCTGAGAGACTTTAGTTTCGAAGGATCTGGCGCGTACTGGCACATTTGCCGCAGGAAACTGTATATCCGCTCCACGCCGGATGCTTCGCAAGCTCAGCATGACGCCTCAGATAATAGGGAATGCAATTCAAACTGGGTCAATACGGACACTCTCTACGGTTTGACATCGGGCCCGGAGGCGAGTAATTCTTTAGCTTGAGCAGGCGTTACCTTCCATGAAGCGCTGGCAGTTTTCGGTCCTCATTTTCGAACTGGTGTTATTCGCCGCCATCCTGGTTCTGCCCCAGGTAGCGCTGCCGGCCTTTACCTGCCACGGGGGCACCGCCCCGGCAGCGGCGCACGCACGTGTCCATGACCTCGCGACCGGGACGCCCATCGCGGTTGCACCCGGAATTCTGCCTTCCAGAGGAGTCGCTCTGGTGCGGGGCGAGATGTCTGACGTTTTAGCTCCGCCAGCGGGCCATTCCCGGCTTTCGAGACTGTGCGTTCTGATCTGTTAGTCCAGCCTCTTTTCCAGTTCCATCTAATTTAATTTTTGCAAAGCTTGCTCCGCGAGGGGCGTGCCTGTGCGGTATTTGCGGGTTCGCGGAGCTTCGGGGATGGCGGCGCCGGCCTGATGCCGGCCCTGCAACAGTAGGGCGTTTGGCTCGGCCGTGCCGCCGCTGTCCCCGAATACGAATTGAGTTTGATCCTTAGTGTCGCTTTGACTTCTGCACGAGCGGGCGCTCGCGCCTGCATCTACCGCCCGCGGGCCAGCACCAGGGTTATGTCGTCGGGCTGCTCGTTGGCGCCGATCCAGTCGTCTACAGCCGCAGTCACGATCTCGCTGATGCGAGCCAGCGGCTGCTCGCGATGCTCCCACACCAGATCGATCAAACGCTGTTCGCCGAATTCTCCAAAATCATTTTCCGGCTCGGTCACACCGTCGCTGTAGGCTAGCAAGAGCTCTCCCCGGCGCAGCGCGACCGACCCTTCTTCGTAGCTTCTGCGGTCGAACAGACCGATGACCGTGCCTCCCTGCTCCAGTCGGCGCCTGGAACCATCTTCACCGAGGATGATCGGCGGCAGATGACCGCCGTTGCTATAGGTGAGCTTGCGCTCCTGGCCGTCATAGATGGCCAGAAACAGGGTGGCATATTTTTCCGCCGGTGTGCTCTGGTAAAGCTGGTGATTGAGCAACGAGAGCATGACGCCCGAAGACTTCCCGCCGCCATTCAGGCCGTGGGTCAGGCGGAGATTGGCGCCGGCAACGGGTCCCACCCCTGCGGGCCCCCGGAGGCTGGGCATGCCCTCCAGGCTGTAGGCGCGTACGGCAGAGTGAATGGTGGCCATCAGCAGCGCAGCAGAGATGCCTTTTCCGCTGACATCGCCTACTGCCAGCACCATCTTGTGCGGATCCAGCGTCAGGAAGTCATAGTAATCGCCGCTCACCGTGCGGGCGGGACGGCAGAATCCGAAAACCTCGAGTGAAGCCAATTGCGAAATGTGCTGCGGGAAAAGCTGGGCCTGCACTTCCTGTGCAATCGTCAGCTCATTTTGCAGCCGCTGCTTTTCTTTCTGCTCCTCGATCAGGTCCTCGATGGACGTGGTCATGGAATTAAACGAATTAGCCAGCGTAGCCAGTTGGTCGTTCGACTTGACCGCAATGCGATGGCTGAAGTCTCCGCGATTGACGTGCTCGGTGGCGGCATAGAGCTGGGCCACAGCGCCGGTCACGGTACGCGTGAGCCGGGTCCCGATAAAAAGCGCCAGCACTTCGATGATGGCAAAAATCACGGCCGCAAAGAGCAGCATGTATTCGACACCGGTGGCAAAATCGCCCAGGGCGGCGAACAGACGGGTGTAGAGCACCGATGGCCGGGTCTGGACCCGAAGCAGCGCGCCCGTTCTCTTGCGCTCGCCGGTGACCCAATCGACGACGGGAAGGGGCGTTCCGAAAGTGATCTCGTGATCGAAGACATTGTTCGCCGCGGGGAGGTGGCCCGCGGTGAAAGCGGGACGAAGCTCTTCCTGGGTAGCATCGAATGTCATGCCGTTTCGGCCTGGGCGGATCGTGATGTCTTGTTTATTCGGGTTCTCTGCGGCCGCGCTGGGAGCGGAGCTGTTTGACGCCACGGGAGGCCCGGTGTCGAACCCGGAGGCGTAAAGCGTGATCTCGCCCAGATCTTTCGCCACTCGCTCCAGCAGATTCCGGTCGAGCGCGTCACTGGACACAACCGACAACTTCTGAGGCCCGGCGGCAATTTGAGTTCCGGCGCGCAGGTACAACTGTCCCTGGTCCCGAACGATGGCGCCGAAGCTCGAGCTCAAAAAAGCAGGGAGTGGAAATGGAGTCTTTCCGGAAGCTGCGCTGCTGCCAACGGGAAGCGGCATTGCTCCTCTCCAGGCACAGATCTGGCGAGAGGCCCAGACCGGATCGTTGCGCTTCAATCCTTCCAGGGATTCGGCAACCGGCGGCTGGCCCTGTTCCAGCCGCGCCGCCAGTTCATTCGCGATGGCTGCGTTTACCGATTGCAAGCTGCGCAGACGGGAATCAAGTTCTGAAGTGACGATGAAATTCGCGAACTGGCCGGCAAACAAATAGAGCGTGATGAACGCCATCGCCACCAGCAGAACCACCGGGATGACGCCGATGAACACATAAGTAACGATCAGCCGATAGCGCAGGCGCCAAAGCAGCCTGGCCTTGAGCCAGCGAAACGCCAGCAGGAGCAAGCAGAGGATGGCGAGAAAGCTCAGGATTCCGACCCATCCGCTGAGTGCCAGGCCCCAGGTAACTTTGAATAGCGCAAACAGTCTCTGGGCGGCGAAGAGGAGCAGATCCAGTCCAAGCAGATAACAAGCGGCACGCGCCAGCCGGGTGCGTGGCAGCAGGCCTGCCGCCAGTAATCGAAAGCGGAGTGTGCGGAGAGATAGGTCCATGTCGCAAAGGAGATTATAGAGCGGACGGCGGGGGCCGGAGCTGAGACCCCGGGCAATGGATGAAAATCCATCTGGAAAATGCGGGTCCAACCACGCCGGATTACAATCAACCGCATGGCAAACCTGACACTGGTATATGGAATGCGGCTGCTGCCGTCGGATGAACTGACGGAGGTAGGCGATGCCACCCTTAAGTTGAAGAACGGACGCGACGCCCACGTCACGATGCACGTACTCGAAGGCAGCAAGGAAGAGATCGAAAAGCAACTCAAAGGCAGCCTGGAAGCATTCTTCGATTTCTACCCCGAAATCTGAAAAACGGGCTTCTTTTGCTGCTTCGCAGCTTCTTTAATTTCTTCGCGGATTCACCCCGGGCTTGCGCCCGGAGCTAGATTCTTACGCCGCCTCGCGGCTGTGCGGGCGCAATCCGAGGTCTGCGGTCCGACCTCCGATGCTAAAATCCCATGGTGCTTCGAACTTGCCTGGTCGCAATGATGTGTGTGGGCCTGGGTGCGTTGTCGGCGGCGCAGCAGCCGTCACAGCCGCAGGTCAAGGTAAACGTCCTGAACGTATGTTCCCCCTCGGCCGCGGAGCAGCAGGAGATTTCGTCCGCTCTGGGCAGGGTGCCCAGGCAGCCTCTGTTTGGCGTCGACTTCGAGATCGACCGGGGAAGATCCAGCCTCGAAGTGGGGCCGGGATTTTTGCAGCCGGGATCGGGTGGACAGATGTCGTCCGACCCGGGCGCGGCCAACTGGGTACGCATCCGGCGTGAGTTCTCCGTGCAAGCGCTGTTCTCGACCGTGCAGTACTCCTTCAGCCTCGATCCCAAGAACATGGTGGAGACGCTGGTTTTCCGGGTACGCGATCCCAAGGATTTATTGCAGGTTTCAATCGAAGACAGTGCATCCGCGGTGACCACGCCCGCCACGATGCTGACCAGCAGCACCCCGGCCAGCCGTATCAAGCTGGAGCGCTTCGGCAAATCGTCGGTAGTGCTGGCCCGATGTTCGGGATCGGAAGCAGGTCCGGCGCCGGATCAAAGCGCGTACGAGCCGCTGTTTCAGAGCGCGTCGGCGATCCTTTCAAATTATCGGGGTTTGCTGGGCGCTCGTACCACCGTGCCCAACGAGCTGGAACGAATTGGCCTTCCGGCAGAGAAAAAGGCGAGAACGCCTGCAAGCCGGAAGCCTGTGGCGAAAAAGAAATAGGGAGTGGAAGCGTCGGATAGCCCGTCGTCAATGAAGTCCCGGATAGCGCCTTGCGGGCAGCCTGTGTAATACCGGCCCTGCAAGGTGGCAGCATGGGGTTGCATCCAAATCTGAATTCCGCAATCTAAATCTGCACGCACCGGCTTTGCTAAGCGCAAATTATGGAGAACATTCGCAACGTCGTCATCATCGGGTCCGGTTGCTCCGGTCACACGGCGGCGCTCTATACGGCGCGAGCCAACCTCGCGCCCCTGGTAATTGAAGGACACGAGCCCGGTGGACAGCTCTCGCTCACCACGCTGGTGGAAAATTTCCCCGGGTTTCCCGAAGGTATCCAGGGCCCCGAGCTGATCGAGAACATGCGCAAACAGGCGGGGCGCTTTGGAGCGCAGTATCAGCTTGGCCACGTGATCAGCGTTGATTTGAGCCGGCGGCCCTTCGCCATAAATTTCGGCAAAGAGACGATTCACGCGCGCACTCTCATCATCGCCAGCGGGGCATCGGCGCGCTGGCTGGGACTGCCGGCGGAAAAGGCCTTGATCGGTCACGGCGTATCTTCGTGCGCTACCTGCGACGGATTTTTCTTTTCGGGAAAGGAAATCGCGGTCATCGGGGGCGGCGATTCGGCCATGGAAGAAGCCACCTTCCTTACCCGCTTCGCCACCAAGGTGACCCTTATTCATCGCCGCGGCCAGTTTCGCGCGTCGAAGATCATGCTCGATCGGGCGCAGCAGAACAAGAAGATTGAGTTTCTGACCGACACCGTGGTCGAAGATGTGCTGGATCCGGCCCGGCAGGAAGTTACCGCGCTCAAGCTGCGCGATATGAGAACCGGCAAGCTGCGCGACTTCCCGACCAGCGCCATGTTCCTGGGCATCGGCCACATACCGAACGCCAGGATGTTCGAGGGCCAACTTGAAACCGATCAGGATGGATATCTGGTGACAAACAACTATGTCCTGACCCGCGTACCCGGCGTTTACGCTTGCGGCGACGTGCAAGACCGACGCTATCGGCAGGCGATTACGGCCGCCGGCACGGGCTGCATGGCGGCGCTCGAAGCGGAGAGGTTCCTGGAAAACCAGGGAGAGTAGCCGGCGCCCAGCTAATCGGAGAATGTTCGCTTCAGGTTGCGCAGCTGGTTGAGTAACACGATTGGAGGAAATCCGTATGGCGCGCCCATCCCCAGCCTGTTCCCACCTGGGAGAAATCCGGCAAGTCAAACCGAGCGGTCAGGGCTGCAAAGAATGCCTGGAGATGGGCGACACCTGGGTCCATCTACGGGAGTGCCTCAGCTGCGGGCATGTGGGTTGCTGCGATTCTTCAAAGAACAAACATGCCACCAAACATTTTCACCAGACCAAGCACCCCATCATGCAATCGTTCGAGCCCGGCGAGAAGTGGCGCTGGTGCTACGTGGACGAAGTGTTTCTCCCCTGATCTCGAGCCCCAGAGCTGGTTGGGCGGACATTCTTGTCCGCCGTCTCCGACTTTGCCGTGATACGGCCGGTACGTGGGGTCTGTAACCACGAGAATCCGGAGATTCCGCCAAGTGCGGCGGACAGAAGTGTCTCACCCACCCCGTTTTGGAACCCGCGGTTACCTAGGTCATCTGTGCCGAAACCAGGGGGGACGGTTAAGCTGCAAATGGTTTAGAACCCATGAATCGCTTATCGACAACCGTCTTCCTGGTGTTGTTGGGTGTGCTTACCTTCGTTCCTGTGTCGTTTGCCCAGCAGGAACAGGGCGAGAGCGGTCGCAGAATTGTGAACCGGGTCATGCCTCAATATCCGGATATAGCCAAAACCATGAACATAAGAGGAAGCGTGAAGGCAGAGGCCCTGGTCGAGCCCAATGGCGTGGTCAAGTCCGTCGAGGTAAAGGGCGGACATCCGCTGCTGGTGCGCGCGGCACAGAATGCGATCTATAAATGGAAATGGGCGCCGGCGGCGCACGAAACCCGGGAACCCATCGAAGTCAAATTTGACCCGCAGTAAGCGCCCAAACTATCAGGGCTGTCCAGTGGGGCTTTTGGTCCCGCAGCGCGAGAATCCGGCTCCACGCCTGATGCTTCGCAGGCTCAGCATGACGCCTTTCATGTAGGAACCAGTCATTGTTGGTTCAGTTCATGGTGGTTCAGTTCACTTCAGACTTTCTTCGACTGTGGTACAAAATTCTGTGATCTTCATGCGCCCGCAGCGCGCCTGCCGTCCTGGCCCTGATCTGGAAGGGGCACCGTGCTGAGGACGCTTTTCATTTCTCTATCAGAAAGCCGCTGGCTGCGCGGGATGGCTGAACGTTCGGCGCTGGGGCGGCGTCTATCCAGCCGTTTCGTGGCTGGTACCGAAGTGGACGACGCTCTGCGCGTCACCCAAACCGTCAATCGGGCCGGTCTGAGCGTCTCGGTCGATAACCTGGGCGAAAATGTCACCAACGCCGAGGAAGCCCGCGGCAGCGCCCAGCTTTACCATCAGATGCTGGACGAAATTTCCCGCCGCCAGTTCAATGCCAATGTCAGCCTGAAGCTGACCCATATGGGGCTTGACGTGGACCAGCAACTGGCCCGCGATCTGGTTACCGGCCTGGTGGCGAAGGCGGCAGCCATGAATCCGCCTAATTTCGTTCGGGTGGACATGGAAGGCTCGCCCTATACCCAACGCACCCTCGATTTTGTGCATGAACTGCACCGCATGCCCGGTCATGCAGGAGCGGTGGGCGCGGTGATCCAGTCTTACATGCGCCGGGCTGAAACGGACATCGAGGAACTGCTGGCCGAGCGTATCCGTATCCGCTTGTGCAAAGGGGCATACAAGGAGCCGGAGGAAATCGCGTTTCAAAAGAAATCGGAGGTGGACGCGAACTATGTGAAGCTGATGAAGATCCTGATGAAAAGCGGCGTCTACCATGGGCTGGCGACACACGACGAGAGGATTATCCATCAAGCCAAGGCTTTTGCCCGGCAGGAGAATATCCCGCCCGACGCCTTCGAATTCCAGATGCTCTACGGTATTCGCCGCGATCTGCAGCGGCGGCTGGTGCGCGAGGGTTGGCGCATGCGGGTCTATATTCCGTTCGGGACAGAGTGGTATCCCTATTTCATGCGCCGCCTGGCGGAACGGCCGGCCAATGCGCTCTTCCTCGCCCGAAATCTGTTGCGCCGCTAGCCCATAAGCCACCCAATCGGTCATCTTGCCCTACAGGATTCACCCTATTGGACGATGGGCCAACTGCTGCAACAATCTCAATCTGCGGAACTTAAGATGAGTATCAGCAACGTCACTTCACCGATGCCGCCGCCGCGGTGGCACGACCACGGTCCCCACGCTCATGTGGTCCAGTTTTATGCCGAGGACGCGGCGTTGCTCGACGCGGTAAGCCGGTTCCTGGGCACGGCGCTCGGCGCCGGTGATGCCGCGCTGGTGATCGCCACTCAAGAGCACCGGGATGGCCTTTCCCTGCGCTTGAAAGAGCGCGGCTTCGATCTGGCCGGCGCCATTCGAAGGGGACTGTATGTGGTAGTGGATGCGGCAGATACCCTTTCACAGTTCATGGTCGATGGGGGGCCGGACCCGGCCAGATTCGCCTGCGTAGTGGGAGATCTCCTGGATCGATCCCGGTCTGCGGCCAAAGGCAAGCCCCCGCAAGTTGCGGCCTTTGGAGAAATGGTCGCTTTGTTGTGGGCGCAGGGAAAGCCTGAAGCTGCCATCCAGCTCGAAGAACTTTGGAATGATCTGGCTCGGACCCACTCTTTTCGTCTGCACTGCGCCTATCCGATGGCAAGCTTCAATCGCGACGAATACAGCGAACCCTTTCTGAAAATCTGCGCCAGCCATTCTGCTGTGATCCCGGTGGAAAGCTACGCGGCATTGCCCGGAGAAGAGGAACGCCTGCGTAGCATCAGCTACCTGCAGCAGAAAGAGCAGGTACTTGAAACGGTCAAGGCGGAGCGCAGCGAAGCCCGGGACTCGCTGCATCGCAAACAGGCCGAACTGGCCGATCTCCTTGAAAATGCCGTGGAAGGCGTCCAGCAGGTAGGCTCGGACCAGAAAATTCTGTGGGCCAACAAGGCGCTGCTGAATCTCCTGGGATACTCCGCGCACGAAGATGAATACGTCGGGCGGCAACTCTCCGACTTCTACATCGACCGCAATGTCTTTGCCGAGTATTGGCAAAGGCTCCTGCGCGGAGAAGATATCTACGACTTTCCGGCGGAACTCCGTTACCGGGACGGCTCGATCAAACAGGTCCAGATTTATTCCAACGGGTTGTGGGAGAACGGCGAGTTCATACATGCCCGATGCTTTGTGCGCGACGTCACGGAGCAAAAGCGGGCGCAGCAGGCTTTACGGGAGAGTGAAGCCAATTTGCGGCTGGCCAACGACAAACTGGAATCGGTGGTGGAGTTGCGCACCGTAGCTTTGCGCCGTCTCTCCACGCGAGTTCTCAACATGCAGGATGCGGAACGCCGGCGCATCGCCCGTGAACTGCACGATAGCCTCGGCCAATACATGGTGGGGTTGAAACTCAACCTCGACCTGCTCCGGCAATCGCCGGGGCAGCCCGGTTTGTGGGCGAAATCGGAAGAGTTGATGGAGCGCTGCGTCTCCGAAATTCGGACGCTCTCGTACCTGCTGCACCCACCCATGATCGACGATGTGGGCCTGCCTTCCGCGGCCCGGTGGTTCGTGGAGGGTATGAGCCAGCGCAGCGGAATCCGGGTGACCCTGGAGGCGCCGGGCGATCTGGCGCGTTTGCCCGCCGAAATAGAGCTTCTGCTTTTCCGTGTGCTGCAGGAAGGACTGACCAACGTGCATCGGCATTCCGGGGCGTCTGCAGCGGAAGTCCTGATCCGGCAGGAGAACGGACAAGTGCTTCTGCAAATAAAAGACAATGGGTGCGGAATAACCCAGCAAGCGCTCACCCGATTCGACCAGACCGGCACTGGAATGGGGGTTGGACTGAGCGGGATGCGGGAGCGCGTACGGGAACTCGGGGGCCGGATGAAACTGGAAGCCGATTCTCACGGTACCGCGCTGCAAATCGCGATACCTGTAACCCCCAATCCCCACACCACGACCTGAAAACCAGGCCGTTCAATCGTCTCTGGATTTTCTCCGAAAAAGTGCAGCCTCCAACCGGGTCTCCGAATCGAAATGAGTAAATCCAAATTTCTGAATCGAGGAGGACTTATGGAGCCGCGCATTAATTACAACAAACTCTCTCCCGAAGGCTTCAAGGCCATGCAGGGCCTGGAACATTCCCTCAATAACAGCAGCGTAGAAAAAAAACTGATGCATCTGCTGAAACTGCGGGTGTCACAGATCAACGGCTGCGCTTTTTGTCTGGATATGCACTGGAAAGATTTGCAGGCGGAGGGCGAAAACGAACAGCGCATGTACTCTCTCGACGCCTGGCGCGAAGCGCCCTACTACACCGACCGCGAGCGCGCGGCGCTGGCCTGGGCGGAAGCGGTCACCAACATCAGGGACGGACATGTGCCGGATTCGCTGTATGAGGAGACGCGTCGCCACTTCAATGAACAGGAGACCGCCGACCTGACCCTGGCCGTGGTGGCGATCAACGGCTGGAACCGGATCAGCATCGCGTTCCGGGTCGTGCCAGGAACCTATCAGCCTCCGCAGCAGTTGAAGAAGAGCGCGTAACGCGCTACGCGTTCAACGGGTCACCTCGGCCAGCAGCCGATTCCACAGCGTGAGATTTTTCCAGTACTCGACGTGCGCGACCAGAGGAATCAAAGCGTCTTCGTCGCGCACGTTTTCCACTGCGGGCGGAATGGGCGTGCCGGGCAAGTCGTAGAAGTCGAGGGCGCCGCAGATAATGTCGTTTCGCGAGTACACGTTGACCCATGGGAAGCTGCGGTTCTTGTAGTCCTGAATCATGGGTTGGACCACGGCCGCCAGTTGCTCGCGAATGTGCCGGGTGTTCTTGCCCATCACGCTAAAAAAGAACGCGATCTTGTCGAGCGGGCTGCCAAAGGTAAGAAACAGGCAGGTGCGGCTGGTGATCCCGGTCGCCTCTTTGGCCAGGGCGTCGTCGGCAATCAGACGGTTGAGCGTGTCGTAGGCGATCACGGACCCGAGCGAATGGCCCACCACCGCCACTTTTTCATACTCGAAATCGTCGCTGTCTCTGGCTTTCGCCAGGTAAACCGCGCCTGCGGATTCTTTGGCCTCGGCCTTGATCTTCTTGCGGAGATCGTCGAACCGGTCGATTTTGTTGGACGAGATGTAAGCGGTCACGTCGCCCACAAACTGCACCATGAGATTTCGCACCACCGCGCTGATCAGAAACAGAAACGGCCATATCCAGAACGACGAAGTCAGCCCCAGTTTCATAAATCCGCATATGCACTCCCACAGAGGAGCGCCGAGCAGCCTGCGCAGAAAGCTTGTGGGCCAGCCGCAGAGCCAATCCAGCACGGGAGGAAATGGAAGCGTCCAGAGCTTCCGCCCGGAGGCCAGCCAGATGATCCCGGCGATGGCGATCACATGGGCCAGGAAGGCAACATAAAACAGCACCCGCAGCGTGGGACTTTTCTCGCTTTGCTTTTTTTCTTTCGAGGTTGCGCCCGGGCGCAGGCCACTTTTCTGCTTTGAAATATTCCGCCAGTGGACGATATGCGCCAGCACCATGATCAGGATGACGAACAACACCAGGACATTGGTGAAGTGGATCACGGAACTCTGAAAGCTCCCAGATTCGAGCCATTGGGGAGTGCACCCCAGCCCGGCGAGAAGAGCCATGATCGCAGCGCCGGCCAAGATTGTCAGGACCGTGATTGCCAATGCGACCCAGGTCAAGTCCCGCAATCTACGCCCGTAGGCGAGAGAGTTGCCGCGGGTGGGCCGGCTCATTTCGGCCAGAAAGAGTATGGCTCCGAAGGTGATGGTTACGGCACAAACAATCCCGGCCACAGCAGTCAGCGACAAGATCAATGGGGCGGGGGAAGAAGGGATCTGAACTCCGGTTAACACAGAGGTCAGGCCACTACCAATTCCTTCGAGAGCGCTTACCCCAACGACAATGAGATCGATGACGGTTAAAGCCGCCAGCACTCCCAGCGTCAGCAACAGGTAAGTGGGCGTACGCCAGCTCAGGGGAAACTCAATCATGTTGCCGAACAGCGCGCGGGCAAATCCGGTGAAAAAGTTGGTTAGACCGCGAGTGCCGCCGTCCCAGAGAAATCCGACTACGTCTGTGAGTTTGACCGCGCCCTCGGTCTTGGGGGCCCAGTAACATTCGTACAAGTGGACCTCCCGCGTTCCGGCGTCGGGGCCCGGGAGGCTCAGTTCGACCCGTTGCAGCACCGTGCCGGCAACGCGCACCTCGCGAAACTTGGGGGCAGGCACCGGTACGCCGGGAGTTGATTGCTCGGCCGCACTGATCAACCCTTCGGCCAGCTGCTCGAGGGTTTCGAAGGGAACCTGCTGGCCCATGCCGTGAACGATCCAGACCGCTCGCTTCGCGGTAGCGCCCGGCGGGCGAACTGCCATCGTCCGGCGCAGCGCCTGGGCAGCATCCTTCAACTCTCCTTCGGCGGGGGCCAGAGGGAAAGACTCGTAGGAAACCGGGCTCTCCACGGAGAACCGGCCTACAGATTTCTGGGTCGACATTGGAGTCGCTCCTTAAAACGAGACCTGCGGCCAGGAACCGATTTCATTTTCTGTTTGGGTTCGGCCTTTTGTCACGAGAACGAACAAGAGAACGGAAAATATCCAGCGGGGAAAGTGGAGCGATTGTGCTCTTGAGGGGAGCGAGAGTCAATATGAAAAATGACGATTCCCGGGCGGGAATCGGGCGCTCATAATTGCAGCTCCCAGACTTCCGATACCAGATCGTCGCGCCCCCAGTCGCAGTGTTTTTTTTGCTGCGTCCGGCGGAAACCGGCCTGCTGGTAGATGTGGCGGGCGGCGGGAAGCTCACTCTGCGTCCATAGAACAATTCTGTTGTAGCCCACCTGCCGGGCAAAGCGAAGGCATTCGTCGACCAGCCGTTTTCCGATGCCCAACCCGCGGGCCGACGGTTCCACCAGCAACAGCCGCAGTTTGGCGACAGTCTTCGACTTCTTCACCAGGAACACCGAGCCCACAATCTCGCCATCTTTTTCGGCAATCCAGCAGCGCTCCCGCTTGGCATCGAAATGCTGAACAAAGTTGGCCGCGATTTCCGCCACCAGGGCCTCGAATTGCTCATCGTATCCGTACTCCTGCGCGTAGAGCACGCCGTGGCGATGGACCACCCAACCCATGTCGCCCGCCTGATGCAAGCGCAGGATGTATGGAGTCGCCGCTTGGGGACGGGGACCGAGCAGGGTTTCGATTGCGCCCATGGCTTGCACCAGCCGGGCCTGCCCGGCCGGGGGGAGCGCTTGCAGCATAGCGGCGACTTCCTGGTTTTGGCGCGCGTCCAGGGTGGCGAAGGTCTCCCGTCCGCGGGCGGTCAAGCCCAGAAGGCTCTGGCGGCCATCCTTCGGTGAAGGAGATTTGCTCACCAGGCCGCGCTTTCCCAGCCCGCGCAGGATGCGGCTGAGGTAGCCGGGATCGAGTCCGAGTTCCTCACAAATGCCGGAGGCGGTAGGCTGCCGGCGGTGGGCCAGTTCATACAGCACTCTGAGTTCCGCCAGGGAGAATGGGCTCTTGAGCAGGCCTTCGCGCAGCACTCCGATCTGCCGGGTGTAGAAACGGTTGAAGGCGCGGACGGCGGAAACGTTCTGGCCAGTTTGGGTCGGGGGTTGAAGTACCATAAATCGCCACTCCGGAGTTTAATATGACATAGTCAATTATATAATTGACTATGTCAACTAAGTCAGCGGGGGAATGGCGGTCTCCTGACGACCCAAGGTGAGAACACTGCTGCTATGAGAAAACCGGGCGCGATCCTGGGCTCTGTGCTGTTTTTCCTGCTGGCGCCCGGGTTTGTGGCCGGTCTGGCCCCCTGGTGGATTGCAGGATGGCGGATGGGGCCGCCCTTCCTGGGGTTGACCCTGTTTCGCGCCGCCGGAATCGTATGCATCGCTTTGGGAACGCCGGCGCTTCTGGACTCTTTCGCGCGTTTCGCGCTCCGCGGACGGGGCACGCCTGCGCCTGTTTTCCCCACCCGCCACCTGGTAGTCACCGGGCTTTACCGGTATGTGCGCAATCCCATGTATGTCGGAGTGCTGACCGTGATCGTAGGACAGAGCTTGCTTCTTGGGGATGCGCGAGTCCTGGCCTACGGGGCGGTGGTCTGGCTGGCTTTTTCCCTTTTTGTGGTCGCCTACGAGGAGCCTACCCTGCGCCGCATTTTTGGCGCGGAGTACGACAGATTCTGCGCCAAAGTTCCGCGCTGGATCCCGCGCTGGCCAGCCTGGCGCGAAGAGTGAAAGAAGGTTGCAGCCGCCTTGTCAAGACCGGCACGCCTGCCGATTCATGGTAAATCGCTCTCTGCATGGGAAATATAAAGTCGCGCGTTATGTCCCATTTCCCTTGCCTGAATTGCTATGCTCGAAATAGAGAGCAAATCAGCGGGATCAGGCGCGCCGGCGGCCGGGTGGGCTGATCTGGGCATAGCGGAAGCATTTGACGCTGTGGTCGTTCACCATGCCCACGGCCTGCATGAAGGCGTAGCAGATGGTTGAGCCGACGAAATTGAAGCCCCGCTTCCTGAGATCTTTGCTCATGGCGTCGGATTCCGGGGTGCTTGCCGGAAGGCGTTGGGTGGGGCGCCAGGTATTCAGGCGCGGCTTCCCTCCGACAAACTGCCAAATGTAGGCATCGAATGAGCCAAACTCTTTCTGGACGGCCAGAAAGGCTTTGGCATTGCTCACTGCGGACGCGACCTTGAGGCGATTGCGAATGATGCCCGGATTGCGCAGCAGGCTCTGCAGTTTGCGTCGATCATAGCGCGCCATGCGTGGCGGATCGAAGCCGTCGAAGGCGGCGCGATAATTCTCCCGTTTTTGCAGAACCGTGTCCCAGCTCAGGCCGGCCTGCGCGCCTTCGAGAATGAGGAATTCAAAGAGGATGCGATCCTCGTGCTGGGGGACGCCCCATTCTTCGTCGTGGTAACGAATCGCGAGCGGGTTGGCCGGCCAGGCGCAGCGAACCAGATCTGAGGATTTTGGCTTCATGCGATCGCTCGAACCGGGCTTGATCCTGACATAGTTTAGGGAGACTACAAAGCGGTCCAGGACGACTGCCCTACAGTCGAACACCGGCGGCAAAGTCAAAGCCGCGGGCGAGGCGCCCGCGCCCCAAGACCTAAGTCGTTCGTGGCTAAATACCTGGCCTCGATGACCGAGCGTGTGCTCCTTTTGTAACTTGGCTTCGATTGAACCGTCCCCTACAGTCGGGGCAGTAGCCATGATAGCAGCGGCTTTCGGCCCCGTACGTGCATCTAATTGAAAGACGAGCCGTTAATGACGGTACGGGGTGAAAATTTTGGACTGGTTTGGAATGAACTACACGAACTGGTGGCGCGCGCTGGTTGCCGTCGTTCTGCTGACGGCGGGAATGCGGGCGCAATCACCATACGTGGCCGCTTCCAGCCTGGCCTTGCCTGAGGCTTCCCCGTCCACCGGATCCGACCCCTCGGACTCGATCCTTACCATCAAGAAACGGGTGGATGAAGTTAATGTGTTGTTCATTGCCACCGACCATCACGGCAAGTTCGTGCGCAATCTGAACCAGGGCGATTTCACCATCCTGGACGATCACAAGCCGCCCCAGGCCATCATAAACTTCCGCCGCGAAACTGATCTGCCGCTGGAGCTGGGGCTTCTGGTCGATACCAGCGGATCGGTGCACAGCCGCTTTGATTTTGAGCAGGAAGCCGCGGTGAGCTTTCTGCAGCACACCCTGCGGGTGAATTTCGACAAAGCATTCGTTATGGGATTCAGCAGTCACAGCCTGATCACGCAGGAGTTCACGGATAACGTTCAACTGCTCGAAACCGGGGTCAGAAATCTGCACAACGGCGGCGGCACTGCGCTGTATGACGCGATCTACCGGGCTTGCCGCGAAAGGCTCAACAAGGGGCGAAGCGATCATCCCATCCGGCGGGCCATCATCGTGGTCAGCGACGGCGAGGACAACCAGAGTGAGGTCACCCGGGCCATGGCGGTAGAGATGGCGCAACGGGCGGAAGTGATTATCTACGCCATTTCAACCGACGACAGCGGGTTGATTCTACGCGGCGACAAGTCCTTGCAACAGTTGGCGGATGCGACCGGCGGCCGCGCTTTCTTTCCCTTCAAGATGAAGGACGTCAAGAATTCCTTTGCCGCCATTGAAGACGAATTGCGCAGCCAGTACGTGGTCTCCTACAAACCGGCCGACTTCGATGCCGATGGCCGTTTCCGCTCCATCGAAATTACCGCTCTGAAGAAAGACCTCCAGGTGCGGGCGCGCAAGGGCTACTACGCGCCGCGGCAGTAACGGAAAACTTCCAGACTCGATCGATTGTCCCGCGGCTGCAAAGACGCATCACGCCAGATGCTTCGCAAGCTCAGCATGACGCTGGGTATAGAAACCCTGTCTGGGGCCCCAGGCCTGGGAACGGTGCTACAATTTCTCTTTAGTCTTGGGCTTATTCAGGCATCCAACCTGATGTGAGCCCGTGAAGCAGGTGCCGTGGTTTTCTCCCAGTCAGCTCCGCCCTCGAGAGTCCGCTTGGTTCTGGCGGCGATTTTCGTCCTGTCGACCCTGTTTTCGCTGTTGACCTTGAATACGGTTTCGGCTGCCCAGCAAGCGTCGCCGCACAAGCATCTGGCCAGGGTGGCGAAGAAGCCGGCTCCCACGCCTCCGCCCGCTCTGCCCGCCCCGCCTCCGCCGCCGCCAACGCTCGAACAGATGCCGGCACAGGCTCCCCAGGTCCATTACAGCGGTGGGCAGCTCACGATTGTGGCTGAAAACTCGACGCTGGGTGACATTCTGCGGGCGGTGCGGACCCAGACCGGAGCCATGGTAGAAGTTCCGCCCAATGCCACCGAGCGGGTGGTGACGCATCTGGGACCGGGGCCGGCGCGCAGCGTACTGGCAGCGTTGCTGAATGGATCACACTTCAACTACGTGATGCTGGGTTCGGCAGCGCATCCCAATAGCGTGGACAAGCTCATCCTGACTTCCAAGTCGAGCGGGGCTCCGGAGGGCGCGCCGACTGTGGCTGCGCAGCAAAGCAACAACGGCAACGACGGCAACAATCAAGGCCAGATGGACGATCCAGGCACCCCGGGCATGGACATTGCGGAACAGCCCGTTGAAGACCCGGGCGAAAATACCTCCAACGACGAAAACCAGTCACAGCCGCAAGAGGGCCAGTCGCAAATAAAGACTCCCGAGCAATTGCTTCATGAACTGCAGTTACAGCAACAGCAATTGCAACAGCAGCAGCCACAACCGCCGCCAGCCGGTGGTCCTCCACCTCAGGGCGCTCCCCGATAAAGACGCTGGGGCCTTAAAAGATTGATTAAGTTTCCAGCCAGGCAAGGGAGTGGGGGGCGGGAACCCTCGATTGAGATACAGCGGTGAGTCAAATCTAAGATCTGAGATGCGACAGCCGGGATTCGCCTTCTGGCCTCAGTCTCCGCCGGCTTGGCTCTGGCTGGGGACGAGGATGGAGGGGACGGCGCGGGCGCGGTGACGCGAGCCGTAGGCAAAGGCATACAGGATGGCGGTTACGGCACCATAAGCCGCGAGAATCCCCACCAGAATCACCGTGATAGCGGTAAAAGAGATGACGAAAGCAACCAGTAACGCGCCCACGTTCGGCCTACTTTCCCTTTGGGACCGGATGAGACGCCCCGGCACCTGTTTGGCGCAATCATTCACTTTACCCGCGTTGACGCTAGCTGCTGTTAGCAACTAAGATACGTGAGTAGAGTTGCGCAAACCCACTTTCCAACATTTCTGTGGGGCCGTCCATATTACGTAAGACCAGTCGTTCTTTCGCCAAATTCATGGCTATTACCAAGATTTCGGTGCGGGGGGCGCGGCAGCATAACCTCAAGAATATAAACGTCGAAATCCCTCGCAACACCCTTACGGTGATTACCGGGCTGAGCGGTTCGGGAAAGTCTTCCCTGGCTTTCGACACCATCTACGCCGAGGGTCAGAGGCGGTATGTGGAAACGCTGTCGGCGTATGCTCGCCAGTTTCTGGACCAGATGGAGCGTCCGGACGTGGACGCCATCGACGGCCTGAGCCCGTCGATTTCGATTGAGCAAAAGACCACCAGCCGCAGCCCCCGGTCGACCGTCGGCACAATCACCGAAATCTACGATTATCTTCGTCTTTTATTCGCTTCCATCGGGGTCCCCCACTGTCCCAAATGCGGACGGGCGATTGCCCGGCAGTCGGCGGAGCAGATCGTGCAGCGGGTCATGAGCCTGACTCCGGAAGACCGGGTGATGGTGCTGGCTCCGATCGTGCGCGGACGCAAAGGCGAGTTCAAAAAAGAGATCGAAAAACTGGTGCAGCACGGCTTCACCCGGGCACGGATCGACGGCGAACTGGTAAATCTCGAAGATGACATTGCGCTGGACAAGCGACGAAATCACACGATTGAGGTGGTCATCGACCGCCTGCTGGTCAAGCCCGGAATCGAGCACCGGCTGGAATTGTCGGTAGGGCTGGCCATGAAGCTGGCCGGCGGGTTGGTGCAGGTGGCAGTGGTGGGCGGCGAGGAGCAACTTTATTCGGCGACGCTGGCTTGTCCGGATTGCGGCATCAGCGTTCCTCAACTGGAGCCGCGCTCGTTCTCTTTCAACAGCGCGTACGGCGCCTGCCCGGAGTGCCATGGACTGGGTAGCCGCTATGAATTCGATCCTGCGCGAGTAATCACCGACTGGTCGAAACCCCTGCTCGAAGGCGGCCTGGGGCCGGGATCGGCGTCCCAGAACCTGATTCATCAGCTGCAAATTACCGCGGCGGCCCACAAGTTCGACCTGGGAACGCCATTCGAAAAATTTCCGGAGAAGATTCAGAGCCTACTGCTTTACGGCGAAGCGGGAAGAAATGGAAAGACCGGTTTCCGGGGAATTCTTGGCTATCTCAGGCACATGGTGGAGGAATCCACCTCCGACACTTACCGGGAATTTCTGCTGGATTACATGTCGGCCACGAAATGCCCGGCCTGCCAGGGGAAGCGGCTGCGACCGGAGAGCCTGGCGGTGAAGGTGAACGGGATGTCCATTGCCGACTTCACCGCGATGCCGGTATCGCGCGCGCTGGAGACGGCGCGCAAGATCAAGTTGAACGGGCGTGAGGCAATCATTGCCGGGCGTATCGTGCACGAAATTGTGGAGCGGCTGCAGTTCCTGGACGCGGTCGGGCTGGGCTACATCTCGCTCGAGCGCTCGGCTGCAACGCTTTCCGGGGGCGAGGGACAGCGCATCCGGCTGGCCACGCAGATCGGATCCAAGCTGCGGGGCGTGCTTTATGTCCTGGACGAACCCTCAATCGGATTGCACCATCGCGATAATGGCAGGCTGTTGAAGGCGCTCGAGGAGTTGCGCGATCTAGGAAATACGGTGCTGGTGGTGGAGCATGATGAAGAGACCATCCGGCGGGCGGACTATGTGATTGATCTTGGACCTGGAGCCGGGCGCCACGGGGGCGATCTGGTGGCGCACGGTACTCCGTTGCAGATCGAGCGGGCGCCGGCGTCGCTTACCGGCGCATACATTTCGGGCCGGGCGCAGATCGAAATGCGGGCGCAGCGGCGGCAGCCAAACGGGGCCGGGATCACACTGCTGGGGGCGCGGGAAAATAATCTCAAGAGTCTGGACGTTATTTTTCCGCTGGGCGTGATGACGGTCGTGACCGGAGTTTCCGGATCGGGCAAATCGACCCTGGTAAACGATATCCTTTATCGCGCGCTGGCCCAGAAGCTTTACCGTTCGCGAGAAGAGCCCGGAGCGTTCAAAGCAATTTCCGGAACGGAGAATATCGACAAGGTCATTCGCATCGACCAGTCTCCTCTCGGGCGCACGCCGCGCTCGAATCCTGCCACCTATCCCGTAGTGTTTACTCAGATTCGGGACCTGTACGCCATGCTGCCGGAGTCGCGCGAGCGGGGCTACAAGCCGGGGCGGTTTTCCTTCAACGTTTCAGGTGGGCGCTGTGAGGCCTGCCAGGGCGAGGGCCAGCGGCGGATCGAGATGAATTTTCTGCCGGATGTGTACGTGCTGTGCGAAGTGTGCGGCGGAAAGCGCTACAACCACGAAACCCTGGCGGTCAAATACAAGGGGCAATCGATTGCCGATCTGCTGGAAATGCCGGTTTCCGATGCGTTGCCGATTCTGGAGAACATTCCCCAGGTCAGGCAAAAGCTGCAGACGCTGGTAGACGTGGGGCTGGGCTACATTCATCTGGGACAATCGGCCGTGACGCTTTCCGGAGGCGAGGCCCAGCGCATCAAACTGGCGCGCGAATTGAGCAAGCGGCAGACCGGGAAGACAATGTACCTGCTGGATGAACCGACGACGGGGCTGCATTTTGACGACGTCAAGAAATTGCTGGAAGTGCTGCATCGGCTGACCGACCTCGGAAATACGGTTATGATCATCGAGCACAATCTGGATGTAATCCGCAACGCCGACTGGATTATCGATCTGGGGCCGGAGGGCGGCGAAGACGGCGGGCGCATCGTTGCCCAGGGCACGCCTGAGCAGGTGGCGCGGAACAGAAAGTCGTACACGGGGCAGGCTTTGGTGGGATATTTCGCCAATGGCCAGCGGGACAAGAGCTCGATCGCGTAATTTTAGGTAGGGCGAAACACTCGTGTCCGCGGCGGCTGCAGTGATCTTGCTTTAGAGATTTGCCATGCGGGCAGTGCCGGCAGCGATTTAAACAATAGTCAAAAAGCGGCGGAAAGAGTGTCCGCCCCACATTGAAAAAGTTGAATTTGCACAGGTAAGCCAATTGTCTTCGCCAGATCACCCGATCCCCGAAATGCCGATCGACCTGCCACCGGAACCGGTGGCCGCCCCGCCTGCTATGGCGATCAACCCGGGCGCCGAAAATCCACCGTGGAGCGGACTTGATCTGCTGATTCTGGGGCTGATTCTGGTGCTGTCGCTGTTTCTGTTCAGCTCGATATTTTTCGTCTTGGTTTTGCATACTTCGCTCTCCCGGGGCATTTCTGCCGCTGAGCTGGGCACGAATCCCGGACCGCTGGTGATTGTCCCGAGCATGACGCTGGCCTACCTGGTCATGCTGATTGCCATGTATGTGCTGGTGACGCGCCACCGGCAACGGCCATTCTGGCAGACCGTGGGATGGCGCTGGCCCGGCAACATGCACTGGCTGGGCTTTCTCGCAGGAGGAGGGCTGCTGGCCGTGAGTCTGGGAGAACTTTCTCGGCTGTTGCCCATCCCGAAATCGTTACCCATGGACCAGCTTTTCCAGAACCGTCAGGGCGCTTACCTGATTATGATTTTCGGATTGGCGATTGCTCCCCTGGCGGAGGAGATGCTTTTCCGCGGATTCCTTTATCCCGTGCTCGACCGGTGGCTGGAGACGCTGTTTATGACCCCGCGGCGGCTTTGGCGAGGCTGCATCTGGATCCTGATCATGGCGGGGTGGGGATATCTGGAACACCGGTTGCCACTGGCATGGTCTATCCTCCTGGCGGTTGTGGTTTTCCTGGCCGTAGGGGCAGGTGTTGTAGCCCGAGGCTTGAGGCCGGGGACTAAGCCTTCCGGACTGATGTTGTTGCCAGCCTGCACGATTGCGGCCTGGGGGGTAGCATCGGGGATGATTACCGGTCATGCCTTCGCTATAGCGACGGTCGTGCTTCTGATACTGGCTTGCCTGCTCGGGCTGCTCAGCGTGATGCCCGCCCTGGGGACGTCGATTGCCGGCAGGTGGGGCAGACTCCTGGCAGTGCTGGCCACCAGCTTCGCTTTTGCCATGGTGCACAGTGAACAGCTGGGACAAGCCTGGGGTCCGCTGCTAGTGCTGTTCATGGTCGGCCTGGTTCTGACCATCACCCGAGTCATCACCCGATCGGTGACTCCGGGACTTCTGATTCACATCGGTTACAACCTCATGCTCTTTAGCGTGCTTTATGTAGGGACTGACCATTTCCGTCATCTGGAGCGCATGACTCAGCAATAGCTGGAGCGTGGTATCGTAGGCTTTCATGGCCTCCGCGCGTCAGGATCTGCTGCGCTTGCTGGCTTCCAAGTCGTTCCGGCTGGGAGAATTCAAGCTCTCGTCTGGCGGGATAAGCGATTATTACATCGACTGTCGCACTACCACTCTGGCGGCCAAGGGTGCGCGTCTCACCGGGCAAGTGGTGCTTGACGAGATCCGGAACCGGGGATGGAAGCCCAAAGCGATCGGCGGTCTGACCATGGGAGCCGATCCGATCGTGGTAGCAGTTTCCGTGGCCAGCGGCGATTTGGATGGATTTCTGGTGCGCAAGGCCGAGAAGCAGCACGGGGCCCGGCGGCGGATCGAAGGCTTCCATGAGGAAGGTGCGCGGGTCGTGATTGTGGACGACGTCTGCACCACGGGCGCCTCGACGGTGCAGGCCATCGAGGCGGCGCGGGAGTTCGGGTTTCAGGTCGTCGGGGCATTGTGCCTGGTAGAACGTGAGGAAGCTGCGGGACGTCCTAACGTGGAAAAGGCAGCGGCGCCGGCTCCGTTTGTTGCGGTGTTTACGGCTAATGAGGTCCGGCAAGAGCATGTGCTGCAGAACGATGAGACCTCTCCGGGAATGCCCGCGGCGGGCGCCGGCTGCGAGATCTGCGGAAAGCCTGCTGTGGTGCATAGTCCCAGAATCCGCTGCGAAGGGCATAAGAGCTAAAATCGTCGCTGGTCGTTCGTCGTTGGTCGTTGGCCATGGCTCTGGGCAACGTCGCCGTTAGAAATCTGAAGGTAGATCCTGCCGAATGTGCCGGCATTCAAGGCCAACCGCCAATGACGAGCGACGACCAACGACCGAATCTATGATTCAAACTGTTGAATGGACCGATTTCGGCGTGCGCTTTATCGATCAGACGAAGCTGCCGACCGAGGAGACCTACGTTAACTGCAAGACTTACACCCAGGTCGCCGACGTGATCCGCAATATGGTGGTGCGCGGCGCGCCGGCCATTGGAGTGGCTGCGGCCATGGGCATCGCGCTGGGCGTGAAAAGTTCCAAGGCGGAAAACGGCGGGGACCTGAAACAGGAGTTTGACCAGATTTGCGATGTGATCGGGAAGACGCGGCCCACGGCGGTCAATCTTTTCTGGGCGATCAAGCGCATGCGGGAAAAGTTCGAAATGCTGCGGGTGAGACCCATAGCGCAGATCAAGCAGGCGCTGATTGAAGAAGCCCAGCGCATGCATGCCGAGGACATCGCCGCCAACCAGGCCATGGGCAGGCACGGCGCAACTTTGATGCCGTCGAGCGGCGGTGTGCTCACCCACTGCAACGCGGGCGCGCTGGCAACCTGCGGATATGGCACTGCATTGGGAGTGATCCGGGCCGCGGTAGAGCAGGGAAAGAACATCCACGTTTATGCCGACGAGACTCGCCCCTTTCTGCAAGGCTCACGCTTGACCGCGTGGGAACTGATGAAAGACGGCATTCCAACCACGGTCATTTCAGACAACATGGCGGGCGCCATGATGAAGCAAGGCAAGATCAACGCCATCGTGGTGGGCGCCGACCGCATCGCGGCCAATGGCGATGTGGCCAACAAAATTGGGACTTATTCGGTGGCGATCCTGGCGAAAGAGCATGGCATCCCGTTTTATGTGGCGGCTCCGCTTTCAACCGTGGATTTCGAAACCCCGGATGGCAACGGGATTCCCATCGAGCAGCGCGATGGAAAAGAAGTCACGCATATCGCCGGCCGCCAGATGGTGCCGGACGGGGTCGGGGTGGAGAACCCTGCGTTTGATGTCACGCCGGCGAAATATGTGACGGCGATTGTGACCGAGCGCGGCATTGCGCGGGCGCCATATGGAGAATCGTTGAAGAGGCTGGCGCCGGAGACGGCTGTTGCCGGCTGAGAATTGCGGCCGAAAAATTTGGGTCGGAGAACTCGTTCTTAATCCGAACCCAGTTGTCGGTTTCACGTTGTCAGTTCTCAGTTACCGCTGGCGGCGGTGGAACTTTTTCCTCCTTCTTTTCGTAAATTGAAGCAGCAGGGAGATTACCCATGTTTGCATTTCTTCTCTGGTGCGTTCTTTTCGTTCTATGCTGGCCGCTGGCACTGCTGGCATTAGTTCTTTATCCGTTTGTGTGGGTCGTGCTGCTGCCGTTTCGGCTGGTCGGAATAGCGGTCCATGGCGCGCTGGCGCTGGTCTGGGCCGTGGTCATGTTACCGGCGCGGCTGCTGAGTGCGCCGTTCAGGGTGTGATCTCACTCCGCACCTGGCGCCTGTAGGCCTGCTTTCACGGCCTTCAAATCCAGGGTACGAATCAGACGCAGCAAGGAATTTGGATGCATCCCCAGGGCCTTCGCGGCTTCTATGTAGTTGCCGTTGGCCTGATGGAGCGCCTGCAGGATCAGTTGCTTCTTGGTCTCCTTGATGCTGCCGTGGTATTTGTCGGTTGACGCCGCGGGCGCGGAGCTCTCTTCGAGGACGGCCTCGGGCAGGTCGTCAGGGAGAATGGATTCCGTCGAGCCCAGGACCATTGCCCGTTCCAGTGCATTCTCCAGCTCCCGGACATTGCCCGGCCAATCGTAGTGCATCAGGCAAGCCGAGGCCGCGGCTGACAGCGGCTTTACCCGTGTCCGGCATTTGCGGCTGGCTTTGGCCACGAAATATTCGGCCAGCACCGGGATGTCCTCACGCCGTTCGCGTAACGGGGGCATGTTGAGACTGACCACGTTCAGACGGTAATACAGGTCGTTGCGAAAGGCGCCGGCTTTGACCGCCTCCGGCAAGCTTCGGTTGGTGGCGGCCACCACGCGGATGTCCAGCTTGATCGGGCGGGTACCGCCCAGGCGCTCGAATTCCCTCTCCTGCAGGACTCGCAGCAGCTTGCCTTGCAGGGCCGGCGCAAGTTCGCCGATCTCGTCGAGGAAGAGCGTTCCTCCTTCAGCGGCTTCCACCTTCCCCTTCTTCAGTCCGTCAGCACCAGTGAAAGCGCCCTTTTCGTGACCAAAGAGCTCGCTCTCCAACAGGGTTTCAGCGATGGCGGCGCAGTTGATGGCGACGAAAGGCCGCGCGGCACGAGGGCTATTGCGATGCAGGGCGTGGGCCACGAGCTCTTTGCCCGTCCCGCTCTCTCCCTGGATGAGGACTGTGGAATCGGTAGGCGCGACCCGGCGAACAAAATCGAATACCCTGCGCATGGCGGGGCTTCCCCCGACCATATTGTGTTCGAGATCGATTTCAGCGCGCAGTTCCCGATTCTCCTGCCGCAGCTTTTCCCACTGACGCACGTTGTCAAAGGCCAGGCTGGCGATGCCGGCCACGGCGGTCATGACCTGCAGATGATTTTCGTCGAACTCAGTGGTCGGGCTGCTGCTGTCGAGGTAAATTGCCCCCAGGACCCTCTTGGCGACCATGAGGGGAACGCAAAGCAGGGAGTTCACCTTCAGTTCCGACAAAGTCTTGGCCTGGCGCAGAGCTTCATTGTCCAGAGCATCGCTCACTACGAGCCCGACACCCTCTTTCAAAACGCGCTGCACCACGGTGCGACTGATCCGAACCGGATGGCCGGGACCGCGTACCCGGTCCCAGGCGGCGGTCGAGGTGAAGTCGTCGGGATGATCGCATAGCATGACAGCACCGCGCTCCGCCGGGACCACGTCGAATATGAAACCCAGGAGTTGCCACTGCAGCGAATCCTGATCGCGAATGCCACCGATCCCGGTCGCGATTTTCAACAAAGAGTTCAGATCCCGGGCCCGCCGGGCAGTCGGTGGCAAGCTGGCCACCATCTTTTCAGGCTGCAGGTAGAGGGAGTCTTCCGCTCGAAGCAAGACTGGAGGAGCTTCGAAAGCTGCGGTCTCCAGGAATTCAACCGGATTCTTGTCGAGGACCTTTGCGTCTTCGCTGACCAGGAAGACCAGCACGGAATCGCCGACATAGATCTGGTCTCCATGCTGCATTTCCTGCTGCTCAACCGGCACCCCATTGACCAGGGTGCCGTTGCGGCTTTTCAGGTCGCGGATGGAGACCTGTTCGCCTTGCGCGACTACCAGGCAGTGCCGGCGCGACAATGCGGGATCGGCTGCCCAAAGCTGGTTCGACGAATCCCGGCCGATGGATACTTCGCCCCCGGTCAGAGGGAATGCGGCGCCTTTCAAGGGGCCGCCAATACCGATCAGCCTGGGATTCCTCTCGGACTGCATGGTTGGTATTTAGCATAATCGGGGCGCGGTGTACACGAGGGCCCGAAAATTAACCCAAGGGATGGGCGTCATTAACTACTCGGTTAGAGAACAGCGAAAACGCACAGGCCAAGGACATACAGGCCGGTCCCTTCCGCCATCTGCAAAACCAAGCCAATCAGTGACTTGAGCGCGGGATTTATTCAGGACTGGCGATAGGGCCGATTCTGGCAAGCTACCTGCAATCAACTACCGCAGTAAGGGTGCTCAGAAGCGAGAGAACGACCGATGGGGAAACCAGCCAGTGGGCTTGAAATGGAGCCTGCCCCTGAGATGCTGAAGACCCGTCGGGAAAGAGAAGTTGCGATCGACCACCAGTCCCAGAATGTTGTCGTAGTCGCGTCGTTGCGCTAGATGCGCCCTCGGGGGATGGCGTACCTTTCGCGTCAGCGAAGCATAAAGAGGGGCACATCCGGTGCCCCTTTTTCGTTTCCAGCCGGTTCCAATCGGCGCCGGGGATAGCAAGCGGCAACCGGGAAGCAACTGGCGAGTCCAGGCCGTGCCTGCTAACATCGCAGCGATGGCCCGTCCCAAGCGCACGAAAACCACCAGGATCAAAGCCGAGAAGGGTCGCCGAAAAGGCGACCAAGCGGCCATGCGCACGCCCGGGGAACTGGTCGTCATCACCGGCATGAGCGGATCGGGCAAGGCGTCCGTGCTCAAGGCCTTCGAGGATCTGGGCTACTACTGCGTGGACAACCTTCCGGTCGAACTGATTCCGAGCTTTGCAGAGTTGGTTGGGCAGTCTTCCGAGATCAGCCGCACCGCCCTGGTGGTGGACGTTCGCGAAGGCACGCAACTGGAGTCATTACCGGCAATCGTGAATTCGGTCAAGCGCATGCTTCCGACCAAGGTGATTTTCCTCGAGGCCACGGAATCCATTCTGCTACGCCGTTTCAGTGAGACCCGCCGGCCCCATCCGCTGGGCACCGATACTTCGGTGAAGTCGTCGCTGGCCACCGAACGCCGGCATTTACGATATATACGGGCCATGGCGGACCTGGTGATCGACACTTCCAGGTTCAATGTCCACGAGTTGCGAGCGTATATTACCGAACGTTTTCGCAAGCGGGAGTCGGGTAAGAACATTCTGGTTTCCTGCGTCAGTTTTGGATTCAAACACGGGGTGCCCGACGACACCGACCTGCTATTCGATGTTCGCTTCCTGCCCAATCCGCACTTCGTGCCTGAGTTTCGCCCTCTGACTGGGCGGGACCCGAAGGTGGCCCGCTACATACGGTCGTTTCCGCAAACGCGGGAATTCATTCAACGAATCTCGGAGCTGCTGGTTTACCTGCTGCCGCATTACATTCGCGAAGGCAAGAGTTACCTGACCATTTCCTTCGGCTGCACGGGCGGGCAGCACCGCTCGGTAATGATCTCGGAGGATGTGGGCAAGCGCCTGCGCAAGGCGGGATACCGGGTGAAGGTGGTGCATCGAGATAGCCCGGGGTAGGTCGTTGGTCGTTGGTCGTTGACCTTTAGCCATGGCAACCTGCGGCGCCGCCATCAGTTTTACCGGGCAGTATGATTCGAGGGTTTGGATTTTGGTTAACGACCAACGGCCAACGACCAACGACGCTCAACCGACGAGCAGCGACTGCAGTAAGATAGAGTTTTGCGCCCTATGCTGAATTCATCAGACGCGGACCCCGGCTGGCTGCGCCTCGAGAGCCCCAGATGCGGCAACTGATCCGCCTCCTACGCTATGTCCTTCCCTACGGGTTGCAACTGGTGCCGGGGGTATTGCTGCTGGCCGCGGTAGGCTTCCTGGAAGCGTTTCGGCTGGTACTGGTCAAGCCAATCTTTGACCGCGTCCTGAACCCGTCGTCGGGATCGGACAACATTCAGCTCTTTACCATTCCGGGCAGCGGGCACGTGGTTTATCTCCAGCAGTTCGTTCCCACACACTTTCACAATGCCTGGACCATTGTGGCGTACGCCCTGGTTGCGTCCACGGTGCTCAAAGGCATGTTCGACTATGCCGGCACTTATCTGGTGAACCACGCCGGCTTCGGCATGATCACCGACCTGCGCAATGACTTATACAACTCCGTACTGCGGCGCTCGGCGGCGTTTTTCCAGAAGCACACAACCGGAACGCTGATTTCAACCATCATCAACGACATCGAGCGCGTGCAGTATGCCATGTCGAGCGTGCTGGCGGAATTTCTGCAGCAGTTCTTTACCTTTCTGTTTACCGCGATTGCGGTGGTCATCCTGGGACGAAGACTGGCCTGGTTTCTGCTGTTGTTCGTCCCTTTCATCATCTATTCGGCAGCCCGGATCGGACGCCGGGTACGGACTACAACCCGCCGCGGCCAGGACAAGCTGGCCGATATCCAGAACATCCTTCAGGAAACCATCATTGGCAACCGGGTGGTGAAGGCCTTCAGCATGGAGTCGTGGGAGATTGCGCGCTTCCGCAAAGCGGCGCAAAAGCTGTTCCGGGCGAACCTGCGCTCGGTTGCGGCGGCGGCGATGAGCTCACCCCTGATGGATATTTTCGGGGCCATTGCCATCGCCCTGCTTTTGCTGCTGGGCCGCGCCAAGATCGCGCACGGTGAATTTACCCTGGGAACATTTGGCGCGTTTATCGCCGCCGTGTTCAGCCTGTACAACCCGGTGCGGAAGTTTGCGCTCTTTAACAACAATTTTCAGCAGGCACTGGGCTCGTCGTCCGAAATTTTCAAGTTCATGGATACCGAAGACGACGTCAGGGAGAAGCCGGGCGCCAGGCCGATACCGCCGTTTACCGAGAGCGTTCGCCTGGAAAATGTGTGCTTCTCCTATGAAACTGACGGTGACGAGGCCCGGGAAATTTTGTGCGACATCAATCTGGAAGTCCGGGCCGGGGAAGTGGTGGCGGTGGTGGGATCGAGCGGCGCGGGCAAGAGCACGCTGGTGCACCTGATTCCACGCTTTTTCGACGTGACTGCAGGGCGGCTGCTCATTGATGGGCGCGACGTGCGCGATACCACCCTGGCATCGCTCCGTTCCCAGATCGGCGTAGTCACCCAGGAGACGGTCCTCTTCAACGACACCCTGCGTAATAACATTGCGTACGGACAGCCATCCATCTCGCAAAAGCAGGTGGAGGCGGCGGCCCGCGCCGCCCTGGCGCATGACTTTATTATGGAGCTGCCGAACGGCTACGAAACTATCATTGGCGAGCGCGGGGTGCGGCTCTCCGGAGGCGAACGGCAACGCATCGCGATTGCGCGAGCTCTGCTGAAGAATGCGCCCATCCTGATTCTGGACGAGGCCACTTCCGCGCTGGATAGCGAGTCGGAGGCCCTGGTGCAGTCGGCGCTGCAGAATTTGATGACCGGCCGGACCGTGTTTGTGATCGCGCACCGGCTTTCGACGGTGCGCCGCGCCGACCGGATCGTGGTGCTGGAGAACGGAACCATTGCCGACATCGGGCCCCATGAACAGCTCATGCAGAAGCTCGGAACCTATCGTCGGTTGTATGATCTTCAGTTCGCGGAAAGGGAGCAGCCGAAAGCGAACGCCAGCCGGTAGCTCACGCTGCAAAATGCCGATTCGTGCCATGACCGGGTTTGCGCAGGTGAAGGGGCAGGTAGCCGAGGCGCGGAATCACGCGCCGGGGAAGAACCCCATGGGATTCACTCTGGCGTTGAAGTCGGTCAATCATCGCTTCCTCGATGTGCACTTCCGTATGCCGTCGGACAGCGATTCTCTGGAAATGAAATTGCGCCGTCTGCTCAAAGAGAAGGTGGCGCGCGGCCATGTGGAACTGACTCTCAGCCTGGAGCGCGGCGGGAGCGAGAGCTTCGCGCTCAATAAGCAGATTGCAGGAGGCTACATCCAGGCCTTCCGGGCAGCCGCGGCGGAGTTCGGGCTGGCCGCCGAACCGGATTTGAACGCGGTCCTGCGCCTGCCCGGCGCCCTCGATGCGGCAGCGCTTCCCGCGGATGGGGCGCTCGAAACCTCCGTCCTGGCCAAGGTGGAGGAACTTTTGAATCACCTCAACCTGATGCGGGAAGAAGAAGGACGCGGCATTGAACGGGAATTGCGGCAACGCATGGCCCTGGTGCAGAAGGCCGGCGCGGGCGTAGAGAAACATCGCCAGGCCGTGCTTAAGACGTACATCGAGCGCTTGCGGACGCGCATGCAGGAGCTGATTGGAAGCCAGGTGGAACCGGAACGCCTGCTGCAGGAGGCGGCGCTGCTGGTCGATCGCAGCGATATCCAGGAGGAACTGGTCCGTTTGGATACCCACGTGCAACACTTCCTGGGCTTGCTCGATCAGGGCGGTGAGGTGGGAAAGAAACTGGATTTCCTGCTGCAGGAGATGAACCGCGAAGCCAATACCCTGCTCTCGAAGACCTCCGGTCTGGCAGGCGAGGCGTTGAACATTACCGAGATGGGGCTCGCCATCAAAACGGAACTCGAGAAGGCGCGCGAACAGGTGCAGAACGTCGAATGAGTGGCGTCTACATCATTTCGGCCCCCTCCGGTTCGGGCAAATCCACCCTTGTGGATCGGGTGCGGCTGCTGGTGCCGGGCCTGAAATTCTCCATCTCCTACACCACCCGGGCGCCGCGGGCGGGCGAGCAGAATGGGCGGGAATATTATTTTGTCCCGCGTTCGGAATTTGAGGAAATGATCCGCCAGGATAAATTCCTGGAGCATGCGGAAGTATTCGGCAACTACTACGGGACCGCGCGCCGTTTTCAGGGGGAAGCTGAAGAGGAAGGAAAAGACCTGCTCCTCGACATTGACGTCCAGGGGGCGGGGCAGATCAAGCGCAGGATTCCTGAGGCGGCCAGTATCTTCATTCTTCCTCCCGACCGCAGGGAATTGGAGAAGCGGCTGCGCACTCGCAGTCTGGATGCGGAAGAGGTCATCCAGCGCCGGTTGGTCACGGCCTCCAGGGAGATTGAGAATTACGAGAAATACGACTATATTTTGATTAACGACCGCCTGGAAGAATCTATCGACGCGCTGAAGTCGATCCTGCTCGCGGAACGACTGAAGCGATCAGGAGCCCAAGAACAGGAACCACGATCCGCTGACGACACCAACCTGATGGCCCAGGCAGAGCGCTGGCGCCTGAATCATGTGCGGGAGCGGCTACAGCCGATCCTGGCATCGTTTGAGAAGGCAGCAGCGCCGGGTGGACGCTAGCAGCATGGGGAGAACACGATGAAGTTGATGGATGGATTTGACAGCAACTATCGCTACATCCTGGTGGCTGCGCGGCGGGCGCGGCAATTGCAGGGTGGCGCGCCTCCGGTCATCGAAACGCCTTCCCGCAAGCCTTGCCGGATTGCACAGGACGAGATCAAGGCGGGCAAGGTGAAGTGGGTGATTCCCGAGATGCCGAGATCGGCGGCCGAGGTTGCCAGCGAGATGCTGGAGAAGGCAATTGCGAAAGACGTATAAGTCGGATTGCATATCCCGGATTATCGATTGCAGATTGGTGAACCTCGGCGCCATCCGGCTGGAGCGGGTTTCACTCTGACATCTGAAAGCTGGACTCTGCAATCGCCTCGAATTACTCCATGAAAGTTGCGCTCGGAATCAGCGGTGGCATTGCGGTCTATAAAGCGGCGGAAGTCGTCCGTTTGCTCCAGGACCGCGGGACCCGGGTGCAGGTGATCATGACCGAGAGCGCGCAGCAGTTTGTCCGTCCCCTCACCTTTGCGGCGCTTTCCGGCGAAAAAGTCATCACCGATATGTTTGCCGCGGGCGGCGGCGAAAACGCTCAGCCCAACATTGACTCCGCGATCGAGCACATCGCCGTAGCGCAATCGATTGATGCGCTGCTGGTGGTGCCTGCGACTGCGAATCTTCTGGCCAAATTTGCGCAGGGGATCGCCAACGACTTCCTGACCACTCTATATCTAGCGACCACCGCGCCGGTCGTTGTTGCCCCGGCCATGAACGTCAACATGTGGAACCATCCCGCGACCCAGGCCAATCTGGAGATTCTGCGCCGCCGTGGCGTCCGCATTGTGGAACCAGGCGATGGCTATCTGGCTTGCGGCATGACCGGCCCGGGGCGCCTCGCCGAGAATGACCTGATTGTCGCGGCCACCATGGAAGCCCTGGGAGCTTCGCAGGAACTGGCCGGCGAAACCGTTCTGATCACGGCCGGTCCCACGCGGGAAAAAATCGATCCGGTGCGCTACCTTACCAACCGCTCCAGTGGCCGCATGGGCTATGCCCTGGCCGAAGCTGCCTTGCGGCGCGGCGCCCGAGTGCTGCTGGTGAGCGGACCTACAGCCCTGACCCCGCCGGGAGGCGCTGAAGTCACGCGCGTCGAATCGGCCGAGCAGATGCGCCAGGCTGTGCTGAGACTCCTGCCCGAAGCCACCATTGTGATCAAGACCGCAGCGGTGGCCGACTACCGTCCCCGGAGCGCGGCGGAACAGAAAATCAAACGCAAAGGTGCGATGTCTCTGGAACTGGAGCCGACCCCCGACATTCTGGCGGAACTGACGCGGAGGAAGAGCGCGCAAATCATCATAGGTTTCGCGGCCGAGACCGAAAATGTGCTGGAAAACGCGCGCAAGAAGCTGATGTCGAAAGCGCTCGATGCCATTGTGGTGAATGATGTGTCGCGCGAGGGCGTAGGCTTCGATTCCGACCGCAACGCGGTCACTATCATCACCCAGGGCGAGGTCGTCGAAGTGCCGGAGACCACCAAGTGGGAAGTCGCCCAGCGCGTACTCGACCAGGCAGTTCGCTTGCGCAAAGTACCACAGGCCAGGTAGCCAAAGCTGCAATCTGAAATCTGCGGTCGTTTTGCAGTCTTCATGTCCACAACCCTTGATCCCCAACTAAAGCGCGCACTAGCCGACCGCATCCGCTACTACAATGAACTCGGCATCTATGATTTTTATCGCCGCGAGACCGCCAACCAAATTCAAACAGAACAGCGAGAGCCATTGCCCAGAGCCAGAGCCGCAGCTTTAACTGCCAAAGAAGAGCTGATCGAAGTCTCCACTAATCCTGAGGCGACTCTCGCTGACCCGGCCCAGGGTCTGCGTGCGATTCGCGACGATATCGGCGATTGCACCCGTTGCCGGCTGGCCAAGCAGGGACGGAAGCAGATTGTTTTCGGCGTGGGCAATCCGCGAGCCGAACTGATGTTCATCGGCGAAGCGCCGGGCGCCGACGAAGATCTGCAGGGCGAGCCTTTCGTGGGCCGCGCCGGACAGTTGCTCAACAATATGATCCGGGCGATGGGGCTGCAGCGTGAAGATATCTACATTGCGAACATCATCAAGTGCCGGCCCCCGGGCAACCGCACTCCGGAGCGCGATGAGTGCGACACTTGCTCGCCGTTTTTGATGCGGCAGATCGCCACCATCAAGCCGAAAGTGCTCGTGGCGCTGGGCGCGGTCGCGGCCAAGACTCTGCTGGCGATCAATGCCCCGATGTCTGAGCTGCGGGGCAAGTGGTACGACTTCCGCGGAACCAAGCTCGCGGTTACTTACCATCCTGCATACCTGTTGCGCGATCCCCGGCAGAAGAAAGAGGCCTGGAAGGATCTGCAGATGGTGATGAAAGACCTGGGGCTGGTGGCTCCGGCCAAGAGCCCGGATTAACTGGGAGCTTTTCCTCACTGCCGCACGAGCGAGGACGCTCGCGCCTACATCGCTCGTCTTTCGCCTGAGCGCTCTACCACAATGTTACGATGCGATCTGTGCCCCTACCGGCACATTCTCCATGCCTGAATTCTGCGACGTAGCTCTGCCGGTGCCGCTGGACGTCGTCTTTACTTATGCTGTTCCGGAAGGAATGCAGCCGGTTGTAGGTGGACGCGTGCTGGTTCCCTTCCGTCAGCAGCGTATGTCGGGCATCGTTGCTGAGTTGCACGATCGCAAACCGAAAGTTAAGACCAAGAATGTTATCAGCGTGCTTGACGCCGTCCCTGTGCTTGACCAGGAACTGATCAGGCTGGGACGGTGGATCGCCGACTACTATCTCGCGCCCGTCGGCGAAGTTTTCCGCACCATGCTGCCTCTGGGAGCGGAATTCAAGCGGGCGATCGGCTATCGCATTACAGACCAGGGCCACACGACGCTGCACCTGGCGGGAATGTCCGGGTCATCCGCACGCTCGCAGAAAGCTCCCGAAGACCAACTGGCTGAGTTTCGGGTGCTTGACTACCTGGCCCAGCGCGAGGAGATGACGCGCGAGGAGAGCCTGCGGGCCGCAACTCGCGCATCCAGGCCGCTGCTGGCGGGAATGGTGCGGAAGAAGTGGATCACCCGGGAAGATTTGTCCGAAGCGCGCGAGGCGGTCCGCACCGTCAGGGTCGCGGTCTTAAAGAGCATCGAAGGCAAACTCAACTCCAACCAGCAGAATCTGCTCGACACGCTGGCCGGCGCTGGAGGCAAGGCTCCCGTCGATGTACTGCGGTCGTTGGAGGTTCCGCGAACCACGCTGAGCACACTGGTGAAACGCGGGTTGGTCGAGATTGTCGAAGAACCGGCGGAGTTCACCGTCTCAGTGCTGAAGGCCCGCCCCAGCCTGTTTGATTCGCAGTTCAACCCGGCGCAGCAGGAAGCCCTGAAGTCTGTCCAGCAGAGCGTTAACTCGCGCAAGTTCGCCGGCATGCTGCTGCACGGGGTCACAGGGTCGGGCAAGACCGCCATCTATCTTTCCGCCATGCGCGCGGTGCTCGAGGCCGGTCGCTCGGCCATCCTGCTGGTTCCTGAGATTGGGTTGACTCCGGCGGTGGCTGCCGACCTGCACCAGATGTTTGGCGACGAAGTTGCCATTCTGCATTCCGCGCTTTCCGACCGGGAACGTGCCGAGCAGTGGCACCGCATTAAGCGCGGAGTTGCGCGAATGGTGGTGGGCACACGCTCCGCCGTGTTCGCTCCGGTGAGTGATCTGGCGCTGGTGATCGTGGACGAGGAACAGGACCCTTCCTACAAGCAGGAGGAAATGCCGCGATACCACGCCCGCGATGTCGCGGTAATGCGGGCCAAAATGGCGAACGCCACAATCGTTCTGGGATCGGCCACGCCGTCGCTCGAATCATACTTCAATGCCAAAAAAGACAAGTACACGTTGCTCGAACTTCCAGACCGGGTGGAGCAGCGGCCGTTGCCGGAGGTCGAGATCATCGACATGCGGCAGGAATTTCAGGAGACGGGAAGCGAGCAAGTAATTTCGCGCAAGCTGGCAGAAGAAATCGGGGAGCGGCTGGAGCGCAAAGAGCAGGTCATGGTGCTGCTGAACCGGCGGGGATATTCGCCGGTAGTCCTGTGCCGCGCCTGCGGGAAGACCCTCGAATGCAGGAACTGCGCCATCGCCATGACCCATCACAAGCGCTTCCTTCGCATGGAGTGCCACTATTGCGGGTTTACGGCGCCGGTGCCCAAGGCATGCATTCACTGCGGCAGCGAGTATGTGTATTTTCTCGGTACCGGTTCGGAAAAGCTGGAAGAGTTGCTGCACGGAATGTTTCCCCAGGCGCGCATCGGGCGGCTGGATCGCGATACGGTGCGCGGCCGCGAAGACTTTGAACGCGCGCTCAACGCTCTCGACGAAGGCGAACTCGATCTGCTGGTGGGCACGCAGATGATCGCCAAGGGCCACGACATCCACGGGGTGACGCTGGTGGGCGTGGTGGGAGCCGACATGGCGCTCGGTTTCCCTGACTTTCGCGCAGCTGAGCGCACTTTCCAGCTGCTGACTCAGGTGGAAGGACGAGCGGGGCGCGGCAAGACTCCCGGCAAGGTCGTGCTGCAAACTTATTTTCCCGATCACTATGCGGTGCAGTACGCGGCGCGGCACGACTTTACCGGCTTTTACGAAAAGGAACTGCGCTTTCGCAGCTGGATGCACTACCCGCCTTACAGCGCACTGGCCAATGTGCTGGTGCGCAGCGACAAACTCGACGAGGCGTTGCGCTGGTCGGGCGTGCTGGGGAAATGGCTTGAGAGAACCCGGCATGAGGGGATCCGGGTTCTGGGGCCCGCGGCCGCGCCGATCGTGCGTTTAAAGCGCGACTATCGATATCACTTCGTGATGAAGTCGGCCAGCCGACAGAAGCTCAACCTATTGCTCAGGACGATGCTGGCGTACGCGGCCCAGCAGAAGATCCCGCGCTCCCAGGTGATTGTGGATGTCGATGCGGTGTGGTTGATGTAGCGCGTCCGTCCGACCCGCGAAAACCCCGGCGCTAGGGCGCCTTCTGGAGCAGAAACTTTTTTACAACTTCCTTCACGTCGCGGTGCTGACCATCCACGGCGTAGTTGAGCTGACGCATGTCGTCATCCGAAATTTTTCCTGCGAGTTCATTCAGCGCCTCCCCGACCTCCGGGTGACGTGCCAGCACCTCCTGCCGGATGATGGGTACGGCCTCGTAGGGTGGGAAGTAATGGCGATCGTCTTCGAGAACGAATAAGTCAAGCGCGGGGATCAATCCATCGGTGGTATTCCCGGCGGCAAGGTCTACCTGTTTGTCTTTAAGAGCCCGGGCGAGCAGGCCCAGGTCCATGATGCGCGGGGCCTCGGCGAAGCGCAGACCGTAGGTTGCGGCCAGCCCCTTGTATCCATCGGGGCGTTCCATGAACTCGTAGCCGAACCCGGCGCGCCAATGCGGGGTGTAGGGCGCCGCCTGCGATATGGTTTTAAGTCCAAGCCGCCGGGCATCTTCGCCGCGGATCTCGATGGCGAAGGTGTCGTTAAACCCGAAGGGCTTGCCCACTTCGAGATTGAATTGTTTGGCGTATTCGGCCTTGACCTCGGTGAAGACCTGCTTGGGGTTATTAGAGGGCTGCTCTTTCAGGATCGCGGTCAGCGCCGTGCCAGTGTATTCGGGATAAATATCGATGCGGCCGCCGAGAATGGCCTGATGGCAGATGTAGGTGCCTGCAAGATAGAAGCGGCGCTCGACGGGAAGATGCGTCCGGTTTTCGATCTGCTCCGCGATGATCTCGCCCAGCACCAGTTGCTCAGTGAAATTCTTGGAACCAACTACGATGCGATCCGCGCGCGGGGGACCGCAGGCGGGGAGAAGAATGTTTATCAGCAAAAGCCATGAGAGTTGACGCCGCATATTCACCGGAAATTAAATGCATAGATCCTTCGCGGCCTATTCGCCGCTCAGGATGACAATTCTTATAGATCCTTCGCGGCCGGTACGCCGCTCGGGGTGACAATTCTTATAGATTACCGGGGGCTGAGCCGCTTCTCCAGCCATCCCAGGCTCGTGTCTGCGAGTATGGCCAGGGCGGCGGCAGGAATCGCGCCGGCCAATATCACCTGATTGTTGACCATGGCGAGCCCTCGAAAAATATATTCGCCAAGTCCACCTGCGCCGATGGCGGCGGCGATGGTCGCGACTCCGATCGAGAGCACGGTAGCGACGCGAATGCCGGCGATGATGACACTCAGCGCCAGAGGAAGTTCCACCTGCCAAAGCAGCTGGCCATCCGTCATCCCCATTCCGCGTCCGGCTTCGACGACCGCGCGGTCGACCCCCTTGATGCCGGTGTAGGTATTGCGAATGAGGGGCAGCAGCGCGTACAGGGTAAGCGCCAGTATCGCAAGCCGGTCAGCGCGCGCACCGATCCAGGGCGCGGGCAGGAGGAATCCAAACAGCGCCAGGCTGGGGACGGTCTGAATAATGTTGGCGCCGCCGAGCACAGGCTTGCTCAAAATCGGCCAGCGCGTGATCAGAATGCCCAGGGGAATTCCGATAAGCACGGCCAGGGCAATCGACGCTCCGACGAGCCAGAGATGTTCAGCGGTGAGTTCCAGAACCTCTGTATGGTTTTGCACGATAAATTGCAGCACGTTCATGAATGGCCTCGCCGGAACGATGGGTTTCGATTGGATATATACAGAGCAGTTTGCCTGCATCTCTGAGTGCGACATGCCCGGGGGATATCCAGCGGGAGGCCGGCGCTACTTTTCGCGTTCATCGCGCTTCCCTCTTGTGGGGCGAGATCTCGGTCTTGAAGGCATCCACGTAAGCCGCGACCATGGGATCCTCGGAATGCAGAAATTCTTCGGGAGCGAGTGTGGCCACCAGCTGTCCTGACTCCATAAGCGCGACCCGGGTGCCGAGAAAAAGGGCTTCACGCAGATCGTGGGTGACGAAGACCACGGTTTTTCCCAGACCTTGCTGCAGGGCCAGAAATTCGCGTTGCAGTTCGGCGCGGGTAATGGGGTCGAGGGCGCCGAAAGGCTCGTCCATCAGCAGAAACGACGGGTCGGCGGCCAGGGCGCGCGCCACGCCGACCCTCTGCCTCTGTCCACCGGACAATTCACGCGGATAGCGTGATGCAAGCTGGGGTTCCAGGCCCACAAGCTGCAACAGTTCTGTGACCCGGCGTTGAATGCGGTCGGCGGACCAGCCTTCGATCCGGGGCACCACTCCGATATTGCGGGCGACGGTAAAGTGCGGAAACAGGCCGACTTCCTGAATCACGTAGCCGATCATGCGGCGCAGGCGAATCACGTCCCATTCATGCAAGGCGCGGCCATCGACATAAATATCGCCCGCGCTTTGCTGGAGCAGACGGTTAATGAGCTTCAGAGTAGTGGTCTTGCCGGAGCCGCTCCGGCCCAGCAGGACCAGGGTTTCGCCGCGCTGCACCTCGAGATTGAGATCGCGCAGGAGAGCGGTTCCGTTGTCCAGGTGATATCCGACATTGCGGAATTCTATGGCCGGACCGGGGCTGGAGGAATCACTCATGCGGCTTTGCCGGCGATTGAATTGACCCTACTGCGAGGGGACAACCCTCACCACAGCGGGAGACGCCGGCGCTGCACAACCGGGCTATAACGTCTCGTAAGCTTTTTCTGGCAGGCCCGTGATGCGAATGCCGGAGTGGCCCTTGTGGCGAATATTGAGGCCGATCAGAAGCGCGGTGATCTGCTCCAGGATGCGCGCATTCTCCAGTTTGCCGCCGTCGATCGCGCGCACGCCCGGAATTTTTGCCGCCAGCCTCCTGACAATTGCGGCCGCGTCGGCGTCGTCGCTGCAAACAATGACATCGCAGTCGACTCGGGCATCGCTGTTTAACACTTCCGCCGAAGTGTTGTGAAACGCGGCCACCACCGAAACTCCGTCGGGCACAAGTTCGGCGGTTTGTTGAGCGGCGGAACCTTGCCAGACGCCCAGGGTGCGGGTGGCGCGTCCGCCAACGCTGGCCGCCAGGGGCACGATGGCGTCAACCACGATGCTTCCCGGGGAAACGGAGGGCTTAATTTGCTTAAGTAAAGCCGCGTGGCCTTCAAACGGGATGGCCAGCACGAGCAGGTCGGCGACCGAACAGGCGGCAGTGTTTTCATCACCTGTCACTTTTGCATCGCTGCCCACGGCAGCCTTGATTTTTGCCGCCGCTTCCCGGGCGCGGCCGGCATCCCGTGAGCCGAGGATTACCGTCTCGCCGGCTCGAGCCCAGCGCAAGGCGAGTCCAAAGCCTTCCGGACCGGTGCCGCCCAGGACAGCGATGGCTCGGGGCATGATTACGCGAACTCCGGCTCGAGCGCCTCTTCGATCGCGAGGTGTTCAGGTTGCACCTTGAGACTGATTCGCGTGTACAGCGTGTTGCGCTCAGCAGGGATGCGACCGATCTCGAGAATCAAGGACTGGAATTCCTCTCCGCTGGTGTATTGTCCGGCGGTGGCCCCCGCTTCCCGCGAGATGTTTTCTTCCATCAGCGTGCCGCCATAGTCGTTGGCCCCGGCGTGCAGGCAGAGCTGCGACAGACGCCGGTTCAGTTTTACCCAGGACACCTGAATATTATCGATGGCGCCCGCCAGCATGACTCGCGCCAGAGCGTGAATCTTGAGATGTTCAGCCAGGGTGGGTCCGGGCCGGGCGATTCCCTGCTGAAACAGCAGAGTGTTGGGATGCACAAAACCGAGCGGTACAAACTCGGTGAAGCCTCCGGTGTGCTGTTGCATGTCGCGAAGAAGCTCAAGCTGATTGACCCAGTGCGTCGCGGTTTCGATGTGCCCGTACATCAAGGTAGAGGTGCTGCGAATGCCACATTGGTGCGCGGTACGGATCACCTGCTTCCACTGTTCGGTGGAGAGTTTGTTGCGGGAGAGCACAAAGCGCACGTCGTCGTCGAGAATTTCCGCAGCGGTGCCGGGCAGGGTGTCGAGGCCGTTGTCGCGCAGCATCGTGAGGTAGTCAGGCAGCGGCATGCCGGTGAGTTCGACGCCGTAAACGATCTCCATGGGAGAGAAAGCGTGAATGTGCATCTCAGGCACAGCCGTTTTTATCGCGCGCAGGATGTCGCGATAGTAGAACGGCGGCAATCCGTGGGGCAGTCCGCCCTGGATGCAGACTTCGGTCGCGCCCAGCGCGCGCGCCTCAACTGCCTTCTGCGCCATGGTCTCCAGGCTGTGGAAATAACTGTCCTGTTCGCGCGGGCCGCGGCTGAAAGCGCAAAACTTGCAGCCGACAAAGCAAACGTTGGTGAAATTGATATTGCGATTGACCACGTAGGTGACGAGGTTGCCTACCCGATCGCGCCTCAGGATGTCGGCCGCTACCAGCAATCCCAGCAGGTCGTCGCCTTCGGCATTGGCCAGGAGCAGGCTTTGTTCGTGAGAGAGAGCGCTGCCATCCTGCGAGGCCAGAACCTGATCGAGCGCGTTGGCCGATTCCGACGACATGCGCTCAGCAATCTCCAGCCATTCGAGCGCGGGAAAATTCTCCAGTTCAGAATCGGATACGACTCGGTTCACGGCTCCTCCTCGGAAAACCCACCGGCTCAGCGAAACAGGTCGTTGGCGGCCGGGCGTAACAAATCACGAGCGCTGCCCGGGCCGGGGCGATAAGCGAACCCTCGAATGATACACGCCGGCGTACGAGCTAGCTTGCCGCAGACCAGGCCGGCGGCGCAAGCCAGCTGGTCGGCGTCTGCCTCAATACTAGCCTGCAGCGCGTATCCATGCGAATCCGGCCGGCCGCGATAGTCGTGCAGCGCCTGCATGCCAGCCACGCCGATGGCAACTTCCGTCAAGCCTTCGCGCCAGGGCCGGCCGAAAGTATCCGTGATGATTACGGGGATCGAAAGGTGCAGAGTTTTTTTCAGCTCGCGATGGATTCTTGCAGCGGAGCGGTCGGGGTCGGCAGGCAGCAGGAGGGCGTGGCGACCTCCGTCTACATTGGAGACGTCGACCGCGCTGTTGGCGCAGATCAGGCCATGAAGGGTTTCGGTGATCAGCACTCCCCGTTTACGCCGCACGATGCGGCGGCTCTGCTGTACGGCTAACTCGATCACGCGAGCGTCGAGACGATAGCGGTCTGCCCAACGGCGGGAAGCGGCCGAGGGCACGACCTGGCTCAGGTCTACGTGTTGTCCCTCCGCCTTGGAAACGATCTTGTGCTTGATGACCAGGATGTCGCCCGGGCGCAGTTTTTGCGGGCTTATAGCATCGAGGACAAGTTTGGAAATGGAGTTGCCGGGTTGCACCTCAGCCTTCATGGGAACAGGGATGATGCGGAGCTCCCGTGCGGAGTCCGGAGAGGCCCTCTTTCGCCCCTTTGGGGCTTGCTCGTCCCGACGTACCACCCCAGGGCTTGCGCCCCGGGCTACATTCTTCCGCCCCTGTGGGGCTTCCGCCGATTGGTGCTTTGGAACTGACTTGGAGTCAAGCCTGTTTCGCGAATTGGCGCCTGGAGTTCGCACAGTCTGATCGCGAGACTACAATTCGTTCGCGGCCAATGGAAGATCGTCCAACTGCCACTGCCGGACTACACGCTGGGCGCGAGTTTCGCCGGGAGCTGCGGCCAGCGCCCGCAATTCGGACGGGGTATCGACGTCGAGCGCGATGCCGGGAAGGGCAAGCACGACACAGGGCTTCCCGGTGGCTTGCGCGGCGGCGTGGTGAGGCGCGAAGCTGTCGTTGCCAAAGCGGGCGGGGAATAATCCGGCGGGGCGTCGCCAGATGGCATTGGTACCGCGTCCATCGGCTGCGCGCACCAGCACGGAGCCTTCCGCGGGCGCAGATTGCAGAATTTTTTCCAGCTCCCAGCTCTGGACTAACGGAATGTCGCCGGGAATCACCAGCGTACTATCGACGCCCTGGGACTCGCAGAAGCGGGTTGCTATTGCGATGGCATCGGTCTCGCTCCGGTTGGCGTTGTCGGGTATCACGGTAAAGTGGAATTGATCCGCCAGCTGAAGGGCAAAAGGATCGCTGGTCACAATGCCGACATCAGGACATTCCTTCCACATGCCCAGGGTTTCGAGCACATCGAAGAGCATGGCTTGCGCGAATTCGGTGCGTGTAGCCTGATCGAAAAGGGCGGCGAGCCGCTGCTTGGCGCCGGAAAGGTTCTTGACCGGGACCAGGATCATGACAGGTCCGAGCCCGCATGGGCGGCGTTTTCGGTCGGCGTCACCGACTCGAGTTGGGACAGGATCTTGCGGGCCAGGTCAATCTTTTCGTCGGCTGTGCCCATGATGGTGTTGGCGCACTGGACGCGCAGCCCGGATTTTCTCAACTCCTCGGCGGCTTGGGCATCACGATTGTCGACCACCAGAATGTCGAGAAATTCCCGGTAAGCCTGGGCCACTCCTGCAATGGAAACGGGCAAGCCCTGAGCGGCCATGAGGATGCCAGCCGGCCCGGAGACCGCAGTGTTACCGATAATCGGACTCACCGCTGCCACCGGAGCGCGAGTTTGCGCGAGGGCCTCCACGATGCCCGGAACCGCCAGGATCGGACCAATGCTGGTCACGGGGTTGCTGGGCGCGAGCAGAACCACCGACGCTGACTTGATAGCATCGATCACCCCTGGGGCGGGCTGGGCGTTTTCAATGCCGGCGAAACGGATCGAATTGACGGGATCCTGGTACCAGCGCTGCACGAAGTACTCTTCGAAACTGAGATCGCCAACGGGAGTGTCTACCCGCGTTTCCACGCGAGCGTTGCTCATAGGAAGGATGCGGGCCTGTACGCCCATCCTGGCCGCGATCTCGGCGGAAACTTCAGACAGAGTTTTGCCCTGTTTGAGCAACTTGGTGCGCAGCAGATGGACGGCCAGATCGCGGTCTCCGGCGTGAAACCAGATGGGTTCTCCCAGATCGCCCATGGCCTGCAGGCAGAAGAATGTGTCGCCTTTTACGCCCCAGCCGCGTTCCTTGCTCAGCAGTCCAGCCAGCACATAGGTGATGGAATCGAGGTCGGGAGAAATGTACAAGCCCCACCACTCCAGATCGTCGCCGGTGTTGACGATGATGGTGAGGTCTTTGGCGGGCACGACCTGACGCAGGCCGTCTACAAACTTCGCGCCCCCGGTTCCGCCAGTGAGTACGACAATCATGCAGCCCTGGACCTCCCGGCATAGCCTTCGCGATCCGCAGCCGCCCGGACTTTTTCCGACAGCAAGCCGGGCCGCGAAGTAAGCGGGTGCAGAAATTCAGGATAAACCGGCAAGCGCTGGCGCAAGATGTATCCTTTTGATTCCGTGCGTGCCTTGAGGTGCTGCAGATGCGGCCAGGGCTTTTCCGGATTGATGAAATCGGGGGTCAGGGGTGAAACCCCGCCCCAGTCGTTGATTCCGGCATCGAGCAGTTCGTCGTAGTAAGGCGCGGAAAGGTTGGGCGGCGCCTGCAGGTTGACTTCCGGCATGAGCAGGCGCGCCACCGCGACGGTTCGCAACATCTCACCGCGCGTCGGTTCCGGCCAGTCGCGCATCGGGATTTCCGGCTTGGCCCGGAAATTCTGCACGATCACTTCCTGGATGTGACCATAGCGGCGGTGCAACTCGCGGATGGCGAGCAGCGTGTCCACGCGATCGTCCAGAGTTTCACCGATTCCAATCAACAGACCTGTGGTGAAGGGCACCGATTGTTTGCCGGCCTCCTCAATGGTGCGCAAGCGTTTGACTGGGACTTTGTCGGGCGCGTTGTCATGCGCGGCGCCGGCCGCAAGCAGGTCTGCGTTTGTCGTCTCCAACATCAGCCCCATGCTGGGCGAAACTGCGGCCAGGCGAGTGATCCACTCGGCACTCATCAGGCCAGGGTTGGGATGTGGTAACAGATCGGTCTCCCGCAGAATCAGCTTACACATGCCCTCGAGATAATGGAGAGTCGAGTTATACCCCAGGCGGCGCAGGGTCGCGCGCATTTCCGGGAAGGCCAGCTCGGGCTTGTCGCCCAGACTGAACAATGCCTCGGTGCAACCCAACTTTTGTCCCGCAGTTGCGACCTCCAGTACTTGATCCGGAGTCATGGTTTGGGCGCCGGGCTCGCCCGGGTCGCGGCGAAAGGTGCAGTAGCCGCAGTAGTCGCGACACAGGTTGGTGAGGGGAATGAACACTTTGCGGGAATAGGTAATGAAGTCCGGTTTAAATCGCTGCTTGAGCTCGAGAGCCGTAGCGAGAAGCTCGACCAGGTCGTCGTCGGAGCAGCGCAGCAATTGGCGGGCCGCCTCACGCGGGAGTGGTAGCCCGTCACGCACCTCGTTGAGGAACGTTGTGAGCGAATTGTCTACCAGTCGCATGTCTGGCCATCCACGTTGTCGAGCCGCCGGATTCCAAAATCCGTATTCCTGCAGGCATGAACACCAGAATGATACATGAGGACGATTCGGAACGCTGCCTGTCGAAGCAGGTTGATTTCCACGGTTGATTTGGGGTAATGCTGGGGGCGTCAGCTACACCTGGTCAAAAGGCATCGACGATGGGCCCAATCCCAGCTTCGTGCTGATTCCGCAAGATCGTGAATGGCTGGCAGCTGGGGACGATCGTGAGCCTGGAGACGCCTCACTACTTCACCAAATTCGCCGGCTTTGAGGCCAACGGCGACGTTTTCGGAAATAACGACCGGGTGGGCATTGAGCCGCGGCCGACTTCTGCAATTTTGCCACCGTTCCGACGGACCAGGGCTGCCCCGCCACACCTTCAGGGAATCGTGAAGGCTCGCCCAATCCTTCGTACGGAACGCCCGGCGCCATCTTTAATCCGCGACAGGTTCAGTTCGCGCTGCGTTTGGCGTGGTAAAACTCTTATGGGTGGAACCAGGGACATCGGTTCCCCCCGGGGAAGCTTCGAAACGATAAAAGGCCGCGGCCTTCCTATGCCAGTCACTCAAGCAGAATTTCGTCAAGCGCTGGGCAGTTTTGCGACAGGGGTGACGGTAATTACGGTGGACTATGAGGGTGAAGTTCACGGCATGACAGCCAATGCCTTCAGCTCGGTATCGCTCGATCCCCCGCTGGTGCTGGTCTGCGTAGACCACCGGGCCCGGACCCACGCGCACCTGCACGCCAAAAAAAGATTCGGAGTGAACGTGCTGGCGGAGGGCCAGCAGATTATTTCCGAATACTATGCCCGCGCAGCCCAGGACCATCGCCATGCCGAGCAGGAAGCGGGGGCGCACTTTGACCGTACAGCCCACGGCACGCCGGTGCTCAACGGCGCCCTGACCTACCTGGAGTGCCGTCTGCACTCGGCGCAGGATGCGGGCGATCACACAATTTTCATCGCTGAAGTCGAGCAGGTTGTGGTGCGCGAAGGCGATCCTCTGCTCTATCATCGCGGCGAGTATCGAACCATCGAAGGCTCCCGGACGCAATCGCTCGAAGCCCAGGGAGACGCCAAGTCCAGCCGCAACCCGTAGGAGAGAAAATGCGATTTGGCATCTACTGCGAAATCCAGACTCCGCCCGGCAAGTCGCATTACGGCATGATCTGGGAAATCATGCGCCAGATCGAGCACGCCGACGAATGCGGCTTTGACGTGTACGCGACCATCGACCACCACTTCTTTCAGAACTTTTCCATCTCGGCCAATCCGCTGGCCATGTTTGCGGCCGCGGCGCAGCCGACCAATCGCATCCGCTTGCGCACCGCGCTCCACACACTGCCACTGAAAAAACCCATGCGCCTGCCCGGCATGATCGCGGAAATTCCGCTCGGGTCGGCGCTGGCGATTGCCGGATCTGCACTGGTCATTGCGGCCATGGGAGCGACTGCGGTGGGATTCATGAGAGGCAACGCAACCTAATGTATCCCCGGGCTTTTCACTATCACCGTGCGAGTTCGCTGCAGGAAGCATCGGCCATGCTGGCGCAGTTTGGCGATGAAGCCAAGCTGCTGGCGGGAGGTCAGAGCCTCATTCCATTGATGAAGCTCCGCTATGCCAACCCGAGTCATCTGGTGGACCTGAATTTCATTTCCGGCATGTCCTATATCACGGAGGAAAACGGCGCGCTGCGTTTTGGAGCACTGACGCGGCACGCTGAGATCGAAGCTTCGGCAATCGCCGCCCGCATTCCCATCATTCATGACTGCGCGGCCGGCATCGCCGACGTGCAGGTGCGCAACCGGGGCACGATCGGCGGTTCGCTGGCGGAAGCCGATCCCAGCGGCGACTGGGCCACAGTCCTCATGACGCTCGAGACCGAGGTGCGATGCCAGAAGCAGCAGGGGGATCGCCGGCTGGCACTCGCAGAGTTCATCAAAGACGCTTACACAACCGCCCTGGCGCACGATGAACTGGTAAGCGAAGTTGTGGTCAAGACGCCACCCCGGGGCAGCGGCGGCGCTTATCTGGCATTCAAGCGTTCCGCGCCCGTTTATCCGACGGCGAGTGCCGCCGTGCAACTCACGATGGAAGGCAGGATTTGCAAAGATGCTGCCATCGCATTGGGTTGTGTGGGGTTGACCGCGGTCAAGGCTGCCCACGCCGAGGCTGCCCTGCGCGGGCGTACTGTAACAGAAAAAACGATGGCAGCGGCAGTGGAAGCCGCGCGGGCAGCGGCCGATCCACAGTCGGATATGCGAGGCTCGGCGGACTACAAACGAACGCTGGTCGGATCGCTGGTGAAACGCGCGATCGATATTGCGGTCCGGCGCGCACGGGGAGAGCAGGTCGAGGCGAGCCACATTTATGCCTGACGTTGTTGAAAAAGTTGCGATCCGGCTGACGGTGAATGGGAAAGTACACTCACTCGCGGTCGAGCCTCGCATGTTGCTGGTGGAATTGATTCGGGAGACACTCGATCTCACCGGCACTCATGTGGGGTGCGACACCACCTACTGCGGCGCCTGCACCGTGCTGATGAATGGCGCGGCGGTAAAGTCCTGCACGGTGTTTGCGGTGCAGGCTGATGGCGCAGAGATTACCACCGTCGAAGGACTGGAGACGGAGGGCAAACTCCATCCCATCCAGCAAGCCTTTGGCGATGCCTACGGACTGCAATGCGGCTACTGCACGCCGGGATTGATGCTCTCGACGGCCCAACTGCTTGCGCACAACCGGCAACCAAGCGAAAAAGAAATCCGCAAAGCGATCGCCGGCAATACCTGCCGCTGCACTGGATATCAGAATATTCTGAAGGCGATCCAGTTGGCCGCACAAAGCATGAAAGGAGCCTGACATGGCAATCAAGTTCGGCGGCGAGTTCGAAATCAAGCGACCACAGGACGAAGTGTATGACTTTCTGACCGACCCCAAGAACTTTGCCCCGTTGCTGCCCGACTTTCAGGGGATGACACAACAGGATGCCACCCATTTCACAGTCAAGGTAAACGTCGGCATCTCCTACATCAAGGGAGCCGCCGACATGAAGATGGAACTGACCGAGGCCGAGCGTCCCAGGCGCGCCCAGTACAAGGGGCAAGGCAGCGTAGCCGGCGGCAAAGTCGCCATGACAGCGGGCTTTGACCTCACACCCGCAAGCGGTGGAACCAAGGTTGTGTGGCAGGGCGAAGCCCAGGTATTCGGCGCACTGGCGTCGGTGGCCGGCGGACTGCTGGAACCGCTGGGAAAAAAGAACGTGCAGAAATTGATCGATAGCTTGCAGACGGCACTAAGCTGATGCTCGCGGAACAGCCGCACTCGGTCGTCTGTGACGGGCAAATCTCAGCTCAAGGGAGCGCTATTTGAGTCCCGATTGTGACAGGAAACATTGGGTAGGCAAGTCCCTTCCGCGCAAGGAGGAGAACCGCCTGCTGCGCGGACGGGGCAAGTTTGCCGACGACATCAAGCTCCGCGAGATGCTGTACCTGCGTTTTGTCCGCTCGCCTTATGCGCATGCAAGGATCGTCAGCGTCGATATTTCCGCTGCCCAAGCCCTTGCCGGTGTCATCTGCACACTGACCGGGACGGAGGTCGCGCAGCAAACCCAGCCTTTCATCGAAATCGGCCCCGATCCGTTCGCAAAGATTAAAGACTATCCTCTCGCGGTTTCCAAAGTGCGTTATCAGGGCGAGCCGGTAGTGGCTGTGGTGGCCGATTCGCCGGCCATGGCAGACGATGGCGCCGAGCTCGTGCACATTGAGTACGAAGCCCTCGATCCGGTGGTCGAGGCCGAAAAGGCGCTGGAAGACAAGAGCCTGCTGCACGAAGAGGCCGGAACGAATCGGGTCTGGAACGGAGTCTTCGAGTACGGCGACGTGAACCAGGCATTCAAGGATGCTGCTTACGTCGTCTCCATCGATCGCTTGCACTTTCATCGATTTTCCAGCACGCCGCTCGAGAACAACGTTGTCATTGCCCAGTGGAATCCCAAAGATGAGCGGATCTACTATCAGTGCAACAATTCGTTTCCGTCGTTTGCGATTCAATTTCTCGCGGCACACCTGGGCGTCCACATCGATCGCATCCGGGTCGAGACGTCTGACATCGGCGGCAGTTTTGGGATCAAGATTACAAGCTATCCGCAGATGGCAGTCTGCGCGCTAGCTTCGAAGAAAGCTGGCGGGCGACCCGTCAAGTGGGTGGAAACGCGATCCGAGCATATTACGTCGAGCGCGCACGGCAACGAGCGGACGTTTAGAGATACCCGAGTCGCGCTGGACAAGAATGCTGTCATCACGGCCATCGACTCCCGTCACATCGACGATTGCGGCGCGTACCCGCGTTACGAACCCCTGGGCTGCGTGATCTGGTCGCAGGTTTTTCCCGGGGTCTATCGCTTCAAGAACGCTCGTATCGATTTCTCGCAGGCGGTCACCAACAAATGCCCGGTGGGTCCCAATCGTGGATATTCGCGCATGCAACACCTGTGGTTTCTGGAGCGCGTCGTGGACATTTGCGCCCACAAAATAGGCATTCCCGCCGACGAGATGCGCCTGCGCAACTATATTCTTACGGAAGAATTCCCTTACACCACCCCCAACGGCTGCGTCTACGACTCAGGCAACTATCCAAAGATGCTTCAGGTCGCGAAAGCCCTCATCGGATGGGATGAGTGGACGAAGAAACTGGCTGCGGGCCGCAAGGAAGGCCGGCTGATTGGCATGGGGATCGGCACGACGCTCGATTCCGGCACCAACAACTTTGGGCAGTCGCAAATCGTGAATCCGTTCCTGCCCTATTCCGGAAATTCACAGGGCGCCAACTGCAAACTCGATATCTATGGAGAAGTCGTGGTTGCGGTCGGTTCCTGTCCCCAAGGCCAGGGCCACGAAACCACCGCGGCCCAGGTGGTAGCCGATGTGCTGAACATACATCCCGACCTGATCACGGTGCGCACCGGCTTCGATACCGAACGCAACGTGCATACAGGATTTTCCGGGACCTATGCCAGCCAGTTTGCGGTTTCCGGATTGTCCGCAGTCCACGGCGCCGCGCAGAAATTGAAAGCCGAAATGCAGCGGCTGGCCGCGTTCGCGCTTAATACCGAAGAAAATGACGTGGAGTTCGGGAGCGGCGCGCAAGGACCGGAACTCCGCGCGAAGAGCAGTGGCAAAGCGATCAACTACTGGGGACTGGCCAATCTGGTGAACGCCAACAGCGCCAGTCTGTCGCCCGAGCTTTATGAGGTCACGCTCAACTGCCGCTATGTCTGGCGGGCGCCCTTCAAGGTGCCGGACACTAAAAAGAAATACGGCAGCCTGACTCTCACCTACGCCTCACAGCTGCACGTGGCTGTGGTTGAAGTGGAGCGCGACACGTTCATCCCGCACATCCTGGATTACGCGGCCATCGATGATTGCGGAACCGTAATCAATCCTCCCATCGTTGAAGGCCAGGTTTATGGCGCGACCGCGCACGGCATTGGCGCAGCCCTTATGGAGAACTGTGTTTATGACGAGGTAGGCAACATGCTTACCAGCACCTTCAGCGATTACATACCGATCACGGCGCTGAACATGCCGAGAGTAAAGTATGGCCACATTGAAACGCCTTCGCCTCACAGCTACAGCGGCGCCAAGGGAATGGGGGAAGGCGGAGCCGCGCCGATTCATACCATTTCGGCGGCGTTGCAGGACGCGTTGTTCGCCAGCGGCATCATTATCGAACATTCATTCAACAACGCCGACAGTTTGTTTCGTGCCATGGTGGCGAAAGACCCCCGGCAACTGGTGAAGCTGGAGAAAAGAAATTGACGGCTTGGAGCGGATGCCCTCGCGCGATTGTTTTGGCGGCAGATGGGACGCCCGCCGGACATCCGGCGAGATGCGGTTACGACCTATGAAGCGTGTTTGTGTCGTCGGATGCGGTTCCATCGGAAGCTTGTACGCAGCGCACCTGGCGCGGGTTGCGGAAGTATGGGCTTTTGTCCGGCGCGAAGAACATGCACGAGCTCTGAACCGGGAAGGATTACGGGTGTCGGGCGCGCACGATTTTCACGTCTCGCTCAAAGCCACCACCCGGTCCGACGAGTTGCCGGAGTGCGAGCTTGGCATCATAGCGACCAAGGCCACACAAGTGGACGATTCCATTCCTTCCATCGGACGGCGCTTCGATAAAGGCGCGATTATTTCCGCGCAAAATGGACTGGGCTGCGAGGAAGTCATCGCCGTCCACACCCGCGGCTATGTAATTCGGGGCACAACTTTCATGAGCGGTACCCGGCACAGCGATACGCATGTGCAATACGAACTGGACACAGCCACATGGCTCGGGCCCTTTGAACCCTGCAACACTCCCTACGACCTGGTTAAAGAGGCGGCAGGGCTGATTGTCGCGGGCGGATTGAAAGCGGAGGCCCTGCCGGATGCGCGACCGGCGCAGTGGTCAAAGCTGATTTTTAATGCTTCGGTAAATGGCGTGTCGGCCTTGACCGGCTTGCCTCACTCGCCGCACTTCGCCGACGAATCGCAGTTCTCCAGTCTCGGCCACTTGCTGCATGAACTGATCAACGAAGGCAAGCGCGTAGCCCAAGCCGTGGGAGTCGAATTGCACGAAGATCCGTGGGAGATGAACAAGATCGGAGCTACGACCAACCACCCGCCTTCGATGCTCTACGACATCCGTCATCAGCTGCCGACGGAAGTAGATTTCCTCAGTGGTGCGATCGCACGCGAGGCCGAGCGAACTGGGGTACCGGCGCCGCTGCACTCCGCCGTCTATCGGCTGATTAAAGGCCGAGAGGCTTCGTGGACCTTTGCCGACGAGAACCGGGCGGTGCCCGTCCACGGAGAGGGCCACTCGATATGACTTGGCCGGTTGACACTGCAAAACTCGATCGCGTGCGCGCTCTGATGAAAGACCAGGAAGTAAGCGCGCTGGTGGTCCGCGCCCCGGACAACATGCTGTATCTCACGAACTACTGGTGTATGAAGGGTTACGATGCCGCTATCTTCCCGCGCGAGGGCGAACCCACACTGATCGCCCTGGAACCACAGCTGGCCGATGCGCAGCGCAATTCATGGACAAAAGATATTCGCCTGTTCAAGAGCTATGACGAGCGCGATGCACGGCCGCCGCAATTTCGCGCGCTGGATCTGTCCCTCGAGATCCTCAAGCAGCGCGGCCTGACCGACAATGTCGCCGTCGAGCTCAATATGGGGACGCAATCCGCCGACCGCATGGTGGGCGAGCCTACAACCCCAACCCAGTATTATTTTGATGCATTCCGACAAGTTGCGGGCAAGGTCAGCGACAGCACTCCCCTGCTCAACGAGGCTCGCGCCATTAAGACTTCGCAGGAGATCGAACGCATGCGCTTGGCCAACGAACTGGCCGCGCTGGCCATGGACTACACCCGCGAGCACATGCGCCCGGGCATGAAGGAAAGCGAAGTGGGAGGGATGTATGAAGGCTTTGTACACGGCCTGGGCGTGGGCTACAAAGGCAAGGTGGAGATGGCGCGCGCCTTTACCCTGGTCTGGTCGGGCAAGGGAATCGCAACATTTACCGCCACCGGGGACCGGCCCATTCAAAAGAACGAGCCCACGCTGTTTGAGATTTGGGTCTGCGCCGATGGCTACTGGACCGACCTCACCAAGAATGCCTGCCCAGGCGAGCTTACGCCGGAATATCACAAGCTGCTGGACCTGCTGCTGAAGGTCTTCAACGAGGCAGTGAAGTATGCGCGCGAGGGCGCCAGCTTCCCCGAACTGGATCGCTTGATCCGCGCTCGAATTACTGAAGGCGGCTATCCCGGCCAGCCTTCCCACGCAATATGTCACGGCGTGGGAGCCCGGGCTCATGAATTTCCTTATGCTCATCAGGCCGGCGGCGGCACCATCAGAAAAAACATGGTGCTGGCCATCGAGCCCGGCATTTACTGGCCCGGCGGAGGCGGTCTGCGGCTGGAGGATAATTTTCTGATTACCGGAACCGGCAATGAAAAGCTGTGCGTTTATCCCGACGACTTTCGCCTGGCACGACGCGGAGAACTCGGCACTGAGAACTGAGAACTGTGGCCAAACAATCTGAAAATCCGAAGGCGTCACTCGATTCAAAGCTTGTTGAGAAAATTCTCGCCCAGGTCAACGAAGAAGAAATCGTGGCCATGTGCCGCGACGTCATCAATATTCCGAGCCCCACCGGAGAAGAGCTTCAGATGGCGCATTACATGAAGAATGCGCTGCAGGACCTTGGCCTTGTCGTTACATGGCAGGAGGTGGAGGAGGGCCGGGCCAATGTGGTTGGCCGCCGGCTGGGAAGCGGGGGCGGCAAGAACCTGATGTTCAATGGCCATCTGGATACGTCGAACACCGGGCGCGAAGAGTTTTTGACCGGGATCGGCTACAAGCCTCAGGCTGTAGTCAAGAACGGATTCGTCTATGGCCTTGGCATTTACAACATGAAAGGCGCGCTGGTCTGTTACACCCATGCGGTCAAGGCACTGCAACGTGCCGGGGTCAAGCTGCGGGGCGATGTAATCGTTGCCGCGGTCGCGGGCGAGATTGAAAAAGCGCAGTGGGGCGAATTTAAGGGCAAGGAATACCGGGGTTATGGCGCAGGAACGCACTACCTGGTAAATCACGGAGTACTGCCTGACATGTGCATCCTGGGCGAGCCCACGGACATGCATGTGGTTCTCGAGCACTTTGGATCGCTGTGGGTCCGCATCTCCTGCGCCGGCATCTACGTGCACACCGCGTTCTGCGAGGGACGCGAAGAGATGAACTCCATCCGCCGCATGCACGAACTGATGAATGCAATCCTGAACTGGATCGGCGTGTGGGAGAAGAAAGCCTCCTACAGCGGAAGAAAAGCCATCGTCAATCTCGGAGGCATTCGCGGAGGCCATGCCTGGCGCGCCAGCCGGACACCGGAAAAGACTGATTTGTTCCTCGACGTGCGCGTTCCACCCAGCATTTCCATGAGCGATGCACGGCGCGACATTCAACAGGTCTTCTTCGATCTGGAGAAGCAGCATCCCGACTGGGGACTGGAGTTTGAGACCTATGTTTCCGTGCCCGGCGCCGGCATCGCTGCGGATCACCAGATGATCAAGGCCATCGACGCCAATCATGAACGGATTATGGGTAAGCCTCCGAAACGGGAAGTCGTTGCCTGGTGCTCCGACGCCAGCGTGCTGAGCCGCTACGGCATCGAGACGGTGAATTATGGCCCATCCAGCGGGCCGCGCGACGCCGAAGGCGAAAAGGTCAAGATCAAGACACTGGTGGATATCACAAAGATTTATGCCCTTACGGCCGCGGAACTGTGCGGAGTGCAGTCGTAGCACCGGTATCCACGGGCCGAAGATGCCAACGAACTGAAGGCGAGGTAGACCGATTGCCCAGTCAAAAGGAAATCGACCGCCGCTACAAAAACATCCGCTCCCGAATGGAGCGCGGGGGCTTGGATGCCCTGATCGTGTGCGGCAATCAGTATGCGGGTTTCGAAGGCGCTACGTTCTATGTCTCCGGTTTTGAGATCGTGCACCGCTATGTCTACGTTGTGCTCCCGCTGGCGGGCGAGCCGACGCTGGTGTTTCCACGGGAAGCGCGCTGGATCGGCGATAAAGGCAAGCCCTGGATCAAGGACCATGTCTGGCCCGACGTTCCGGGAAGCTGGATTCGCGAGCGGGGACAGCAGCACGGATGGAAGCGTGTTGGCGTGTACGGCATGGATTTCATCATGGCGGTGCGCGACTACCTTGAACTGGTGAAGAGTCCGTTCGAGCTCGTTTCCTTCGATCGCCAGTTCGATATGGCGCGAGCGGTCAAGAGCGACGAAGAACTCGCCGAAGTGCGCGACGCCATGGACGTCATCGTCGACGGATTCTGGGCGCTGGTCGCCGCCTACGCACCGGGCAAGACTGAAGCGGAAATCATGGCGCCGGCGGTGCAGCGTTTTTTTGCCCGCGGAGCCGGACCGCGCATGATGAATATCATGCTCTCCGGGCCTCATGGCGAAGCCGAAGCGTCCTTCAAAGTGCCGGGCCATCGCGTGGTCGCGGCCGACGACCTTCTGCTCTACTCGCTCGAAGTTACAGGCGCGGGCGGCTACTGGGTGGAGTTTTCCCGTCCGCTGATTTGCGGCCAGGTGAGCGCTCGCACGCAAGCCATGGCTGATGTCTATCCGCGCGCGCTGGAGGAAGCCCGAAAGCTCATGCGCGTCGGTGAACTGGCCAGCAACGTTCACCGGGCGGTCGCGCAGTCGTTCGCCAAAGCGGGCTTTGCCCTGGGACACCTTTCCGGCCACAGCATCGGAGCGACCATGCTCGAGTACCCCGCCATCGGATCCAAAAGCGACGCGCAACTTGAGGAGAATATGGTCTTCTCGCTTCATCCCCAGGTGGTCGATACCGACGGCAAAGTTTGCCTCTACACCCAGGACACCTATCGCATCGGCAAGACTGAAGGCGAATGCCTGGCTGACGTTCCCTGGAAGTTTTATAACGGACAAGAAACCCCGAAGCCGACCCGGGAACCAAGGACAATCGCGCGATGAAAGTTTGCGTCGTCGGCTGCGGAGCCGTGGGCAGCCTCTTTGCCGCGCATCTGGCCAAAGCAGGCGAGGTCGAAGTTTGGGCCTATGACCTCTGGAAGGAGCACACCGACGCAATCCGGACGCAGGGCCTGCGGCTTTCCGGCGCAGCTGATTTCACGGCACGGCTGAATGCAACCAGCGACCCGAGAGAACTGCCGCGCTGCGACTATGGCATCGTTGCCACCAAGGCGATTCACACCCGGAACGCGGTCGCGCAGGTGGCGCGGATCTTCGACGATAACAGCGCGGTGTGCTCGGTGCAGAATGGCGTGGGCAACGAAGAGATCATCGCCGAGCACGTGAAGTATGTGATCCGGGGCACAACCTTTCCCGCCGGGCACGCGATTGCGCCCGGACACATTGGCTACGACATCAGCGGCGATACCTGGGTTGGCCCGTTCGAGCCTACCCATACTTCCATGAGCAAGGTGGAAGAACTGGCCGGACTGATGACGCGTTCCGGCATGAACACGATTGCGTTGCCGGATGCCCGCGGAGCGCAGTGGACGAAACTGATTTTCAACGCGTCTACCAATCCGGTTGGCGCTCTGACGCTGCTGCATCATGGCGCAGCGACGCGATTTGAGCCAACCGGGCAGCTGTTCAACGATCTGATCGCCGAAGGTGAGGCGGTGGCGAAAAGCCTGGGCATTGCGCTCCGCGGCGACCCTCGCCAGTTGGTGCAGAAAGGCGCCAGCGCGCCAGGAAAGCACCGTGCCAGCATGTTGCAGGACGTCCTCGCTAAACGGCAGACCGAAGTTGATTTCATGAACGGCGCGATTGTGAAGTGGGGCGAAAAGCACGGCGTTCCTACTCCGCTCAACAAAACGATGTGGCAATTGATCAAAGGCCTCGAACATTCATGGCAAGATCCAGATTGACAGTCTGAGAACCGGGAACCAAAGTCCGAGAACTGGGTCTGAAAACCCCACATCGAACGACAGAAAACTGTCCGAGCTATTGACCGTCATGACCGTTCCATTCAGTATCGGTGTTCTGCAACTCAGCATGGAGCCGGTCCACGAAACCCTCGCCATGGCCAAGGCCTGCGAGCAAGCCGGGTTCGACGCCTTCTGGATCGCGGAAGCGTATCCCTGGTGGCGCAAGCATGGTTTCGAGGCGCGCTCCTCCACCGCGGTGTTGGCGGTAATCGCAGCCCAAACCACGCGGATTCAACTGGGCTGGGGCATCATTTCGCCATACACGCGGCATCCCGTGCAGATTGCGATGGAAGCACGCGTCATGCAGGACCTCGCCGGCGATCGCTTCCTGCTGGGCCTGGGCGCGTCCAAGATTTTCATGAAAGAGATTGGGGAGGGCGAAGGCGAGAAGGTCGGCCCGGCCACGGTGATGCGCGAGAGCATTGAAGTCGTCAAAGGCGTTCTGGGCGGCCGGGCTTTTCAGTATGCAGGCAAGGTGTTCCAGGCCAGCGTACCGCCGCTGAAGCCCGACGCGCACACCCCGCGCGGCATTCCTCCCATTTACATTGCTGGGACGGGACCGGTGTTGCAGAGGATATCGGGCGTGGTTGGCGACGGGTTGCTGACCGCCAGCATCACCACCCCGGCATTTGTGCGTTATTCGCGCAAGAACATGGAAGAGGGTGCGCGCACGGCAGGGAAAGATCCGGCAGCGCTGGTTCTGGGTTCGGTTATCGTGGGCAGCATCGGACGCGACTCAGCCCAAGGGAAGGAAGGCGCGCGCGAGCAGGCAGCCATGTACCTTGCCAACAAAGTTCAGAACATCAAAGGTTCAGCCGACGTGTTGCTGGAATGTGCGGGATTGACTTTCGACGAACTGCGTCCGGTTGCCGACGCCATGGAAAAGGGTGGACGAAAGGCGGCCGCCAGAGCGGTAACCGCCCAAATCCTCAGCAAAGTCTGCGCCATCGCCGGGACGCCGGAAGAATGCATCCACCGCCTTGAAGAATATCGGGACGCAGGCTGCACCCACATCATGCTCGAGATCTGGGGGGATGACCGCACCGGGCAGGCCAAGCTGTTTGGGGAGGCAGTGCTGCCCCACTTCAGGAAATAAAACGCAGGCTCAGACCTTGGTCGTTGCCGATTCCTGCCCGACGATCTGCGTAAATGCCGCGCTTGGCGATAGCGCGCTTCTTTACAGCCGCGAGAATATTCGCGCGTCGATCGCTCGCAATCGTCAGTCCCGCGAATCTCGGGCGGGGCGTTGAGGTCGCTCACGAAGACTTAGGAGTTAGTATCCATCTTGGAATCGCATTCGCCGCGGAGGAAAGGGACACAGAGAAAGCGACACCAAGAACCCTTTTTCTCTGTGACTCCGCAGCTCCATGATTAAGAACATGCCTATCTCAATGTCTCCTGCGTTGCCATTACGGCGGGTTTTCGGCCGTACGCTTCCTCCCACGAAATGACGCGGTTGCGCAAAATTCCAATATTTTCGATTTCACATTCCATCACATCGCCAACCTTGAGATACCAGGCCTGGGGATCGCCGCTGAACGCCGCAACGCCGGAGACGGTGCCGGTAGAAACCACATCACCGGCGCTGTAGCCCATGGAGGAATAATGCGAAAGGATTTCGGGGATCTTCACCGACATTTTGCTGGAATGAGAATTTTGCCGGGGCTCGCCGTTCACCCGGAGTTCCATGGCCAGGTTGTGCGGGTTGGGAATCTCGTCGGCGGTCACGATCCACGGCCCCAGCGGACAAAAGGTATCGATTCCCTTGCAGAAGCTGAACACCCCTGATTTCATCTCGCGGCGCTGAATGTCGCGGGCCGTAATGTCGTTGAAGATGACGTAACCTCCAACATAGTCGGCGGCATCCTCCGGGGCGAAGTGCTTGCCTCCCTTTTTCAAAACAACGGCGAGCTCAAGTTCGTAGTCCAGTTCCTGAGTGAGATGCTCGGGATAGATCACCGGCTCGTCGTGGCCAATGATGGCGTCCACGTTCTGGAAGAACACGATCCACGGCATGACCGGGTGCGAGAACCCGGCTTTGGTGGCTTCCTCGCGATGCTCGCGGAAATTGCCCGCCGTGTGAAAGAACTTCTTGGGAACGATGGGCGCTCTCAGGTTGATCTCACCCGCCGAATAAAAAACGGGCTCACCGTGCGGTCCGGGAAGGCTGTCATTCTGCAGCGCGTAGTCGAATGCCTTGCCGGCAGCTTCTAGGCTGGTATCGCCGCCGGCGAAGAGTTCCCGCATGTTGGGCGGGACCAGCGCATCGGCCAGGCGCTCGAAGGCGCCTTCGTTTTCCACGTCGCGCAAATACAGGGCGCAGGCGGCGTTCAGGTCGACGATCCGTCCATCGTGGGCAAGGGCGCCAACGCGGGAGCGCCGGACCGGATCATCAAAGGTAATGAGTCGCATACAAAGCGCAAAAGCGCAGCCCTAGAAGTGTATAAACCGGCATCGCGGTTGTCCACCGGCGAGCCCGCGAAGTCAAAGGACGGCGTCATCCTGAACGGCCTTCCAGGCCGTGAAGGATCCGGCGTGAAGCGGATTCGCCCTGTCGCCCAGCGATGTAGCGCGGCGCGCAAGATCCTTCGGGACTAAAGTCCCTCAGGATGACTCCGGAATCGGAGGATGGCTCATCTGAGCCGCAGCACAGAAAGCCGGGAGGTACGCTAAGATAGGGCGCTCCGGATGTCTAAAAGGCTTTTCCCCAGGCGGAGGCTGAATGGCAAATCGAAGGCAATTCATGCGCACGCTGTCCGGTGCGGCGGCGCTGAGCGTCACTACCGATGTGAGCAGACTCGGCAAGATGCGCTTCCTGCGCATGGCCACCGCCATGCCCGACCCCGGTCCGCACGACCGCCTGGAACCGGACTGGTATCGACGCAAGGTTGGTCAGGTACAGCAGAAGATGAAGGAGCGCAAGCTCAACGCGCTGCTCCTGCTGGACGCCACCAACATCATTTACACCGTGGGATACTTCCATCTTTCCACCGAGCGTCCGCTGGCGGCGTTGATTCCGGAGTCGGGCGATCCGGTGATGTTCGTCCCCGGGCTTGAAGTCGATCAGGTGAAGACCTGGTGGGTAAAAGATTTCGAGTCCTACTTTGATTTTCCCGGCCCGGTGAACCGGGTGCGCTGGATCTTCGAGCGGGTAGCCAAGCGTGGGCTCGAGCAGGCGCGAATCGGCGTGGAGGAGCCTCGGCCCAGCCGGATGCATCAAATAAGCCTGGGAGCTCCGCAGGCCAAGATTGTGGTGGCTGGAGACCTGGTCGAGGAGCTTCGCCTGGTCAAGGACGACGACGAAATCCGCATCATGCGCCGGGCCATGACTTATGCCGACTTCAAGGTGCAGGCCGGCCGCGAATTCGTGCAGCGTAACGGCAGCGTGACCGAAGACGAAATCCTGAAAGTGACGGCTGACGCGGTCGCCGACCGGATGTCGAAAGAACTGAACGATGTAGTCGGCGTCGGCATCGATCCTCCGTTCGGGGGCCTGGTGCCATTCGGCAAACGGTCTGCATTTCCGCACGCGGTTCCGAGCAAAGACCGCCTGAAAACTGGGGATGCCCTGATCCTGAGTTTCGGCGCCCAGGTGGGAGGATATAACGTGGAGTGCGAACGCTCGTTCTGCGTGGGCAAGCCGAGCGATTACGCCAAACGCCTGTTTGACGCCATGCTGGCGGCGCACGACACGGGAGTCGAGAACCTCAAGGAAGGCGCGGTGGCCGAAGAAGTGGACCGGAAGAGTCTGGATCAGATTCGCAAAGCGGGCTATGAGAAGTTCCTGAAGCATCGCACCGGACACGGCATTGGTCTCGAAGGCCACGAGGCTCCCTGGATTGCCGAGGGCGACAAGACCGTGCTGCAACCGGGCATGGTGTTCAGTTGCGAACCGGGTGTCTACGATCCCGACTGGGGTGGCTTTCGGCACTCCGACACGGTGATCGTGAGGAAGGACAAGGGCGAAGTGTTGAACACATATCCTACGCGCCTGGAGGACATGATCATCGAGATTTGATGCGGGCGTAGGACGCTCGGCACAGGGTTAACCAACAACCAGAAACGATTCGGAGAAATGTGATGACAGAGAAAATTGAGAAGCCGGAAGCGGAATGGCAAAAGCAGCTGTCTCCCGAGCAGTATTACGTGACCCGCAAGGCGGGAACCGAGCCGGCGTTTAGCGGCAAATACTGGAAGACGAAGGATATGGGCACGTACGCGTGTGTCTGTTGCGGGCAACCGCTGTTCAGTTCGGACACCAAGTTCGAGTCCGGCACCGGCTGGCCCAGTTTCTGGAAGCCGGTGGACGAGGCGGCGGTGGTAAACCACAGTGATCGCACCTACGGCATGGTTCGCACCGAGACCCGTTGCGCCCGCTGCGATGCCCACCTGGGGCATGTCTTTGAAGACGGGCCCGCTCCGACCGGCATGCGTTACTGCATGAATTCGGCGGCGCTCGATTTGAAGCCGGCTGAAACCAAGAGTGAGAAGAAATAGGGCACGCTCGGGAGCGGCTGAAAGGACTCTGTTCTGCGTGGTTTTGGGAAGGACACGGCTTCAGCCGTGCCACAGAAGTTGCAGTTCGGGAGCGGCTGAAAGACTCTGTTCTGCGTGGTTTTGGGAAGGGCACGGCTTTAGCCGTGCCACAGAAGATGCAGTTCGGAACGGGCTTTAGCCCCTGAGGTTCGCTGCTTGCGCTCGGCTGGAGCCCGAACCGCGAACCTCGGGCGCTGAAGCGCGACAGATTTTTAATGACTTAGAGGCACGGCTGAAGCCGTGCCCGTCCCAGTCGCGAGTCCGGATTTTTCCACTGCCTTCCGAAGACGCTTATCCGGTGAATTCCGAAAACTATTAAGCGCCTGCGACCGCGGCGGCCGCTTTGGGCTGCTCGGTTGCGGCGGGCCTGGACTCGGCCTGCACCTGCTTCGATTTGTCCTGCTTGTGCTCGACTGCGCGTACCTGCACGCTGCCTTTCAGAATGGCTCCGTCCTCAACGCTGATGCGCTGGGTGACCACATCGCCCGTCAGCGCACCCTCGCTGCGAATGTCCAGACGGTCGGTGCACTGGATATTTCCCTGCACCTTACCCAGGATCACGACTTCGCGGGCGCTGATGTTAGCGGCGACGATGCCGTTACGTCCGATGGTCACGCGGTGCTCGGCAAAATTTACGGTGCCCTCGATTCGTCCATCGATGTAGAGCGATTCGCTGCCGCTCACTTCGCCTTTGATGGTCACAGAGCGCCCGATCGTCGCCTGCTCCACGGGCACGCTGACTGTCTTGCTCTGGTTGGTGTAAGGATTCGAGGGTAACTGCGATTTTTGTGAATCTGGTGGCTGCAGCATCGGTTGCGGCGCTCCTTAATGTTCCGCGCGGCGCGCACTATTTGCGTTACCGCATGCGGCGAGTCTGCTTGTCTATGGCCGGTTGGCCAAGCTGAATATCGCACGGCTGCACGCAGGAGTGCAGGTTACGGAAGAACCTGTACGGGTTCGAAAATCAAGTAACTGGGTAACACCTGGTGACTCATCCTGAGGGACGATCACCAGAGCTTTAGGATTGCAGCGCCTTGCCAAGCTCTTCCCACTCCGCCAGACGTCCCTGCAATTCTCCGCGCCGTGACTCTAATTCCTGTGTAACCCGATGTGTTTCCTCGGCGCTGACAAAAGTCTGTAGCCCTGCCTCACATTCGGCGATGCCATCTTCCAGGCGATTGATCTCAGACTCAAGCTGGTGGACACGGTCTTCCATCTGCTTGCGCTTAATGGGATTCAATCGTTTGGCTCCAGAGTCCTCAGACTTCGGCGGCTGGCCGGCGGCATGGCCATTCGTCGGCTGCGAATTTGCCGGTGATGTGACCGCCTTTTGCAACTCCGCGGCGCCCCCTTCTTTCCGCCAGCGGTAATCTTCATAGTTCCCGGGATAAACCTCGACTCGGCCATCGCCAACCTCCAGAACTCGGGTAGCCAGCTTGTCGATGAAGTACCGGTCATGCGAAACGAAGACCACGGTGCCGTTGTAGTCGGTCAGCGCCTTGAGCAGAACATCTTTCGCGCGCATATCAAGATGGTTGGTAGGCTCGTCCAGGAGCAGAAAATTTGCCGGATGCAGCAGCATTCGGAGCAGGGCGTAACGATTCCGCTCACCTCCCGAGAGTACCCCGATGCGCTTGAAGACGTCATCGGCGGAGAACAGAAAGCATCCCAGAAGGCTGCGCAACTCGGTTTGAGTGGAGCGCGGAGAAATTTCGCCCAGATCGTCCAGGATGCGAGCCTCAGGATCAAGCTCCTTGTACTGGTCCTGGGCGAAGTAATCCGGGTCGACGTTGTGCCCCAGCCTGTACTCACCCTGAGTCAAGGGTTCGGTGTGTGCCAGCAGCTTGATGAGCGTTGACTTCCCCGCTCCATTCACTCCTACCAGGGCAATCCGGTCGCCACGTTCGATCATGAAGTTCACGCTGCTAAATACTTCCTTCTCCCCATAAGACTTCGCCACTCCAACAAATTCAGCAACGATGCGTCCCGCGGCCTTGGGTTGCGGGAAGGAGAAGTGAATGGTCTTCTCTTCCTCGGGCAGCTCGATGCGTTCTATCTTTTCCAGTTCCTTGATGCGGCTCTGCACCTGCTTGGCTTTGGTGGCCTGGTAGCGAAAACGGTTGATGAAGACTTCCAGTTGTTCAATCCGATCGCGCTGATTGCGATACGCAGCCTCGAGCTGCTCCAGCCTTTGCGTCTTCGCGTTCAGATATTTCTCATAGTTGCCGTGGTAAAGATGAGCCCGCTTGTTCCATATCTCGACGATCTTGGTGATGGTCACGTCAAGAAAATAGCGGTCGTGCGAAATCAGCACGAAAGCGTAAGGATAGTTGCCGAGGTACTCTTCCAGCCAGTTGCGAGCTTCGAGGTCGAGATGATTGGTGGGCTCATCCAGCAAGAGCAGGTTAGGCTGCTGCAGCAGCAACTTGACCAGCGCGATGCGCATCTGCCAGCCACCGGAAAATTCTTCCGTCTGCCGGGTCCAGTCTTCCTTGCGAAAACCCAGCCCCGAAAGCACCGCGCCGACCTGCGCCTCGATGGCATACCCATCCCGCGTAGTAAATTCGTGCTCGATGCGCTGGTAGCGTTCCGCGACCTGCGCGTATTCCGCAGAGGAGAGGTCGAGCTCGGACATGCGTCCGGTCAGTTCTTCCATCTCCTGCTCCATTTTTCGGAGATGTGAAAACACCGACATGCACTCGGCGAACACGGTGCGCCCGGAGAGCGCCAGCCCGTCCTGCGGCAGGTACCCCGCACTGATGCCCTTGGCCCGGCTGACCGAGCCATAGTCGAGGCTTTCCGCGCCGGCCAGAATTTTCAACAGCGTAGACTTGCCCGTGCCGTTCGCGCCCACCAGACCCACCCGGTCACGGGGCGTAATCATCCAGTCAGCCCCTTCGAAGAGGAGCTTGTGGCCATAGCGTTTGCCGGCGCCGGAAAGCTGGAGCATTCCTTCAATCGTCTCATGAGAGGGCTAGTTTGAAGAAGAACCACGCGCTGTCATCCTGAGCGAAGCCAGCCCTGCGCTGCGCGCAGGGCTGACGCAGTCGAAGGACCCCTAGCATGCAACTGAAATTCAGCGTTGGAGGGATTTGGGATGATTCCCAGAGGCAGCATGGAAGGGAATAGGGGTGCTTCGACTTCGGCTGCGCGGTCGCGAGCGACCGCGC
>JBOGLC010000029.1:0-10281 GCA_050746005.1 Terriglobales bacterium
GCCCATCCCGGCACCAGCGAGTTGGTGGGCCAGTTGGTGCGGCAGAGTGTTCAGGAATGCGGCTTGCCGGAAGGAGCTTTCTCACTCTTGCTCGATTCAGGCACCGAAGTAGGTGTGGCCCTGGTCAAACATCCTGTGGTGAAAGCCGTGGGTTTCACCGGATCGCACCACGCCGGAAGGGCACTGATGGACTTGGCGGCCGCCCGCGCCGAACCCATCCCGGTGTTTGCTGAAATGAGCAGCACTAATCCGGTTTTCATTTTGCCGGGCGCGCTGCGGGAAAATGGGGACTCCATCTCAACCGGGCTGTACGCCTCGCTCACTCTGGGAGCGGGCCAGTTCTGCACCAAGCCTGGAATCGTATTCCTGCCCGGGAACGCCGACGCCGCCACCTTCATCGACCGGCTGCGGAAGCTGGTGCTGGAGTCAGGCGAGTTCAACATGCTGACCTCGGGCATAAGGTCAGCCTATCAATTCACCACCACCCGCCGCCGGACAGAACAAGGAGTGACGCTTGTGGCCGCAAGGCCCGACTCCGCTCCCGCCACATCCGGTGACCAGGGGTTCGGCGTCGGAGCCGCGTTGTTCGAGACTGACAGCGAATCGTTCCTGAGAAATCCGGACCTGGCGGCGGAGGTCTTTGGACCCGCGGCCATTGTGGTGCGCCACTCGTCTCGCGATCAGGTTTTGGAACTGGCGCGCCATCTGGGCGGGCATCTGACTGCGACCATTCACGGCACGGCAGACGACCTTCGGGAGTTCAGCGATTTGCTCGCCATCCTGAAGACCAAAGTCGGACGGCTGGTGTTTAACGGTTTCCCCACCGGCGTCGAAGTTTCGCACGCCATGGTGCACGGCGGTCCTTATCCCGCGACTTCGGATGGCCGCTCAACGTCCGTTGGCAGCCAGGCGATCTTTCGCTTTTGCCGGCCCGTCTGTTACCAGGGATTTCCCGAATCCGCGCTGCCCGACGAACTGCGAGACAGCAACCCGCTTGGCATATGGCGAATGCTGGACGGCGAAATGACCAGGGCACCCCTGAAGAATTGACTGCAGCGCGCCTGCAATGGCGCCAGGCTCATTGCGGTCCTCGACTTTGGCGCCGGCTCAATCGTTGCCTGAAGTGGCCTGTTCCAGACTGGCACTTACGCTCCAACCCTTCGGGATTTCAAGGTGCGGCATCGGGGAGGCGGCAAATAGTCGCTGGCAAGGTTTGGCCAACCAGCGGGCCCACTGCGCCGATCGGGAGACTCGGGCGCTGTCGGTGGCGATGCCCGTATCGGCGTACATCTGGCGGTAGATCTTGGAGATCAAAACAAAAGCGAGGCGGGCCCGCATGGACTTTATGAACCGGGATCGACTCCAGATGGACCGGAGCCCGTAAAACGTATCCCAGACGGATTGCGTGCGCCGGCGAACTTCCTCGGCCGACATGGTAGGGTGCGGCCAATAGAGCTTGGGCCGCAGGGACGGCGGAATGAGCCAGCGCCGCGTGATCGGTATGCCGCCAACCAGCACCGGAGCGGCTTCCATCTGCTTTTCCCATCGGATGAAGTCCACGGTTCCGGGATACGGGGTGAGCATGACGAATTGGGCAAATGCCATTTCAGCCTGAACCGCGGCCAGTGCGGTGGCGTCGAACGTTTCCGGCCGGTCACTGGGCAGGCCGAAAATGAAGGAACCGAGTATATACACGCCGTGCTGGCGAAATGTTCTTAGCTGCTTGACCAGTTCTTCCCCGGCACAGTTGAACTCTTTGTAAACGTCCTTCAAGCCCTCTGGGGTCACGGCCTCCACTCCCACCAATGCTCCTTTGATGTGTGCTGCCTGCATGGCATCGAGAAACTCGGGATCTTCGGCGGCTTCCATGGTGATCTGGGTAAAGAAGATGGTGTCGGGAGGCAGCTGTGCCAGGCGCTTCATAAGCACGAAACGCTCTTCCCGGATGGCCTTCAGTTCGTTGAGCCGGTGGATGTTGTGCTGCTCCTCCGCCAGGCGGAGATCGGTCAGAGTCACCGGGTAAAAATTGTCATCGGCGAGAGCGATGAAGCGAAACCCCAGTCGCCTCAACTGGACGATTTCCTCGATTACAACGTCCGACGAGCGCTGCCGGGGGCGCTGACCATCGGTTCGCCAAACCGAGCAGAAAGAACAATGCTTGGGACAGCCCCGCACGGTTTGCACGGAGGCCCACATATAGCTTTTTCGCGGCACCAGATCCCAACGGGCTGGCAGGAACTCATCAGCTTCAATCCGCCCCCCTTCATAGACCGGAAGAGGAGTTCCACGAGAGCAATCCGACAAGACTTTCGACCACACTACATCTCCATCTCCTTTCACAACCGCATGGGCGCCACCCAGGTCGTGGGCTTCGTTGGGGTAAAGGGTTGCGTGAATTCCTCCGAACACGACATAGGCGCCAAGGTCGCGGGCTATTTTTCCGATCGCGTAGCCCCGGAGAGCGTTCGCAGTGTGGATGCCGATGCCGACGATATCGCCGGCTTGTATCCGCTCCGGGTCCATTGCCTCCAGGGTCTCATCCACCAGCCAGGGATCGCCGAAGCGGGCAGGGGTTGCCGCTGCAAGCACATACAACCACCTCGGGGTTATGACCGCAGTGCCAAAAGAAACTTCGCTGGGATTGATGAGATGAACGCGCACGCTTGTGTCGCCCTCCTTGGGCGGCTTGACAAAGGCTGTCGAGCAACTTGCGCCCGGGACGACGGATTCGGATCTCCTGAACGGTTGAAGCATCCTGGGAGGTTCAGCGCGACTCAAGACCAGAGGACCATTAAATTGTCGGTCACGATTGGCTGCAAAATCTGGTCAAAATTGAACACTCTTGCAGAAACCGGTTGAGTTATCTTAGGTGAGCCGAACCTGTCCATGAGACCGCACGTACGCTCCGCCCACCTTGCCGTGCCCTTTCTAATCGGCCTCTGCGTGTCGCAGGTCGCGCGTGCGCAATCATACATTACTACTGCTGCAAGCACCCATGCCCAGCTGAATGCAGAAGAAATCGTGACCAACATGGTGCGGCGAAACCTGGAACGCGCCCACGCCCTGGGGGCTTATCAGGGGACCCGGATTTATCGGCTCGATTATAGCGGCTTCCTCGGTTCCAGAAGCGCGGAAATGACGGTGGACGTAACCTACCGCTCGCCGGGCTTTAAGGAGTTCCATATTCGGACTCAAAAGGGCTCTCAGTTCCTGATCGATCGGGTATTCCAGAGACTCATACAGAGCGAAAAAGAGGCAATGACGGAGGAGAGTCAGGGCCGGGTCGCGCTTAACAATGATAACTACATTTTCACTCTGGAGGGGTTCGAGAATACGGCAGCGGGATCATCCTATATTCTTTCGGTGGAGCCGCGGACCAAAGACAAGCTGCTCTACCGCGGCCGTATCTGGGTTAATGCCGCGGACTTTGCCGTGATGCGGATCGAGGCGGCGCCGGCAAAGAACCCTTCCTTCTGGACGAAAGAAACCAAAATCGAACAGGTCTATGCCAAGGTCGGAGATTTCTGGCTTCCGGTCTCGAACCGAAGCACTAGTTCGATCCGACTGGGAGGCCACGCTTACTTTGCCATCGATTACCAGGATTACCGGATTGCGGCGGCTACCACGGTAACCCGCAAAGTCGGGGAATACAGGTAGCCAGATATTATGATCGGGAAGAAAAGACTCAGAGCGGAATCGTTCAATCGTGCAGGACCACATTCAGCAGTGAACCGTGAACCTGTAGACCGCCCTCAGCCCCACTGGAGTATTGAATGAAACCCATTTTCCTGAATCGGTTCATGAAAAAGCTGACCCGCGAACGGGTGGTGCCGACCATTTCTGCCAGTGTTTCCTGACTGATCTTCGGAACGACGGTCTCGGGCAATGGGTCCTTGCCAAAATGGGCAAGCATCAGAAGGACGCGAGCCAGCCGCTTTTCACTGGAGTTGAACAACTGGTCGACCAGGTCTTCTTCAAAACGGATATTCCGCGCCAGCAGATAGGCTACGAACAGATCGGAAAAAGCGTGTTCCCGGTGAAGCGCGGCGATCATCGCCTTTTTATCGATCCGCAGGATTCGGCAATCGGTCATTGCGGTCGCTGAGCCCATCCGGAAAGCCTGCCCGGCCAGCGCCCCTTCGCCAAAAAAGTCTTTTTCGGTCAGGATGGCAATGGTGGCCTCTTTGCCGACCTTGGATACAACCGTAAGCCGGATTTTGCCTTTCTGGATATAAAAGACAGCGTCCGCCAAATCCCCTTGCGCGAAAATCCCCCGCTTCCTCGAGACGCTCAGGTTCTTTCTGCCTTCGCCAATCGTGGCGAGGAAGATGGTGGGATCGAACCCACGGTTCTTTTTACCCGCAATTGCGGCCATGGGCAGGTATTCTAGATCAAATCCTGAGGGTCTTAGAGCAAAATTGAATGCTTCAGATCGGACTGGACCCGAGTACATGGGAGCGGCCCGCGCGCGCAAAGCATCCTCAGAAGAACCCGCGGAAGAATGCGGACGGCAATCGGTATGCTGCAGAAGACGTCGCACCTAATTAATAACCTTATTCATAATGCAGCAACCTTGGTTTTGTGGCGAACAAACGGCGCAAGCTGGTCTTATGCCTGTTAACGCCAACGGTTTTCCTTAAGGCGGTAGGGAGCCCGAGAATTTATTTTCTATCAACCCGCACGAGGCATCGAGCACAGAAGCACTTTTGCTTCGCGAGTACTTACCCAGGAATTCCCGCACTCGTCGGCGGACTGAGGTTTAAACTTTTTCTTCCCAACTGCCGATAAAGGGGGCGTGAACGCTCCCACTCCTGCACCCGATCCGCGCGCAGTCAAGGCGGTCCCTTCGCCTGGTCTGCGGTTTGTGGCCCGTCAACCGATTCTCACCAAGGACGAAAAAGTCTTCGGCTACGAACTGCTGTTTCGCGACGGTATAGAGGACTATTTCTGTCCGGAAGATCCAGAGGCGGCCTCGAAGACCATGCTGGACAGCTCGCTGATTATGGGACTCGACGTGCTGTGCAACGGCGGCCGCGCCTTCGTCAACTGCACCCGCGACATGCTGCTGAAAGACTATGTCACCCTTTTGCCATCGAGCCATACCGTGGTCGAGATTCTGGAAAGCGTGGAGCCCGACGATCTTGTCATGGCTGCCTGCCAGCGCTTGAAGGAGGCCGGGTACATGATCGCGCTCGACGACTTTGTCATGGGCGACAAGCGGGAGCCCCTGACCGACGTCTGCGACATCATCAAGGTCGATGTGCAGAGCACCTCGCCCGAGGACAGCGCCGCTATGGTCAAGCGATACGGACCCTGGCGCTGCCGCATGCTGGCTGAGAAAGTGGAAACACGCGAAGAATTCATGGCCGCGAAGAAGGCGGGCTATGCCTACTTTCAGGGCTATTTCTTTCGCCGGCCGGAGACTGTGAAAAGCCACGCTGTCCCCGGCAACCAGCTTAACTACATAAAAATGCTGCAGGTCGTTTCCAAGCCTGAACTGGAGCCGCGGGAGATCGAAAACGCCATCAAGGGCGAGGCCTCGCTCTGTTACCGCCTGTTGCGGTACATGAACTCCGCCAGCTTCGGTTTCGCCAGCGAGATCCACTCCGTGCGGCACGCGCTCTCGATGTTGGGAGAGCGCGAAGTCCGGCGCTGGGTGCGCCTGGTGGTTACGCTGGCAGCGGGACAGAACAAATCAAGCGATCTGGTGCTCTCCGCCCTGGTTCGCGCCCGATTCTGCGAGTTGCTCTCTCCTAAAATCAAGCACGGAGAATCCGACTTGTTCCTGTTGGGCCTGCTTTCCCTCATGGACTCGATCCTGGAACTGCCCATGGCCAATGTGTTGGAGAAGGTTCCGCTCGATCAGGAAACCAAGGCAGTGCTTCTGGGGGAGCCCAGCTATTTGCGCCCGCTCTATCAGTTGATGTTGGCACAGGAATCCGGGGACTGGCAGAATTCGGCGTTACTGGCCAAATCCCTCACGCTTACCGAGAGCGAGGTTGCGGAAGTCTACTGGAATGCAATGCAATGGGCGCGGGAGATGAACGGATCATAACTTCCGGGTGCGCCGCCGATCTACCGGCAATCAGCGCGGTACGGATGCGGCTTCCAGGCCCGCGGGTTCCACGCGGTTTCTGCCGTTCCGCTTCGCGTCATACAGTGCAATGTCGGCCTGATTCAGCAGGCGATCAATCTCGAGTTCCTTTGTCCCTGTCGATACCGCCACTCCCATGCTTACGGTCACGAAGCGTTTCTTCTTGGTCGTCTCTACCGGAGTAGTGAAAATGGAGGCTCGGATCTGCTCCGCCCGGACAAGCGCCCCTTCCAGATCGCAGCCGGGAAGGACAACCAGAAACTCTTCTCCACCATATCTTCCCACGCTGTCATAAGTACGAAGGCCGGCACGCAGCCGGCGCGCAATCTCGGTTAAGACCTCATCGCCACAGGGATGTCCCAGTTCATCGTTCACGGATTTAAAGTGGTCCACGTCGACCAGGGCGAGCGCAACCGGTGTTTTCGCGCGCTTCGCGCGGGCCAGCTCGCGGCGCAGGATTTCGAGGATTTCCTTACGATTTACCACTGCCGTCAATGAGTCATGAGTGGCGGCGTATCTCATTGCCTCGCGCGCCGAAATCAATTCTTCCTGGAGATCCAGAATGCGCCTGCCCACCATCAATCGGGCTTTAAGTTCCAGTTCGTCGAACGGTTTTACCAGATAGTCGTCGGCACCGGCCTCCATCGCTTTCAACAGATCTTCCCGGCTATCCTTGGCAGTAAGCAGGATGGTATAGACGTAGGACTCCGAGGCGCCTTGCTCCCTCAGTTTCCGGCAGACCTCGGTGCCGTCCATCTTCGGCAACACCCAATCCATGAGGGCCAACTTCGGGCTATGCAACTGCTGCAACAGTGTCCAGGCCTTCAGGCCGTCAGTGAGAGCAATAACCTCGAATCCCCATTCCCGGAGATGCGCGGAAATCAATCGCTGGTAGAAAGGCGAGTCTTCGACCAGCAGGATCCGATTGTCTGATTTGTTGGTCATCAGGCCCCAGACTGTAAAACCTACGTATCTTCATCTGCAAATCTTCGAACCAGGAACATTTTTCCCGGTTCAGTTCCAAGCTTTCGTAATCCTCCGGCCGTTCATGCGCAGAGAGACGCCGGGAGAGAATCGATGCAAAGCCGCAATTAGATCTTGCCCCCTACCGATTCGCGGCCGCAAACGCCGATTCCTCGGAGCCCTCCCGGTTGCGATAGCCAAAGAGTTGGCGTTGCTTAACCATTTCCGCAACTTCTGGAGGCACCATACCCTCCCATGAGGCGTCGTTCTGCTGGATACGTTTCAGTACATCGCGCGAGAAGATGTGCAGTACGCTTTCATCGATGTTATCGAGCTGCTTGATGCGCCCTCGTTCCACCAGATGCCGGAAAAGGTTGTGTTGGGCAGCAGGTATTTCAACATTCTCGACCGTCTTAAGGTGGCCAGTGACGTGATCTCGCAGAGGATAGACATACAGCCGCAAATCCTTGGTAAATAACTTTCCGAAGGCTTCCAGAATGCCACCCTCGAGTTCCGAGTAGTACTTTTCGCTGAACAGATCAAGCAGATTGGCCACTCCCATCGTGACAGCGATCGGTTCTGCGGTGTATCGGGTCAGATACGCCGCCAGCCGGTAGTACTCGAAGTAGTCCGAGATCAAAACTGTTTTTCCAACCGCTCCCAGCGCATCCGCGCGCGCCAGGAAGTCGCTCAGATCGATCTCGCCGGCCGCGAGCAGGTTTCGCATGGTGATCTCCATGAGCTGAACCACCTGCTTCTCTTTGACTTCTGGTTCGCCGGCAAAGCGGTCATGGGCGCAACGTACCATGTCCATGTTGACTTTGGTCACTGGGCGAAAGCTGCCTCGCTCCACCAGAATCGCGCGTTTGCGCAGCAACTCCGATGGCTGAAGGACCTCGCCTGTGGGCCCGAAGATCGCAGCCCCGCTAAGGCCAAGCTGCACCAGCTTGAGGCTCATTACGCGGTTGTCGACGTGCCGAAACTCAATGCCGGAGAATTCGACCATGTCGATTTCAAGACGCGCGGTGGACAGGTTGTCCAAAAGCGACTCCAGCATCAAATGGGGTTTGTGATGCAGGAAGAACGCGGCGTAAAGAAGATTGACTCCAACAATGCCCAGGGCTTCCTGCTGCAGGCCGTTTTCATGTTCAAGCATCCGTACATGAATGATGATCTGGCTGTCTTCGTCTCGCGGGTGGGTCTGGAATTTCACCCCCATCCAGCCGTGGCACTCGTTGGTGCCTTGATAGTTACGGGCCGACACGGTGTCGGCGAATGCGAAGAAGGCGGTGCCGCTGCCCCGTGATGACTGTAGCCTCTCCAGGTTGAGCCGATGCTCATGATCAAGCATGCTCTGTAACCGTTCCCGGGACACGTAGCGCTTGCAGCGGCCGTAAATTGCATCGCTGACAGCCATGTCATAGGCGGACATGGATTTGGAAATTGTTCCGGCGGCGGCGCCCACCTTGAAGAACCAGCGCGCCACCTCCTGTCCCGCTCCAATTTCAGCGAAAGTGCCATAGCGGATGGGGTCGAGGTTGATCTTGAGCGCCTTCTGGTTTGTGGTCAGGTTCGGGCGCTCATCGCCAAACGTGGTGTCGGTTCGGTTCATCATGATCAGCGCGCCATATCAGCGAAACAACGTGTCAGGCTCTCTCAGAACCGGTACATCATGGTGAAGTCCAGGAATGGAGCTACCGTCCGGTTGCTGGTCTGTATCGCAGTCAGCGCGGGATCGGTGGAGGTCACGGTCTCGTGAAAGCTGTAGATCCCTATTGTCTCGCGCCAGAACAAATGTCCGGATGCCGCCGGCGAAGGAAGATAGAGAGTGATCATGGGACCCTGCAGGTCGTTGGTGCATTGTCCGTCGGGAACCGGGCACCCCTTGGCATCGACGTGTTCGGAACCCTTCAATTTGTAGTCCAGCTGCATGCGGAAAGACCACTCGGCAACACAGTTTTCAGCGGCACACTGTCTGTGAAAATAGTCCTTTCCGCCGCCAACCGCCCTCGAAGGCCTGCAAAGACGCCTGTCACACAAAATTTCTGTTTCCGTCGTGAAAGGAACGGGAAGGCAGGTCGAAGAGCAACTGCACCAGTGGGGAGGACGCACGGCCGAATACTTCAAAGCGAAAACCGATGACGTCAAGGAACTGCTGATCGCCCTGGCCCGCACCACCGAGTCTATAGGCAATAAAGATCGGCGGTACACAGAACAGCTGGGCGGCTTCACCAGGGAATTGCAGACGATCGCCGATCTCGACGATCTGGCCCTGATGCGAGCTACCCTGGTGCAGCGGGCAGCCCAACTGAAAAGTTGTGTCGATGCCATGGCGCAAGACAGCAACAAGTCATTAGCGCAATTGCGGGCAGAGGTATCAACCTACGAAACTAAGCTCAAGACCGTGGAGCAGTTGGCATTCCGCGACCCGTTGACGGGCCTCGCGAACCGTCGCAGCGTAGAGGAGCGGATCGAATGGCGCATCTCACTGGAACAGGCATTTTGCGTGGTCATCCTGGATCTGGACCGGTTCAAACACGTGAACGACAGCCACGGACACCTGGCCGGCGATAGTCTCCTGAGGCAATTCGGACAGGAATTACGTTCGAATATCCGGCCCACTGACATTGTCGGCCGCTGGGGAGGAGATGAATTCATCATGGTCCTGGACTGCGATCTTCCAGGGGCGCACACCCAGATTGAGCGCATGAAGAAGTGGGTGTTAGGCGACTACACGCTTAAGGTTGGAAACAGTGAGATAAAAATTAGTGTAGACGCTTCCATTGGCGTAGCTCAATGGCAACCGGGCGAGACCGGGTTGCAGATCACTGAACGCGCTGATGCCTCCATGTACCGCGGGAAAGAATTGTCCCGGACCACCTAGCAGCAAGGGGAATGACTCTTCAGCCGCTGCCTCACCATAGAACAAACACCCGAACGCGCTAAGTCACTAAGATTCGCGCGGTAAAGGTATTCATTACGACCGTGGTAAACTGAACATTCGCACGTCGGAGAGGTGGCAGAGTGGCCGAATGCGGCGGTTTGCTAAACCGTTGTACTGGCTAATACCGGTACCGAGGGTTCGAATCCCTCCCTCTCCGCCATATTTTTTACATTCAATGACTTACATGCCCACCCGCTAGCTCAGATCTTTGTAGAAACCACGACTGTTTCGCCTGCCCAGATGTCCCGCAAGTGTCCTGAGTGCCAGCTCCGGTTGCGGC
>JBOGLC010000030.1:0-56107 GCA_050746005.1 Terriglobales bacterium
ACTCGGAGTTGTGCGAGGGCGGTGCTCCCGCGGCTTGATGCACCTTCATGAACTCTTCCACACTCTTTACGTAACAGTCCGCCCAGTCCACGACGTAACGGCGCTGCTGGATCAAAGCCTTAGCATCCGCGAGAGGCCAACCCAGAGCGCGCAGCACAGCCAGCGTCATGGTGGGGCCGCGATGCACGCCTGCGGCACAATGGATAAAGATTCTGCTTTCGGGATCGTCGAGCGCCTGAAGCGCGAAATCCACCCCTCTCTGGAAGAGTTCCGGCGGTTTGATCTGGAAATCATCATCGGTGGGGTTATGCAGCACGCTCACGGGGAGGCCATTCGCCAGAGAACGATCGTCGAATTCAATCTGCATATTGATGATGTGGGTGACCCCCATACGGATGAGTTCATCCATATTTTCATCATTCCAAATTCCGCCGCCCACCGCGATGCGGTCCGTTACCCAGGTCAGGTCCATATGCTAAGAAGTTTAGATGCCAGAATACACGAGGACCGGGCGATCTTGGTCATCAGACCCCAGGATTGGATTAATCCGGGTTATCGAGGCGAAATGACACGCCAATACCGATTCGCGCTGGCGGTCTAAAATAGAGAGTTGGCATCATAATATTGGAGGAATCGCAGACCTATGGACCAGCTTGCAGGATTGATTGGAGCCCGTCGGAATGAGGAAATCGCGTTGGAGATGATGAAATTTATTGCCGCGACCACCGGATATGGCAAGACAGGGGCGCCGGGCGCCGGTTTCCAGGGCGGCACGGTGAACAAAGCGGAGGATTATGCCGCACACCTGATTGACCTGTATACTCGCTGCCTGAATACGATCAACAGCAAGAAATAGCGGCCAGTTGCCTGAGGTGAAACTCTTGACTACCATGAAGAGAGCAGCCGTCCCCTTGATTGGCCATTTCCTGTGAACCTACCTAATTACATCACGCTTTCGCGGATCGCAGCGATCCCGCTGATCATCTGGGTGCTGACCACCTCGCATTTCAACGCCCAGCAGGAGACCTTGAGGGTGGCGCTGGCCTCGGGAATCTTCATCCTGGCTTCCATCACGGACGGGCTAGACGGCTATCTTGCCCGCAAACGCGGCCAGATTACGACGATGGGGATGTTGCTGGACCCGCTGGCCGACAAGCTCATGATTGCGGCTGCTTATATCACTCTGGTCCAGTTGATTCCTTCGATCGTAAGTGTCTGGGCGGCTATCGTTATTGTGGGACGGGAATTTCTCATTTCCGGATTGCGGGCCATCGCCGCCTCTGAAGGCTTCACCATCGAAGCGAGCGAGTTGGGCAAGTTGAAGATGGTCGTGCAGATTGTTTCGGTGGTAACAGCGATTCTGGCCATTCGGTGGGATACCCTGCCGGTGGGCCCTTACGTTATTTCCGTGGACCTGGTTGCACGGTTTGCCATCTGGTTCATGGTAGCCATCTCCATCATTTCTGCCGTGGACTACTTTGTGGGCTTCTGGAAGAAGATTGACAAGCGCGCGGAACGCCGACGGCGCCGCCCCTTTGTCCTGAGCCGCCGGAAGAAGAAAGCCATGCAGCGCGCTGACGCCAACAATCCGGCAAAAGCGCACTGAAGAAACAATCAGCAGCATTCAACCCAGCAGCTTCCGGCTCAATCCTGATAGCTTGCGGCACGATTGAAGTCGTACCCTCTTACTTGTTGCTGCTCCTGAAAGGTCCGCCTGCAAGCTGGAGAGGCGGGACCGTTTTGTTCACTGCGGGCAGTTGGCAACGCACTTCACGGTCGAGATCTCGACCTCAGCCTTCTTCTTCTTTGCAATCTCAACTTCCGGCAGCAATACCAATTGCTGGGGGCCGTCGCTTAACTGAAGTGTGCAATCAAAGGTTGTCTTTTGTACTCCATACTGCTTGCAGGAAGTCTTGGAGAGGATCTCATGGGCGTGATCGCGGCTGTCATACAGCTCATCTGCCAGGGGACTGGGGACCAGCGCAACAGTCATGGGAAATGGCGTTTTCACCTGGATGCGAACTTTGTCACCATCTTTTTCCGGGGTGAACGGGCCATAGGATTTCATGGCCGAAGTAATCTCATACTTCTCCTTGCGCAGACGCACCCAGGCAAAGCGCGGCGGGTCGGGAAGATCACAATATGCGGTACAGCCCCAGTGAAGAGGCGTGATCCGGATCTCATTAGCGAGAAAACTGTCATAGGCCATGTGTGCCAGCGGCACGCCCACCCCCGAAACCATAGGGCGTTCCATGTGGCCCATGTGATCACCGCGGTCCCTGTGCTCCCAACTCCGCATATCGCGCACAACCACCACGCGAGCAATGTTGCTGGCGTAGAAATCGCAGGAAAAGTTGAGTCTGGTAACGTTGGTTGAGACGCAGGCGTAGTTCAACTTGCGCAGCAACTCTGCGTCCTGCACGGCATTGTTCCAGTCCTGCAGCGTCGCCACGCCGATCATGATTGGGGAGCGCGCCGAGATATCCATCCGAATGCGCATCGCCTCCCAGCCCTGCGGGCTGAACTGGGCAATGCCGTTATAGGCGCCCGGCCCCAGGCGGTAGGTATCAGTTCCCTGCGGAACCCACCCATACGTTTTCTGCGGAGGCGGATATTGAGAGGCGTGGTTTTGCTGGGACTGATCCGGTTGAGCCTGGTTTGTCTGATTTTGATTCTGCATAGCCTGATCCGGCTGACTCTGGCCTGAAGCCAGACATCCCAGGCAAATTAAGGACGCAAGTAAATGTTTCGGGCGCATAGAGGTGCGATTATGTTCCTGCTGGGCGGATGAACAAAGTTACCGTCGGTATGTAACTGAAGTGCCCGTCGTGGCACATCTTAATTTTGAAAGATCTGGGGATCAGTTCCCGGTAGGCTCAATGATGGGCTGCGGACCCTTGTGGGCGCGACGCCATCCGGAAAGCCGCAAGCGCATGCGGTCGAGATATAGATAAACCACCGGAGTAGTAAAAAGCGTGAGCGCCTGGCTGACAATCAAGCCGCCGACAATCGCGATACCCAGTGGCCGGCGAAGCTCAGATCCGGTGCCCGTCCCCAAAGCCAGAGGAAGCCCGCCGAGCAAGGCGGCCATGGTGGTCATCATAATGGGACGGAAGCGCAGCAGCGCAGCTTCATGGATCGCTTCAAGAGGCGATTTGTTGTCGCGGCGTTCGGTAGCCAGCGCGAAGTCGATCATCATGATCGCGTTCTTTTTCACAATGCCGATCAGAAGAAGAATCCCGATCATCCCCATCACGTTCAGCTCACTGTGAGTCAGCAGCAGAGCCAGGATGGCGCCCACGCCGGCGGAAGGCAGGGTCGACAGAATGGTGACGGGATGAATGTAACTTTCATAGAGCATGCCCAGAACGAGATAGACCGTGACCAGAGCTGCGAGAATGAGCAAGGGCTGGCTGGCCAGAGAAGACTGGAAGGCCGCTGCCGTTCCCTGAAAACTGGCGTCGATATCGGGCGGAAAGTTGATCGAGCGCTGCGCGTTGTTGATGGCTTCAGTCGCCTGTCCCAGCGAGACCCCGGGCGCCAGATTGAACGATAAGGTCACGGAAGGATATTGGCCCTGGTGGCTCACCGCCAATGGCGTGTTGGAAGGGCCGAAATGAGCAAAGGCGGCCAGCGGGACCGGCGTACCATCGGCGGCGCGAACATATATGTTCTGCAGTGCATCGGGGCCGTTGGAAAACTCGGGTGCCACTTCCATGACCACGTGATACTGGTTCAACTGCTTGTACATGATGGAGACTTGACGCTGTCCAAAGGCGTCGTACAGCGCGTTGTCAATGTTCGACGCCGACACTCCCAGCCTTGCCGCCGTGTCCCGATCGATGATTACAGTGGCTTCCAGGCCCTTGTCCTGCTGGTCGGTATTGACGTCGCGCAAGTCGGGCAGTGAGCGCAGTTTCTGCAGCAGGAGGGGAGACCAGTAATTCAGGTCTTTCAGATTTTCACCCTGTAATGTGTATTGAAATTGCGCCTGGCTCTGGCGTCCGCCGATGGTCAGGTCCTGCGCGGATTGCATGTAAAGAGTTGCCCCGGGAACCACGGCCAGCTTGCGACGGAGCCTTCCGATAACCTGGTCGGCGCTGATCTTGCGCTCCTGCAGAGGCTTCAATGTGATGAACATGTGCCCGTTGTTGGTCGCGGTATTTCCGCCCGCGAAGCCCACAATGGTCTCGACCGCCGGATCCTTCATTACCAGGGCGACAAACTGCCGCATCTTCTTTTGCATGGAGTCGAACGAAATGTCCTGGGCTGCTTGCACCGATCCCACGATGCGCCCTGTGTCCTGCTGCGGGAAGAAGCCTTTGGGCACGATGACGTAAAGGTAAACGCTGAGCGCCGCTGTCCCGATCGTGATCAGCAGGGTCAGTGGCTGATGGCGGAGCACCACCTTAAGCGCATGGGCGTAAGCCTTGTGGACGGTGTCAAATATCTTTTCGCTGAAGCGATAGATGTGCCCGTGCTTCTCCTTGTCTGTGGAGCGCAGAAACTTCCCACACATCATCGGAGTGACGGTGAGCGATACCACCAGGGAGACTGCGATGGCCACGCTCAGCGTGACCGCAAATTCACGGAACAAACGGCCCACGATGCCGCCCATCAGCAAAATCGGAATGAACACCGCGACCAGGGAGGTGCTCATGGAAAGCACGGTGAACCCGATTTCGCGAGCGCCGCGGAACGTGGCTGCCATCGGAGGCACGCCTTCCTCGATGTGGCGGGTAATATTTTCCAGCACTACGATCGCATCGTCCACCACGAAGCCGGTCGAAATGGCAAGCGCCATCAGGGAAAGATTGTCCAGGCTATAGCCCAGCAGGTACATCACTCCGAAAGTCCCGACCAGAGAAAGGGGCACAGACACGCTGGGGATGATGGTGGCCCGGAAAGTGCGCAGAAATGCGAAAACGACCAGGATGACCAAAAAGACCGAAATGATCAGCGTGACTTCGATGTCGTGGACCGAGGCTCGCACCGTGGTCGTGCGATCCATGACCACGCTCACGTCAATGGCCGGCGAAATCGAGGATTTCAGCAGGGGTAAAGCGCCAAGCACCCGGTCCACGGTGGAGATGATGTTGGCGCCGGGCTGACGGAAGACGATGATCAGGACCGCGGGCTTTCCTTCGGACAGCCCGATATGGCGGATGTCTTCCAGCGAATCCTGTACTGTGCCGACATCGCCCAACCGCACCGGCGCGCCGTTGTTGTAGGAAACGATCAACCGGCGATACTGGTCGGCGGTAAAAATCTGGTCATTGGCGTCCAGAGTCCAGGCGTTAACCGGCCCGTCGATTTCACCCTTGGGCCGGTTGGCATTGGCATTGCCCAGGGCTGTGCGTACCGTGTCCAGGCCAACCCCCAGTTTGTTCAGCAGCGTGGGATTCAATTCGGCCCGTACCGCGGGACTCGATGCGCCTCCAACGAATACCTGGCCGACCCCTTCCACCTGAGCCAGCTTCTGCGACAGGATCGAATCGGCGGCATCGTACATGCGGGGCAGAGTGATGATGTCGGAAGTGAGAGCCAGAATGATGATGGGCGCATCCGCCGGGTTTACCTTGCGATAAGTGGGATTGCCCGGCAGGTTGGCGGGAAGCTGGCTGCGGGCCGCGTTGATGGCGGCCTGCACATCGCGCGCCGCGGCATCGATATTGCGATTGAGGTCGAACTGCAGGGTGATGCCGGTCGACCCCAGCTGACTGGTCGAAGTCATCTGGTTGATGCCGGCGATGCGGCCGAACTGACGTTCCAGCGGGGTCGCGACCGCCGAAGCCATGATCTCGGGACTCGCGCCCGGAAGAGAAGCCCCGACGGAGATGACAGGGAATTCCACCTGGGGCAGAGGAGCGACCGGTAAGTAATTAAATGCCAGCGCCCCCGCCATAAGCAGTGCCGCCGCCAGCAGTGAAGTGCCGACCGGACGCCTGATAAATGGGGCCGATATGTTCATGGCTTAGTCCGCGGAGGCGCCGCCCGGCTCCGCGATCGTGTTCCCTATGTTCAAGTGAGCGAAACGTTGCGCCAGCCGGTCGAACCAGAGATATACGACGGGCGTGGTGTAAAGAGTAAGCAACTGGCTCACCAGCAGGCCGCCGACGATGGTGATGCCCAGGGGATGGCGCAATTCCGATCCGGTGCCGTTTCCCAGCGCCAGGGGAAGACCGCCCAGCAGCGCTGCCATGGTGGTCATCATGATGGGACGGAAGCGCAGCAGGCAAGCCTGGAAGATCGCCTCTTCCGGCGGCTTGTGTTCCACCCTTTCCGCTTCCAGCGCGAAGTCGATCATCATGATGGCATTTTTCTTCACGATGCCAATCAGAAGAATGATTCCGATCAGCGCGACCACTCCCAGATCGTTGCCGGTCAATAGCAGCGCGAGGATGGCGCCCACGCCGGCCGAAGGCAATGTAGAGAGAATGGTCAGCGGATGAATGTAGCTCTCATAGAGCACGCCCAACACGATATACACGGTGACGATGGCGGCCAGAATCAGCCAGGGCTCGGAGGACAGTGAATTCTGGAAGGCTGCAGCCGTACCCTGGAAGCTGGTGTGAATGCTGAGCGGAAGGTGAATGTCCTGTTCCGCCTTCTGGATCGCTTGCGTAGCCTCTCCCAGCGAAACTCCCGGCGCCAGATTGAACGACAATGTCACCACGGGAAACTGTCCCTGGTGATTCACTGCCAGCGCGGTATTGGAAGTCTGGAAGTGGCTGAAGGAGGCGAGCGGAACCTGGCTGCCGTTGCTCGAGTGCACGTAAATATTCTTGAGCGAATTCGGATTCTGGGAAAACTGCGGATCCACCTCAAGCACCACGTGGTACTGATTCAACTGCGTAAAAATGGTGGAGACCTGGCGCTGCCCGAACGCGTCGTAAAGGGTGTCGTCGACTGCCTGCGGCAGTATGCCCAAACGCGACGCAGTATCGCGATCGATTACCAGTTCAGCTTTCAGTCCGCCATTCTGCTGATCCGTGGCTACGTCCCGCATGGAAGGCAGCTTGCGCAGTTCCGCCACCAGGCGGGGGGCCCAGGCCGACAGCTCCTGCGAGTCGGCGTCTTCCATCGAGTATTGATACTGGGTCCGGCTGACGCGGTCCTCCACCGTCAAGTCCTGCACCGGTTGCATGTACAAGGTGATGTCCTGCACCCGTGCCAGTTCCGGCTGCAACCTGCGGATAATCTCGGAGGCGCTGGATTTGCGCTGGTCGTGAGGCTTCAGATTGATCTGGATACGGCCGCTGTTGGGAGTGGAATTGGTGCCGTCAATGCCAATAAAAGAGGAAAGGCTCTCTACATCCGGATCTTTCAGGATCACCTGCGCCAGGGCCTGCTGACTCTTCGCCAGGGCGGGGAAGGAAACATTCTGCGGTCCTTCCGAAATGCCAAGAATCACGCCCGTATCCTGCACCGGGAAAAACCCCTTGGGCACAACCACGTAAAGAAACAGGGTCAGAACCAGAGTGCCGGCCGTAACCAGCAAGGTGGTGGTCTGGTGCTTCAAGACAAATTTCAGGGTCCGACCGTAAAACTCGATGACCCGATTGTAGAAATTCTCGGTCGATTGATAGAAACGGCTTTGGTGCCTGGGATCGTGCCGCTTGAGGAGTTTGGCGCACATCATCGGCGTCAGGGACAATGACACCGCGGCGGAGACCAGGATCGTCACCGCCAGGGTCACGGCGAATTCGCGAAACAGGCGTCCCACAATGTCGCCCATGAACAGCAACGGAATCAACACGGCAATGAGAGAAACCGTCAGCGACACGATGGTGAAACCAATCTGCCCCGCGCCCTTGAGGGCGGCATCCAGCGGCGATTCTCCCTCTTCCAGATAACGCTCAATGTTCTCGATCATCACGATCGCGTCATCGACCACGAATCCGGTAGAGATGGTCAGCGCCATCAGGGTCAGATTGTTCAGGCTGTATCCCAGCAGGTACATGACGCCGAAGGTGCCGACCAGCGAGAGCGGGACAGCGACACTGGGAATCACGGTTGCCGACAGATTTCGCAGGAACAGGAAGATCACCATCACGACCAGTCCGACGGTGAGCATCAGTTCAAATTGAACGTCTTTCACCGACGCCCGGATGGTTTCGGTGCGATCGGTCAGCAACTGGACTTTGATGGCGGCGGGCAGGGAGGACTGCAGTTGCTTCAACAACACCTTGACCCGGTCGGCCACGCTGATGATGTTGCTGCCAGGCTGGCGTTGAATGTTCACGATCACCGCCGGAGTTGTGTTCACCCAGGCGGCCTGCTTGACGTTTTCCGAGCTGTCGACGGCAGTGGCAATATCGGAAAGTCGCACCGGCGAGCCGGCTTTGTAAGCCACGATGACATTGTTATATTGCGCGCTGGAGCTGAGCTGATCGTTGGCGCCGATGGTGAAGGACTGGCGCGGGCCATCCAGCACGCCCTTGGCCTGGTTGACGTTGGCCGCGGCGAGCGCGGTGCGAATATCTTCGAGACTCAGTCCGTAAGAAGCCAGCGCCGTGGGGTTGGCCCGGATCCGCACCGCCGGTTTCTGGCCTCCGCTGATCGAAACCAGGCCCACGCCGGGGAGCTGCGAGATCTTCTGGGCCAGAGCCGTGTCCGCCAGATCTTCCACTTTGGAAAGCGGCAACGTATTCGAAGTCAGGGCCAGCGTAAGAATCGGGGAATCGGCCGGATTCACCTTGCTGTAGATCGGCGGATTAGGCAGATCTTTGGGCAGGTACGTGGTGGCGGCGTTGATCGCGGCCTGCACCTGCTGTTCCTCGACGTCGATGTTCTCGTTCAGATTGAATTGCAGGGTGATGATGGAACTGCCCAGTGAACTTGTGGAAGTCATCTGGCTCAGTCCCGGAACCTGGCCAAACTGGCGCTCGAGCGGCGCCGTGACCGATGAGGCCATGACATCGGGATCGGCTCCAGGGTAGAACGTCACCACCTGGATGGTGGGATAGTCAACTTCGGGAAGGGCGGAAACCGGAAGCTGGGTGTAGGCAACGATGCCAACCAGCAGAAGTCCCACCATCAACAAAGTTGTCGCGACCGGACGAAGTATGAAAAGTCGCGACGGGTTCATGGCGCTCCCGTGCTGGATGATTGCCCGGGTGCGGACTGTCCGGCGGCGGGCTGCGCAGGATGGTTTCCTGTCCCGCTACTGGCGTGCGGGTCCACCTTGCTTCCGTTCTTTAGCTTGTCCTGCCCGTCCACCACCACGACGTCTCCGGGAGCGACTCCGCTGGCGATCGATGCGACATTGTTCTGCGTGAATGAAACCGTGACTGGGCTGACGGCAACCGTCTTGTCCGGTTTGACGGTAAACACGTAGCTTCCCTCGGGCCCGGTTTGAACCGCGACTGAGGGAAGCACAACGCTGCCCTTGTGAGTTTCGAGCAGCAGGCGCACGTTGACGAACTGGTTCGGCCAGAGAGAGTCGTCCGGATTGTCGAACATTGCCTTTAAGCGGCCGGTGCCGGTGGTCGGGTCAATCTGATTGTCGATGGTCAGCAATTTGCCGGTGGCCAGCTTGGTCTGGTCATCGGCGCTATAGGCTTCGACCGCGAGAGTGCTCTGGTGCATGTGCTGCGATACGGTTTGCAGCTGGTCTTCCGGCAGGGTGAAGAGCACCGCAATGGGCTGCAATTCGGTAATCACCAGCAAGGGATTGGTATCGGCGGCATGAACCATGTTGCCCACGTCCACCAGCCTCAATCCGATGCGGCCGTCGATGGGAGCGCTGATGCGGGTGTAGACGAGATTCAGCTTGGCACTGTCGATCTGGGCCTGATCGGCGCGCACCGCTCCTTCCAACTGTTGGGCTGAGGCCCTCTGGGTATCAACTTGTTGCCGGGAAACCGCGCCGGAATCGTCAAGCAGACTTTTGAAGCGCTCGTAATTCAGTTCCGCGTCTTTCAATTGGGCCTGGTCGCGGAACAGGTTGCCACGGGCCTGATCGAGAGCCACCTGGAACGGGCGGGGGTCGATCACCGCCAGCAGTTCGCCCTTCTTAACATGCTGGCCTTCTTTGAAACTGATCTGCGCTAGTTGGCCGTCCACGCGGCTTCTTACGCTGACCGTGTTGGACGCGGTTACGGTTCCCAGGCCTTTCATGTATACCGGCACGTCGCGGCGCTCGACGGTGGCGACGGCGACCGGCACTACCATCTGGGTCGAGGCCCGCGCCGTGTTCGTCTTGGAGCCCGCACTACAGCCGACCAGGAGGGCGCCGACCACGAAGACGACGGCTGCCAGAAGCTTCTGAAGTGGTTGGCCGGCTGGGGGCGCGCTGGTACGGCTGGTTCCTGGCGCGCGTCGGTGGTCTTCAATGCGAATGCTCACTCTTTCGCCCCCTGGAAAGCCGGCTCGTCCTTGTATGCCGTACAACAAACCGTAAGCATTTGACTCCAAAAATTATATCGCGGTTGCGGCTTATCCTCTGCTTTTACAATACTTTACATTTTGTATTCATCCCACTTTAGACTTTGGAAAACGAGTGAGTCTCGCTCAGGGCAGGTCCGCGCGCCTTCAGCGAGTCCTCGGCTTCGGAGCAGCAACACCTCACTCGCCCCGATCAGGCCGGCGGAGGAAGCTGACGTTGCAAACACTTTACAACTCTGCAGTTTAGCGTCAATCGGTGGAACCGTGTAGGCGGGAAGGCACAAGGTGCACGGTTTGAAGCCACCGGGAGGTGGCGAGAATGCAGTGCGCACTCACCAATCTGAAATTATCCCGCAATCATTGGTGCAGAGACTTCAGATAGGAGATTACTTGCCACAATTGCTGATCCGGCAGTTTTGCCCACGATGGCATGCCTTTTCTCATATTCCCGTTCACCAGCAGCCAATGCAGATCGCCTTCGGTGGCCTGATGCTGCACGCGTGCGCTCTTCAAGGAAGGACGCTTCTTGGTGCCTTCGGCCTCTTCCCCGTGACACTGCGAACAGCGATCCAGAAACACCCTGCGCCCGGCGGCAATGGCATCGGCCTGGTTGTGATAAGGGCTGGTCTTTTCGTGATCGCGGGCAGGAACGTTCTTTAACCAACTCCCGTTGGCAGCGCCGAACACAGCCATGCACAGCAGCAGAACCAGCGGAAGCGTGAGCGACATCCTTCCGATCATGGGGCCCTCCTCTGAAAACGGCTGAAGAACTGGTCGATTTCGTAGGACATGCCAAAGCGGTACAGGCGGGGAATGCTGTAGTCATTCAATCCGAACTGGGGAGAGAACGAGAGAGTGAGTCCGTGGGGCGCTGCCCAGTTGATCGAGGGACCCAGATAGTGCGAGGTCAGGTGTGTGCCAAAGCTGTAGCGGTCGCCCAGTCCGCCGTACATCTCGACTCCGGCCTGGAACTTCTCGCCACAGAATGTGCAGTTGTGAGCGCTGGCCGCCAGATTCAAGGGACGGCTGGCCCCAACCGCATAGCCAAATTCCCAGGGCTCGTTGGAAAGGTTCTTTTCCGCGATGATATTTTCACTGAGGTTCCATCCCCGAAAATTACTGCCCAGAATGAGCTTTAATTCCAGTTCACGTTGCTTTTCCAGCCGAGCCGTGGCGTTAGGTTCCGCCACATCGTCTTTACCGTCGTGTCCTACAACCTCGCGCAGGGTCTTGTCGGCACCGTTGATATTTTCAAATTCGATATAGATCACGGGATTGATCCAGTGTTCACGCAACAGGGGACGAAAACGGTTTTCCCATCGGTAGCCGGTGAAGATGGTGCTGTCGTGCTGGGTGATCTGGCCATCCAGGTAAAACTCCGAAGTCCACCAGGCGGTGACCCCGTATTCGAATTCCAGACTGCTGCCCACGAACCGGTTCCCCTCGGGGGGCTTTCCGGCCGCGTTAAAGAATTCGATCTCAAGATCCCCCGGCTCTTCCATTTCATGGGAATAAGTGACGAAGTAAGGCCGCTCCTGGGCCCGTCCTGTGGCAGCCAGGCACACCAGAAAAAGACAGAGAATGAGAGTCGATCTCATAGAAATTTGAGCCCTACGCCTAAATTGCAACTCGGTTGCAACTAGCTGGGCATCATTGACTGTAACTGGTTTTGGATTCCGGGGTCAATCGTTCCTCTATTTTTCTGTTGCATCCCGGTTGCAATTAGATGCAACGGGAGTGGTTCGCCTGGATGCGAAACTCAACTGCGGAGAAAGAGACGCGATCGGTGATTGCGGACACCGGGTATTTACTTTTCAGCGCGGCAGGTTTCAGCGCGGCAGGCGAAAAGTTAGTCCTTGGGTTGATCCGTGGTGCGGCACTGCGCGCAATAACCGCCTACTTCGAGCCGGGTGACAATGATATGAAAGCGGCAGTCCCGCTGAATCTGGCCCTTCAATCGGTCAAAGAGGTCGCTTTCAAATTCCGTAATCTTGCCGCAACGCAGGCAGGCCATGTGGATGTGATCGCGCTGGGGGCGGCGCTCGTAGAAGTGTTTCTCGCCCTGCATATGCATGAGGTCGAGTTCGTCGATCAGTCCGTGCCGCTTCAGCAGTCCAAGCGTGCGATAGACGGTGACCCGGTCGATTTGCGGATCAATCCGCCGGGCGCGCCGCAGCAACTGGCTGGCGTCGAGATGCTGCTTGGCGGTTTCCACCACGCTCAGAATGGTGCGGCGCTGGCGCGTCATGCGCAGGCCGCGCGACATGAGTTCAGCCTGCAAACGTCCTGGAATTTCAGTTTCGGGTAATGGCATGGGGATTACCTTGTTGCAACTGGTTTTCAATTATAGCTCAGGCTCGGGAGCGAAACTCGAACCGGCGCTACAACTGACACCGGGGACCGACGACTCGTTCAGAATTAGGGGCGGACCAGTAATGCCAGGCGGGGGAAACGGAACTGTCCTGCCGCATCGTCAATCACGTTGACTTGGCAGGTGTAGAAGCCAGGTTTGAGCTGGGTAAGCGGCACGTCGAGCTGGAAAACCGCAGCTTTGCGGTCAGGTGCATTCAATTGCTCGCTCTCGATCAGGGGGGTCTCATAGGCTTTGCTGTTTCCCCGGAAAAAGGCGACATTGGTCAGCAGACGGATCGCCGGATTGTTGCGGCCAGTGGCGGGCAAGTTCGCATTGGCCGCGGCGTGAGCCGGATCGTACACTTCGTAATAGAAATAGAGATGCTGGCCGGATGAGAACACATGGGTGACACTGGGAATCACTTCTGAACCGTCGCGGATCAGCGGGTTTTCACTTTTCTTCTTGTTGGTTGGCCGCAACTGGTTCGCCAGCACGATCGAGCTGATTTTCACCGGAACGGACTTGAGATCCGGCACCGTGAAGTCGGTTTCGAATGAACCCAGGCGGCCGCTCTGGTTCTCCCGCACCACGAACTTGAGATGATAGGTGCCCGGCGGCAGAACGAAACCGCTGTTGTATTGCACATTCTTGCGTTGCACAAACTGCGAGGTGTTCAGCGCCAGCTTGACGGTGTCCCGGATCTGTCCTACCGGCCGTTTGTCCGGGTCAGTCACAATGCCCAGTACATCGAGCGTGGCCTTGTCCTGGTCGTTGCTGTGGGTGAAAGGAATCTGGGAACCGGGCACCACCACGGACACCGGCACATAAAATTTGCGCTCACCGATTCGGAAGTAGGCCGCGGACAAATATACCGGCAAGTCGGTGGTGGGGAGATCCGAAGCGAGTTCCTCGTCCAGTTGGCGTTCGCGATCATCGCGGGTGGAGTGCTGAAAGTCGGCCGGAGCATAGTAGCCGCGCCGGAAGTCGATTTTCACTCCTGGCCGGTTGACCTTCACGGTGATGCGCCGGAAGCGCCCGTCCCGCGCCAAATTCGAGCTGTGATAGCCGAGCAGATAATACAGAGAGGTGTCCTGCTGCACTCCCGTAAAGACTTTGCCAAAATCGTTGGAATCGAGAAACGCGCGCCCGCCGGTGTCCCCGGCCAGAGTGACCAGGGTTTCCTGGGTGGTGGCGTTCGAATCGAATTGGCCGGCCACCGACTTTCCTGAGTAAGGCGAAGTCCCGCGCAGGCTGGCGTTTTGCGCTTCACCGCCGGGCACCAGGGCTTGCAGGCCGCGGATGTCCAAGGTGTAAATGGCCATATTGGCCCGGACCGCGGCGTTGGTCGCAGACCGCAGCTGGGATTGGTTTTCTATCCCGGTGCGATCCATTCCGCTGGAAAAATAGATGAGGGACTTCTTCTCCTGGATCGGAGCCAGCTTTTCCGCAATCGAGCGCAGGGCCTGCAGGCGCCGATCGGTGTTGAAGATGTTGTACTCGGTGTCGTCCACCGTGAAAGATCCGCCGGTCTCGGCCGTGCCTTCGGTGGTGCCGGTGCTGCCTTCTTCGAAACCCGCTCCGGCGCCCAGGTTGAAAGCCTGCAATGCTTTCTTCAGCAGCCCGCGATCGGAAGTGAAGTCCTGATTCACGGAGAGCGCGCTGCCCAGCGAGACCACGGCCACCAGGTCGGCCGCCACCATCTGCTTGTCCACGTAGTTCTGTGCCGCGGAACTCGCCTGGTCGATTTCATCCGGCTGCATGGAGCTGAGATCAAAGAACAAAATGATGAGCCGCCGGTCTTTCAAGGGGCGGGTTGCGAGCGCGGAAGCCTCCTGCTCCCCTTGGGTTTGCGCCGGACGCAGCAAGGCGGCTTCGGTCGTGGCAGTGGAAAGCACGGCGTCGGTATTTTCCAGATCGAACGAAACCACCTGCTGCGGCTTGTTGTCCTCAAGAACGGTAAAGTCCTCGCGCTTGAGGTCGCGCACCGGATTGCCGTTTTTGTCGCGCACGGTCACGTTCACCAGCACCAGCTCAGTCCGGGAGCGGAAGGTGTAGTCGCTCGAAGATTGCTGCGAAACCACGCCGGTGCCGAGCATCACCACCACCAGCAGGGACGCAACCATGGAGCGACAGGCATCCCTGCCCGTCCCCCAGTTGAACGTTCGTTCGCGACCGATGGCAATTCGCATCAGAATCTGAACCTCGCGGTGAGCAGAAGGGAACGCATGCCTCCCACCGAAATCACCCGCCCATACGTAGGCGAATTCACGACCGTGTCAATCCCGACATATTGCGGAGTATTGAAGACGTTCGAGAACTGCGCCCGAATTTCAAGGAAACGCGATTCACTGAGAGGAAAGATCTTGGTGAACGACATATCGAACAGGCGGCTGCCCGGTCCTTCGATACTGTTGCGGCGGGCATCGCCGAACGCGCCCGACGGGGTTACGAAGGCGGCGGTGTTGAACCACTCCGCGATCGACGGATCGCTCAGGCTGACGGATTGTCCCGGTACTACATTGGCGCGTACTGTGCCGTTGGTGCCGCGGTTTACATCCAGCGGATCGCCGAGGATCCGGGGAGTGAAGGGCAATCCCGAAGCGATGGTCCAGTCGCCACTCCAGTTCCAGTCTCCAAAGACGGCTCGCAGCGGTGTGTTGCCGGTCAGCCATCGCCGTTCATGACCGAAGGGCAACTCCCACAAATAGTCAGCGGTGAAACTATGGCGCTGGTCGAAGCTGGAGAGGCCGCGCTCGGCGGAGAGGTCGAAGGCGTCCTGCGCAACATTGGTCGTGCCGGAAATTGCGCTCCGCCCCGCGCCCTGCGCGACCAGCGGTTCGCCGCTTCCGATGGTGGATGCGTTATCCAGCGATTTGGAGAATGTGTAGCGACCGCCAATCGAAAAGCCCGCCTGCAGCCGTTTGCGAACGCGAACCGAAAGCGCATTGGCGGTCGAATCGCCCACCGAGTCTTCCCAGTAAAAGGGCTGCACTCCGGGGAACAGAACTCCGGTTGCGGTACGGTTGGGCGCTTCGAGAATGTCGAGCCGCGTGCCTTTGGTGCCGGTGTAGTCCAGGTTCATGATCAGCGTGGGCCGAATCTGCTGTTGAATGTCGAGATTCCAGATCTGCACATAGCCCAGGCGGTAATTGGGATTCACGCCAAAATTGTTGGTAATCGATCCGGGAGGAATGGGGGGAAATCCATCCTGCAAGGTGAGCTGGGTAGTTGCCGATTGAGTGTTGGTCGCCGTGGTCGAGAACGGTGGCTGGAACGCCATGTTCTGCACAATGCTTTGATACGCACTGGTGTTGTAATTGATGCCGTAACCGGCGCGCACCACCGTGTTGCGCAAGGGCTTCCACGCCAGTCCCAGCCGGGGAGCGAAATTGTTGCGATCGGGACGCACCAGGGTCACGGGAAGCTGGCCGTTGTAGGGCCCGGCCTGGCCTACCTCGACGGGAACCGGCGGTGAGGTAAAGGCCGCCGGCAAATCCAGGTTCACGATGCGATCATTGAGCTCGGAAAAAGGCGAGATGTATTCGTAACGTACTCCCAGATTCAGGGTCAGGTTGCCCCGCAGGCGCCATTCATCCTGTACGAACAGGTCCCACGAATTGCCTCGAAAATGGTAGTTGTTGTTGCCGAATTGCACCGAAGTCAGTTGCGGAAGCCCGAGCAGGAAGTCGGCAAAATCATAGCCAGTATTCAAACCGGTAAAGGTGAAAGTTCCGCGGGCATTGCTGTCGGTCTGGGGATTGACCTCAATTCGCCGGAAATCGCCGCCCCATCGCCAGGTATGCTTGCCATGCCGATAGATCAGGCTGTCGGAAAACGTCCAGGTCTGATCGCGCAGCAATTGCGGATTGGTGTCATTGAGGCTGCCAAAGTGAGTGAATGACAGGTTGGGCAGGCCCCAGTCAAATGGGTTCGTGGAAACGCCCGTGATCCCCAGGGTTCCCGTGATGTCCTGGTTAAAGGCGTAAAGGTTTTGCGTGCTGATGCGCGAGCGGTTGAAGTCGAGGCGCGCGTTGTTGATCACCTTGCCCAAAGTCCGCACGTACCCGATCGGAATATCGAAGCTGCGGGTATGAGTGGTGCCTCCTACGCTAGGGAAAGGATTGGTCAGGTTCGCGCTGGCGGCGTGGTAGTGGAAGCCGAAGTTCAGATTGTTTCGCGGACCGCGGGCTCCCCGCTGGCCGCGCCCGGCGCTGGCCCCGCCCAGGGCCTGGTTCAGCCGGATATTGAAGTCATCGCTGTCATTGAGCGTGGAGGTGACAAAATGAAAATTCGGCGCATTGGAAGCCGCTCCGCTGACATTGGGCAAGGGAATGTAAGGCAGGAGCCCTTGCGCGATAGGATCGACCGTCAGCCCGGCATTCTGAAAATTGTTGTCCGGGATAGGTTGTCCGTTAGCGGGATTGACCAACTGAATGCCCGCGACTCCGGAAAAATCGCCGACGCGTTCAGCGGCTGTGGGCACAAACGAAAAGGCGTCATAAGGTGAATCGCCGCGCGTGCCGTTGTAGTGCACAAAGAAGAAGGTCTTGCTTCCACCCTTGTAAATTCCCGGAATATTCAGCGGCCCGCCCAGGGCGACGCCAAAACGCTGCCTGATGTAGCTGGCTTTGTCGGAGGGACTGTTGGTCAGAGAGTAAGGCGCGGCATCCAGGGCCGAATCGCCGACCGAGTAATAAACCATCCCGTGCGGCCGGTTGATATCGAACCGGCCTCGGCCGCCCCCCAGCGTCATGGGACCGCCCCGTCCACCCCCGCCGCCGAAACCGCCAAACCCACCGAACCCGCCGCCAGGGCCGCCTCCACCGGGTGGCCCGCCGAGACCTGATCCGCCGCCGCCCGGCCCTCCTCCGCCACCGAAGCTGCCGGATTGTTCTCGACCCTCCCGCATGCGCTGGTCGAGCTCGTCCGTGCTCATGCCGAACATGCCCACGCCCGAGTTACTGCCGGAAAATGAAACCGATTCTGTGGCCGCGTCCGGCGCGATGCCTGGCACCGGCATGCCCGCAGGCACGATCTGGTCCGCTCCATTGCTGTTGCCGTTGCCGGCATCCATGCTGGCCAGACCCTGCATCACCGCGAGGCTCTGAAATCCTCGGCCAGTTCTGGCCGTTGCCGACCTCTGTGAGGCGTGTGCCGCTTGTTGGGTTCGCGAGAGCAATGTCAAGTCCAGGTCGGCGCGGCTGCCCGTGCTACCCAGGACAATCTCGCGCGCGCTCGGCGCGAAAGCCGGCATTTGAACCCGCAGCTCATACTTGCCCTGAGCCGCGACCCGCAGTGCGTAGCCGCCATTAGTGTCGGTTGACGTTGTACTTTTTTCTTCGGTAGAAGAGTTGGTCGCCGTAACCGTCGCCCCCGGAATTGGCATATTGCCCGACTTCACCACGCCGGTGATGGTGAAGACCGGGGCTGGAGCGGCGTCCTGACCCAGTGAACTGATAGCAACCATCAACAAAAGAGGCAGAATGCGCGGCATGAGGATTGGCCACGCCCTGGACCTCGAAGGCGCACGCACGCACCAACTGGACTCGACGGCGCTGGTCATACTTAAGCGTACCAATTGACTGCGGGTGCCATGAATACATTCAACACTGACCGACCCGGTCATCGGGTAAAAACTCAGTCAACAACCGTAAAGTTTCGTAAACCCGGAATTCAGGGGTGAGCGTTCCGTAGTAGTGAAGTTAGACGGTGGCAGGCAGCCGTAGTCCTGCACTGCCCACATTCTTTTCATGTTTTTTCCTGTATCCGCTTTAGAGCCGAACCTGTGCCCTCAAAACAACTCGGAAGCTAGGAATTACTCCTTGTAAGAAGGGGAGTTGGCAAGGGCGGGGCCAAAGACCCTCTTGCGCCTTTCAGAAAGGAACAAAATCTGTTGGACTCAAAGGAAGAACGGAATACTATGTGGCTTCATAAGGGCTTCGAATAAACGGCAGAAACGGCCCCAGCCCTTGGTGCATTGGGGATAGCTTATGACAAGATTGCCCTCGCTTCCGCCATTCAGCCGCTTAGCTCTGAAGTTATTTTGTACTGGCGGGTTGATTTTAAGTCTCGTGCCTGCCTTTGCGCAGCAGGGAGGAGGCAATCGCCCTGCCCCGCCCCCGCCGCAAGCTCCTTCCGCGCCTCCGCCTAAAGCGCCCACGCCTCCACCCCCCACCGCTTTCCCTTCGCCAACCAACCCCTGGGACCAAAACGAGCTGATCCAGCGTAGCAACAATAAGGCGGTGCCCTCCAAGGTCGCGAAAGACGATAACTGTTTTCTTCCTCCGCTCAATGGATTGCGCCCTCCGGTGAGAGTTGCGGACCTGCAGATTCCGGCGAAGGCCCAAAGAGAGCACCAGGATGGTTGTGCGGCGCTGAGGAACAATAAAATACCTGAGGCCGAGAGTCACCTGCGCAAGGCGGTCAAGCAGTGGCCGAAATACCTGGCTGCCTGGGTGGTTCTGGGTCAGGTGCTGGAAGCGCAGCGGAAAACTGAAGACGCTCTCGATGCGTGTTCCCAGCCTTTATCCACTGACTCCAGGTACCTGCCGGCTTACCTTTGCCTGGCGGATATTTCCGCCTGGTCGGAGAACTGGGACAAGGTGCTGGACCTTAGCACTCGCGCGCTTGAAATTGACCCGACCAACAATGCGGTGGCGTATGACTACAACGCGGCCGCAAACTTTCATCTGCACAGATTGCCCGAAGCGGAAAAAAGCGCATTGCGGGCTGCGGAAATCGATAAGAGCAACGCCGACCCGCGCGTGCACTTCCTGCTGGCCCAGATCTATGAAGCGAAGGGTGACCGTGAGGGTGAAGTGGCGCAGTTACGGGAGTATCTGAAGTACACCACCGATCCCAATGATGTGGCCATGGTAAAGGGCTATTTATCGGTACTCGAAAAGCCAGCCAAATAATCAGATTCGATGGGACTCCTGGATGGAACCGCTCCCGCACCACATGCCTGGTCATGTTTGGTACAAAACCGTTTCTTGAGATCGGCACCGGAGTGATGGGCAAGCCGCAAGGTACTGCAAAGACCGGTTCTTAGAGCGGTTGATAGGTTATCTAGCGGCAAAAACAAGAAAGTAGTCCATACCGTCCTTCACAAAGTCGTACTTTTGGACCAACCGATAGCCGGCTTCATTGGCCTCCCGAATTACAACATCGCTCGAAACGCCATGGTTCTCGCCGTTGCCGTTACGGTCGATCACTCCGACCTTGGCTCCAGCCCTGAGAGAGGGCCTTAGGTTTCGCAATAGCGTGATTGGCTGGGCAACTTCGTGGTAGGTCTTCAGCAGTAGCACAGCATCCACCGACGCGGGTAAGAGGGGATCATCGGGCTTTCCCAAAATCGGTTTCACGTTGTGAAGATTCTCTTTCCGGATTCGAGATTCGACGTAGCGGATGGCATCGGGATTGATATCCACGGCATACACGGTTCCTAGATCGCCAACGCGCTTCGCCGCCCGTACCGTAAACCAGCCGGATCCGGCTCCAATATCAGCGACCTTTTTTCCGGGAACGATCCCGAGAATGTCCATAACGCGATTGATCTGGAGCCGCTCGTCTCGCCCAGGGGAATCAAAAATTGAGAGATCGCCGGTGTATGGTGTGCTGGTCTTGCGAGATTCAGCTTGCTGAGCCTGCCCGACTAAGGTGACGACGGCAACCGTGCAGATTTGCAGGAGCAAGAAGACGATCAAACCGGGGCGTTTGGGCAGCATGCACTCGATTTTAGATGTTCTGCGAACGGCTTTCCTGCTTTTTAGACGGCAAACGGATGTATTCGTCTTTTGTTCACCAGAATAATACGGTTTGCTCTTCGTGGCCCGTGTGCTGCGGTGGAAATCTTGCACTGTCGTCACACTCATCATCGAGGGCGCTGCTGCAACTCCGCCGAATCTTTCCGGGTAAGCACCGCCTACTCCGGTTCAGGTCAAGCGGGCAAATCTACGATTCGATTCCGGGAAGTCAACGCCGGTCAGAAACCACGCTCCGATGCCGCAGGCGAGCGCCACGAAAATCGAAGAAGCATGGATAGCCGGGGTCGGCGCTGGCGGACTTCCGTGAACGGTGGTAATCAGCGCGCCCAGCACGAGGGTGACGATCGAAACCCATTGATAGAGCCGCAAGCCCCAGAATACGGGGGTCTGGGGCTCCCCGCGGTAGGCCTCCTCCACAAATCTTCCCGCAGCGGACAGTATGAGATACACTCCGCCGACCATTGCGCCGGATGCGTGCAGCAGATAGATCCGGGTTATGACCAGACCCACGAGGACGTTCCACAGCAGGGAATAGAGCGGTGTGGCGTGGACTGGAATGCCGCGGAGGGAAACGACCCGCCATACCCGCGAGCAAGGATGGGTGTAGCGGATGCCGATGTCATCGGCGGCAGGGCGTCCATGACAGCAGCCCTGCACCAGGCAACGGAACCGTCCCAGGCCCTGAATCCAGGGCGCGGCAACAACCAGCGCGGCCAGGACCGCCCAAATGTGGGTGTGGGTCAGCACTGCCGCGGCTATTCCACCGGCGGAAGTGCCGAGCATTCCGCCATAAAAGCCCAGCGGGCGCAGCAGCGCCGGAGAGCCTTCGATAATTTGTGCCCATAATGCCGCTCCGACCGATCCTCCCAAAAAAATCGCAAGGGGAATCAAACTCTTGCCTGGGCCCAGCAACGTATCGATGATCCAGATTCCAGCGAAGACTCCGGCGGCAGCATAAGCTCCATGGTTGATTACGCGTCCCGCTCCCATGCGCCATTCTTTCCAGGAATTGGCAATGGCTTCGGAAGAGCTGCGCAGGGAAGACCAAACCGCATCGATCTGAAGGACCAGCAGACTCACGAACAAACCGGCAACGATGTCGACCAGGGCATGCATTCCGCTGGTCAGGCAGCTGACGGAGGCCAGAACCGCCCAGCTTCGCAAAAGCAGTTTCTGCCAGCGCATGCGGGCCAGCGACTCGGCGGCGAGGAATGCCCAGACCACGTGGTAGGAAGGAAATGCTGCGGCGGCACCGTCATGCGAGCGATCCAGATTGAGCAGCATTCCCCAGAACCCGCTGGCGGCGAAAGGCCGAGGCGGCGCAATCAGCGGCACTGCCAGGTAAAGAGGAAAAACGATCGCCATCGAGAGCAGGGCCCGACTCGAGAAGCGGCGCAGCTCCTTCCGCGTGCGCACGATCAGGGGGACCAGCAATACCATTACGTAGACACTGCCGTAGAAAATGTCGGTCCACGGCCAGACGGGAAGATGGGATTCAAAACGAAAGTAAGCGACCTTCGCATCGGGTGGGACCCCGATGAAAACGAAGGCTTCATAAATCAGGAACCATGGCAACAATACGGTCAGATAGCAACGAATGCGCTGCCTGGGGGAGGGCGCAGATTCTTCGTTGTCGGGAACGAGACGTCGCGCCGGGAAGGCATTGCCGAAACGAGCCTGCATATCCGGTAGTTCATATCCCAACACCAGGGCGGCGCTGGCCAGGACAACGGAGGGGGACACCAACCACAGGCCACTGGACGAACCGGTGGCGATCGCCGTACCAATGCACACCAACGAAAAGCCGACATAGATCGGATGAGAAAGCAGACTGTAGATTCCGCTGGAAACGTAACGCGGGGGCGGGAACGCGTTCATGGGCAGCCCGCCGCCCACCGACCAGAGCGAGGCCATTCCCAGTGTGATCAGCGCCGCGCCCAGTGCGATCGTGCCCATGCCCCAGGGCACGGAATGAATTGCCGGCAATTCCACCAGGTCGTGAGTCTCGCTTGCCCAGACAACCAGCAGAGTCGGCAGGACGAGCGTGAAGAGTCCCCCGTAAAGTAATTTGCCCAGTGTGGATTTCATCACTTCCACTTGACGACCTCGTGGATCGCCCATCCCAACGCGGTATCGTTCCCGGTCTGCAATATTCCACGGCTGCGCCACTTGCATTCTTCCACCGACAGCAGGTTAGGCGGGAGCAGCTTTGCGAGGCGGGAGATGGAGGCAAAGACCGTATGCCCGAGCTGACCGTTCCGCAGCACCAACCCGCGATCGAGGTCGAGTTTCATTCCGGCGTGTGCGAAAAGGATCGTTGATTCCGTCACCGACTGGATTTCGCGCTCATTGCCGTTGTGAAGCGTAATTTGCCATGGGTTGGGACCCCGACAGTCAATCCAGACCACGGAGTGCTGGGCGGAGAGAAATCGTCCCCAATGCAATTCCTCGAGAGGCAATTTCCAGGGCAGGATTGAAAGGGTCATGCATTCGACATAGCCCAGCCCGGCCATTCGGGTCTTGCCTTGAAGCAGCAGATTGACCTGCGACGAGGGTTGATGGCAGTGCCAATCAAGGGAGCCCTCCCGCCCGTCGAAGACCGTCCGCCGCAGCGGCGGCGCGAGCGCCCGCCAGGTTCCCTTGATTCCGAGATGAGGCAACGCGATAGTTGTGGTGTTGCCGTCGAACTCCGGGAAGGAGCACTTGCGAAGCGAAGAAACCGAGCGCACACGACCCTTGACGACAGTGAGCGCGCTCCCATAATGCATGGACAAACTGTTCCATCTCAGGTTGGCAACGTAGACGACAACGGCATCGCCATTCTCCGCGACGCAGTCCATGTACCATTTCGTGAGCAGAAAGGTAGAAGAGTTTTTACTCAAGCCTCTGGATTTCACCTTCACTCTCTGCACCGGGGCAGGCATCCCAACCAGCCCGGCCGGATACTGGCGGGCTTTGCTGGGCCGCCCAGACCAGGACGTCTGGGCCTGCGCCTGCTCGTGATCCTGCTACTTCCAGATTGAACTCAATCCCCACATCGTCAGTGAGACTACTTTCCCTCCACTTCCTTTGGTGTAAAGCTCGATGCCGTCGCTCCCCGGCGGTGGGTAGATACGATCGGAGAGAACGCGTTCTCCGTCGTTTGCAAATACCTCGACGCTCGAGCGATCGACAAACACGTGCAGATTGAGGCGTGCGTTCTGCTCGAGACGGGCGGAGTAACGTCCGGGAAAGTCTTTGCTGAATGAGACTTCACCGGAACGGGTGCGGTCAACGTAGATTTCGTGGTCGACCGCGTCGAATCCGACCAGGGTTTCCGCACCCTTGCTCTTGCGCAGGCGAAAACCAATCTCGAGGGCTTGCCCGAGTTCTAATTCGGCTTCGAATTCGTAAACCTCGCCCTTCACTCCCGCTTTACGAATAGCCTGGTTTACTTTTGCCACGCTGGCGTTAACCATGCGGAAGCTCGGATGCCGCAGGCTCTCCAGTTCCCGCACCGGCCGCTGCGCCAGACGCAGCCCATCAGAATAGCGGCGCAGCATCAAGGTTCGCGGAATGGATTGTGCGCCACGCCAGAGAACCGTTGGCTCGGTGTTCGCATACTGCCAGTTGCTGAACCAGCCAATCCATACGTGTCGACCATCGCCTGAAGCCATATCATTCCATGTGTTCGTAGCATAGAAATCCTTGCCCCAATCGGCCCAAAGCGCAGGGACGTCCGGAATTTCGCTGGTAAAGGTCGCGCCATCGAACTTGCCGATCAGGTAGCGGACTCCGGTCCCGCCGGCGGGCGCCCCGGGATTCCGGTTGATGATCAGCATCCACTTCTTTTCGGCGGTGCCTTCGACCGGGAGTTCGATCAGGTCGGGACACTCCCACTGTCCCGCCGTGTCTCCTGCGGGGCCAAAGGTGGATCGTTTGGTCCAGTGTTTGAGATCGGGTGAGTCGAGGACCACCAGCGTTCGTTCGTCGGCCAGCACTGCCACCATGATCCACTTGTGTTGCGGCGCGTACCAGAAAACATTGGGATCGCGGAAGTCAGGGGCGTCGAGATCGGCCACGGGGTTGCCGGAATAGTTCGTCCAGGTGCGACCGCGGTCGTTGCTGAAAGCGATGTGCTGTTTCTGACGCTCTTTGTAAGCCGCGGTGTAGATAGCAATCAGGCACGAGCGGTCTTGCGGGTCGGGATTCCTGCACAGGCCGCTGCTGTTGTTCCAGTCGACCACTGCGCTCCCGGAGTACACCATGTATTCGCCGGGAATTTCGTGCAGGGCAATGGGCAGATTCTGCCAGTGCACCAGATCGGGGCTGACGGCGTGTCCCCAGCTCATGTGTCCCCACACATTGCCTTCGGGGTTGTACTGGTAGAACAGGTGATATTCGCCTTTGTAAAAAACCGTCCCGTTGGGATCGTTCATGAAGTTCCGGGGAGGGGTGAAGTGGAACTGTGGCCGCCAGGGCTGGTCGTAGGTGGATTCCTGGGCGGAGGAAAGCAAGCCCAGCACGACCACAAGCCCCAAGCATAGCGACAGCGGGATCTTCTTCATTGACCTTCGAGGAGAAAGGGGATTCAAGGTTTGTGCTGGCTCTGCTTTTCGGATTCCTCAATGGCTTTGCGAAATTGCTCGACCGCAGGGACTTGCGGCGCATTCAACGAATCCTTCGCTGTGTACCGCCAGACTGGCGACGAATCCAGAGGATACTCGACCCTGCCGCGGTACACTTCCAGGGTATCCTCAGAGGAAATAATCTGGCTGCCGAGCTGCGGGCCGCGGTTTCCCGATCCGCCGGGAACCGACTCGGTCAGATCCGGAGGACGGCCTTGCGGTGGCGGTTGCCCGATGCGAGCGTCCGAAATCCCGGGCTGGAAGATAACCGGCCGGTTGTCCGCGGGCGAATGACTGATGATGGGACCACTCTTATTTCCTTTTCGAACTGCAATAATCAAATCCGCAAATTGCGGGTCCATCACCAGCTTGAACCTGCCCCATTTTGTGATCGCTCTTTCCACTTCGTCCTGTGCATTGCGATTGGAGAGAGGGCTGGTCACGGATTCTCCGGCGTCGGGATGGATCACAACCATGACACTTTGTGCCCGCAGGACGTCTTCCGTAAGCAACTGCTTTTTCTTGTTTTTGGCCTCGATCTGGACAACCAGCAGAAGCGCCAGTGAAAGGGACAGAAAAACAATTGCAATGCGACGGGACATGATCGCCTCCTGACAACCGTGGCTGCGCGCCAGTGATTATACGACCTGGCGAGCTGCCGGGCGCACTGATGCGCTGGAATTTGACCAGACGTGGGGCAGGGCTGCGACCGCAACCTCAATTGCCGGGTCATGCCGGGCGAAGGGTTGTCTTCTTGTCCTCGCTTACGAAGACAAAACCGGGTTCTTGCGGCATCCGTAAAGGCGCTGCACGCCATATGCTTCGCCAGTTCAGGACGCCGAGGGACAATAGTCCCTCGGCATGCCGGCGCAGGCTGATTCTCAGTGTATAAATGAGAAGTTCAGGCCGGTGGTGAGCAGAATGTCGTTCTGCTTCGCTCCGGCGGGCGGATTGGTCACATAGATATCTCCGAACGCATTCTGCCATCCCAGCCATTTGCTGATTTTGGTGACCGTGCCGAAATTGAAGGTGGCGCGGTACTCGCCGGTTTCGTTCAAGTTGGGGAAGAAGTAAAGTTTTTGTGTCAGCAGGGTATTCATTCCCAGCTTGTGACTCAACTCCTCGCCCACCGAGACGGCGGCAAAACTCCGGCTGGGCAGCAACGTGTACTTCTCACGGGTGTAGTTGATGCCGCCCAGCAGGTCCAGCGTGGTTCGATCGTTTTTGATCGCGTGCAGGCCCAGGCCACCGCCAAACACGGATCGAAGATCCAGAGTCTGGAGAGCATCGGTCTGAAAATCCGCGCCCACATAGGCGAACAAACGGGGAGTCAAATCGTGGTCGTAGCGAACGCCGCCCTGAACCGAGTTGGCCGTGGTGGCCGGGGTCGCGCCCGGCGCGTCATTGGTCGCGTACACGCTGTTGGTGTACAGGCCGAGGTGATCATGCAGGGTCTTGCGGTCGGCGGTAAAAGCCAGAGCCAGGCTCTTGGTCTGACTGTTCCCCCGGGTCAAAGCGAATCCCACGTCCGCCCCACCCTTCCATCCGTCCAGAAGTCCCGGATGCAGCGATTTCTCATAGGCGGCGGATTCCGCTTCTCCGAACAGCTGGGTAACCGATGATTTGGGCTCGGTAACCGTTCCCGCGTTCGAAGTGGCCACGGTCAGGTTGCCGTCCGATGTGGTCACCGTTCCTACCACCGTCTTGCCGCTGCTCAGGTTCACGTGGAGCGGTTGAGTCGAGCTGATTTCCTGGACCGCCGGCCACTGCACCGTGACCTCGCCGGCGAACTCAGTCTTGATGATTAGATTCTTGGCGTCGGACTTCTCGATGGTTCCCGTCAGGCGGTCGCCATTCTTCAGCACAATCTGGTCGGCGAACAGCAAGGCGGGACTCAGAAAAACGATCATTATCGCTAGAGCGTTTAGTTTCGACACGTCTTCCCTCCGAAAAATGAGCTGCAGAAATCGGGTATTCATTTATGGCTGGTGGCAAGGCCGCGGACCACTGAAGACCACTGGAGAAGAAGGGGATCAACAGCTGGACTCAAAGGCCCCAAGAGTCTCTACATTCTACTGAACCGTCTTGCTTGGGTCGCGAAGACAGGGGAAATTATATGAGAGGCGGGCGGCAAGAGCAAAAAGTTACAGACCCGGCATACGCTATTCCGGGTACGCGGCATTTCCCTGGGTGAAATTACGGCGCAAAAATCAGCTTGGGCGGTTGGAAACATCCCCTGATGTTGTGCCCTTGGGCTCCGCGCTGGTGGTGGTCACGGGCTCCCCGGCGTGCTCCTTCATTCCGTCTTTCAGAGCGCGAATGCCTTCCCCAATCCCCTTGCCCAGTTCGGGCAGTTTCTTGGGGCCAAACACTAACAGGGCAATCGCAAAAATCACCAACAGATGCATCGGTTGAAACAGGCCTTCCAGCATAAAAACCTCCGCCGCCTGCAGCTGGCAGCTAGTTCCAACAGTATCGAAAGCGGCTACATACGTCAACTTGGCTGCAGTCCAGTGGCGACGGGACAAAGGCCAATTACCTTCGTGACCTATCCGGGCGCACTTCGGGGTTCTATGTTGCCAACTGGCCGCTCGCTGGATTTATTCCCGGCCAAGGAGTGGGAGTGCGCCGTCAGATCCTGTTGTTTCTGCTCTTTACCTTCTTCATGGCATCTGCCTCTGCGCAGCAGAGCGGTTCTGCTGCGATCACTTGCACCCAGTTCATGGCATGGATCGGCGGAGGAATGTCCAGCCAGCGGCTGGACTGGCTGCTGCAGCAGCGAGGTGCGGCTTTCGCCCTGGATCGGTCTACGTCTCAGTCATTGTTGGCCGCGGGGGCTTCCCCGGCTTTACTGCAGAGTTTGACCTCAATGGCTCCGGCTCCGGCTAAATCAGATGCCGGAGGCTGCCCCGCCCCGCTCGCCCACGCTGCCGAGCTGATTATCCAGAAGAGATATCAAGAAGCACAGTCCATCCTGCAGAAGCTGACGACGGCGGATCCGGACAACGCCGCCCTAAACTTCGCCATGGGCTATGTGCATCAGCGGCAGGAAGATTGGGATGAAGCCTACGACTCCTACCAGGCTTCAGAACGGCTGATGCCGGGCCTCTCCGAAGTTCACAGCCGGCTGGCTTACCTGCTCTATCGTTCCGATGACGCTGACGGCGCCATTGCGGAGGCACGAACCGCCTTGAGTATCGATCCCCGGAACGCCGAGGCCTATCGCTTTCTCGGGCTTGGCTTGTACGCCAATGCCCAGTATGCAGCGGCGCTGCACGCCTTCCACGAGTCGCTGGCCCGCCAGCCCGGCAACCCCGACGTCTACTACGACATGGGGATCACGCTTCGCGACAAGGGCGAGATCGACGCGGCCGCCGCCGCTTATCGCAAGGCCATTGCGCTTGACCCGCAACTTTGGGAAGCCCACAACAACCTGGGAATGATCCTGCACGACCTGAGGAGTTTTGACGGGGCGGTCGCCGAGTACCTCGAAGCCAAGCGCCTGGCCCCGGAAGAGTCCGTCGTGCGTAACAATCTGGGAAACACTTATTGCGACAAAGGCGACTACGACGCGGCCATCGCCGAATTCCGCGAGCTTTTCCGCATGGATTCCGGATGGCAACGCGGGCACGGCTGCCTGGCTCGGGCCCTCATGTCCAGGCGCGACTACGAGTCTGCGATTGTCGAACTCCGGGCGGCGATCCTGCAGGATCCCTCGAGTCCTGACGAGCACCGCTACCTGGGACAGGCCCTGCTTCTGGTCCACCGGCAAGACGAGGCGGTGCGCGAATTGCGTCTGGCAGTTCAACTGGATCCGGATTCGCCCCTTGCCCACCACTACCTGGGGACCGCTCTGTTCAGCGAGCAGGCCTTCCGGGCGGCTGAGACCGAGTTTCGCCAGGCCGTTCGCCTGCAACCCACCGCCGACAACCACTACTACCTGGCAGCCTGCCTGATGAGCATGGGTCGTTACGACGCCGCCCTGGTGGAACTTAATACCGCCGGACGCCTGGAGCCTGCACAAGACCTCTATCGCACCCGCAAACTGGAACTGCTGAAGCTGATGCGGGCCTCGAGCGTGCGCTAAGGAGTTCGATGGCGTGTACCAGAACGGGAAGTTGAATGAAATAAACACGATGCTGGCTGCTCCAGGTACCACATCGGTTATGCACTATAGGGCTATGGCAAACATGAACTGTCGTGCGTCGGCGAAGCGGCCGGCCAGACCTAGAATGTTTTTGGATTCAAGGGGCGAAACGCATTCCGCTCCGGGAGCAATCTGATGAACACCGCCACACCGTCACGTCCTGCCGATGCCAGTTCGATCACGTCGGCCATCCTGCCCAGCGAAACCGGTTTCCAGAGGGCCACGACTTCGCTGGAGAGTCTGCCGTCAGCGCTCGGCCCCAGGCGGATCGGATACGGCCTGCCCTGCGTAAAGTGCAAAACTTATTATGCGGCCGACCTGGCGATGTGCCCGGTTTGCAAGACTGAAGAGCGAGTTTCGCCGATTGTTGCTGCGTCCTGCAGTTCCACCTCAAGCCTGCCCGAAAGCGCCCTGCCGGCGCCCGACGAAGCTGCACTGGAAGAAGAACGCGAACGCTTCCTGCAGGAGTTCAAGTCCCAGATCTACGCTTCCCATGTCCAGATTGATCCAGCCGACATTGACCCAGCCGGAAGCCTGGGTTGCAACCTGGAAGCAAACCATCAGGGCGGATTTGAACCGGCCACGGTATGCCAGCACTGTTACGTCCGCCTGCAGGAGCGAGTCGACTTGCTGGAGGCGGCCCTGCACATGGACTTGAACGAAGCCACCAATGTAGTTTACGAGGCGGTCTGGGCGGATCCTTCCGATCCCAGCAAGACCTATCACAATGCGGCCCGCGCCGTTCTGGCCGAACTGCGCAAGCGCGCCGGCATTTCAGCGGTTCTGGGGTCTTTTCAACCCCTGCCGCACTAGGCCCGCTTCATTCCGCTTTCAGGCTGACCCATTTCCTGCCGGCATACAGGCGGAAGGCGCCTCCGTCTTCGATAATTTTCAGCGGCACGGGATGCGCCAGTTTCTGGTCGATCTTGCCAGCCACGCTGAACAGATCGTTGGCCCCCACGTCCATCACCAGAAACTTTCCTTCCTGGGAAAAACCAAAACCATACTGGCCCGGCTGAAGGACGGTTCCCTCAATGCTGAGTTTCACTTCCGTGATCAGAAAGCCCTGATACCGGGCCTGCACGTCGGAGGCGTAACCTGAGGTATCCACCAGTCCGGCCAGCACCAGCTTTCCTCCCGCCGCGCTAAATCCCGTTGAATTGCGCAACTGGACCGGGGCCGATTGCCCGCGGAAGAAATAGGTTGCAGGAACCACTTTCCTGATGTCGTCGGCGCCGAGCACGCCGGGTTTCGCCTGCTGCGCGGCCAGCAGCAGGCAGGAAAAGATCATGACCGCCAAAGCCAAACTCTTCATCATGCAGAGTCCTCTCTACTGAGAACTGAAAACCAGGAACTGACAACCGATCTTAATTGTTTGTCCACGATTATTTGACCGCAATTACTTGACCGCGATTACTTGTCCACAATTATTTAACCGCAACTATTTGTTCGTACCTTGGTTCCCGCCCGCAAATCGCAATCTCCCGAAAGCAGCGGGCACATGGAAATTCGGTTTTGCCGTTCCAGTCGGCCGCCAGGCCAGATAGGTGCGCGGTTCTTCCTTCCCCTCAATCCGGTAAAAGTTGGCCCGCCAAATCGCCTGCGGATCGAAATTGGAAGTCAGGGCCCGCAGCGGAATCGCGAGTTCCGCTGTCCAGCGCTTTTCTTTCTCGTCCAGAAAAACAGACTTTTTCAGACCGCTCCTGAGATCGGCCAGGCCGCCGGGAAAAATGTCCAGATCGATCCACATTCCGTTAGGGCTCACTTCAAACTCACGGTAGTAATGTTCCCGCGTGGGATCGGGTTGCAGAAACGCTTCCGCCACATCGCGGTCCCACAGGTGGTCGCGGCGCCCGTTGCTGTCGGAGTCTTCAAAGAGATAGAGGTCCCGATAGCGGCATTCAAATCTCAAATAGAGAGTCTGCCCAGACCACAAAACCCGGACCGAAGTTTCCAGGCGCGGGTCGGGATCGTTGCCCTGCCAGTCAGAACAAAAGGTCACGGGCTGGGCGCTCGACCACTCCGTTGCCGGATGCCTCGCATCGAGACTGATCTCTCCCGCAACAAAGGCGGCGACAATCTCGGAAGTGGTGGCGGCGCATCCGGGCGGCGGCGCACTCTGGCTCATCATAGCGATCGAGGAAAGCAGGATACCGGCTGTCAAAATCAGTATATGGGTCAATGTCCGCATAAGCATCACCCGGGAAAATCAGTTTGACCGCAAGATTCGGATAGTCCACGCCGCCGCCGCGGCTTAGGCTTTGGTCATTATGACAGCCAATGCGATACTCAACCTGACCGGAGCAAGCGACATGGCGCCCCGCACCGACAATCGCGGCATCGAAAATCAGTGGCAGGCCGTTCTGGCCCGCGATGCTAATCAGGACGGCAGTTTTGTTTTTGCCGTCTCCTCAACCGGAGTTTATTGCCGCCCGTCCTGCCCCTCGCGTCGTCCGCGCAGGGAGAACGTTGCTTTCTTCCGCCAGCCCGATGAAGCCGAGAAAGCCGGATACCGGGCTTGCCTGCGCTGCCGCCCGAAAGCCATTGGCGGAAACCAGCAGGCGGAGATGGTCAAAGCCGTGTGCCGCTTCATCGAGCGCCACCTGGACGAACCGGTCACGCTCAGTCGGTTGGGAGCGGAATTCCGCCAAAGCCCGTTCCATCTGCAGCGCTCGTTCAAAGCTGTGCTCGGAATTTCGCCGCGCGCTTATGCCGACTCCTGCCGCGTGAACCAGCTGAAACGCAACCTGCAGGCCGGCCATTCCGTGACCCGCGCGATGTATGACGCCGGCTACAGTTCCAGCAGTCGCTTATACGAACGCACGGCGTCGCAGCTGGGCATGACTCCCGACAAGTATCGTCGTGGCGCCATCGCCGCGCCTATCCGTTACACCTTTACCGATTCTCCTCTCGGTCGCATGCTGATCGCCGCCACCGAAAAAGGTATCTGCACCATCCAGTTCGCGGACTCGGACGATGAACTTGAGCACGGGTTGAGGCGTGAGTTTCCCTTCGCAGTCCGGCGGCGCGATGACGCAGCCATGCAGGCGTGGAAGGATAATCTGCTGCGCCAGATGCACGGTCACAAACTGCGTTCATCTCTCCCGCTCGACATTCAGGCTACGGCGTTTCAGCGGAAGGTGTGGACACACTTGCAATCCATTCCCTTCGGCGCAACCCGCTCCTACGGCCAGGTCGCGAAAGCCATTGGACGGCCAACCGCCACCCGCGCCGTGGCCCGGGCCTGCGCCACCAATCCGGTTGCCGTGGCGATACCCTGTCACCGCGTAGTCAGGAAAGGTGGAGACATGGGTGGCTATCGCTGGGGAGTGGAGCGCAAGGAAGCCCTGTTGCAACTGGAGCATACGGAGGCCGAGGCACGGACCTAGATGCCTTCCTCCGTGTACTCGGTGTCCTCTGTGGTTGTAATCAGGTGAACCGCGACTCGGCCGTTTATTGTCGGAGAGAGACTGCCAGGCGCATCCGGCTGGCGACGGCTCGGCCGTCCTTGAACGCAGGAATGAACTTCCATCCGGCAGCCGCAGGGATCAAAACTGCATCCGCGGATGTTGCTTTTCCGGCGGGTTCGGCTGACCGGACTTTTCCCGCAGAGTCGATTACCAGCTCCAGCAGCAATTCCGAAGGCGAAGCGTCCTGATCCGGAATTTCCGGTAGAGGAGGGTGCCGCAGCAGGATGGGCTCGGGCGGGACCACTTCCAGTCTCGTTCCGGATGACTCGCTGATCGCGTCAAAGACAGGTGCACGTTTGTTCCGCTTGCGTGGAATTCCTGTGGACACTCCATCCACCTGGGCACTGATACCCTTTGCCCGCGCGCTCACAATGGCTGCACGAATCCGGCCAACATCTTCGGTGGGCCACATCTCCGCCAGCGAGCTCCATGCCTGTGGTTCGCGACCGCTGTAAAGATAGCACCAGACAATTCCCAATATTTTGGCCTTCACCCCTCGCAATTGGTGCAGCCGCTCCGCCGGCAGCGGAGTGTTGGGGGACAGCTTGCCATCGCTACTCTTGAAATCGCGCAGGGCTTCCGCATCAAGTTCCTTCGCCATCCGCGCGATTTGCCGGTCAAAATAATCCTGAAACTCGGAGCTCACGTCCAAGAGCGCGCCCCGCTCGAAGCGGAGCACCAGCGGCGGAGCCTCGAGCTCGATGGTGGTCAAGTTGTCGAAGCCGCGCACAGCCCCGGCATCATTCGTCCAGATCTCGATCCGGCCATCGAGATCCGTATCCGCCGCGTTGAAGAACTCTCCGCCTGTAATGGTGCGCAGCAACCGTGGCGGCTTGTTGAGGGAATACACCTGGTATTCCATACAGCAATCGGCATCCGATTTCTTCAGTTGAAATGCGGCAACAGGCACACCCAGGCCAAGGTCCACGCCCCAGGCATCGAGATCGATCTGGGATGCCAGGGTTGCGACGGTCAAAGTATCCTTGTTCCAACCCAGAGTGGCCTCACACGCGCGGGTCGCCAGTGCCCCGTTTCTGGCTGCTTTCACCCGGACAGCCACCCCAGAGGGAGACTTCGCCTCGAACTCGCCGTTGCCGTCGCTGCAAAGTACGTCACGTTTCTTGAGCAAAACAGAGGAGCGACGCCAAACACAAAACACTCAATGCCGCCATCGGAACTGCTCTACGGCAGTAGTGAGCCGGCGCGCTGCCGGACCACGACCATGAGCGACCAACTGATTCGTCCGCTGACAGAGCGACGGAGTAGATGTCAGCCCTCCCTTTATCCCGGATGGAACCGCCTCCGGCTCCCGAGCTGCCGTAACTCACTGCTGCATCCGCTGGTAAATTCCGCGCGCAGACGTCAGCATCTCCAGCACGGCTTTCTTCTCCGCCTCTGTGTTCCAATCCTGGTTCGACTTCGCATCCTCGATCATGCGATCGATCCAGGCGATGAAATAAGCCGCGTCTTCGACCAGCTTCGGGTGGGATCCGGCAACCGTCACATAGATCGGACTGGTGGTCGCGTAGGGATACATATCCAGCACAGGATGTTCCGCGTGCTCACTCCAAGCCCGCAACAGACACCAACCGCTGCGTGCAATCGGAATCGTGTCTTCGACATCGGCGGTCTGGCGGGCGCCATTCAGCTTCAAATCCCGCACCACGTCACCATTGCAAATTACCTGCAGATGATCGACCGGCACGAATGATCGCAGCCAGGCCGTGAACTTTATTTTGTTTTCCCCTGCGGGCAGGGATAGATCGTCTCCGAGTTGCTTGCCTCCCAGAGAAAATCCCAGCAGAGGGCCATTCGTTCCAAACGTCCGGCCGTGCTTCAGCGAATCCAGCCAGGTTCCGATATTGAGCGGGCCCTTAGGAACTTTTACATACACACGGTTCAATCCGACCGGACCGCGCAGGGACGCGAAGTTGGCCATGGCATCCGTGCCCGCCGCTGTAGGCAATCGGAATCCGCAGTTCAGCAGCCGGTACCAGACCGTCGCAGTTGATTTGTGCTCCGCAAATCCCAGGACCTCGATGTAATCCACCTTGCCCAAGGCCAGATCGACCGGCAGTTCATGCGTTAGCGATGCGTCCTTGGCTGGATCGGGGACGGAATCATAGGGATGCACATATCCCACCAGGGCATTCTGTGCATGGGCCATGTCAGCCACATTCGCATTGGCGGGAAACAGGCTGGCTGGCGCGGTGTTGGGATACCCGGCATAGCCGGGCAGAATAAAATTTCGCGTGAGATGGAGCAGGCCGAGGTGTCCCCAATAGCTGGTGTGAAATTCCTGTCCGTGCAGCAGGAGATTGGCGGCAGTCGAAGCCGGGTCGAGTTTGGTGCTGAAGTACGCAATGTCGGGAATGCGCTGCTCCTTGTTGACCACCAGGTCTTCGACAATCTGCAGGTTTTCAGCCCCCGCCTGTTCCACCAGGTGCCGGGGCGTGTTGCGATAGGTGCCTCCATAATTCATGTGCACGTGGACATCGCCATTCACCCACTGCGAGTGTGCCTCCACGGGCAGGGCGAGCGGCTGCAAGCGGATCGTCAGAGTGGATTTTTGTCCGGCTGTAACGGTCGCCGTCCGGCGCTCGAATTGGTATTCGAAGCCTTTCATCACCTCGACTTCCGCGCGGCCTGCAGGAAGAGTCATCTCCGCGGTGCCGGAAGTGTGAAAGTAGTGCGCTTCAAACGGGCGCTCAGCGCGCACGAAATTATCATCGGCAATCATCCATGCGTCATCGGGAGCGTAAGCCCGCCTGTCCTCCCCCACCACGAAGACTCGCGCGGGCACCGCATGTCCAGCCGGATCGACCACCGAAATGCTTAACCGGCCAACCGGTTTCAGGTAGCGCTTCTCTTTGGGGATGAGTTGGGTCTGGGAGCCGCCGGGAATGTCCTGAGTCCACAGGGACGTATTGCCCCCGCGATTGGAGATGAAAGCTATCCGCTTTCCATCCGGCGACCAGCGCGGCTCAACGTTATCGAAATCACCGTAGGAAAGCGGGAAGGCGTCGCCGCCCTGGGAAGGCAGCACCCAAAGCTGGTGCCACTGCTGGCCCAGGTAGGAGGCGTAGACGATGCGTTTCCCATCGGGTGAAAAATCCGGACGCGCCTTCCAGGCGGTTTCTTCGTAGTGAATTTCGCTAGCTTCGGCACCCGGCTCCGCGGCCATTCTCCAGAAACCACCCGTGCCGTAGATATGACCGCGATTCGAAACGAAGAGAATTTCTTTCCCGTCCGGCGACCAGGCCGGACTGATCTCATGATCGATTTGGCTGTAGTAGTAGCGCCTGAGATTGCTGCGGTTCTCTCCGGTCAGACGCTGCACGTCTTTCAGTTCGCCATCGCTGAACTGTCCCACGAAGATGTGAAAGTGTCCCTTGAACGAAGTGGACACGAAGGCGATGCGCTTGCCATCGGGAGAGAAACGCGGCTCAACATTGACGGCTCCGCCCATGGTGAGCTGTTGCGTGCGCTTGGTCTCCAGATTCAGGGCCCAAAGTTCGACCGCGTCTTTGTCGTAGGTGGCATACACGGCCCAGCGCCCGTCCGGCGAGCAATCCGGTTGATAGTCATAGCCAGGCCCGGCGGTCAGTTGTTCGGCCACCGCCGAATCCAGCTTCTGCCGCCACAGCGATCCCGCCATGGAATAGACGACGCTCCGGGAATCCGGGGCCCACGCCACCGCGCTGGGGCCGGTCGTAAGCTGGGGCAGAAACATTTCGCGATAGTAGTAGGGATGCGGCTCATCGATTTGCTTCAGCACCGGTTCGCGCTGGGCCCAGAGCGGCCGGGAAACCACGGGCAGGGAAGCGACGGCCAGCAAAAGCAGCAGGCTAATCCAGTTTCGCTGAGGCAAGGAACCCTCCAAATCTCATGATCGTGCGCATTATTGCGGAACGATCGGCAAGATAATGCGCGAAGGTCGACCACGGTCAGAGTAGATGACGATGTTAGCTTTTTGCATTCTGGCGGATGAATTTTCGAGATCGCCCGACTGCAGATTACGCGAGAAATTCGGGAAGAAGGTCGCCGAGACCTGCACCCGGATGCGATGGCCCTTCTGAAAAACATTGCTAGTCAGCAGGTTGTCGAGGTGCAACTCGTACACATGGTTCGGTTTGAGCAGTTGCCGACCCTTTTTGAGGTCGCGATAGCTCGCCCGCAACACGTCCAACCCCGGGCTCATCAGGTTGAAAGCTGTCCCGTCGGGAGACACATCCAGCAAACGGACCCACAAATCGGCGTCGCGACAGTCGCACATGAGATAGATCTGTGCGTGGATAGGGCCTGTGACTTCAATTTCACGTTCCAGGGGGGCGGAGTCGAAAGTCAAAACGTCGTCCCGGTCCGCCAGACTCCGGTAGTCGTGCGCGCCCGATGTCGGGTATGAATTCACCACCGGTTTGGCGGGATCGGAAACGAAAGAGGAGAAAGCCTTCTTCTCCCTGGGCGCGTCGGCCGAGAGAATGCCGTTAGACTTGCTCTTTCCGGCGCTGACCAGAAAGTACGAGGTTGCTTTCGAAGCGGGCGGCCACGCATCGGCCTCGCGCCATTGATCCTCTCCCATCACGAAGTAGCGGACCGGTTTTTCCTGGCTCAAGCCGTTGGCGCTGCCGCGCAGATAATGATCCATCCAGCGCAGGACAACTTCGTCATAGTCAATCGCCGCCGCCGGGCCGAACTCGCGCTCTCCGGATTTTGTCTTTGCCGTGGATGCGACTCCGTGGACCCAGGGACCGATCAGAAGATGAGTTTGAAGGTCGGAAGACCCGGCTCGCGCTTTCAGCAGGCCGGAAAAGTTTGTGGTCGCGCCTTCGGGACCATAGTTGTCGTCATACCAGCCGGAAAGATTGAGCACGGCTGCATGCACCCGTCCGTATTTGTTGCGCAAGTCGCACCAGTCCCACCAGGGATCGTCATAGGGATGCGCCAGCCAATCGTAATAGTAAGGAGCGATGCCACGCAGTTCCTCCAGTTGATCGAGCGGAAGCGTATACAGCATCCGGGGCCCGGCCTGGGGCCACGCGGCCTCAGCTTCATGAGGGGTTTTCGGTCCCGGCAGATTTCTCTTCATCCGAACGTCGGGCGCGATGTTGTCCCATATCCATTCGATCCACGACATGTCCCATAAGCCGCCGGCGTAGAAGAAATTCTGGGCCGAGGAAAAAGTCATGGCCGGAACCATGGCTTTGAGGTGCGGCGGATTTTCGACCGCGGCCAGCCATTGCACCGCTCCGGGATAGGAAAGGCCGAAAGTTCCGACCGCCCCGTTCGACCACGGTTGCCGCGCTGCCCACTCGATGGTGTCGTAACCGTCCCGGCCTTCGTTCTGATAAGGGCGGAACTCGCCGGCCGAAGCGTAGCGTCCACGAACATCCTGCACTACGACCACGTACCCATGTTCGACCGCATGCCGAAAAGTGCTGTATTCCTCAAGCGCAGGTTCTTTGCCGTAAGGCGTGCGATAGACCAACACTGGATAGGCGCCAGAGTTGCGGGGCCGGAGCACGTCGGCCCGCAGGGTGACCCCGTCACGCATGGGGACTGCGACGTCTTTTTCAACCACAAAATCCGCCGCCGAGCCTGGCTGGGCGGAGAAGAGAAGACTTGTTCCGCAAATCAGCGGCAGCAGGAATTTCAGTTTCATGGAACGGCGTAGCCTAGCAGCTTCACAGGTTTCAGCACAAGAAGTCCAGCCCAGGAATTACGGAGCGAACGCTCCCGGCGTCGGCCCTCTCCGTACCAGCAGCCAATTGCAGAAGGCCACCAGCGCGGTGGCCAGCAGGATCAACGATCCGCTCAGATTCACACCGGCAATCAATACCGCGCAGATTCCGGCACCCAGCACCGCAAACACAGTACCACCAGGAAGGCGAAACAAGGCAGCGCCCGGTTGCCGGCGGCGAAATACCGGCAAGGCGACGCAAACCAGGCCGTAATAAAGCAGGCGGGCGACCGCGGAAAGCGTCGCATTCCAGGAGAAGCTGCCCAGCAGCGCCAGCAGCCAGCTCAACAGGGCAAACGCCACAATCGAAACGTAGGGCGTCCGGAATCGTGGATGGACCGCGGCAAAGATAGAAGGGAAGTCGCCGTTTTCCGCCAGCGCAAACGTGATGCGAGGCACGCCCAGCATATTGGCGCTGAGATAGCCCACCACTGAAACCAGAGCGCCCGCGGCCACGAAAGCTGCGCCACCGTGTCCGAGCGCAAGCCGGGCCACGTCCGCCAGGGGGCGTTCGCTGTGTCCCGGGTCAGGCAAGATTCCTATCACTACCCACTGAATCGCCGTGTACAGCAACGTGCAGGTGATGAGCGCAGTGAATAAAGCAAAAGCGGCATCCCGCCGGGGATTTTTTGCCTCGCTCAAAGGCGTGAGCGCGGTCTCAAAGCCGCCATAGGCGAAGACCAGAAGCAGGCAAGCCTTCAGCCATACCCCGGTTCCGGTGCCGGCCGGCAACCGGGGCGCAGCCGGGTGGCCCGACATTAAATAAAACGTACCTGCGATCGCCACCAGAAACAGCGGCACCAGCTTGGCCACCGTAAACACGTTGCTGACCTGGGTGCTGGCCCGCACCCCGCGATAGTTGATCAGGGTCAAAACTCCATACAGAAACGTCAGTATGAGGAATCGGGGAAGGGGTTTCGTGGCCTCAGCCCAGAACTCGCCACAATAAGTCACGAACAGGTTGGCGGTAGCCGCAGGCGCAGCCAGCCGCACCAGCCAGAGCATCCAGCCCATCTCGATTCCAACCAAACGGCCGAAGGCCGCCCGAGCGTAGAGATAGGGACCGCCGGCCTGGGTGAACTGCGAGGCCACCTCAGCAAAACAGGCCATGATCACGCCCGCCGCGGCGCCTGCCACCAGGACAGCCCAGGGACTTGACCGGCCGATCAGCCGGGCGACGTCGGAAGGCAGCCCAAAAATTCCGCTGCCGATGATCGAGTTCACCACCAGTGCAGCCAGGCTCCAGCGTCCAATGGCACGCACCAGGGCGTATTGCTGGCTCCCGGGCAAGACGTGGTTGTACCACAGCTGTCGGGCGTCAGCCATCAGCTCTCAGCGCACACGAGAGCTCGCCGGAAATACCGGACTCATCCTGAGGGACTTTAGTCCCGAAGGATCTGGCGGGTACCGTTCCTTCTGCCGCTGGGAGTGCGGATCCGCTCCCCGCCAGATGCGTCGCAAGCTCAGCATGACGCCATTCGGGTGAGAGCGGGGTGTAACTCGTATGCGCTCAGCCGACAGAAGGACACCGCAGACCGCAGGCCTCGGACTCCTTCCGTAATCGCGGCGTCATCCTGAGGGACTTTAGTCCCGAAGGACCTGGCGTGTACCGTTTCTTCTGCCGCTGGGAGTGCGGCTCCGCTCCCCGCCAGATGTTTCGCAAGGTCAGCATGACGCCATTCGGTTGAGAGCGGGCTGTAACTCGCATGCGGAGCTCAGACGGCAGAAGGACATCGCAGACCGCGGACTCCATCCCCAATACCGGCGTCATCCTGAGGGACTTCAGTCCCGAAGGATCTGGCGTGGGGCGCCCTAAACGTCTGAAGTGAGGGTTTTCCCGCCAGATGCCCCGCCGGCTCAGCATGACTCGCAGAAGGGAGGAGATGTGTGAAAGGAAGTTCGAGGTCTGCCGTCCGACGGCTTACGCCGCGTCGTTTTCGATCTTGATCCGCAAGGATTTCAGAAACTTGAGGTCCTGGTCGCTGATCTTGAACTCGGGATTCGTGGTCAGCGTGGTCACCAGAGATGTCTTGTCGTCGGACTTCTCGCCCGGCTTGCTCACTCCGATGGTCGCTTCCAGCACCAGAAAAATGTCGTACCCGCTGTCTTTGATCTTGGAAACCACTTCGGCAATCTGCTCGCTTTCCGCCAGCGATTCATTGATCGCCTCGCCCAGTTCTTTCATCAACTGCTTTAATTGCTGGTCCACGTGGCCCCCTGTCGAGCGGCAGTAATCGGTTACTTGGATGCCGGATTGAGCGATGCGGCTTCCCGACGCCACCGTCGTGCCCGTCATTGTACCCCCGAACACTGTTAAAATCGACGCTGATGGTGAACGTCTCAACGGTACGCAAATTAGGCATCGCGACCCGCATTGCCGCCCAGCATGTGGGGCGCACCCGGACCGTGGGCGCGATCATGAAGGGCGCCCGCACCACGGCGGTTCATTTTGGACGGGTGCTGCATCAGCTTTGGCTCGAGGTCACGGGCTTTGTTTTCCTGGCTTTAGCATTCATCGGCGCCGGTGCATTTTTTCGAGAGTATGCCCACTACCAGGCGGGACAAACTTCCCTGGCTCGTGTGATGGTCGCAATTATTTTCACCCTGACCTTCGCCTGGTTCGGCGCCAGTTCTTTCTGGAGAGTGTGGAAGAAGGGTTGATAGCGGCCGCTAGGTTTCAGTCGTCGACGAATCATGCAGGACTGGTGGCAGGTGCTGAAGGCCAAAGACTGACGACGATTCTTCAATGACGGACAAGGTTAAAGCCGAGAATCGCCCACCCGCCGATCCCGAAACTTCTTCTCACATCCCGATCCGCCCACTATACGGTCCCTCTGACCTGAGCGGACTAGACCAGGAAAACGACGTCGGATACCCCGGCGACTATCCCTTTACCCGCGGAGTACAGGCCACGATGTACCGCGGACGGCCGTGGACCATGCGGCAGTATGCCGGAATGGGTGACGCCGAGGAATCGAACCAACGCTACAAATACCTGCTGGCGAACGGCACCACGGGTCTCTCCGTGGCTTTCGACCTGCCCACCCAAATCGGCCTGGATTCCGACCACCCGCTGGCCGTCGGGGAAGTGGGAAAAGTCGGAGTGGCCATCGATTCGATCGAGGACATGCAGCGCCTGTTCGATGGCATCGATCTGACGAAGATTTCCACCTCCATGACCATTAACGCCACGGCATCGATCCTGCTGGCCCTCTATGTGGCCGTGGCCCGCCGCCAGGGCGCCGACATTCGCCGGCTTTCCGGCACCGTGCAAAATGATGTGCTCAAGGAGTACATCGCCCGGGGCACCTACATTTTTCCTCCGGCGCAGGCCATGCGCATCATTACCGACCTGTTTGCCTGGACCAACCAGAATGTTCCCGAGTGGAACACCATCTCCATTTCCGGCTATCACATGCGCGAAGCGGGTTCGACCGCCGTTCAGGAAGTGGCGTTCACGCTGGCCAATGGCATCGCCTACGTGCAGGGCGCCATCGACGCCGGCCTCGACGTCGACCAGTTCGCCCCGCGGATTTCGTTCTTTTTCAATGCCCACAACAATTTTCTGGAAGAGGTCGCCAAATTCCGTGCCGCCCGCCGCATGTGGGCCGGCATCATGCGGGAGCGTTTCAAAGCCCGGAACCCGCGCTCCTGGATGCTGCGCTTCCACACTCAGACCGCCGGTTCTACCCTGACCGCGCAGCAGCCGGAGAACAATATCGTCCGCACCGCATTGCAGGCGCTGGCCGCGGTCCTCGGCGGAACCCAGTCCCTGCACACCAATTCCTATGATGAAGCGCTCGCCCTGCCCACCGAGCAGGCCGCCCGCATTGCGCTCCGCACCCAGCAGATCGTGGCGTATGAATCCGGCGTCCCCCAAACGGTCGACCCACTGGCCGGTTCTTATTACATCGAGAGTCTGACCAACGAAATCGAAACTCGCGCTAACGAATATCTGGAAAAGATTGAGGCTCTCGGCGGCATGATCAAGGCCCTCGAACGCGGCTATGTGCAGCAGGAAATTCAGAATGCAGCATACGAATACCAGCAGCAGGTGGATGGGGAAGAAGCCGTGGTGGTCGGTGTAAACCGCTTTGCCCTCAACCAGGAAAAACCCATTCCGATCCAGCGCATCGACGAATCGCTGGAACGCCGGCAGGTCGAACGCCTAGTTGCTCTGCGCGCGCGTCGCGACTCCTACAGCTGGAAATCAGCCCTCGAACACATCGAAGCTGCAGCCCGCTCCGGAGAAAACCTTATGCCGCGAATCCTGGCTGCCGTCGAAGCCAATGCCACGGTCGGAGAGATCTCGGACACCATGAGAAAAGTTTTCGGAGAGTATCGGGAGGCCGTTGTTATCTGACCCCCTACCTCGGCGATCCCACGAACGCTCCCGTCCTCACCAGTTTCAATCTTTCCTGCACTTCACGCGCCCGCTGACGGATGCTTCGCGCGTCGCCGCTCAATGGTTCAACGGCAAAGTGGCTGGCTCGGGGAAATCTTTTCCTGGCGCGGCTTATTTCCTTACGCAGGTTCTCAGTGCTGTCGGCGTGAATCGGAATCTGGATCTGGAACAGGACGTACACACCCGGTTGCCGGGGGACTTCCGCGATTTCCGAGTCACAAAGAGGATGGAACTGGTCGAGTGCCATTGGCAGGCATGATATATGACTCGCGCCGCGGTTACTTCGTGGACGGATACCGATCCTAGTCCGAAACTCGATAGCCGCATGCCTGCTGGCAAGGTGGGCAATAGTAGAGACCGTCGCTGCACAAACGGATATCGACCTGCGCTTGGCAGGCAGAACAATACTTCTCGCAATCGCACTTGTCCTCAGTCATGTCGCACTGCATGCAGTGATATCTGCTTCCGGTGGTAGTGGTCATGGGCGAACTTTAGCGCGGGCCCGGAGAACGTGCAAAGTTCCGTTGGTAACCGCTGGTTCCAGGCCGCTTGGTAGTGGCTCAATTTTAAATCCCGTTCAATATCTGGCGTCATGCTGAGCTTGCGAAGCATCTGGCGTGAAGCGGATGTTGCACGGGGGGCGAGGGCTGTATGGGCGCACGCCTGATCCCTTCGACTTCGCTCAGGGCAGCCTCTTCGGGACTGAAGTCCCTCAGGATGACGCCGGGACGGGGGAGGGGGCCGAGGTCGCCCCGCTCTCCCACTCAAAGGCGTCATGCTGAGCTTGCGAAGCATCTGGCGTGGAGCGGATTTATGCACGGGGGTGAGGGCTGTATGGGCACACGCCAGATCCCTTCGACTTCGCTCAGGGCAGGCTCTTCGGGACTAAAGTCCCTCAGGATGACGCCGCAATTAGGGGATGGTGTCGTCTGCCATCTGAAGTCCGGGGACAAGTCACACCCCGCTCTCTTACTCAAAGGCGTCATGCTGAGCTTGCGAAGCATCTGGCTTGAAGCGGATGTGCAGTTGCGTCGGCAATTGTGAGGGTACGCGCCAGATCCCTTCGACTTCGCTCAGGGCAGGCTCTTCGGGACTGAAGTCCCTCAGGATGACGCCGCGCTGGGGCTTTTGTTCACTGAGCCACTATCCGAACTTCGTCCAGTTGAAGCCATCGCGGAGCGCGTGTTAGGGTAATCAGTCTCACCAATCGAGCAACTCAGCCACTGCTTTTGATCGAGGTTTCATTGCCCGCAGTCGAGGCGACCACGCCCACTATCCGCAAGACCGCGCTCTACCCTGTTCATCGCCGGATGGGCGCCAAAATGGTCGAATTCAGTGGCTGGGAAATGCCCGTCGAATATCCATCCGCCGGTGGCATTATGGCCGAGCATAACGGGGTACGGACCGGCGTAGGCATCTTCGATGTCAGCCACATGGGCGATATCCGGCTGGCCGGCTCCGAGGCCCTGGCCGCAGTTCAGCATGTTTCCATGAACGACGCTTCGCGCCTCGCCATCGGCCAGGCGCAGTATTCTGCGTTGCTTTATCCGCTGGGGACGTTCGTGGACGACGTGGTTGTCCACCGCCTTGGGGAAGACGAGTACCTGCTGGTCATCAACGCCGGCACACGCGAAAAGGATTTCAACTGGGTGCGCGAGAATACCCGCGAGTTCGACTGCAAAATCGAAAATCTTTCCGATGACTTTACCCAGATTGCGATTCAGGGCCCGAAGGCCGTGAATCTGTTGCAGAAGCTGACCGATGCCGACCTCTCCGAGTTGAAGTTCTATTGGGTAGTGCGCGGGACAGTCTGTGGACTGAAAAATACTCTCATCGCCCGCACCGGCTATACCGGCGAGGACGGATTCGAAATCTACGTCCCCAGCGATGAAGAAACCAGCGCCCGGGTGTGGGACGAGATACTGGAGGCGGGCAAGGAATTCGGAGTGGTTCCCTGCGGCCTCGGCGCCCGCAACACGTTACGTCTCGAGGCCAAGCTTCCGCTCTATGGCCACGAAATTTCCGACACCATCAACGTGTGGGAAGCCGGTCTGGACCGCTTCTGCAAGATGGAGAAGCCGGATTTCATCGGCCGGACCGCTCTCCAGGAAGCCAAAGCTCAAGGGACGAAACGGGAACTGGCGGGACTGGAGATGCTAGATCGCGGCATCGCTCGCGATGGCTACAAGGTTCTCGATCTGGCCGGTCGCGAGATTGGCTATGTCACCAGCGGCTCTCCGGCGCCGTTTCTGAAGAAAAACATAGCGCTGGCATACTTGCCCACCGAGTTCGTTCCCCTGGGAACCGAATTGAAAGTAGAAATCCGCGGACAAGGGGTCAAGGCGCAAGTGGTGCCAACGCCGTTTTACAAACGACCAAAAAAGACTTAGCCACCTGACGACACGACGAAGCACCGGGGACCTGAAACAAAAATTGCCAGCCGGCACAAGCCGGACACCGGCGGCAACTCCAGGAGCCAGAAGAGATCATGCCCTTTCCAGCCGACTACAAATACACCAAAGAGCACGAGTGGATCAAAGCCGACGGCAACAACGCCACGGTCGGTATCACCAGCTATGCCCAGGAGTCGCTGGGCGATATTGTCTTCGTCGATCTGCCCAAGCCCGGCGCCGAAATTACCGCCGGCAAAACCTTTGGCTCGGTGGAATCGGTGAAGGCCGTTTCCGAACTTTACGCCCCCGTTTCCGGCACGGTGAACGAAGTCAATGGCGACCTGGCGACGGCGCCGGAGAAGATCAACAAAGATGCGCACAGCGCCTGGATGATCAAGATCACATTAAAGGATCCGGCTGAGCTGAATGCGTTGCTCTCGGCCGCCGACTACGAAAAGTTCGTGGCTGAGGAGGGGGGACACTGAAGTGCAGGCATGAATTTTCGCGGCGCTGATCGATCGGCGCTGATCCATCGCCGCTGCGGACAATCGAACCAGGCTTAGGAGACATCTAAGAATCTCTATGCGTTATCTGCCTAAATCTCCCGCTGACCGGAAAGCCATGCTCCAGGCCATGGGCGCGAGTTCGATCGACGATCTGTTCTCCCCCATTCCGGCGGAATACCGCCTGGAGCGGGACCTCAAAGTACCGCGCCAGATGGCTGAATCCGAGATCGTGGACTGGTTCCGCGAGCGCTCCCGCGAAAACGGCGACGGCTATGCCAACTTCATAGGCGCCGGGGCCTACTACCACTACCGGCCGGTGATTATCGATTCGCTGATTTCGCGCGGCGAGTTTCTGACCGCTTACACTCCCTATCAGGCAGAGATTTCGCAGGGCACGCTGCAGGCGATCTTCGAGTTCCATACCATGATTTGCGAACTGACCGGCATGGAGGTCGCCAACGCTTCCATGTATGACGGATCGACCGCCGCGGCCGAAGCCGTGATGATGGCGGTGCGCCTCACCGGGCGGCGCTCGGTGGTGATTGCGCGCAGCGTGCACCCCGAATATCGGGAGGTGCTGACCACATACGCTCATCACCAGAACCTGCCGCTCTCGACATCGTCATTTAATCACGATGGCCGTCTGAATCTGGAAGACCTGGAAAAATCCATCACCGCGGACACCGCTTGTGTCCTGATTCAGTCTCCCAATTTTTTTGGAACCATTGAGGACGCCTCCGCCATTGCCGCGATCGCCCACAAGAAGGGCGCGATGCTGGTGGTATCGATCGCCGAAGCGGTTTCTCTGGGCATCGTCGAACCTCCTCGCCAAGCCGACGTGATTGCAATGGAAGCACAATCGTTTGGCGTTCCACTGGGATTCGGCGGTCCTTACTGCGGCGTGATCGCCACTCGCGAACAGTTCGTCCGCCAGATGCCCGGACGTCTGGCCGGTCAGACCACGGATCGCAACGGCAAGCGCGGCTTCGTTCTGACCCTGGCCACGCGCGAGCAGCACATACGCCGCGAAAAGGCGACGTCGAATATCTGCACCAACCAGGCCCTGGTCGCCCTCATGGTCAATATTTTCATGACCATCTATGGCAAGGTTGGGCTCAAGGAACTGGCCCAGCAGAATCTGGCCAAGACCGCTTACGCCGCCGGGCAATTCGGCAAGTATGCCCGGGTCCTCTTTCCCGGCCCCCGCTTTAATGAATTCGTGGTTCAGACCAGTGAAGATCCCGGCGCTATCAACAGCCGCATCCTGGGGCACAAGATCGTGGGCGGGCTTCCCCTGAAAAGGTTTTATCCCGAACTGGGGAACGCTGCCGTGTGGTGCTGCACCGAACTGACCACGCGCAGCGCCATCGACACCGCTGTTGGCCTGGTGGCCGAAAGCGAACGCTCGCTGCGAACCGCGAAAGAAGAAGTCGATGTCCAGGAGGTGGCACGGTGAAGCACATGACCCGCAAGGCCACCCGCCATGTCAGCCAGAACGAAGGGCTGATTTTCGAGAAGTCGTCATCGGGGAAAGCAGCCTGGAAATTGCCCCCGCTCGACGTACCGGAGGTAGACCCCGCCGCGCTGCTCGGTTCCTCGGAAAGGAAAGATCTGGGCAACATGCCCGAAGTCAGCGAAATAGAAATCATTCGCCACTTCACCCGGCTTTCCACCTGGAACTACGCCATCGATCTGGGCATGTATCCGCTGGGCTCATGCACCATGAAGTACAACCCGAGGGTGAATGAGCTGGTGGTGCGTCTCGACGGCCTGGCCAACGGACATCCCTACCAACCCGAGCCGATTTCGCAGGGAGCGCTGCGCATCATCAAGACGCTCAGCGAATGTTTGATCGAAATCACTGGCATGGACGCCATCACCCTGCAACCCGCTGCCGGAGCCCATGGCGAGTTGACCGGCCTTCTGCTGGTTCGCGCCTATCATGGGTCGAAGGATGCGCCTCGCAAAAAGATTCTGATCCCCGATTCCGCGCATGGTACTAACCCGGCAACCGCAGCCATGGTGGGTTATGCGGTGGAGAACTTGAAGTCCAACGCGCAGGGCATGGTGGATGTGGCCGCGCTCGCGTCGCAAATGAATGAGGATGTGGCGGCGCTCATGCTCACCAATCCCAACACGCTGGGAGTGTTCGAGCAGGAAATTCACAAGATTGCAGAGATCATGCACGCCAAGGGCGGCCTGCTATACATGGACGGCGCGAACATGAATGCCCTGGTGGGGAAAGTTCGTCCCGGCGACTTCGGGGTCGATGTGATGCACCTGAACCTGCACAAGACGTTCTCAACTCCACACGGTGGCGGCGGTCCCGGGTCTGGTCCCGTAGCCGTGAAAAAGAAACTCGAGCCGTTTCTGCCCACGCCCGTCCCCGTCACCCGGCCGGATGGCACTTTGGGCTTCGACTACGATCGGCCGCAATCGGTGGGCCGGGTGCGCGCCTTCTACGGCAATTTCGGAATGTTTGTCCGCGCCCTGGCTTACATTCTGGCGAATGGCCCCGACGGCCTGCGCCAGACCACAGAAGATGCCGTGCTCAATGCCAACTACATTCGCAAAGGACTGCAAGACGTATACGACCTGCCGTATTCGACGCCCAGCATGCACGAAGTTGTTTTCAGCGACAAGCGGCAGGCCAGGAAGGGTGTGAAAACCATGGACATTGCCAAGCGCCTGATCGATTACGGCTTCCATCCCTATACCACTGCCTTTCCTCTGATCGTCCCCGGCGCCTTGATGATCGAACCGACCGAGAGCGAACCCAAGGAGGAGTTGGACTTGTTCGTGGAGGCCATGAAGTCCATTGCCGCGGAAGTTGAGGAAGATCCGCAGATCGTTCTGGATGCGCCGCATTCCACTCGCGTATCGCGCCTGGACGAAACCGCCGCCGCCCGCAAGCCCGTGCTTAGATGGAAACCAGGTTCTTAACCACAGGGGACACTGAGGGCGGTTCCCCTTGCACCATGCGTCGAATGCCATCACGCAGGTGCACCACGTTGAAATTGATCAGCAATCCAACATATTTCCCGCTCAGCTTCAGGAAAGTGATCAGTTGTGCCTGATGGACGGGAGTGATCGCATCCACGGCCTTGATTTCGACCACCACGGTATTTTCTACCAGAATGTCCAGCCTGAACCCGAGATCGATCCTCTCGCCGTCGTAGTTCACGGGAAGGGGAAGCTGAGACGCCGTTCGAAAACCGCGCTTCCTCAGTTCATGGGCGAGGCAAACTTCGTATACGCCCTCCAGTAATCCTGGTCCAAGCGCTGTATGAACTTTCATCGCAGAATCAACCACCGCGCCACTGATCTCATTAAAGTGCTTCAACTCTGTGTCCTCCGTGTCCTCTGTGGTTTTATCGGAATGCCGTTCGCCAGTCTGTGACGTTGGTCACATGATTAAGGAGATGCGTCACAGGAACGGCTCTGTGTCCTCCGCGTCCTCTGTGGTTAAATTCTCATGTTGCCAACTCCTGCAAAGCCGCCGGGTCTCTTCTCATCGCCAGAAAGGCGCAATGTTATTGTGTGCCTTCTCCTGATGGTCGCCACGCTTGCGCTCTATAACCCGGTCAATCGCCATCCTTTTGTCAATTACGATGACGACCGTTACGTCACCGAGAATCCTCACATTCAAAACGGCCTGAACTGGGACACGGTCGCGTGGGCCTTCACCGCAGAGGAGCAGGGGAACTGGCATCCGCTTACCTGGCTGTCGCACGCGCTTGACTATCAACTGTTCCACCAGAACCCAACCGGCCACCACTTCACCAGCCTCCTGATTCACGCGCTGAACGCAGTTCTTTTATTTCTTTTCCTGGTGTATGCGTCCGGGCGGTTTGGGCCGAGCTTGTTCGTGGCCGCGCTGTTCGCGCTTCATCCCATTAATGTTGAGTCGGTGGCCTGGGTGGCGGAGCGCAAGAACGTCCTGAGCACCTTCTTTTTCCTTGCCGCGCTCATCGCGTATTGCTGGTATGCGCGGAAACCAGACTGGCGTCGCTACCTGGCGTTTACGGCATGCTTCGTTCTGGGGCTGATGTCGAAGCCGATGGTCGTCACTCTCCCCTTTCTGCTCTTGCTACTGGACTACTGGCCGCTGGGCAGGATCCAGGGAAGTCCGGCCGGAGCCGTACCGGTCCGGCAAGCATCGATATCCAGATTGCTGGCCGAGAAAATACCATTACTCGCGCTCTCGGCTGCCAGCGCTGCGATCACAATGCAGGCGCAGCAGGCGGGGGGTGCAATGCGTTCGACGGCGCAATTCTCCTTCGGCGCGCGTCTGGAAAATGCGGTTGTGGCTTACGCCATGTATTTGTGGAAGATGATCTGGCCGTCTCACCTCGCGCCCCTCTATCCCCATCCCGGAAATACGCTGGCCGCGTGGCAGGTAGGGATATCAGCGCTGGTACTGCTGGCGGTGACCGGGGCGGTTCTGAAATTCCGCTCGAAGCGATATCTTTTGACAGGCTGGTTGTGGTTCCTGGGGACTCTGGTCCCGGTCATCGGCCTGGTGCAAGTGGGCGATCAGGCTATGGCCGACCGCTATGCCTACATCCCGCTCATCGGAATTTTTGTGATGATCGCATGGGGCGCCGCTGATCTGGCAGACTCGATATCCATTGGCTTGCCTGCACGCATGATTCCGGTCGCGTGTGTTCTGCTGTTACTTTCTTTCGCCACCTACCGGCAGCTGGGATACTGGTCGAGCAATTACGATCTGTGGACACACACGCTGGCAGTGACCGGCAGAAATTTCATTGCGCAGGACAATCTGGGTGGCGCTCTGCTGCTGCTGGGTAAGCCCGACGAGGCTTATTCGCATTTCCAGGCAGCGGCTCAGATCAATCCGCTCGACCCCATGAGCCGGTCCAACCTGGGAGCGTACCTCCAGGAACATGGAAACCTGGCCGGGGCTATCGAGGAAGACAACCGCGTCATCAGTCTCACCTCGGATCCCGGCTTGCTGGCGGCAACTTATGCCAACCTGGGCGCCGCCTACCTTACACTCGGCCGAGACGAAAAGGCTCGCGCCAGTTTTGACCAGGCCTTGCGATTGAATCCGAACCAGCCAAATGCATACCTGGGCCTGGGCCGATTGCTGGAGAAGCAAAACCAGTGGGACGGGGCCATCGACAATTACTCGCGATCGGTCGAGTTACGGCCGACAGATTTGGGATTTATGCTGCTGGGCCATGCGCTGGAGAGGGCCGGCCGTGGACCCGACGCCCTCGCCGCCTACCAGGCTGCCTTGAAGCTCTCGCCCGAATTGCCGGAGGCCCAGCATGCGGTGGATGCGCTTTCGGGAAAGCAGCGCTGATCTCCACCGCACCACGGCTCAGTCTCCAGGATCTACTTCTTTTCGCTGATGTCCACGCTGGCTCGCGTCTTCTCCCAGTCCAGATGCATCGCGCAAGCGGACCCGGTCTGATCGTATGAGATGGTGAAATTCTCTTCCGGCGAAGGTAGTTGGGACACTCTCATGTCCACGCGCGTAAAGTCCTCCCCTTCGCCCGGATAAGGAATCCCCCACTCTCCGGTTTTCTTGCTGATGACGAGAACCCATTTGTCGGCATTGGGGACGGTGAAAATTGTGTAGCTCCCGGCAGGAACATCCTTGCCCCCGACGTTCAGGTTGGTATCCGTGACCAGCGTGGTGGCGTCATTGGCTCCGGTCCGCCATACCTGACCGTAGGGCACCAGTCCTCCATAAATCTTGCGGCCTTTGGCGCGCGGGCTGGAATAATCGGTCTTGACGGTTTTGCCATCGCTGAACTTGCACTGGGCCTGGGCCGCAGGGCTGGGACGCTTGCTCGCCTCCTGAGCACAGGCAACCAGGACGAACGCGGGTAGCAACAGAACGACGAGCGCAATACGTATCTTCATGAATCTCTCCTTGGATATTGAGACAGCCAGGCACCGGCAATTGGCATCGGCCGTTGTGACCGAGGCCGCCCGCTGTCGACGGCTAATTGCTTTGACGTAGTCGCGAAAACTTGGACATCGACCGTCCGCAATTATGCTCCTCGCGACCCGCCCGATACAATCAGGCCATGCCGGTATTCGACGAGAAGCAGGAAGAACTGGAACACTACGAAACCATGATGGGCGTGCCCCGAGGACGACTGGCCGTGACCATGGACATGATCACCGACGCCATGGCCCTGGTCGGCCAGCACGGCGTCTATTGCCAGAGTCAGCGTTGGCCCGGCAAGCCGGTTCTCGACATCCAAATGGTGATGAAAGGCTTGACCGGCGCGAAGGAACTGATCCAGAGCGTCATGGAAGAGTTAAAGTTAAAGAAGTAAGCCGGTATTCCTCCGGGCTGCTCTGTGTCCTCCGTGGCGAATCGCAGTTTATGCCAGCGTGTACTTTCCTCGCTCAATCACCTTCTGCGCAATCTGCTGCCGCAGGGCAATCGTGTTGAACGGCTCGTGCTTCACCAGGCGACGCAGGATCGCCAGTTGTGTGCGCAGCATGTCGCCCTCGGCCACCGCCGCGATGATCTTCTTCGCTGCCGCTTCGATCTTGTCCATGGCTTGTGACAGGTACACCCGCGTCATGGCGATCGCGGATGCGGCGGCCGCTTCGCCGTTTTGCTGGAACATCTTTTGCGTCCGCAGCACGGCTGACTCCATGGCATAGGTCTCGATGACCATGTCGGCGATCGCTCCCATCACCTCCTGCTGGTCCTGGATCGCCTGCATGTACTTCTGAGTCGCGGCGCCGGCCGCAAACAGGCCCAGCTTCTTGGCTTGCGCCACCAGTTTCCTCTCTTCCGCCAACGGGCCTTCGAGTTCTTCTCCAACACTCGGCCCCGCCAACACCTCGTCCATCAGTTTCTTGATCGCGGGCATCAACGGCAACTGTCCCGACATGGCTCGTTTGAGCAGGAAACCGGTGATGATCAGGCGGTTGATCTCGTTGGTGCCTTCGAATATCCGGTTGATGCGCGCATCGCGGTAGGCGCGCTCCGCGGGATATTCCTCGACAAAGCCGTAGCCGCCATAAATCTGCACGGTTTCATCCACCACGTAGTCGATCATCTCCGAGCCCCAGACCTTGAGGATGGAGCACTCCACCGCATATTCCTCGATCGCTTTACGCGTTTCCTTGGCGGCATCGGCGCCGGTTTTGTCTACCTCGTTGAGCGCCACGTCCAACATGCCCACGGTGCGGTAGACCAGGGCCTCGCCTACGTAGATCAACGTCGCCATGTTCGCCAGCTTCTCGCGCACCAGTCCGAAGTCGGCAATTACCTTGTTGAATGCCTTGCGCTGCCGGGCGTAGGCGATGGCATTCTCCAGCGACAGCCGCGCGCCGCCGACGCACATCGCGCCCAGCTTGAAGCGTCCCACATTGAGGATGTTGAAAGCGATGACGTGGCCCTTGCCGATTTCGCCCAACAGATTTTCCGCCGGAACCTTGCAGTCATTGAGAATCAGAGGGCAGGTGGATGATCCGCGAATGCCCATTTTGTGCTCTTCGGTTCCGATGGAGAATCCCGGGAAACTTTTTTCCACCAGGAACGCGCTGAACTTTTCACCGTCCACCTTGGCGAAGACGGTAAAAAGATCGGCAAAGCCGGCATTGGTGATCCACATTTTTTCGCCATTCAGGATGTAGTGTTTTCCGTCGGACGAGAGCTCGGCGCGCGCCCGGCAGTTCAGCGCATCGGAACCGGAGGAAGCCTCCGACAGGGCATAAGCCCCGACGATTTCGCCGGCGGCGAGCCGCGGCAGGTATTTCTTCTTCTGCTCCTCGGTCCCGAAATAAACGATCGGCAGAGTTCCAATGCCGGTATGCCCGCCCCAGGTGGTGGCGAAGCCGGCGTATTTGGCAATGTGATCGGCGATTACGGCGGCGGTAACTTTGTCCATTTCGAGGCCGCCGTAGGCTTCCGGAATTTCGACTCCGCTCAGTCCCAGCTCTCCGGCCTTCTTCAGCAGGTCGCGAGTGATGGAAAAGTCTTTGTGTTCCATCTTTTCGGCGTTGGGCAGGATCTCGTTGACTGCGAACTCCTCGGCGGTCTGACCGATCAACTGGTGCTGTTCGGTGAAGTCCTCGGGAGTGAACACCTCGTCGGTTTTGCGCTCTTCGAGCAGAAAGCTGCCGCCTGAGATTCTGTTCTTGGGAACCGCAGCCACTGTTGCCATGACTAAACTCCTTCTGCCACGCCGGGACAGGCAGACCGGCTTCGTCCGCCCGCGTCCGTTGCAGTTTATGCCTTTGCTCTTACTTCCATCCGGCACCGTTCACATGGATGGATGCCGTCCGCGGATTGCGCCCTTGAAAGTCTATAAGCTGTCCGATGGATTTACCACTGAGCGTAACGACACTAAAGAAGCGCCCTCGGCGCCTCTGACGTCCCCAACTACAAGGTGTTCAACGAAAAGATCGATGCTGCATCCGACAAGACCCGATTACCGGCGTAACCGTTACCGGGCTTCGAGCGCCAGCCCCAAAAAATAAGGAGCCGACAGGAATCGGCTCCAAAAGAGTTTCGGGTGGAAGCTGTTCTAATCCTGAGCCGTAACCAGTGGCATGTGCACCAGATGCTCGCTCAGGAACCAAACCTGCAATTCGTTGGTGCGCAGCACGTCGCTGACCGCCAGGTCGTTGGTCCCGTCGTCGCCCAGCTGATCCGCTCGTTCAGCCAGCTCGCGGCACTGGCCGATAATGATCTTGTGGGCATCAAGCAGGCGCGAGAGTTGCACCGGGACTTCTTCGCGTCCGCGCGGAGGGCGCGCCACCCGCGTGATCTCGGCGACATCGGCTGCCATGGCGATACTCAGCCCGCCCAGAAGTTGAATGCGCTCGGCTATGGTGTCAACCAGTTCCACCTGTTCGCCGTAATGCTTGTCGAAGAGAAGGTGAAGCTGGTAGAAAGTTGGTCCTGCGACCTGCCAGTGCGATTTCTTATAAAGGTCGCGCAGGGTCATGGTATCGGCGAGAAGCTGGTTGAGCTGCTCGGTCATTTCCAGACGAATTGGTTCTTCAAGTTCCAGCGGCAGGGCGTGGTTCACCGTGCCGTACTGCTGGATTTCTGAAGCTCTTTGACCAAAGTGAGGTTGGGCGCTGATGCCGCCATTGTGGCCTGTGGTTTTCTTGGACATCGAAATTCTCCTCTTGGGGGTTTCTGGTTCAGTTCTTAGATGTCGATGACGGAGGTTGTGGGTACAGGTTGCGGGTAAGATTTATCCGGATAGAACGAGCGAATATTCATTATAGCCCCGCCGAATCGGGATGGGCGTTCAAAATGGCCCCGTCTGTTCCGGTTCGATTTCATGGTCTGACCGGCGCGCCAGCAAAATTCCGCGTAATTGACTATCATGGAAGGTTCCGCATTCATTGATGGAGAGAACCAGACGTGGCTGAGACACAGACCAACGGAGTGGAAGTCCTCGAAACCCGTGAATGGCTGGATTCGCTGGATTATGTTTTGTCCCAAGGTGGGCCGGAGCGGGCCGGACGTTTGCTGCAGCAACTCTCTCTGCATGCGCGCCGCGCCGCCGGCGTAAACCTTCCCTTCACCGCTACTACTCCTTACCAGAACACGATTGCATCCCGGCAGCAGCCGCCCTTTCCGGGAAGCCAGGAAATGGAACGCCGCATCAAGAGCCTGGTGCGCTGGAATGCCCTGGCCATGGTGGTCCGGGCGAATAAGGTGGAGAGCGGAATCGGCGGACATATTTCCACTTTCGCCTCCGCTGCCACCCTGTACGAAGTTGCATTCAATCACTTTCTACAGGCGCATACCGAATCCGGAGACCGCGACCTGGTTTATTTCCAGGGCCATGCCGCTCCCGGCATGTACTCTCGCGCCTATCTGGAAGGCCGTATTCCCAGGGAGAAGCTGCAAAATTTTCGCCGCGAGCTGAAACCCGGCGGCGGCCTCTCTTCTTATCCCCATCCCTGGCTGATGCCCGACTTCTGGGAATTCCCCACGGTCTCGATGGGGCTGGGGCCGATCCAGGCCATTTACCAGGCCCGATTTATTCGCTATCTGGAAAATCGAGGGCTGAAGACGTCCACCGGGGGCCGGGTCTGGGCCTTCATGGGCGACGGCGAAATGGACGAACCCGAATCTCTGGGCTCGATCACTCTGGCTTCGCGCGAGCGTCTGGACAATCTGACGTTTGTGATCAACTGCAACCTGCAGCGCCTGGACGGCCCGGTCCGCGGCAATGGCAAGATCATTCAGGAACTGGAAGCGATTTTCCGCGGGGCCGGCTGGAACGTCATCAAAGTGGTCTGGGGCGGCGAATGGGACGCCCTGCTGGCCCAGGATCAGGACGGCCTGCTCGTGCAGCGCATGGGGG
>JBOGLC010000031.1:0-14861 GCA_050746005.1 Terriglobales bacterium
ATTCGCAAGCGAATCAACCGGGGAGTGGAGGGATGACAGGGTTGGTTTAGATGGTACGGGCGAAACCTGAACAGGATGACACAGCGTTTGCGCCGGCTAGTTCGTAGGGGTCGCGTTGGCGGTTGTCGGCGTTACTGGATTCGCAGTGGTTCCGTAACGAGTGAGCCGGGGGAAAAATGGCGTCACTTCAAAGGGCATTTTGTCGCGGGCTGATGTAATGGCTACGGGTGCGGTCTTGATCAGTTCCACGTGGTCGTCCCACGGGTTCAGCTTGACGCGTCCGCCCAATGGCAATGCAGGAATCTGGTCCAGCTTGTTGGGATCGAGGGCTGGCGCCGACGTCATCAGTGCTGCCATCCGTTCGATACCGCCCTTGGGGTCGGTAAGGCTATTTCCCAAATGAGGGGTCAGGAGCGCGGAGAGCGCGGGACCTCTTTCCGCCAGTTCTCTCAGGAACAAGCCCGCAGTATCCAGCTTTTGCGCATACGGCGAATTCTTCAGCAGCTCGATAGCCTTCTTGTCGGCTGCGACTTCTTCTTCCGGGACGTGCCTGAATCCCAGATTCGAGTATGTCGATTCATCGGAGAAGAGCATGCGGTCGTTAAAGGCGTAGCGGCTGCCCAGGTTGTGTCCCAGGACGATGTGCGCCAACTCGTGCGAAAGCACCATGGCCAGGCTGGCCTCGTCAGGCAGCACGTCGATCAGGCCGCGGCTTACGATGATGGTGTTGCCCACGCTGAAAGTTTCCAGCGGCGAAGTGAGCATCACCCGGGTGCGAACCGGACGGGGTAACTCAATATTGTTGGTTACTTCCAGATTGGTGACCACCGTCATCAGGATCTTGTCCACTTCGCCCTGAGGGGCCAGCAGCCCTGCGTTTTGCAGGCGCTCGACTACGTTGTCTTCCGCTTGCTGCTGCCATTCCCGCTGCGCCTGCAACGGCGAAGCGTCCTGCGCTGTGGGGCTTTCGTCCTTCACGCTCGAGTCCACCAGCACCTGGGTGAGTTCGTCTTCCTTGTTGTTCTTCTTGAGATCGTAGCCCCAGATTCGAGTCTGCGCCTTGAACGCCATCTTGTCTTTCGAACCGGAGCTGAAATCCCCTTCCTCGCTGTAGATGTAGGCCGGGACCCAGTAGCCGGGAATCAGGTTGAGGCGCCAGCTATCCATGTGGAAGAACTGCGCGTTTCGAGGCCGGGGCGCATAAGTGCCGTTGAGCCTGACGACGTTGTAATCCTGGTCTTCCACCCAGATGCGGCCCAGGAAGCGGCCTTTTCCGGCATCCTTCTTGGGGGTCACGTCGAAGACGATGCAGCGCACATCGCCCTGAAATTCGCGGTGCACATATTTGAAATTGTAGTGGGCGCGGTCGAAGTCATCGCGGTCGGCAAAAATCATCCAGGAAAACCCAATGGGTTTGTATTCGAATTTGAACAGCCGGCTCACTCCACCCAGCATGCGGTTCTGAAAACTCGAATCGTTCGACAGGTAGTCTTGCCGGTCCACAGAATCGCTCAGATCCAGACGGCCGAAGAAATAATGGTCCTCCCGCGGCGACGGTCCCATCTGCTGATCGAGCTTCAGGTTCTGCAGATAGGTCTCTACCAGCGGGGTGCGCGTCTGCAAAAAGGTGATGAGTGCATGCTCGCGCTCAATCGCGCGGTCGACCACCTGGTCCATCGTGGTGGGCGCGGCCGTCGGCTGGGGAGCATTTTGCAGAGCAGCGGAGCCTGACGATTGCGACGTCGACGGCATGGTTCCTTGGGATGGCGAGGCCGGATCTTGGCTCTGCTGCGCCATCGCGCTGCACGCGACCAGCAGCGAAGCGGTGATCATCCATTTACAAATACGCATGACTCAAATCCTCTCTCTGTCGCAGTTAATACCGGTCGCGCTAATACGCCAGCTGGAAAACGACATGCACAATTGCCGTGGAATCGACCGGCTGACTGTAGTGCTGCGCAGGCTTGAAGCGCATCTTATTCGCTGCCGCGATCGCAGCCTCGTCCAGGCCGTGACCCATACCCCGCACCACGCGATTCACATGCAGTTGCCCGTTGGCGGCGAAAAGTACTTCCAATAATACTTCACCTTGCAACCTGAGCTGCCGAGCTTCATCAGTGTAGACCGGGTTGGGCTTGGAGATGATTTCCACAGGTGACGTAGCTGGTACATCCTCCCCCTGGTGCGGCCGGGAAGAACCCTGGCTGAACTGTGCTGTGGAAAAGCCCGCAGTCTGCACCGCGCCTCCGCGCCCATTGCCGCGACCGTCGCCCTGTCCGGCTTGGGCAATTCCGTTGCCGAAACCCGCGCTGGCAACCGTACCCTGAATACCCTTGGCCCCACCCGCTCCGTTGCCCATCCCTGCTCCCGGCGGCAGATCGAAAGATCCGGTGCTGGCGGCTACCAGGTGAGCATTGGGCTTGCCCTCTCCCTTCAGACCATCGGGATCCCCGAAACCACCGGTCTGAACTTTCTGGATCGGAGCGTTGACTGTCGGAGTCGCCGAACTTCCGAATTCCCCGGTGACGATCAGCGTCGGCCGGGCGCCGCCCGTCACCTGCTTCACAATGGCCGGCGTAAAATGATTGACTTCGATCTTGGGGGCGGCTACGTCCGGTTGCTGCGGACGTGGTACGCGAATCTCCGCCGGAACGGTCAGCTTGGGAGCCTCAAGAATCGCCCGGGGCAGCAGCTTGGCCTTCAGAATGGGCTGAGGCTTCGGTTTTATCGCCGTGGGCTGCAAGCTTGGAATAGGGATCAATTCGGTCACGTGATACTGCCTTGTTATGTTCAGGCTATCCGGCCAGATCCAGCCAATATTTACCATCACAATCAGCAGCAATATCAGGAAGCCGTAACTGGCCGCCAGCGCGGGTTTATTCAGCTTGCGTTCCGGTAGAAGTCCTAATTGAAAGCCTGTAGACGTAGGCATGCCATGCACTCCGATTGGACCCCAGCCTGCGGGGGGAAAAGACACGCCGGGTAGAAGTTTTAACTTACGGGAGAAAGCAGGAGGGGTAAACGTACCCTGGGGGGGTGTCCTTCAGTAACCGTCGCAATCCCCCAGTGGAACTCATTGAAAATGCGGCACCGTACGCAAAGATATCAGGCCTGATCAGAACGCCGCCGGGCGAAGCCATAAAATACAGGTATGCCCGCCAGAATCACCAGGCAGCCTATGCCGGAATTGGGGTAATTGTCCCGGAAGGTAAAGTAGAGCAGCCGCGCGGCGGCGAGCACGAACAGTACAGGTACCACCGGATAACCCCAGACTCGATAAGGACGAGCCGCTTCCGGATTGCGCCGCCGAAACACGAAGATCGTACTTGCGGCGACCATGTAAAACAGCCACTCCGCAAAAATGGCCAGGGTAAAAAATTGACGGAAACTGCCCCCCAGCAGCAAAAGGATGATGGCCAGCACGGCCTGCACCATCAAGGCAACCGATGGCGTGTGGAACCGGGGATGTACCTCCGCCAGCGCAGAGAAAAAATACCGGTCCCGGGCCACGGCGTAGGGCACGCGCGCGCCGCTCATAATGGTGCCATTCATCGCCACCAGCATCGAGAGCGCCATACCGGCTGAGACCAGGCCGGCCCCGAGGCTTCCTAGAACCACCGCCATAGCACCTGAAGCCGGTCTCAGCGAAGCGGCGATGCTTGCGGCCGGAAGCACATATTGAACCGCGGCATTCACCAGCATGTACAGGATCCCCACCAGCGCTACACCAAAGATCAAAGCGCGAGGAATATCGCGATCGGGATTCTTGATTTCTCCCGAAACCATGTTGAGGTCATTCCAGCCATCATAGGCCCACAGCGCGGCCACCAGTGCGGCCAGAAAGCCATTCATTCCGCCTTTGGCTCCGGTGAAGACTCCCGCGAAATTCTGCCAGCTGCCTCCGCTGTAGCTGAGACCGATTACCACGATGCTGAGAATGATGGCGACTTTCAGCAGAGTGAACACCAGCTGAAAGTCACCTGCCTTCTTAATTCCGATGTAATTAAGAATGGAAATCAATGTCGCGGCCGCAACCGCCACCAGCTGTCCGTACGAAATAGGAAAAGCGCCAGAAATAAAATTATGGGAGAAAAAGCTGAAAGCCGGGAAATTTCCCAGCACGCGCACGAAACCGGTAGCCAGCGTCGCAATCGAGGCCGGTTTGGCGATCAGGAACCAGGTCCAGGCATACAGAAATCCGGCCAGCGGCCCGTAGCCGTCGCGAATATAAACGTATTCGCCGCCCGCCTGCGGCTTCATGGCGCCCAGCTCGGCGTAGGTCAGAGCCCCAAAAAAAGACAACAGACCGCCCACCAGCCAGGCCAGGTAAACCAGCTTCGCCGACCCGGCGGATTGCATCATCTCAGCCGGAACCAGAAAAATTCCGCTGCCGATGATGGTGCCCACCACAATCGCGCTGGCATGGCCTAGTCCCAGATCGCGCGCAAGTTCAGGGGAAGTCGAGGCTGGCTTAGAGGAGGGTGGCATCTTCGGGGTTGCAGTATACGTGACCGAACCCAGGGAGAGAAAAGCCGGTCTCCTTTGCGACCTTTGCGGAGACCTTAGCGAACTTTCTCGCTCGCCATACTCACTGCGTATCCCACCCCGAACGTCACCACTGTCCCAATCGCCACGTACCAGGTCCAGGGCACCTTCGTGTCCAGCCAGAGGTACAACTCAGTCACGAACCCAAGCAGCATTCCCACCATTGCGCCCGTCTGATTTGCCCGCCTGGTCAGCACCCCCAGCAGAAAAACGCCGAGCAATGCACCATAAGCCACGGACGCGATCTGCAACCCGACCTCGATCACCCGCCCGACCTTATGCAGCGAGAGCACAGCCAGCCCAAACAGAAGCAGCGCCCAGAACAACGTTGCGATACGCGACAGCCGAATCTTGCGGGCTTCGTCAGTCTGAGGATGCTGTTGCAGATAAAAATCGATGATCGATGTCGAAGAAAGCGAGTTGAGTGCCGCGCTCAGGTTCGACATGGCTGCCGCCAGAATCGCCGCGATCAGCAGTCCCGAGATCCCATGCGGCATCTGGCTGACGATAAAAGTCGGGAAGATTCTGTCTGCACGCCCGAAGTTTGCCGAAGGCACATGATAAAACGCGAACAGCATCACGCCCACAATGAGGAACAAGGCGAACTGAAACAGAATCGCTGCTCCACTCGACAGCAGCGCGGCCACCGACTGCCGCTCACTGCGCGCGGCCAGAAGACGCTGCACAATCAACTGGTCGGTTCCGTGACTGGCCGTGGTCAGGAAAGCCCCGCCGATCAATCCCGCCCAAAATGTGTACGGCTTCCAGAAGTCAGGCGTGAAATCGAAAACCTGAAGCTTGCCCGCGCTCTGCGCGAGATGATGAATTGCAGGCCATCCCCCGGGCACCAGGTGCAGAATTGTGAACAGGCCCACCAGGGTTCCGCCAACGTAGATCACAGTCTGCACCACATCCGTCCAGATCACTGCCGCCAGCCCGCCCTCGAAGGTATAAAGGAGCGTCAATGCTGTGATGATGGCAATGGACGCAACCTCGCCCGTTCCCAGCGCGATGGCTACCACGATCGAAACCGCGTAAACCCGGACCCCTTCCGCCGCGGCCCGCGTCACCAGAAATAGCCCGGCGGTCAGCGAACGCAGCTTCTTTCCGAAGCGGCGTTCAATCAGTTCGTAGGCGGTGTAGAGATCGCCGCGGAAGTATTGCGGCAGCAGGACAAAGCTGATTACAAAACGCCCCACCACGTAACCCATCACCACCTGAAGAAATGTCAGGTTGGTGTCGTAGGCCAGACCGGGAATACTGATGATGGTGAGGGTGCTGGTTTCGGCGGCGACAATCGAAAGCGCAATTGCCCACCAGGGAATATTACGGTCCGCCAGAAAATAATCGCGCAAGGTGCGCTGCTTTTTGCGGAAGCGCAACCCAAACAGCGTAATCCCCGCCAGATATAGCGCGATGATGGTGAGATCAAGCTTGTCCAGAACCATACTTGTAGTGCTGGCATCCTGCCGGCTGTCGCGAGCGCATCTTGCCCCGCCCGCGCATGCCATCCCAGAGTAGCGGGCTTTACCGGAAACGGCCCGGCGATCTGCTGCGAGGTACCAACCTCGTCAAGCTTGTTGGTCACAGATTGCCATCAAACTCTGGTACTTCGGTGTCGGCGGCGAAAGCAAACTCTTATGGTAGAACTACGCTCGTGGCCATCTTCCTCGGCATCGACGGCGGCGGCAGCAAGACTTCCTGCCTGATTGGCGACGAAACTTCAATCCTGGGCGCGGGGACTGGCGGGGCCAGCAACGTGGTCCGGGTCGGCGAAGAGCAGGCGCGGGAATCGCTTGCCACCGCAATCCATCAGGCCTGCACGGTTGCCAACCTGAAGCCTTCCGAGATCGGTAGCATCTGCGTCGGTTCCGCGGGCGCGGCCCGGCCGGAGATCAGCGAAGTGATAACTCGAATACTCGCTGAACTGACTCCGGGCGCGATCCAGCCCGGCCAGGTCAAAGTTGTGGGTGACACTGTGATCACTCTCGAAGCCGCTTTTGGTGGTGGACCCGGCGTGATCGTGATCGCCGGCACGGGTTCCGTCGCCTACGGGCGCAACCGCGAAGGCCAGACAGCGCGCGCCGGCGGTTGGGGATTTGCCATCTCCGACGAAGGATCCGGCCACTGGATCGGGCGCACCGCAGTAGCGGCCGCGATTGCGGCATGGGACGAGAACCCCGGCCAGAACGTGCCCCTGATAGAAATCCTGATAAAGTCCTGGCGCCTTGAAACCATCGAGCAATTGGTGCCGGCTGCAAACGCCACGCCGCCGCCGGATTTTGCCGCCCTGTTTCCGGCCGTGCTTGCCCTCGCGGATTCGGGCGATCGCCTCGCCCGCGGCGTCCTGACTCAAGCGGGCAATCAACTCGCGAACCTGGCAGGCATTCTGTTCAGACGACTCTTTCCAAACGCTGGCGATGTTCCGGTGGCCATGTCCGGCGGTGTTTTCGGTAGTTCCGCGCTGGTGCGTCAGATTTTTTACAATAGTCTTCATTCCCGGCGTCCCGATGCGATCCTTAACCCCACCGTGGTCGAGCCGGTCCGCGGGGCGCTGGAACTGGCGCGCAAAAGTATGGCGAAATAGTCTTCACCGCAAGTCCACAAGTCATGTTTCTTGACGACCCATCCGCGTCTCCGCCGAAAGCCCTGGTCGCGGCTCTGCCGCAGGCCGGCGGCAGCACGTCCATGGAAACGCGGGTGGCTGCGGCAGCAGATCCCGCGCTTACGGAGGACCTGGCCCTTGCCCTTCTGAAGCAGAGTGACCTGCCCAGCCAGGCGCTCGATCGTCTGAGCCGTAACAGCGGCGTCATGAAAGGCCGCAAAGTAAAGCTGGCGCTGGTCGAGCATCCCCGAACTCCGCGGCACGTCTCCATTCCTCTGGTGAAGCACCTGTTCACCTTCGATCTGATGCAGGTGGCGCTCACTCCCGTGGTTCCGGCCGATATCAAAATGGCCGCCGAGGAATCTCTCATCCACCGGCTGGAGCGGTTGTCGCAAGGGGAGCGGCTCTCGCTGGCGCACCGGGCATCGGGACGGGTTGCCGCCGCTCTGCTGCTCGATCCGGAGGCGCGTGTAATTCATGCCGCGCTGGAAAATTCCCGTTTGACCGAATCGGCGGTCATCAAGACGCTGATGCGCCGGGATTCGCAGGCCGCATTCGTTGGCGCGGTCTGCCACCATTCGAAATGGTCGCCGCGGCGCGAAATCCGCATTGCCCTGTTGCGCAATGAAAAGACGCCGCTGAGCCGGGCGCTGGAATTCTCCCGCTCGCTGCCACCCGCGCTGGTGCGCGAGATCCTGCACGGTTCGCACCTGCCGGCCGCGATCAAAAAAGGCTTGTTGAAAGATGTTGCGGAGAGAAGCGGTCCTTCCGGGTAGTGGAGCGGTTAGCCGGTTCCCATCAGTGCGCGGCTTTTGCGCTGGCCGCTACCGCCGGATTGTCCTGCCGGCCGTGCAGCAATTCCACCAGCGCCTGGTACAGGCGAGTCTTCATTGCGTGCCGCTCGCCCGCACGCGTGATGTAGCGCACGTGTACTTCAACGCCGGCGCCCGTCGGGCGCAGACTGACAGAGGCTGCTGCAGAAACCGGCTGCCCCCGGTAACGGCTGGTTGACTTTTGCCACTCCTGCTCGGCCGCGAGCACGTTCGCCTGGGTCTGCTCACTGACCATTTTCTGGATGGCATCGATCACCGGGTATGGATTCTGGCTGGCCGGCACCAGGATTTCGACTTCATCCCACAGCCATTGCCCCGTGGTCGAAAAGTTGAAGAAGTGGCCCTCGATCGCATAGCTGTTTACGAAAGCAACTTTGCGGCCGGTCGGATGTCCGGTGTCGGTCCAATTTCCGGTTTCGAGCAAAACGGTGCGCAGCAGGCTGATTTCGACCACCTCTCCCACCACTCCGTTTATCTCCACCCAATCCCCGACCCGTAGTCCGTTGCGGCCCATCAGCAGGAACCAGCCCACAAATCCCATGATGAAGTCTTTTAGCGCCACCGTCAGTCCGGCGCCGGCCAGCCCCAGGATTGTCGATATCTGGTCGGGCAGGCCGAACAGCACAAACAGAATCAGGGCCAGACCCAGGGCCTGTACGGCGAAGCGAACCACTCCGCGCAGAGTGTGAAGCCGTGTACGCTCCACCGCCAGTCCGGTGAAGAAATGATCCACCAGGCGATTACCGAGATAAACGCCAAACAGCACCAGCAAAATCAACATCGCGGACTGAAGCATGTCGTGCGCCGCGGCACGCTGGCGAACCCGGACCACGTCGACCCAGTTGCCGTAAGCGGTCACGAGATCGTCCTGGTCCTGGATGCGCTTGTCGAGGTCGCTGAGGTCTTTCTGGTCGACCGAGATCTGGTGCAGGGAAGTAATGGCTCTGGCCGTGCTGTTCGCGGAACCGGCGTCGTTGCCGGACGCGGCTGCGATTCTGCTTTTAGCCTGCTGCGCAATGGCGTCCTTATTGGAGACTTCCATTGCCACCTGGTCTTGCAGGGCCTCGCGGCTTTGCCGGAGCGGAACGCTGGTTTCCTTGGCTTCGTCCAATGCCTGTTGCAACCGTATGGCTTTGCCCCGCAGGCCCTTCCAGGCGGAGAATTGGGCGACGGTGGCAAACGAAGCGGCTGGAGCATCGCTGGTGTTGCCGGCGCCGGACTGCGGATGGCTGGCCTCGTACTCCTGTTGCGTGGCCTCATGACGGTTGAACTGGCGCTGAATTCTGCTCAAGCGGTCAGCCCCGCTGCGGATCAGTTCGCCCTTGACGTCTTCTAATTCGTCATGGTCGAGCTCCAGTTGCGCCTTGTTCAGGTCGATGCGCTGCTGCAGAGTGTCGCGGACGCCCTCATCCTTGGCGGTCGCCAGCTGCTTCTGAAGTTCGTCGATCCTCGCCTGGTCCGTCCGGACCGCGTCCGCGCCATCGCTGGCCGAGGCATATAGCTTCTTGCTCTCAGGGGTCGGCGGCGCCGGATGCTCGGTGGCCTGTCGCATTTCGTAGCTGAATGCCAGGTCTACGGAATGGTCCGCCACTTTAAGCGCTTGCCGGGAAAATCGCTGTTCGTCCCAGCCCGAGGCCAGGGCCGCCATGGCGCGGGCAGTCGTCAGGGGCTGTTCATCCACGATCGGAGGCCGGCGCGAGCGTGACCCGGCGGAGTTCAACTGCGCCGATTGACGGGTCAGAATCAGGCCCACCGCAGCCGCCAGCACCAGGGCCAGCAGGCCCAGGGTCACGATCCATTGATGGGCTTTCATCCACATAGGGCGGAAGGAATTGAGTTCGACCTGGAGTGATTATACGGCTCGAGTATTGTCGTCGAATCTACTCGGTAGTTCATTACAAAGCTCCGACGCAGCAGCACCGTCGTAACCTGTCTCACCGTTTGAGCCCCGCTACAATCCGGGAGATGGGCGAATACTTGCGAAGTATATTGTCGCCGATACTGTTTGGCAAAGACTGGCAGCCCACTCCGCGCTACAGCATCGCAGCCTGGTTCCTTTTCTATGTAGGATTTCTGATCTACGCCTTCGGCAAGCATGGTGCTTTCCTCTTCATCGATCTGGCCAATCTGGTAGTTCATGAAGGCGGACATCTTCTTTTCGGTTGGTTTGGTGCGACTCTGGGACTTTGGGGAGGCACCCTCCTGCAATGGTTGGTGCCACTGCTGCTGGCGGCGTACTTTTTTACGCAACGCCAGACCACCGCCTTCGCCTTCTGCTCGTTTTTCTTCTTCGAGAACTGGCTCTACACCGCGACCTACATGGCTGACGCGCGCGCCATGCTTCTGCCCCTGGTCACGGCCGGCGATTCCGACTACATCGAGCACGACTGGCACACCATCTTTTCCAGTATGGGCGTGCTGCAGTACGACACAAAGATTGCGGCGGTGATAAGTTTTCTGGGCTGGTGTGGGATGGTGGCGACGGTGGTCTGGCTAGTGCGGCACGGCCTGAAGACAGTTCCGGAACCTTCTGAGGCCAAGCCTTCCGCAATCTAGTTACCGCGCCCGACCACGTCGGGACAGCCCCCATAAGCGTTCACCTAAAGTGCTTGGGTTGAAGACAGGAGCATCTTCCCGGAACGAATTTTCTCATTGGTTTTATAGACGCGCCTTTTATGAGACTGTAGCACTTGCCCTCGACCCACATCATTATCCGGCGCTTCGAGCGTTGTTTCATTCCGAATTGCTCGTGCGATCAGAATCGTTAAAACGCGAAACGCTCCCCAACTGAATACGCGGTCGCGCGGCACCGCCCCATGAAGCTCCAGCCAGCGCTCGGCAGCTGCGACGCCTTTTTAGGCCGCAGAGAGCGCACTGATCGTAACGTAATATCCGTCAGGATCTCGGAGCGAGAACTCCTTGGTTTGAGTGTTCGGATTCACGTGTGGCTCCTCTTCAAGCCGAGTGACGAGCGCGCGCGCCCTTTGAAGCGCCAGGTCGAAATCATCGACACGGAAGAACAACAGAAGGCCATTTCCGGGTGTCCCGTGATCGCGGCTCATCAATGAGGGATGCTCGTGGGCGCCCCACTCGTGGAGGCAGAGCAATACCGTGCCATCTGAATCGAGGATTTGCCCAAAATAATCATGGGCAGGAAGGGTAACCGGCTGACCGAACAGCCCCTGGTACCATTTGCAGCTGCCCGGCACGTCGCCTACCCCTATGATCGTCCACGTGCGCTTCATCGGGTCCCCCTCTGCGGCCTAATTCTTGTTTAGACGATACAACCGGTCACAGACCGGCCTAGAAGTCGTCGCCGCCGCGTCGACAACCGATTGTGTTTACACTCGCTTCTCTCCGCACGAAATACTTCGCGCGTTGCTCGAGCGGACAGCCGCGGGCGGCTGTCCTGACGTGGGCTGTGGCGGCTACTGCACCGGCGCATCCTGCTTCCGGAAGTGATCGAGAATGGCCTCCGCCTGGGAGCGGGTCACCACCGCCGAGAGCGCCGCTGAATCTGCCTGCTTCACCGCCTGCACGCTGCCGAAATGCTCCAGCAGCCTCCTGGTCGTACCTTCTCCCACCCCGGGAATTTCCCGCAGTTCAGTGGAGCGATCGCGCATCTGGCGCCGTTTGCGATGAAACGTGACCGCGAAGCGGTGGGCTTCGTCACGGATCAACTGCACCAGATGCAGCACAGGCGAATGATGATCCAGCGCGACCGGATCGTTCTCCTGGCCGTAGACATAGATAATTTCTTCCCGCTTGGCGATTGCCGCCAGCGGCTGGTTGATGATTTCCAGCGCTTCGAGCGCCTCGGCGGCCGCGTGGAGCTGGCCCAGCCCGCCGTCGATCAGCACCAGGCTGGGCATTTTTTTCTTTTCTTCCTGAATACGCTTGTAACGGCGCGTGACCACTTCGCGCATCGACGCGAAATCGTCGACCCCGATCACGTCCCGGATGATGAACTTGCGGTAGTCCGATTTCTTCATCTGTCCGTCTTCCCACACCACCATCGAAGCCACGGTCTCGGCCCCCTGGATGTGAGAAATGTCGAAACATTCAATGCGTTGCGGCAACTCGGGCAATCCCAACGCATCCTGCAACGCCTCCTGGATGGCTTTCGCGTTCGGCTTCATTACCCGGAAGCGCTGGTCGTACGACTGCTTGGCATTGTTTCCGGCGAGGTCGAGAAGGCCCCGCTTGTCGCCGCGTTGCGGCACGAAAATATGAATTCGGGCGGAGCGGGCGCTCTCTCCTGCCACTTGCTCGGAAAGCAGGTCTTCTAACGCTTCGCGGTCCTCAAAATCCACGGGCACGTAAATGTTCCGGGGAACATAGGGCTGGCCAATATAGAGCTGCTTGAGGAAGGCGGAATAGAATTCACCGGGATGGAATGAACCCGATGAAGCAATGGAACGGCGAACGTCCTCGCCCGTTTCGTGCGCCGTCTCAAATTCCGGCAAGTCTTCCCAGAAGAACTCCCGCCGGTCGAGCACCCTGCCGCCGCGCATATGAAACAGGTTTACCGCCAGCATGCCGTTTTCGAAGTGATATCCAAACACGTCGGCGTCGTCGCCCTCGACCGCCGCGATGCGCTGCTTCTCCTGTAAAGTCTCGACCGTCGAAATCAGGTCGCGGTACTTGGCGGCGCGTTCGTACTCTTCGGCTTTGGCGGTCTGCTCCATGCGCTGGCGCAGCGACCGCAACAGATCGGTGGGACGGCCTTCGAGAAACAGCTTCACATCGCGCACCGCCTCCTGATAAATCTCCGGCGTGGTCAGCCCTTCGACACACGGTCCCAGACAGCGCTTGATGTAGTACTGCAGGCAGGGACGCGGATGGTACCGCGTCAGGTCGACTTTGCACGACGGGACCATGAAGTGACGGTGGATCAGGTCAACGATCCGGTAGGCCAGGTTGGCAGGGAAGTAGGGACCGTAGTAAGAGCTGCTGTCTTTCCGCAGCCGGCGGGTCACATAGACGCGGGGGAAACGTTCGCCCAGAGTAAGCTTCACGTACGGATAGGTCTTGTCGTCGCGCAGCAGGATGTTGAAGCGCGGCTTCTTCTGCTTGATCAGGTGGTTCTCAAGCGCCAGCGCCTCCTTGTTATTGGCCACAACGATGTAATCGACGTCCACGGCTTCGCGTACCAGCGAATCGGTCTTGGCATCCTCCCAACGCCCCTCGCGAAAGTACGAGGAAACCCGGCTGCGCAGGTTGTTGGCCTTGCCAACATAGATGACCTCGCCTTCGGCGTTCTTGTAGAGATACACGCCAGCCGAGGTTGGCAAGCTGCGGATTTTCGCCTGGAGATCCATTCCGTCGGTGATCTATTTTAGATGAGAGGGACGGGCGCCCGGGTGCTGCAGGCGATCTCGCGCGCCGCTACGAAGATCGCAAGCCTGATCTGGCGGACCTCTGCTTGGTTCGGATGAGTGAACTCTATCCCCGTCACGTCGTGATCACGGTTGACCAGAATGATTTCCGAAACTACCGGCCGAACAAACGCGAAATGATTCCAACCCTCGGCCCGGCAGATGCATAATTGTGCACCGTATAAAATTTCCTCAGTTCATATCGCCTTTGCACGAAAGTTGCTGACCCAGGGCCATCGGCCGACCGTACATTCGTACATAAACATATATTAATCAGTAATATAGGGACTGCCCCCATCATTTCCGCTGTTGGCATCTTCCGTGCTCTTGTACAATGCGAACGCGAGAAAAGCTCTCCCCGGCTGACCGCGTGACCAGAATTTAGAATCAAAGAAAGACGAGTAGTAAAGAGATTGAGTGAGGAAGGAGCCCTCCTACAATGAATCGCACTTCGTTAATTGTTCTGCTGGCGACAAGCATGGCGGCCACCGTTGGATGCGCCAGCAAGAATTATGTCCGTCAAGAAACCACGCCGCTGATCAACAAGACCAACGAGCTTGATGATCTGACCGCCAAGAACACCAACGCCATCAAGGATGTCGATGCCCGGGCGCAAGCCGGTATTCAACAGGTGACGGCCAAGGCCACCGAAGTTGACCAGAAGGCGCAAGCTGCTTCCGATCAGGCTGGCCAGGCCCAGACCCAGGCAGACAACGCCGTCCATCGCGTCGACTCGCTGCAGAATACCGTGGCCAACCTGGATAATTACCACGTGGTCACCGAGACCGCCGTGCATTTCGGCTTCGATAAAGACAACCTGACCAAGACCGCGCAGGAAGCCCTCGACCAGCTCGCGACCGACGTGACCAACGCGAAGGGTTACATCGTCACCGTCGAAGGCGGCACCGACTCAGTGGGCAACGCGGATTACAACTATGCGCTTAGCGAACGCCGCGCGAACTCAGTGATTCAGTATCTGGCTTCGAAACACGGCATTCCGGCGCATAAGATCTATCTCATCGGGCTGGGCAAAGACAAGCCGGTGGACTCAAACAAGACCCGTGACGGCCGCGCCAAGAACCGCCGCGTGGATGTCCGCCTCATGACCAACTCGGTGGAGGGCACGACCCCGGCGCAGCAACCGGCGCCGGCCGCTTCGGCTCCTCCGTCCATGTAAAGTTTCCTCGCAGGAGGAACTCCGATACTCCCAGCTGCTCCACTTCCCCTGGTGGAGCAGCTTTTTTTTGGCTCAGCTGCCAGCTCTCGGACTTCCGCCGTGGCGTCCCGGCGGCTGGCATCCTGAGCGCAACGGTTCCTTCGCTAGCGAAAGGAACCTGCCGCTGTGCACGTCGGCAGTTGTGGCGCTACCTAACAGCAGGTCCCTCGACTCCGCCTAGCGATTCGCGAAGCGAATCGCTTCCGCTCCGCTCGGGATGACAGTTTGTTTAGGGATTCGCCATCACAATCTAAACTAACCCTGTCATCCCGACCGAGCCGGTT
>JBOGLC010000032.1:0-18249 GCA_050746005.1 Terriglobales bacterium
ATTCGCAAGCGAATCAACCGGCTCGGTCGGGTTGACAGGGTTAGTTTAGAGGGTTGATTTAGAGGGTAACGGCGAACCCTGAACAAAACTGTCATCCCGAGCGGAGCATAAGCGATTCGCTTGCGAATCGCTATGCGGAGTCGAGGGACCTGCTGCTAGGCAGCGGCGGAGAGAAAAACACTACAGAGTTTTCCTGGTCCATTCGTCAATTTGTACAAGAGCCTGGTTCAGGTTTTCCATCGAATTGGCCACGCTGAATCGCAAATAGCCCTCTCCAAAACTCCCGAAGGAAGCTCCTGAAAGACAAGCCACGCCTGCCTGCTCCAGAAGCGCATCTGCCAGAGTCTTGGAACTCCAACCGGTCTTGGTGATATTGGGGAAGGCGTAGAAGGCGCCTTTCGGCATGCGGCAGGAGAAGCCCCTGATCCGGTTCAATCCTGCCACGAAAAGGTCGCGTCGGTCCCGAAACTCCGTCCGCATGCAGTCCACCGAAGTCTGGTCTCCGCGGAGCGCTTCCACTCCGGCGATCTGGGTAAAGCTGGCGGTGCAAGAGTTCGAATTCGTCATCAGTCGCGAGATGTGAGTCGCCAGATCTGCCCGCATGACTCCGTACCCCAGGCGCCATCCCGTCATGGCGTAGGTCTTGGAAAATCCGTCGAGCAAAATTGTGCGCTCCTGAAAACCGGGCACTGACAGGATGGAGTGATGCTTCCCGTCAAACACCAGGCGACTGTAGATTTCATCGGAGAGCACCATGATGTTGCGATCGCCAATCGCGTCGGCAATGTCGTGGATGTCCTGTTGGGTCAGCACCCCGCCGGTGGGATTCTGAGGAGAATTGAGAATAATGAGGCGGGTACGATCGCCGATCAAAGACGCCAGTTCGTCCACATCGAAAGTAAAATCTTTTTCTTCCCGCAACCGAATCGAAACGGCGCGGGCCCCGGCGTAGTCAATCATCGACTCGTAAATCGGGAAGCCGGGATTAGGAAATATGACCTCGTCTCCGGCATCCGCGAGGGCCAGCAGGGCAAAGAAGATGATGGGCTTGCCGCCCGGCACCACCACCACTTCGTCGCTTGTAACCTTCACTGCGCGCGATCGGCTCACCTCCTCTGCGATGGCCTGGCGCAATTCCGAAAGTCCGGCCGAGGGTCCGTAATGAGTCCAGCCCTGGCGCAGGGCGCCGATTCCGGCCTCAACCACATTTGCGGGCGTGTCGAAGTCGGGCTCGCCAATTTCCAGGTGGATAATTTTCCTGCCTTTACGCTCCAGGGCGCGGGCCTTGTTGAGGACCTCGAAGGCGGTCTCAGTGCCGAGGCGAGACATGCGCTTAGCCAATCGAAGTTGGTGCTGCGTGACTTTTTCCATATCGAGAATCGCGACGAAAACGAGTGATTATATCTCGCCGGGGGTTGGGTGCGCCGGAGCTGCCCAACTATGGTAGTGGCGCAGGGTCTCCCGGGCCGGCGTCATGCTGAGGGAAGTCGAAGGGATGCGGCGGAATCGTTCCAACCGCACAGAGCCTGTATTCACCTCGCGCCAGATCCTTCACGGCCTGAAGGCCGTTCAGGATGACTCCATCTTTTAAGGATCTCTAACCGCAGAGGACGCCGAAAAAGTCGCAAAGTCCGCAAAGTGGACCGCCCACCAGCTACTTTTTCTGATTGACCCACTCCCAGCCGAAGCGACCTTTGATGCACAGATGTCCGGCGGTGATCTCCTGATCGAGAGGTGAAGTTACCTTGACAATCTTTTCGTCCTGCACCTGGAGTGTGAGCGTGCAGCCCACGCCGCAATAAGGACAGATGGTATCGGTGCGAGTCTGCGCGGCCTCAGCCCAGGTGCCGGCCTGCCGCATCTCGTATTCACTGCGGAACATGAGGGCGCCCGTGGGACAGACGCCGATGCAGTTTCCGCAATAGACGCACGCCGAATCGGTCAGCGGCGTGTTGTATTCGGTCGAGATGCGTGCGCCGAAGCCGCGTCCAGCGACCGCGATGGCAAAGGTGTTCTGCGCATCCACTCCGCAGGCTTCCACGCACTTGTAGCACAGGATGCACTTGCCATAGTCGCGCACGTAGAGATCGTTGTCGATCTTGACCGGCTGGGCGACGGTTTCCGCGCCCGCTTGCTGCAGGCGATGATGTCCCGCCTGCGCTTCGTCGCGCGCGCCAGCCGGCGATGCCGATTCCCCGAACCGCTCGGGCCTGGCGCCGAAGCGCCGCATATATTCCTGGAATTGAGGCGCAGTCGAGACATCCACCGACGAAGCCAGCATCTCCAGCACCAGCCGCCGGCTCAGACGCACGCGTTCAGAATCTGTCTTGACCACCATGCCTGCCTCGGTCTGCCGCGAGCAGGCGGGGACCAGAGCCCGCGAGCCTTCGAGTTCAACGACGCAAATGCGACAAGCATTCACCGGCGTAAGGTTTTCCAGGAAGCAAAGGGTGGGAGTGTCGATGCCGATGCTGCGCGCCGCTTCCAGAATCGTAGAGCCCTCTGATACCGAGACCGATTTGCCGTCGATGTTGATGTCGACCGTTCGGGAGGGACCAGGCGATGGCAGGATGGGCAGAGGGCCGCGGGGCACGGGAATTTTCAAGTCAGGAGCGGTTTGCGGATTCATCGCCTGATCTTTCATCTTTCAACCTGGAATATCGGGAAGCGGGCCAGCGCCGATTCAATTGCGCTCGAGGCGGTCTGGCCGAGTCCGCAAATAGATGCGTCACGCATGGCCTGGCCAACTTCCTTCAACGTCACCAACTCAGTCGGCGATGAGGCCAAAGGTTTGCCCTCAGCCAAGCGGCGCAGAAGTTCCTCCTGGCGAACCGTGCCCACCCGGCAGGGAACGCACTGCCCGCATGACTCATCGCGAAAAAACCTGGCAATGCGAAGCAGGATTTTCCTCAGATCGACGCTGTCGTCGAACGCCATAATGACGGCCGAGCCCAGCGCAGCGCCCACCGCGCGCGTGCCCTCGAAAGTCATCTCAGTGTCGAGATCGTTTGGTCCCAGGAACGCGCCCGCCGCTCCGCCGACGAGAACGGCCTGCAACTTCCCGCTGCCTGCGATGCCGCCGGCCAAATCGAGCAACTGTCGCAGAGTAGCGCCGAAAGCCACTTCATAGACGCCGGGTCTGGCTACGTGCCCGGAAAGGCAGAACAGTTTGGTTCCGGTAGAGCGTCCGGTGCCGGTCGCGGCAAAGGCCTTTCCACCCTCTACGATGATAGGCAGAACATTCAACAGAGTTTCCACGTTCTGAACAATCGTGGGCTTCCCGAACAGACCGACCTGTGTAGGAAAAGGAGGCTTGTTTCGCGGTTCTCCCCGCTTGCCCTCGATAGAGTTCATCAGGGCCGTCTCTTCGCCGCAAATGTACGCCCCGGCCCCGGTGCGCAGCTCGACGTCAAAATGCACCCCGGCGCCCAGGATATTGTCGCCCAGCAAAGACTGCGCCCGGCATTCGCGGATCGCGTGCTCGAGGCGGTGACGGGCCAGAGGATACTCGCCGCGAATATAAAGGTAGCCTTGCGCGCATCCGGTCGCGAAGCCGGCAATGATCATGGACTCGATCAAGGCATAAGGATCGCCCTCCATCAGCACGCGATCCTTGAAAGTGCCCGGCTCCGACTCATCCGCGTTACAGATCAGGTACCGCGGCAGAGGCGTGGTCAGGATCGAATTCCATTTCTGGCCACAGGGAAAAGCCGCGCCTCCTCGTCCCACAAGCTTCGATTCAATCACTTCGCGCACGACGGCCTGTGGCCCCATCTCGAAAGCTCGGCGCAGAGCCCCGAAACCGCCAGAAGCGCGATACTCTTCGAGACTCTCCGGATTGAGCTGTCCCACGCGCTTCAGTAATTTCAAGCCCGGCTGGCCCATCTGCGGAACCGAAGCACTCAACGCGGGCTGAGGAATTTTTGCGCGTTGCCATGCAGTTTCGATGTCGTGGGCGTTCGCCGGCGCCAGGGACTGCTCGAGGCACGGCTCTCCGGAGGCGATCACAAGGACAGCAGGCGCGCGCTCACACAGCCCGAGGCAGGGACTTCGGCGCCAGGTACTCTTTCCGTCTGTGCTCGATCCCTCGGGCCCGTGCGTGTTTTGCAACTCGGCGCAGAGCTTTTCAACACCTTTGATCGCGCAAGCTAGGTCGTCGCAGAGGTGGGCTACGGCCGGGGCTTGTGGGCGAGTGCAGAGAAGCGCGTAAAAGTCGGCAACACCGAAAGCCTCGGCTGGCGGGACTTCCAATGCTCGACTGGCGTAGTTCAACGCACCGGGGCTGATCCAGCCAATCCGGTCCTGAATGGCGTGCAGAACCGGCAAGAGAAGTGTGCGTTTCGGGCCGTTGGCGTCGAGGGCCACGCGATCGACTGCAGCCATCTCTTCCGCCGTGGCCTTGGCCTGGGTGAAATGCAGATCCATAATTGTTCTACACGGTCGTTTTTGGAACCAGCTTCTTTGAATCAGCTCGTTTCAGACCACCGCCGGAACTGGCTTCGGCTTTCCGACTTTCTCGACGCGGACTGCGGTGGCCTTGAATTCGGAGGTACCCGATTTCGGATCGACGGCATCAATGGTCAATTCATTGGTGGCAACCTGCTCGGGGAAATGTAAGGTCATGAAGGCGAGCCCGGGACGCAGCCCGGCATCAAATCGTACCGGAGCCAGGACCGAGCCGCGACGAGAAACGACGCGCACAACATCTCCTTCCTCCAAGCCGTACTTCCGACCATCTTGCGGCGACAGATCCACCGTTTCGCCGCGGCGCAAAGGGGACGAATAGCGTGAGGTCTGCACCCCGGTGTTGTAAGAATCAAGCCGCCGCCCCGTAGTCAGACGAATCGGGAAGTCACTGTCCAGCGCGTCCACCGGCGGCTCCTGTTCGACACAACTGAACGGCGCCAACGGGCCGATCACGGGCCGCGACCACAAACGTCCGTGCAGGTATTGCTCGCCGGGGTGGGTTTCGTCATAACAGGGCCACTGCAAGCCATGCATGGATTCCAGACGCGCATAACTCATGCCGGCATGTGCCGGGCTCAGAGTGCGCAGTTCGTTCCAGATTTCTTCCGAGGCGGGCTGGCCCAGATCGCGGCCCATGAGGCGAGCCAGGTTGCAAAGAATCTCGATGTCATCGCGTGCGCCCGCTGGAGGCGCCAGGGCCCGTCGCACTCGCTGTACACGGCGTTCGCTATTGGTCACAGTTCCTTCGGATTCACACCACCCGGCAGCCGCCGGGAAGACCACATCCGCCATCTCCGCCGTCTTCGACATCAACATGTCCTGCACCACCAGAATATCGAGACCTTGCAGCAGTTTTATGGTGCGGTGCGCGTCCGCTTCCGAGTTGGCCGGGTTCTCGCCGATCACATACAGCGCCTTAAGCTCTCCACGTTCCATGGCATCGAACATTGCGCTCAGATGCCAACCCCGCTTGGGCGGGATCTTTACGCCCCAGACGTGCTCGAATCGGGCGCGGAGTTCATCGTTTTCAACATGCTGGAAGCCAGGCAGACGGTCGGGCAGGGCTCCCATGTCGCCCCCGCCCTGGACGTTATTTTGTCCGCGCAGCGGATTTAATCCAGAACCGTAACGTCCCACATGACCGGTCAACAGGCCAAGATTAATCAGTGCCAGAACATTGTCCACCGCGTTGTGATGCTCAGTAATACCCAACGTCCAGCAAATCTGCGCCCGATTCGCACTCGCATAGGCATGCGCCAGGTCGCGAATCGACTCCGCGGGCACGCCACAAACCTGCGCGGCGTGGTCCAGGGTGTACTTCTGAACCTGCCGCCGATATGGCTCAAAGCCGCTGGTCGCGTTCTCAATAAACTCGCGGCATTCGAGGCCGGCTTCGAGAATCTCTCGCGCCACCGCGTTGGCTAAAGCGATGTCCGTCCCAACCTCCAGTCCCAGCCACTTCTCCGCCCATTGGGCCGAACTGGTCTTCCGCGGGTCCACCACGAAAAGCCGGGCGCCGTGGTGAACGGCTTTGAGCAGGTGATGGAAAAAAATGGGGTGGGTCTCGCGGGCATTCGATCCCCAGAGGATGATCAGTTCCGCGTCCTCGACCTCGCGATACGAACTGGTGCCGCCGCCCATTCCGAAGACCGTCGCCAGACCGACGACGCTGGGGGCGTGTCAAGTCCGGTTGCAGCTGTCGATGTTGTTACTGCCAACTACCACGCGGGCGAACTTCTGTGCCAGAAAGTTCATCTCGTTGGTTGCCTTCGAGCAACTGAAGAGCCCAAAGCTTTGCGGACCGTTTTTTTGCACGGCCTCGCGAAAACCGCAAGCGGCACGTTCCAGCGCCTCTTCCCATGTGGCGGAGCGCAGGCGCCCGTTTTCCCGGACCATAGGCGTGGTCAGTCGTGAATGCTGCATGCCCATGGCCCTGATTTTATCAGGATGTGGGGCAGGGAAACTCTTGTCCGCGACCAGTGCCTTCGCTCTACGGGTATCATGGTCGCTTATGTTTTCGCGCCGGACCGATTGGAAACTTGCTCCCAACCGCCTGACCGAGGCCCAGCGTGAGATTTCAGCCGCGGGCAGGGAAGTGCTCGATCTGACTGTCTCTAACCCCACCCGCGCAGGACTGCACTACGACGAGGAAGTAATCCTGAAGTCCCTGAGTAATCCTGAGGCGATGGACTACGATCCTCAGCCCCGGGGCCTGCGCAGTGCGCGAGAGTCGGTCGCCGGATACTATCGCGAGCAGCATGGCGAGCATGCTATCAATCCCGAGTCGATGGTCCTTACGACCAGCACCAGCGAGGGATACTCTTATGTTTTCCGGCTGCTGTGCAATCCCGATGACGAAGTTCTGGTTTCCAGACCGAGCTATCCCTTGTTCGAATTTCTCGCCGACCTTCAGGACGTGCGGTTGGTCCCGTACCCGCTGATCTATGATCACGGCTGGCAGATCGACGTCCACTCGCTGTCCCAGGCAGTGACTTCGCGTACCCGCGCGCTGGTCGTGGTCCATCCCAACAATCCTACGGGCTCATACGTAAGCGCCAACGAACGGACTCTTCTGAATTCATTCTGTCGAGAGCATGCCCTGGCCCTGATCGTCGATGAAGTGTTTCTGGATTATCCGCATGACGGCTCGCCCAGAACGAGCTTTGTGGCCAACCTGGACGTACTGACGTTCACGCTCAGCGGCATTTCGAAAATCTCTGGCCTGCCGCAGATGAAGTTTGCCTGGGTAGCGGCCAGCGGGCCGCCTCATGCCGTCACCGCGGCCATGGAGCGTCTGGAGGTGATCGCCGACACCTACCTGTCGATGAACGCGCCCATTCAGCTGGCGGCGGCAACACTGCTGGGTCAGCGGAAGAACATCCAGGCGCTGGTGCGAGACCGCGTGTGCATGAATCTTGCTGAGCTCGATCGTCAACTGGATCGGCAGAAGGCAGCGCAACATTTGCAGATCGAAGGGGGATGGTATGCCGTGATACGCGTACCGGTGACCCAATCTGACGAAGACGTGGCGATTGCTCTGCTCCGCAAAGCCTCGGTGCTGGTCCATCCCGGCCACTTCTATGATTTCCCCAGCGACGGCTACCTGATAGTAAGCCTGTTAACCCAACCCAACGAATTTCGCGAAGGCACAAACCGGATGCTCGAGCTGTTCTGAGAACCGAGAACTGAGATCCGAGCACTGACTTTTGATCAGGCCGCATTGCTGAACCCCAGGCGAGGAGGGCGGTCCATGCAGGCTCGTGCACAGTTTGCCGAGTTCTTTGACCAATGTAACAATAGCTTCATGCCTAAATCTTTCACCTCGGTGGTAAATCTGTTAGCCGCTGGATTACTGCTCCTGGGGAATACCTATGCCCTCGGCCAGCAAGCTCCGGCACCAAAAGCTCCAGCGGCAAAAACGCAAGCGGCTCCCGCCACCAGGACCCGGCGAGCGCCTGCGGCAAAGAGCTCAACCGTCCTGCCGCTGAACACCCAAAAAGACAAATTCAGTTATGCCCTCGGAATGAATCTCGGGACCAACCTGCAGAAACAGTCGGTGCCGGTGGACCCTAACATCGTGATGCGGGGCTTGAAAGACGCCCTGGCCGGCGGCAAGACTGCGCTCACGGAAGAACAGGCGCGGGCCGCGTTGATGGAAGTGCAGACTGAAATGCGCAATAAGCAACAGGAGCAGATGCACCTGGCCGGGGAAGCAAGCAAGAAAGAAGGAGCGGCATTTCTGGCCGCAAACAAGGCCAAGGACGGGGTCGTTACTCTGCCCAGCGGCCTGCAATACAAGATTTTGACCGCGGGCACAGGACCAAAACCGACCGCCAGCGACTCGGTGGTCTGTAACTACAGAGGCACTCTCATCAACGGGACGGAATTTGACAGCTCCTACAAGCGCGGCGAACCCGCGACCTTTCCTGTAAGCGGCGTCATCAAGGGATGGACCGAAGCCCTTCAACTTATGCCTGTGGGTTCGAAGTGGCAACTCTTTGTGCCCTCGGACCTGGCTTATGGTGAACGCTCTCCCAGCCCGGACATCGGTCCCGATTCCACTCTGATTTTCGAAGTAGAACTACTCTCGATCCAAAGCAAGGGCGCCGAGCAGAAATAGCTCCATATTCTCGACTGGCACGTGGGGACTTCCTAATCCTTTACCAGAAACGGATTGCTCTGGCGCTCTTCACCAATTGTGGTCAGCGGACCGTGGCCCGGAACCACCACGGTCTCATCGGGCAGAGTCAGCACTTTCTCATGCAGGGATCGAATGATTTTCTGCATCGATCCTCCGGGAAGATCGGTGCGGCCAATACTTCCGGCAAACAAGGTGTCGCCGGCAATCAATTTGTTCTCCGCCGGAAAGTACAGGCACACACTGCCTTCGGTGTGCCCCGGAGTATGAATAACCTCAGCCGTCAGCGAGCCGGCCTGGACCCGATCAGACTGTCCAATCGCGTGATCGATCTCGATCTTGCCTGGGTTTTCCACTCCGATCCATGCGGCCTGCACGTCCAGCATCTTCAGCAGGGCATAGTCGTTCTGATTGAGCAGGATGGGCGCGCCCGTAACCGCCCGCAGCTTCATCGCTCCGCCCACGTGATCGATGTGAGCGTGAGTGATAACAATTTGCTTCACCTGTAAATTGTGCTTGCGGACCAGAGCGAGAACATCTTCGATGTCATCGCCAGGATCGATGACCATGGCTTCGCGGGTACTCTCCTCCCCGATGACGGAGCAGTTACACTGCAACGGTCCGACGGGAACGATTTCGTGGATCATGGCTGCTTGTCGCTCAAGAGCGGTTGGTCGCTAGTCGTCGTTGTTAACTCGGTTTGACCGACAGCCAACGATCGAGAACTACTTCGGCTGGGGCGCCGCCGGAGCCGGCGCGGGTGTCGCAGGCTGAGTCTTGGTTTGCGAGGGAGTCATCCCCTGAAGCACAGAGTTTGAACTGCTGCCTCCGCGTGAGGCCATAATCGACAGCGTGATCGAAGTGATCATGAAGATGACAGTCGACCAGGTGGTTGCCTTTGACAGCGCCGTGGCAGCGCCCCGCGGCCCAAAGGCAGTCTGGCTTCCCATCCCGCCAAACGCAGCCGCAATATCGCCGCTCTTACCGCTCTGCAGCAGCACCACGATGATCAGAAAAAAACAAACAATCACGTGCACGATCGTAATCAGAATTACCATGCCGCCCCTATCTCAAAAAGAAGAATGCTCAAGCAACAAAAGCGTGGTGCGGAAGGGGGGATTTGAACCCCCACGCCTTTCGGCGCCACCCCCTCAAGATGGTGTGTCTGCCAGTTCCACCACTTCCGCACTTCAAAAACTACTTTGGGTCTGCCCCAATGTCCGGCTGACCGACCTCGCCCGAGGGTACAGATACCTCATCGTGGGCTTGAGGGTGTCGTATGGCGGAGCCTATGCCGTCCGACATCCGAATCGATTTTAATCTTACCACGCGGAGGCTTTTTTCCCGGAGCGTCCTGAGTGGACACGGGCGCAGTCGCAGCTGCCGGGAAAGGAAATTTCCCTCAGCTTGCGGCTTCTACTAAACCTGAGAGGGGGACTTTGGGCCGCTCCTGGAGGGAATCTTCTTTATCTGCACCAGGATTAAGCGCCCCAGACAGCTGGGAGTCAATTATTTCGAAAACCGAGTCCAGCCCGGTGTTTCGTAAGACTTCGCCAACTATCCCGGTGGGATTCACCAGCTGAAGGTAAATACTCGCGGCCTGCAATGAGACCAAAGCGCCCACGCCGGCGGCATCAATCGCATCAACCTTGCTCAGGTCGATAACGACCTCCCCTCCGGGCTGCCTGAGGGCTGCGCAGACAAGAGCATTCTCATGTCCGCGAACTATCCGGCCGACGCAGTGGAGGATGACGGTATGTCCCATATCTTCGACAGTCACATGCAGCATGAATGAACTCCTTAATCCGTTCTTCTGATAATGGAGCACCCTATTGGCGGCGCGGGGCGCTCAAGCTTTTGGTTCGGATGCCGGACCGCCAAAGTGACCGCACCTCCCACGCATGTTGTTTCGGAATTGCTCCCTTTCTTCGGGCGTCATATGCTCGTATCGCTCGATCATCCTTCGCCGCCAATACCAGTTCCGGGGAGGGCCGCCACGAAATCCGCCAAACAGGATTTTGCTCAGGATCAGGATTCCCAACGCCTGCCAGAAGCCGATGACATGCCAGCCGAACAGAGCCGGCATGAGCCAGTTCCACAGACTCATGACCACAAAACTAGAGACTGTCAGGAACAGTATGGCGAAGAGCGCAAACTTCAATCTTCGTACAATCCAATGCTTTCTCATGTTCAAGTCCTATCGTTTTCTGAATTCGTCGTAGATGGCCTGGAGATGCTCGCGCAGATGCAGGACCGCATAGTGCTTGCGCGACAGCAGCGTATTCACGCTGAGTCCGGTCTGCGCCGCCAGCTCTTTGAAGCTATAACCCAGCACTTCGTGGGCGATGAATACTTCACGTTGCTCCACCGGCAATTCGTCGAGCGCATCATCGATCTCCTCCAGCAGCACACTGCGGGCATAAGCCGCGTCAGGCCCGGCATCAGGAGAGGGGAGAAGTTCTTCGAGTAGGAGTGCCTCACCATCCTCCGCCACCTTTACCGGCTCGTTCTGCAATGCTTCGCGGCTGTTCTTGCGAAACAAATCGGTGATCCGGTTACGGGCGACCCGGAACAACCATGCCGTCACCTGTTCGACCGGTTTCATCATCCGGTACGCTTCCACCAGTTCGTAGAAGACGTCCTGGAGGATGTCTTCGGCATCGCCGGGGTCGGCCACCCGTCTCCGAATGAAACTGCGAAGCCGTGACTGCTCTCGCGAAACCGTTTCAGAGATCCGTTGGTCTTGCTCTACCATCGGCCACTGTTTTCTCAGCGCCTCGTCCATCTACTCCTGTAGACGAACCAGCGACAAAAATATTTTAGGAGTTTGCCCAGTTCAAGGTAGATGCGACCGGCGAGATGGCGATCCGCCTATGGTCGTGCCGCGCAAAGCGAGATAACTCGATATTCAAGTGCAGGTGTAGCAAGTATATATAAACTACTGATTAATAACGATGTATAACGAATCACTTACGGGCGCGCTATTTCAGTATTTTACGATCGCCGCGAAGGATTTCGGGTCCAGGCTGGCGCCACCCACCAGGGCTCCGTCGATTTCTTCCTCAGCCATGAGGGCTTTGACGTTCTCCGGCTTTACCGATCCCCCATACAAAATACGGAGACTACCAGCGAAATCTTCGCCAAAGGCCTTGGCGGCCTCGCCTCGAATCAACTGGTGAGCGGTGGAGGCGAGTTGTGGTGTGGCAGTCTTTCCCGTGCCGATGGCCCAGACGGGTTCGTAGGCCACCACCAGCGACGCCGCCTTCTTGGCCGAGATGGCGTGGAAGGCGCGGAGACACTGACGGCGCAGGACGTCCTCGGTGAGGTTGGCCTCGCGTTCCTCCAGAACTTCTCCTACGCAGACGATGGGAGTGAGCCCGGCTTCAAGGGCCGCTTTGAGCTTGAAGTTCACCATGTCATCGGTTTCTCCGAAATACTGGCGACGCTCGGAGTGGCCGATGATAGCGTGGGTACATCCCATATCGAGCAGCATGCCGGGGCAGATTTCGCCGGTGTAGGCGCCCTCTTTTTCCCAATAAAGATCTTGTGCGCCGATGACTACGTTGGAATCTCGGGTGACCTCGATGGCGACATAGAGATCAATGTAGGGAGGACAGACGACAATTTCGTCCCGGGAGTGGCCGGCAACCAGAGGCAGGAAGTCCCGGAAGAAGGCCCGGGTCTGATCGGGATTCTTATACATCTTCCAGTTGGCGGCCATCATTTTTTTTCGCGGCATGGAATCCTTTCCGGAGAATCGTCGATCTTGCCCTTCATTTCTTGTCGGTGAGCGCCTCTACGCCAGGAAGCTTCTTGCCTTCCAGGAACTCCAGCGAGGCGCCCCCGCCGGTGGATATATGCGTGATCTTGTCGGCGACACCCGCCGCGTTCACGGCGGAGACAGAATCTCCACCACCCACGATCGAGGTGGCGCCCACATTTTCCGCCACAGCGTGTGCAATTTTGAAGGTGCCCTTGGCGAAGGGCGCGAACTCGAAGACGCCCATGGGACCGTTCCACACGATGGTCAGGGCGCGGGAGATCTCATCCGTGAAGGCTTCGATCGTCTTCGGCCCGATGTCCAGGGCCATCAAGTTGGCCGGAATGTGGCCACTGGTCACGGTCTGCACCATGGCGTTGGGCTCAATCTTTTCCGCCACAACGTGGTCCGTCGGCAGCAGGAATTTAAGTTTATGGCTCTTGGCTTCTTTCAGGATCTGGCGGGCCAACTCGACTTTATCTTCCTCCACCAGGGATTTGCCCACCGGCTCGCCCTGGGCCTTCAGGAACGTGTAGGCCATGCCACCGCCGATGATGAGAGCGTCGACCTTATCCAGAAGATGACGGATGACGCCGATCTTGTCGCTCACTTTGGCGCCGCCCAGAATCGCGATGAAAGGCTTTTCGGGATGGCGCAGCACCTTGCCCAGATGCAGGAGCTCTTTTTCCATAAGCAGACCGGCGGCTGATTTCTGCACGTATCGGGTGACGCCAACGGTAGAAGCGTGGGCGCGATGCGCCGTTCCGAAGGCATCGTTTACGTAGTAGTCGGCCAGGCCGGCAAGCTGCTTGGCAAACTTCGGGTCGTTGGCTTCCTCTTCCGGGTGAAAGCGGAGATTCTCCAGCAGCAGGGTCTGTCCCTGTTCCAGCTTTCCCGCCATTTCCTCAGCCTCGGGGCCGATGCATTCAGGGCAGAAGCCTACGTTTTCCCCGCGCGCCAATTCTTTGTCCAGAAGCATGCGCAGGCGCTCGCCTGCGGGCTTCAGGCTCATCGCGGGATTGGGCTTTCCCTTGGGCCGGCCGAGATGAGAAACCAGCACCAGTCGCGCCCCGTGGCGCAGAGCGTATTCAATGGTGGGCAGAGTTTCGCGGATGCGGGTGTCGTCGATGACGCGGCCATCTTCAAGCGGGACATTGAAATCTACCCGCATAAGGACGCGGTGATTGTTAAGCGGAAGATCACGGATGGAAAGCTTTGACATAACGGGCGTCCTTTTAGGAATAGAACAGCCTGGGAGTAGAACAGCCGCTCCCCGGCGGCTGGGGCGGCGGCTTGCCGCCCCACGCGGGCGAGGACGCCCGCGCCACACGTGACTACAGGCCCTTGTTTCCGATGTAATTGATCAGATCGCGGACGCGCGAGGAATATCCCCATTCGTTGTCATACCACGAGATTACCTTTACGCAATTGCCGGCCACCACCAGGGTCATGGGCGCATCGACGATCGACGAACGGCCGTCGCCCTTGAAGTCGGCGGAGACCAGTTCCTGTTCTTCGTAGCCCAGGTAGCCCTTCAGCGAACCGCTTTCGGAAGCCTTCTTCAGCGCGGCGTTCACTTCTTCTTTTGTAGTCTTTTTTTCCACGAAAACCACCAGATCGACGACTGAAACGTTGGGCGTGGGCACGCGCATGGCGAAACCGTCGAGTTTGCCGGCCAGGTCGGGGATAACAAGTTTCAGGGCCTTGGCAGCGCCGGTCGAGGTGGGAATCATGTTGATGGCGGCAGCCCGGGCCCGGCGCAGATCTTTGTGCGGAAAATCCAGAATGACCTGGTCGTTGGTGTAAGAGTGGATCGTGGTCATGGTGCCGCTCACGATTTTGAAGTTGTCATTGACCACTTTGGCGATCGGCGCCAGGCAGTTGGTGGTGCAGGAGGCGTTTGAAATGATGTGATGTTTGGCGGGATCGTAGACCTGTTCGTTCACTCCCAGCACGACGGTGACATCCTCGTTCTTCGCCGGGGCGGAGATGATCACTTTCTTCACCGGCCCGCGCATGTGCTTCCTGGCGTCGTTGGCGTCGGTGAAGTGGCCGGTAGATTCGAGCACCACCTGCGCCCCGACCGATTCCCAGGGCAGTTTCGCGGGATCTCTTTCCTTGAACACCTTGATGACCTTGTTGTCGATACTGATGCTGTCCGCGCCGGCGGCGATCTTGTTCGGCAGATTGCCCAGGATGGAATCGTATTTCAGCAGGTGGGCCAGAGTTTTGGGGTCGGTGAGGTCGTTGACCGCCACGAATTCGATATTGCTGTCATTGAGCGAAGCTCGGAGCACGTTTCGCCCGATGCGTCCGAATCCGTTGATTCCTACCTTGATTGCCATTTCTCCTCCGAAGATTTGTTTTAAGACACTGGCGGAAAGCTGTGCGACCTGTAAGTGGAAAGAAAATGTTAACAGGGAAACGAAGCACCCGGCAAATTGCAGGAAGTAAGCGGTTGCGACTGAATCTGCGACCGTTCCCGTTCAGCGGGACGTCATCCTGAGCTTGCGAAGGATCTGGCGTGGGGCGGATAAGCAGAAGGCCGCCATGGTGCAGCAGCATGCAAGACCCCTTCGACTTCGCCCAGGGCAAGCTCTTCGAGACTAAAATCCTTCAGGATGACACCCATTTAGAGTTTGCATTTCAAATTCAGCCACTACCGCGTAAGCGATTGGTCTTGGCTTGGAACCGCTTCGTCACGAAGGCGAAGGTTCGACTTCCAGATAGACGTTCTTCTTGCTCCAGAAGAAGGGGATTCGCGCCAGCCAGTACTTGCGCTCAATCGTTTTGCGGGCCCATGTCCAATCTTCGGGCGGAAGGACACGGGCGGTTGCCGCAGACTCCGAACCGGTAATTTTTCCCCTTATGGTGCAGGGGGCGATGCGAACCTGGGGATTATTTCCCAAGCGCTTGTATTTACCCGAATCGCTGCGCGTCATTACATAAAGCTTTTCGTCCTTCTCGCCAAACCAGACCGGAGTGCGGACGGGAGCGCCGTTCTTTCGGAAGGTGGAAAGCGATATATATTTCTGGCCCCGGATTTCAGAAGGAATCGCCATAGCAAATATTGTACGTTGTGTGCAGCGGGCGCCCGCACCACCCGAACAGGCTGGCGGCTTTGGTACGTTTCCTGCGCACTGGATTGCCTGCGATATGTAGCTGTGTTACAAACCAAACATGCGCAAGTGGATGCGCGATCGTCTCAAGCGCCCCAAAAAGAACACGGAAGGCAACCAGAGCGGGCCCGCCCAGGCCCCGCTGCAGCCCGCCTTCTATGATGCTGCAGATGCGTCTGCGCCCGCAGCTCCCATCCGGCCAGCCGAGAGTGAAACGCAGCCTGCGCCGCAGCCTCTGGCGATTCAGGAGGTGGCTTCGGAGACGCCTCCGTCTCAAGCGCGACGTCCCGCGGGAAGCGGCGATCCTCGGCGCAGACGGCGGCGGGGAAGAGGTGGACGGGGTCGCGGCGGAACTCAGGCGGCGACCGCTCCGCCGGCAGAAGAGTCCCGGGCCGGCGCGGCGGAGAGCGCGCAGCCGGTTGCCGGCTCTGCCCCCGAAATCGCGGACGCGGTAAAAACGACGACGCCGGCTGCGCCCCGAACGTCAAAAGGCACGGTAGTGCTGGCCATCGGATTGCCGGGATCGGGGAAGAGCTCCTGGTTCAAACGGCACAACATTACGCCGCTTTCCAGCGACATGGTGCGCGCGCTTCTGTTTGACGATCCCACCGAGCAACGCTTTCAGGACCTGGTTTTTTCCAACCTGCGTTCCATGTTGAAGGCGCGCCTGATCGCGCGGCGTCCCATGAATTACGTGGACGCCACCAACCTGACCCCGCATGAACGCCAAAGCTGGATCAAGCTGGGGCAGGACTACGGCTACGAAGTGCAAGCCGTGTTCTTCGACGTTCCCCTGGAAGTATGCCTGGAACGAAATCACAAACGGGAGCGGGTTGTGTCCGACGATGTCATGCGGCGCATGAGCGCGAAACTGAAGGCGCCCACGTTCGAGGAAGGGTTTTCCAAGATCACGGTGGTGAGAGTGAAGCGAAAAGAATGAGATCGCGAGTGGCCCAATAGCGCTTCGCCGCCGATATTGACCACAACGCCGCACCCCCATAGAATCAAAGTGCGGATAGCCCGCGTTCTCGCCGTGCATTGCCCCCTCGTTCAATGGTAGGACAGCAGATTCTGGATCTGCTTATCGGGGTTCGAATCCCTGGGGGGCAACCAAACTTCCTTTTCTTCGACGGCCTTTCACGCCTGCCTCGCCCGCACCGACAACGCGCTGGCGGAGTTCGAGGCGCTGGGCGTCGCCTTCGTCAGCCTGCGCGACAACCTGGACCTGACGACACCGGCGGGGCGGCTGATGTTCCAGATCATCGGCGCCATGGCGGAGTTCGAGCGTGCGCTGATCCAGGAGAGGGTAAAGGCAGGTCTGCGGAATGCACGCGCGAAGGGAAGGCGTCTGGGTCGCCCGCGTGTAGTTGTGAATGTGGCAAGGGTACAGCGGCTGCGTGCTCAGGGATTGAGCTGGTCGGAGGTGTCGAAGGAGGTGGGAGTTCCGAAGTCGAGTCTGTTGCGGGCGGCGGTCCGTTAAAATACTCGCGATCTGGGTCGATGAGTGTAATCGCCTGATTGCGCCAATCATTCAAAGGCTTGCTAATATTCTGTGCTATCTTGTGCCAAATGCAGCCCGAAGTGCTCAGAGGACGCAGGTACAAGGTATATTCTCTCGCCGCTGTATTTTCCCTTATCATCACCGCCCTCCTAGTCGCTCAGAATCCGAGCGTCGTGCTGCAACCTGTAGCGCAGGATGTGATCACGCAGCGCCTCCAGCGCCTCCACGCTAAGGATGGCGACAGGGAGACCGAACTCAAAACGATGTTTGGGGAAGCGGGCTGCACAGGCGATCAGGTGCAAGAGGAGACTGTAAAACACAAGGATCCGTCAAACGTCATCTGTACTCTGCCAGGTTCTGCGAACTCGGTCATTGTCGTGGGAGCGCACTTTGACCACGCCGATGAAGGCATGGGTGCGATAGACGACTGGAGCGGCGCGTCTTTGCTTCCGAGCCTGTTCCAGGCCCTGAAAGCCAGCCCACGAAAGCACACGTTCGTGTTTGTTGGATTTACGGACGAAGAGAAAGGTCTTCTAGGCTCAAACTTCTACGTTGGACATCTGAGCAAGGAACAACTTTCCGCCGTCAAGGCGGTAGTCAATTTGGAGTGCTTGGGCCTTACACCGACGAAAGTCTGGGCGCACACTGCGAACCGCGATCTCCTTGCTGATCTGCTAAACGTCAGCAGGTCGATGAATACTACCCTGCAAGGGGTGGACGTTGATCAAGTCGGGGATGATGATACCCATGCCTTCCGTGACAGGAAGGTGCCAGTGATCACGATTCACTCTACGACCCAGGAAACTTGGCCTCTGCTTCATTCTCGGAAGGATAATTTAACGGCCATTAACCTCGACTATTTGTACGAGTCTTATCACGTCGTCGCGGTATATCTGGCATACATCGATCAAGCCCTCAAATGACGGACCATCTACGCGACTCAAAAACTGCCGTAGATAAGGTACTTTTGGCGGATCTGCATGAAGTTGCGCAGGCCGGCTTGATACTCGGCAGCAATACAACGAGCGTCCGTGCCGGCTTTGAGGTCGGCAAGGATGGCGTCACTGCCGAGCAATTCTATGAGGCGAGTCGTGTCCCAATCGTTGCGATAGAGCTTCCACATGGCCGAGGCGAGTTCGAGTCCGAGTTCCGGTGCGTCAAGAATAACGCGGTCAAGGACGAGCATCTGCACGCCGCCGAGTCGCTGACCGCCGAACTTGCTTCCCTTTTCCGGCGTGAACCACGTCGGCACGAAGCGGACGCC
>JBOGLC010000033.1:0-22889 GCA_050746005.1 Terriglobales bacterium
GCCATGTGGTGGGTGAGTCGCCGGACGAAAAGCGCCAGCCTGCAATTGTGATCAAGGCGAAATCAACCCGGCGTTATCTCATGCCGTCACGCGCCCACTTGATGGTGCAGGACGGTGATGAAGTTCATCCCGGCGACGTGCTGGCGAAGATCCCGCGCGAAACCACCAAGACCAAGGACATTACCGGTGGTCTGCCGCGCGTGGTCGAGTTGTTTGAGGCCCGCAAGCCGCGTGAAACCGCGATCATCAGCGAAATCGATGGCGTGGTGAAATTCGGCGAGGTCTCAAAAGGCCAGCGCAAAATCTATGTGGTGGCCGATAACGGCACGGAGAAGGAATATTCGGTGCCAAAGGGCGTCCATATTAACGTGCAGGAGAGCGAGCGCGTCCGGGCGGGTGAACCGCTGATGGACGGGCCGTTGAACCCGCATGACATTCTGGCCGTACTCGGCGAGAAGGAGCTGCAGTCTTACCTGGTGAACGAAATCCAGGAAGTCTACCGGCTGCAGGGTGTGAACATCAGCGACAAGCACATCGAGGTGATTGTCCGCCAGATGATGCGCTGGGTGAAGGTCGAGGACGTAGGCGACACCCAGTTCCTGCTCGAACAACAGGTGGACAAATTCCGCTTCCGCGAGGAAAATGAACGCGTTATCGCCCAGGGCGGCAAACCGGCCACCGGCCGGCCGCTGCTGCTGGGTATCACCAAGGCGTCGCTGTCAACCGAGTCATTTATTTCGGCAGCTTCGTTCCAGGAGACAACCCGGGTGCTGACGGAAGCGTCAATTCAGGGCGCGGTGGACCACCTGCGAGGACTGAAGGAAAACGTCATCGTAGGACGGCTCATCCCGGCCGGCACGGGCATGGAGTATTACCGCAACGTGCGGCTCTCGCCAGAAATGGAAGAAGCTGCAGCCAAGGTGCAGGAGGAGGTTTCGCAGGCCTACGAGGAAGCCGAACGGGCACTCGAGCTGATGCGTACCGAAGGCGAGACCGAAGAACTGACAGCCGAGTAATGTTCGGAAAGAGCAATGGGGCGGTTGGTGCGCCCCATTGGCTTTTCCGGTTCGCATTATCGAGTTGAACCCCGATGCACGCCAACCCAGAACGATTGCAGATTCAGGAACCTGGCAGCAGTTCGCAGTTGCACGCGCTGCCTGCGCGCAATACTCTGGGGCCATTCATGTTGCGTTTCCTGCGCCTGCTTCGCCTCGCCTTCTGGCGCGCGTTTCAGCATGACGCGTTCGCCACCGCCAAAGCCGCGGCCTACTCTTCCATTCTGACTTTTTTCCCCACCCTGCTGGTGATTGGATCGCTGCTGGCCAATTCGCGCTGGACCGAGCCTTATCTGCGCGAAATCTCCTACGCTTTGAACAGGATTCTTCCCGCCGGCGGTGTCACCGCCCTGGCCTATCTCCGAGGAACCACGCAACGTTCGGTGGGCGTGCTGGTCACTGCGTCCCTGATTACGTTGTGGACCGGTTCGGGCGTCATGATTTCGTGGATGGACGGCTTTCGCCGTTGTTATGAGCTGCCCAAGAGCTGGGGGCTGGTGAAAGAGAGGCTGATCGCGTTCTCGCTGGTCATCCTTGCCGGTATTCCGCTGTGCTTCTCCACCATCCTGGTGGCGTTCGGCAACCGCATCGAGACGCAAATCCTGTTTCAGATTGGCCACGAGTTTGGACCGTTCATCCTGCTGATGTGGACGGCCATCCGCTGGCTGATCGCAGGGCTCACCAGCATCGCGGTGATGAGCCTGATCTATCACAACGCGGTTCCCCGCACCCAGCCCTGGCATAGTGTGCTGCCGGGGGCCACTCTGGCGTCGGCGCTGTGGTTTTTCGCTACTACCCTGTTCGGCTGGTATTTGCAGCGCTACGCCGATTACAGCATCCTCTACGGCTCGCTGGGCGTGGGTATCGCCCTGCTGGTGTGGATGTACATGATCTCTCTGGTGGTGCTGGTGGGGTCGGAGTTCAATGCCATGCTTTTCCCGCGGGCCCGGCTGGGAAAAGAGCTGATCGAAATGGCCAGTTCAAACGTAAGAACCCGGCCGGTGTAGGCATCGGCCCTTCGACTGCGCCGGCTCTCTCGTGCGAAACTATCTGACGTCGTAATTACTGGTGGTCTTGTTGACGCGGGCGATGCGCACGCGGAAATCGCAAATCAAAGTCAAAAAACCGCGGGCGAGTCGCCCGCGACCACGCAACACGTTGAACCGGGGAGAATGTGAAACCAGGCAAGCCGGACCTCGTTTCTGGAGATTTGCCCGCGGACGGCGCCATCGCATCCGCGCGCCGCGCCAAGATCATTTGCACTATCGGGCCCTCGTGTAATACCGAAGCCCGGCTGCGCGAAATGATGGGACTGGGGATGGATGTCGCCCGGCTGAACTTTTCCCACGGCACCCACCAGGATCATGCCCGCAATATTCTTCGTCTGCGCCGTGCTGCCAAACTGGAAAACCGTACCATCTGTATCCTTCAGGATCTGCAAGGCCCCAAAATACGCACTGGGCGGCTTAAAGAGCACGAGCCGGTTCTAATAAAAACCGGCTCCCGAGTCACCATCACGCCGCGAGAAGTGGCTGGAACTGCCAATCTGATTTCGACCACCTTTCAGGGGCTGGCACAGGAGGTGCGTCCGGGATCGCGCATTCTGCTTTCCGACGGGTTGATCGAACTGCGGGTGACGCAGGTGCGGGGCAGCGATGTGGAATGCGACGTCGTCAACGGCGGATTGCTGGCCGAGCACCAGGGGATCAACCTTCCCGGCGCGGCGTTGTCCATACCCGCGCTGACCGTCAAAGACCGCGCGGATCTTGAGTTTGGGCTGAAGCATGGGGTTGACATGGTGGCCTTGTCGTTCGTGCGCTCGGCGGCCGACGTTCGCAGCGTAAAGGAGATCGTCGCGGCCCGGGGCCGCGATGTGCCGGTCATCGCGAAGCTGGAAAAGCCACAGGCTCTGAAGCGGCTGGAGGAAATCTTCGATGCAGCGGATGGGGTAATGGTGGCGCGCGGCGATCTGGGCGTAGAGATGCCGGCGGAGAGAGTCCCAGTCATTCAGAAGTACGTCATCCGGCGCGCGGCGGACTGGCGGAAGCCGGTGATCATCGCCACCCAGATGCTGGAGAGCATGATCGAAAACCCGCGACCGACGCGGGCCGAGGCCAGTGACGTGGCCAACGCGGTATTCGACGGCACCGATGCCGTCATGTTGTCGGCCGAGACTGCGACCGGCCTTTATCCGCGGGAAGCTGTGGCCATGATGGCCAGGATCGTGGTCGAGGCGGAGAGCAACATGGCGGAGTTCACCCAGCCGCGACGCCGGCAGCAGCGCCGGCTGTCGATTGCCGAGGCGATTTGCGAATCCATCGCACACGCCGCCGAAGACCTGCATATGGGTGCGATCGCGGTGTTTACCGAGAGCGGAAATACCGCGCTGCTGATTTCGAAGTACCGCCCTCTGAGTGAAATCTATGCCTTTTGCCGCACCCTTTCGGTATGCAATCGGCTGAACCTGCTATGGGGCGTGCAGCCGGTGGTGCGCGACCAGGCACTGACCGCGGAAGAGATGCTGCTGGCGGCGGAGCAGGAGTTGCTGCGCCGGGGCCGGATCAAGACCGGCGACGTGCTGGGGGTGGTAGCCGGCACGCAGATGGCATCCGGGTCGACCAACTTCATGCGCCTCCACCTGGTGACGGCGGAAGAAGAGCGTGAAATTCCGAGGAAAACGGGGCCGCGCAAGATGAGCGGCAGGAGGCGAGTTTCCCTCCGGGCGCGCGGGAATTAAAAGTTCGGTTGAATCACTTGGAGTTCCTGCCTTCCCGCCAGATTCCGGTGGGCGCGAAAAGTGGAATTTCATGACCCCCGTTGCCAGTTGTTAGTTCGCAGTTCTCAGTGTGCGTGATGGCTTCCCAGGCGTTTATCGATGATTCGCTGAGCCCGGCGGTTCGCGGGTTTATACATCGTCCGGAATGTGCCGCAGATAGCGGGCTGGTGCTGGCCCACGGCGCTGGATCAAACTCCAATTCTTCCCTCCTGGTCACGACGGCCGCGGCGTTTGCCGGCGCTGGATTGGTTGTGCTGCGCTGCAACCTTCCCTTCCGGCAGGCTCGCCCTTATGGTCCGCCTCGTCCGGGAGACGCGGAACGCGATCGGGATGGGCTCAGGAATACGGTTGCAGTCCTGCGAAATCTGGGCTGCAAACGGATTTTTCTGGGCGGCCACTCCTATGGGGGGAGGCAGGCGACGATGCTGTGCGCAGAAGAGCCGAACCTTTCCGTGGGAATGCTGTTGCTTTCTTACCCATTGCATCCGCCGCGCAAGCCGGTCCAGCTTCGGGTGAAGCATTTGCCTGAGCTTCGGGTGCCGGCGTTGTTCGTGCACGGGACTCGCGATCCTTTTGGCACGATCGAGGAAATGGGGGCGGCGCTGAAGATGATTCCGGCGAAGACGGAACTATTGCGGGTGGACGGAGCGGGGCATGATTTGGGTTTCAAGGGCAAGGCGACGCCGGCGGAACTGGTGGGGGAAGTAGTACAGGCGTTTGAGCAGTTTTTCGGAGAGTAGCGTCCAGGTCCTTGCCCTTACTGCACGGGCGAGGGCGCTCGCGCCTACATTTCTAGTTGACCCAGCCGGATTTTGAGCCGCCGTTTTTCTTTTCTTCCTCGGGCGGGATGTAGTTGCCCTGTTCGTCGAATTCCACGGTGCGGTTGTGCTTGCGCATGTAAACCTCGAACTTGCGAGCGGCGCGGCGCCGCTTCCAGCGGTAGTACTGGTTGCGCAGGCCGAAGTAGCGCTCTGAAATCCCCATCCGCGGGGCACGCCCTCTGGGCACGAACTTCACGTAGATGTATCCGAAGAACAGGCCGCCCATGTGAGCGACATAGGCCACGTTGCCGCCGCCCTGAATGGCGAAGGCCAGGGTCACGACGATCAGGATGGCGACAAAATACTTGGCTTTGAGCGAGAAAGGGAACGGAATCAGCAGGATTTCGTTCTCGCCGAAGACCACGCCGAAGGCAATCAGAATGGCGAATACTCCGCCGGAGGCCCCTACGGTGATGGAATCGGGACGTCCCAGGGCATGAGCAAAGGACAGCGCAATGGTGGTCAGGGCGGCGCCGACCACGCCGAACGAGTACAATTCCAGAAAACGCCGCGTGCCCCATGCCCCCTCGAAAGCGGCGCCAAACATCCATATGCCGATCATGTTTCCGAACCAATGCCAGAAACCGGCATGGATAAAGCTGTACGTAACCACCTGCCAGATCCAGCCGTGCAGTACCACCTGCTGGGGTTGGAGGCTAAGGTAGTCGAAGACCCAGCGTACGATGTCCGGCAGCGCCACACCGAATAGTTCCAGCAACAAAAAGATGGCCGTATTTATGGCGAGCAGCCAGGTGACCGCGCGGGTAAAGGGCGGCAGGCTCAGCGTCATTTCTCGGCTTCTTACCACGATCTGCTCCGGTGGTTCTTTGTCGATGAGTCTTTACTGTAATCGGTGGCGTGTCTCATACTCTCTCATCTTTCGGGCTGCGGCACCACCGGCAGGCTGCGATGCCCGTCACGATCGACGGCGCACACGGCGAAGATCACATTATCCTTCGATAACGGCAGCGTGGCGCGGGTTACATTTCCAACCGTCTGAGCGTGTTCCCATTCCGGGCTGGAAGTGTCGCGCCAGAGGACTTCGTAAGAAGCGCTGCCCGGCGACGCCTCCCAGGTGAGCGTCGAATTATTCTCCAGTTCCCTGGTTTGCAGACGAACTTTACCAGGCGGAGCGGGCGCTGACGCCAGCGAAGCCAGAGTCGCGGCGTTCACCCGCGCTACCTTGGCGACATAATCGAAGTCGACGAACTTGGGCAGGTCACCGTATTCGATGCCATTTTCGGTACGAACGTTCTGGTGCTGATGGTTGTAGTCTTCCCGGTATTCGGTGAAGCGGACGGCCGCATAGCCCTCTTCATTGAAGGAAATGTGATCTCCGCCGCGCAGATAACGGTCCAGACGGAACACGGGCAAAGGCTTGACCGCCAGTTGATAGGTGCGGGCGACTTCCGCGACGTAGCGGGCCAGCTGGCGCGAGGCGGAATCGTTCTCTCCGCCGAGATTGCGGATGCGGCGCACTTCGGCATCGGTTGCGGCCAGCGGTACGCCCTCGGAGAAAACCCGCACCACGCGCGGATTTTGCTGCGGGCTGCGGTCGCCGCCTACGATGTCGTTGTTCAGAACGGCCTCGATGTCCCAACCCTGGTCTTTCGCCATCCTGGCGAAATGATGGCTTCCATTCAAGCCCTGCTCTTCGCCCGCGACGGACAGAAAAATTATAGTCGCGGGAAATTTCAGCTGGCTGAGGACGCGGGCGCACTCCAGGCTGACGGCCGTGCCGCTGCCATCGTCATTGGCGCCGGGAGCGATGCCGCTTACATCCAGGGTATCGCTGTTGCGCGAATCGTAGTGTCCGGTGACCAGCACGATGGGTTTGGAACTCTCCGGGTCGGTGCCCTTCAGGACCGCATAAACATTGGTTATAACCGTGGGCTTGGGAATCCGCTCGGTGGGATTCTCGGTGAAGCTGTCGGTCCTGACCTCCAGGCATCCGCCGCAGGCGCGCGAGTAGCTTTCAAATTCGGCTTTTATCCATTCGCGGGCCGCGCCGATACCGTGGCCGGCCTTGATCGAATCGGGGTCTTGCGCCGAGAGTGTGCTGCGGGTCTGGAAACTTACCAGCTTCTCGATGTTGGCCTCAATCCGCTGTGCCGAGACCTGGGCCAGCACAGCCGAGATCTTGGGGTCCGCAGGCGGGCTGCTCGCGCTCCCCTCGGCTGCATGCACGGTGCGATAGGGTACGGACGCGAAGAGTACGGCCAGCAGTGCGAGAATCGCGGAAATTCTGGAATGAAATATCATGCCCACAGGATAAGCTTGTTTTCCCGAGGCCAGCCACTTGACCTCTGGCCCCGAAGAAACTAAATATTAACAGGAGCACTCTTATCAAGCACACCGTCCAGCCCGGAGGCCAGCATGATTTATTGTCCAGAATGCGAAACCAACCTCGATATTGACGAGGAAGAAGTTGACGAAGGCGAAATCGTTTCATGCCCGGAATGCGGCACCGACTTCGAAATCGTGACTGTAAATCCCATCGAATTGAAGCCGGTGGAAGAGGCCGTTATCGACGAGGAAGAAATGGAGGAAATGGGGGATGGTGACGACTCCTAGGTCTTCCTGCATGCCGTCATCTCCCGCACGAATCAGTCTCCAGTTTCTGGTCACCATCCTCTGCTTCGCTCTCCATGTACCCGCCAGCCAGGCTGCGCCTGCAGCCCAGAAGCCTGACCAACCCTACGCCCTCATTTTCGGGACGGTCTGGGGCCCTGACAGCCGTCCGCTGTATGGCGTGAAAGTGAAGATCCGCCGGGCGGACCAGAAAAAGGCCCATTGGGAGCTTTATTCCGATCACCATGGCGAGTTTGCCCAGCGGGTGCCGCCGGGGCCTGCCGACTATCTGATCCAGACTGATCTGAAGGGATATAAGTCGCCTGCTGGCAAGGAGTTACATCAGGACGGCGAGGTCAAGGTACACATCGATAATGATGAGCGGCAGGACCTTGGTTTGCATCTAAAGCAATAGGGCGTTACAACGATTGCTGTCTGTTTTCAAGGGGAGGGAGCCTCATGAAAAAGCACAATTTGGTGGCGCTGGTGATTCTTCTGACAAGCCTTTCAATGGCAAGTCTGCCCGCTTTCGCCAAAGACAAGAGCGGCGATTCCGGACGTCTGTTGACGGGTAAAGTCACGGACAAGGCCGACGCTCCGCTCCCCGATTCGGTGGTTTATCTGGCCAACACCCGCACCCGCGCGGTGAAGACCTTTATCGTGGGCCCGGACGGGGCTTATCACTTTCCGGCGCTGTCGCCCAATGTGGACTACGAAGTCTACGCTCAATACAAGGACCAAAAGAGCGACACCAAAACGGTGAGCCAGTTCGATACCCGTCCCACAGTCAACATCAATCTCAAAATTGATATGAAATAAGCTTTTATGCGGCGCGGCGCGCTCCGCCCCGCGTGCGGAAAGCCCCCACCGGACACGTGGGGACACTGTCCCGGCTGTCCGGCGAGCGAGGCCGCCCTGGACGAAGGCTTCGTCTATTCACCCTGGATACGTTCGCCGGTGGCGATTCCAAAAAAAGCGCACGAGCGAGGGCGCTCGCGCCTACATTTTTGGTTGCTCCCCGGGCTGCGATTTCAGTAGCATTCTCAATGCAAGATTCGTATGAGCCAATCTGATCCGACCGGCGCTTTGCTCCTGGGCACGGGATTCGGTGCCTGGATTTTCTTCAAGGGATTCCGCGTATTTCGTGAGTACAAGATCGTCGCCGACACTCCCTGCATGCCCATTCGCAGCATTCCCATGGGCCTGGTGCAGGTGCGCGGGCAGGCCTCGGCTGACCAGCTTATTTCCAGCCCCATCACCCACACGCCCTGTTGCTTCTACCAGGTCAAGATCGAACGCTACCAAAGTGGCGAACATGGCGGATGGAAGCACTACCGCACCGACCTGGACGGCGCCCGGTTTTATGTGCAGGACCAGACCGGAAAAGTTCTGGTGGATTCTTATTCCGCGGAATACGATCTGCCGGAAAGCCCGCTCCGGGTGGTCGATGGCGGGCATATTGCGCCCCTGATGGGGACGGGGGCCAGCGATCAGGAGCTGCTGCAATATGTAAACCGGGCGGGCGCCAGCCAGCTGGCCGGCAAGGTGGAACACTGGCTGGAAAAGAAGGGGCCGCTGGACGATCCCTCGCGGGAGCTGGGTCGTCAACATCTGCTGGACATAATCCGCCTGGTGCCACACGCGACCAAGGCGGGGGGAAGGATCCCGCCCGAGTTGATCGAGAAAATCGCGGGTTCGCTTCCTCCCCTGGGCGATCCTGAAAAGGAGCAAAGCCGGCAGATGTTTCTGCAGCACATTCGGGAGACCGGCGGTCTGCCTGTTCCCGAGTCGACAGAACAGGCCAGCGGACGTTACCGGATGCACGAGGCGCTGATTCTGCCAGGCCAGGAGTATCACGTGACCGGCACCTGCGTGGAGAATCCGAAGTCGTGTGACGCGCACGATCGCTGCATGATTGTGCAGGGGCAGAACGAGAAAACGTTCCTCATTTCATGGAAGCCGGAACAGGGACTGCAGCAGGGTCTGCGCAAGCGGGCGGTGGGGATGGTGTTTGGCGGGGCGGCCCTGGCTGTGTTCTGCCTGGCTATGCTGCTGTGGCACCTGGGATTGTATTAGACGCGGGTTTGGGGCTCCGGCTGCCGATTCGCTTGCAGGGGAGTGAAAATGGGCGTGAGCATAGTTGCATTTGCGGTCATCTTCTTCATTGTTGCGGGGCTTCTGCTGTATCTGATCATCATGTACAACGAGCTGGTCCGCTTGCGAAACGACAACGACCGCGCCTGGGCGAACATCGATGTCTTGCTCAAGCAGCGGCGCGACGAAATCCCGAACCTGGTGGAGACGGTGAAGGGTTATATGCAGCACGAGCGCGAGACCCTGGAGGCGGTGACGCAGGCGCGGGCCGCGTCGATGAACGCGGGCAGCATTGGGCAGAAGGCGCAGGCCGACCTGCTGATGACAGGAGCGCTGCGCGGTCTGTTTGCCGTGGCGGAAAACTATCCCCAACTGAAAGCGAACGACAATTTCCTGAAGTTGCAGAACCGTATTTCGGAACTGGAGGAACGGATTGCCGACCGGCGCGAGTTCTTCAACGACGATGTAAATACTTACAACACTCGCATCGGGCAGTTACCCGAGGTTTTTCTGGCGAGCCTGCTGGCTTTGAAGCCGCGGGAGTTTTTCAAGGTGTCGGATGAGGACCGGAAGCTGGTGGAAGTCAGGCTGGGATAGGTTCTGCAGCCTGAGATCCTCCGCAAGCTCAGGATGACAAGCTATACTCGGCCTCTTTCGCGGCCGAAGCCGGGCCAGGGTGACGCCTGAGGGGAAAGGGAAAAGCCGCCATTGCTGGCGGCTAAAGGCCGCGGGCGCCCGCGCCGCATGAACTCTCTAGTTGTTTTCGCTGCCGGCGCGCTTCCAGGACATCAGTTCGCCGATGGTGGAGCCGCCGGTGCTTGATACCGGTTGTTTGTAGGCCTCGACTTCGGAGCGCGAAGCTTCCTCGCCGACCGCCTTGATGCTCAAGCCGACCTTCTTTTCTTCCTGATTCATCTTGATGATCTTGAAATCATGCTCGACCCCGGGCTCGAGGGTCAGGGGCTGGCCGTTGCCATCCACCGCTTCGCTGTTGTGGCAGAGGCCTTCGATGCCCTCGGCGATCTCGACGAAGGCGCCAAAAGTCGCTACCCGCAGGACTTTCCCGTGCAGCACGTCGCCCACATGGTGCTGTTCGAAGAAAGTTTCCCAGACATCGGGCTGGAGTTGCTTTACCCCCAGCGAAAGCCGGCGCTTGTCCGGTTCGATGGCCAGAACGATGGCCTTGACCTTGTCGCCTTTCTTCAAGACCTCGGAAGGATGCTTCACGCGCTTGGTCCAACTCAGGTTGCTGACGTGGACCAGACCGTCGATGCCTTCTTCGATTTCAATGAATGCGCCGAAGTCGGTCAGGTTCCGCACCCGGCCTTCGACGGTGGCGCCAACCGGATACTTGTCATGCAGGGCGTCCCAGGGATTGGCGGCCAACTGCCGCATGCCCAGGGAAATGCGCCTCTCGGTCGGATTGACGCTCAATACCACGCAATCCACCTGATCGCCTACGTTGACCAGCTTGGAGGGGTGCTTGATGCGCTTGGACCAGGTCATCTCGCTGACGTGGACCAGGCCTTCGATGCCCTGTTCCAGTTCGACGAATGCGCCGTAGTCGGTGACGCTGATGACGCGTCCGCCGACATGCGCGCCTACCGGATAACGGTGGGAGGCATCCAGCCAGGGGTCGGGAGTGAGTTGCTTGAATCCCAGTGAAACCCGCTGCTTGTCCTTGTCGAACTTCAGCACTTTTACCTGGATCTGGTCGCCTACGTTTACCAGGTCGCGGGGATGGGTGAGGCGTCCCCAGGACATGTCGGTGATGTGGAGAAGGCCGTCGATTCCGCCCAGGTCGACGAACGCGCCGTATTCGGTGAGGTTCTTCACCACACCGGTGAGGACGGTGCCTTCTTCCAGGTGCTCCAGAGTCTTGGATTTCTTTTCGTTCTGCTCTTCTTCCAGCAACTGTTTGCGGGAAACCACGATGTTGCCGCGTTTCTTGTTGAGCTTGATGACCGCGACTTCGATGGTTTCGCCCTTCAGCACGTCCAGGTTGCGCAGAGGGCGCAAGTCCGCCTGGGAGCCGGGCAGAAAAGCCTGGGCGCCCAGAATGTCGACAGTCAGGCCGCCCTTGATGCGTTCGATCACCACCGCCTTGATGGGCTTCTTCTCGTTGTGCGCCTTCTCGATCTCGTCCCAGGCGCGCAGCCGCTGCGCCTTCTGGTGGGAGAGGTTGATGTAGCCTTCCTCGGCTTCCCCTTTATCGCGCATGACGGCGATTTCGTCGCCGGGCTGAAAACGCGGCTTGCCGGAGTGGTCCATCACCTCGGCAATGGGGAGCATGCCTTCGGACTTGGCGCCGATATCCACCACCACGTGGGTGGGGGTAATCTTCAGCACCGTGCCCTTGATGACGTTGTCCTCGCGGGCGGCTTCTTCGGTCTCGGTGGTGAAACTCTCGAGAGCGGAGGCGAAGTCTTCGACGGCTGGTGGTTGTTTTTCGTCCAGATTCTGGGTCGAGGCAGTGTGTGTCGAGTCGGTTTGATCGGACTCGGGCGAATGGGGGGAGACGCCGGATAAGGTCGGGCCCTCCGGGGATTCCACGGGTCGCTCAACTACCGAAGTCGAAGACGAGGAATCCAGGTTGTGGGCGGTGCTGTCGTCAGGCAAGGTTGATGGCCTCTCTCGGGTTTTCCACGCACGTGGGTGCGGGGACGGATGCGGGGCGGTTTAGCGGACGGCTGGCGTTAGTCTAAGGTTGTGTTGAGCCCGCCCTGGCGGACGAACTGGAACAATCCCAGCGGTCGGACGTCTCTAAGCAAACCCGCGTCCAAAGGGAACACTTCGAGTGTAGCAACCGCTTCCGAAGAGTGTCAAACGACAAAAATCCACACCCTTCCGGCACGAGATGTAGGCCCGGGCGCCCTCGCCCCTGCGTCCCGTTTTCCTGCATTTTCGTTTCTTTCGAGAGCCTTGCCGCCGCTGGCCAGCACGAGCGGGGCGCTCGCGCCTACATCCGGACATCTGCTACTCTGCCCTGCCATGGACTATCTCTGGACTCCCTGGCGCTATGCCTATGTGGCCGGCATCGACAAGACTTCCGGGTGCATCTTCTGCGATTTGCCGAAGGCCGGGGACGATGCCAAGGCCCGCATAGTTCATCGCGGGCAGTTTTGCTATGTTGTGCTGAATACTTATCCCTACACCTCGGGGCACGTGATGATCGTGCCCTTCGCTCATCTCGATGAACTGCAGAAACTGCCGGCGGAGACGGCCCACGAGCTGATCGACCTGGGCCAGCGCATGGAGCGGGTATTGCGCCAGCTTTACAAGCCGGACGGAATTAATCTGGGGATGAATATCGGGAAGGCGGCCGGGGCCGGGGTTGCGGGCCATGTTCATCTGCACGCCCTGCCGCGCTGGGTGGCGGATGCGAATTTCATGTCGGTGGTGGGGGAGACCCGGGTGCTCCCGGAGAGCCTGGAGACGACCTATGCGAGGATCAAGGCGGCGATGGAAGAGTAAGAGATATCCGTGTGGGACCGGGTCTCTGACCCGGTCGGGCGGCCTAAGGGGCCGCACCTTTCATGAAGCCAAAGTATGCCTACCGACGCCGTCTGCCACACATTCAGAAAGACAATCGGCCAATCTTCATAACCTTTACAACTGACCGCCGCTGGGTGCTTCCTGCCGAAGCCAGAGACATCGTTCTAGAGAGCTGTGTGAAGGAAAACGGCAAAAAATTTGAGCTGCATACTGGGGTTGTCATGCCCGATCATACCCATCTCTTGTTGAGTCCACTACGGGATTGCGAGGGCTGGAACTTTAGCCTCCCTCAAATAATGCACGCTATCAAGGGAGTCTCAGCTCGAAAGATTAACCTCCTTCTCGCGCGTCACGGTCCAGTCTGGCAAGAAGATTTTTTTGACCATGTCTTGCGATCGAACGACAGTCTCGCGGAGAAAGTGAATTACATCTGCCAGAATCCGGTCAGGGCTGGATTGGTCAAGACTGAGGCTGAGTATCGCTGGTTGTGGAGAGGCACCATTCCGATCCGATCGGAAAATCTAGCGGCCCCTCGGGCCGCCTGACCGGGTCGGAGACCCGGTCCCACACAGCCAGTGGCGGCTAAGATACCAGACCCTGCATTTCTTTTTCGCCGATTACTTTTACTCCCAGCTCTTTGGCTTTATCCAGCTTTGATCCGGCATCTTCTCCGGCAACGACGAAATCTGTCTTCTTGCTGACTGAACCGGAAACTCTGCCGCCGGCATCTTCGATCATCTTTTTGGCTTCATCACGGGTGAAATGGGCCAGAGTGCCGGTGAGGACGAAGGTCTTGCCGGCGAGTGCCGTGCCCCGCTCCTTCTTTTTTCCCGTGAAGGCGACGCCTGACTTGCGCAGTTGCTCGATCAGGTCGCGGTTCTTGGGCTCCCGGAAGAATTCCACAATGCTCTGCGCGATGCGGGGGCCGACTTCGTTGACTTCCTGCAACTCTTCGTCTGAGGCTTTCATGAGCGCATCCATGGATCCGAAGTGCTCGGCCAAGAATTGAGCCGTGCGCTCGCCGACAAAGCGGATGCCGAGGCCGTAGATCACACGCTCAAGCGGCAGTTTCTTTGAGGCAGTGATTTCATCGAGCACGTTCTGGGCGGATTTGTCGCCCATACGTTCGAGCGAGAGCAGGTCGTCTTTGGTGAGCTTGTAGATATCGGCGACGTTCCTGACCAGCTTGCGGTCGGTGAGCTGGGTGACCAGCGCGTCGCCCAGGCCGTCGATGTTCATGATGCCGCGGGAGGCGAAGTGCAGAATGGTCTCGCGCAGCTTGGCTGGGCAGTTGGCGTTGACGCAACGATGGTCGGCCTCGCCTTCGGTGCGCACGACGTGGCCGCCGCAGACTGGGCATCGTTCCGGCATGTGAAACGATTTGTGGCCGCGGGGATGGTCTTTGTCTTCGACCACGCGCGTGACTTTGGGAATCACGTCGCCGCCACGTTCGACTTCCACCCAGTCGCCGATTTTCACGCCCAGGCGCTCGATTTCGTCCATGTTGTGCAGCGTGGCGCGGCTCACCGTGGTGCCGCCGATGGGGACCGGCTTCAACGCCGCCACCGGAGTGAGCTTGCCGGTGCGCCCGACCTGCACCAGGATGTCTTCGATCAGGGTAATGCCTGAGCGCGCGGCGTATTTGTAGGCGATGGCCCAACGCGGCGCTTTGCCGGTGTATCCCAGTTCCTGTTGCAGGGCGGTGCGATCCACCTTGACGACGATGCCGTCGATTTCGTAGGGCAGTTTTTCGCGTTTGGGCTCTTCTTCCTCAATGAAGGCCCAGATCTGGTCGAAGGTTCTCGCCAGCTTGCGCGTGCGGTTGACTTTGAAGCCGGCGGCGTCCAGGGCGTTGAGGGTTTCCCAGTGACGGTTGAAGTGAGTGCGGCCGCCGTGAAGCAGCATGTAAGTGAAGTAGTCGAGACGGCGCTGCGCGGTGATGCTGGGCTCGAGCTGGCGGACCGTGCCGGCGGTGGCGTTACGCGGATTGGCGAATGTGGAGAGTCCCTTGGCTTCGCGCTCGTCGTTCATGCGCTTGAACGCGGCGATGGGCATGAGCATTTCGCCGCGGACTTCGAAATCCGGAGGGACGCCGGCCTTCTTCAGCTTCTCCAGGGGAATAGAAAGCGGGACGGAGCGGACGGTGCGCACGTTGAGGGTAACGTCTTCGCCGATGGTTCCGTCGCCGCGGGTGATGCCGCGGACCAGTCTGCCGCTCTCGTAGTGCAGGGCCAGAGACATGCCGTCGAGCTTGAGTTCGCAGACATAATCAACTTCCTCACGACCAGTGAGTTCGTGGACCCGCCGCTCCCAGTTGCGGAGTTCGTCTTCGCTGTAGGTGTTGTCGAGCGAGAGCATAGCCGAGGAGTGGCGGGCTTTGATGAAGCCCTCGCGAGGCTTGCCGCCGACGCGTTGAGTAGGAGAGTCTGGCGTAACCAGTTCAGGGTGCTCGGACTCGAGTTTCTTCAACGCAATCATGAGCCGATCGAATTCGGCGTCTGAAATCTCGGGATCGTCGAGCACGTAATAGCGGTACTCGTGATGGCGGATTTTTCCCCGCAGTGCTTCGATCTTCTTTTCGGTCCCCTTGGTCGCGGTGGGCATGACTGAGAGATTATATTCGGAGGGCGGCTGTCCCCACGTGGTTAGTGGAGGTCATGAGGAACTCCAAAGATGGCAGTGATTGAAACTGAGCGCCTGCGGTTGCGGGAGTTTGTTCCCGGCGACGTTGAAGCGCTGGCCGCGGTGATCTCCGATCCTGAAACCATGCGCTTTTATCCCGAACCGCGGGACCGGGCCGGAGTCGAAGCCTGGATCGAGCGCAACCGTCGGCGTTACGAGACGGACGGGCACGGTCTCTGGGCTATGGTGCTGAAATCGACCGACGAGGTTGTGGGCGATTGCGGTTTGTCCCGGCAGCACGTGGACGCAGTGGACGAGATCGAAATTGGCTACCATGTCCGCCGCGATCTCTAGGGTCGCGGCCTGGCCCCGGAGGCGGCTGCAGCATGCCGCGATTACGGCTTCGAACGCTTGCGGGCGGAGCGGCTGATCGCGCTGATTCGGCCGGAGAACTTGCCGTCGAAGCGGGTGGCGGAAAAGATCGGATTGAGCTTGTGGAAGGAAGTTTTGTGGAGGGATTTGCCGCACTGCGTGTATCGGATCGCGAAAAACATCTGACGTTCATCCCGTCGGGCAGGTGAGGACATCCTTCGATTTTCGCCCAGGACGGGCTCTGCCCCTGCTGGGCTCCGGCGGCTTACACCAAATCGACTTACACCAAATTGACTTACACCAGGTCGCCTACCTTCAACGTTGCGGGTCCCTTCCACGCTGACTGGAATCGTTTTTGCACGTAGGCGGCATCATAGTCTCTGTTTTGCGCCTTAAGGGCCATTTCCAGTCCGAACAGGGAACGCGGGTTGCGCGGGTGGCGATCCAGGTCCTCGCGGAAAACTTTTTCCGCGCCCGCAGCGTCGCCGTCCATCAGGAGCGCTGCGCCCAGCGACTCGCGGACGGGAAAGAACCAGTCTTCCGGCTCGTTGTACTTCAGCGAGTCCTGAACCGTCACAGCCTCTTGTAACTGCGCAATGGCGGTAGCGTTATCTTTCTTGGCCAAGGCAATTTTCGCGCCCAGCACATCGCGCGCAATTTTCACGACGTCTTTGGTTTTGTTAGTCACCGGCATGGCAAAGATGGCATCTTCGGGTGTGTTCTTTTCCGCTTCCGCTACAACCTCGTAATCGGCCTGAGCTTCATCTGGCTTTCCCGTAGCGGCCAGTGCCATCCCGTGCGCGAAGTGCCAGAAAATACTCTCAACCTTCATCTCTGGATTCGGTTTCGGCATCTTCAAAATTGCGTCCCACTTGTGGAAGCGAACCTCCACGGCGATGGGGATGGTCAGAAAACCTTCCAGCGGAGGCATCTCCGCCACATGCGGTCTCACGTGAGCGGCCAGCATTTGCGCGCCATGGATGGCTTCGGGGTAATCGCCATCCATGGCCGAGCACATGGCGATGAAATGCAGGTTGTGGCTGTAATACATCAGGGGATAGAGACCTTGGGCGCCGCTGGCCTTGATGTAGGCGCGATCGGCGGCCGCTGCCAGATAGTTGGTCTTCACCGCGGCCGCGTAGTCGCCGGTGCGAATGTAAACGTGGGCCGGCATATGGACCAGATGTCCTGCCGCCGGCGCCATGGCGGCCAGGCGGTTGGCGGCCGCCAGCGCCCGTTCCGGAGATTTTGAGGCTTCGACCGCATGAATGTAGTAGTGGACGGCGCCCATGTGGCTGGGATCGCGCTTGATTACCGACTCCAGAGTGGCCACGATTTCTTCGGTGTTGGCCTCCGGCGTTCCATCCAGATGCCACAAGCCCCAGGGATGCAGGTTCATGCCCGACTCGGCAAACAGCGTGGCCGCGTCCAGATCGTCGGGGAAATTCTTTACCAGCTGGCGCATGGCGTCGTGATACGCCTCGGCGGCCTGCCGCCTGTCCGCTTTGGGATCGGCGGGGAAGCGCAACGCCATGGCCTGGATGTAGGCCTGTTCAGCGGGAGAGGCGCTGGCTGAGAGATCGACTGCTTTCTGAATGGCGTCATGGGCCGCCGCGAAGCGCTGGTCGCTGGCGGGGTCGTTGTAATTCGGTCCGACGGCTTCGGCGACTCCCCAGTAGGCCATGGCCAGCCTGGGATCGAGTTCCGCAGCGCGCTGAAACGAGCGTGCCGCCTCATCGTGATTGAAGGCGTAGATCAAACGTAAACCCTGATCGAAAAATTGCTGCGCCGGCGGCCTGCTGGTAGAGACGGGATGATGCAAGTCTCCCAGTCCCGGCATCAGGGTGGCTGGCTTGGGCTGAGTGTGGGCCGAGTGATTCTGCGCCGCGACCACGCTGCACAGCACCAGGGCGAGCAAAACGAAAAAATACTTTCTCATGGCAGTGCTCCTTCGCGGGGTCGAGAAAGATGCGGCGTCTGAAGGGCCCCAAGCAGCGGTAGCTTAGTGAAAAGGGTTGGAAGGCGCAAGCGCGACCCCGGGGAGCCGCGTCTTCTTCCAGTACAATCCATCTGATTTCCATTTTCAATTTTAATGCGCAAGGCCGCTCTCTTTTACAACCCGCTCTCTGGCCGTCGCCGTGAGCGGCGATTGAAAGACGTTGAGGCGGCATTGGCGGTGCTGCGCGAGGCGGGGGTGGAGGCGGCTGCCGAGCCGACCCGGGGTCAGGCAGACGCCGCCGACCAGGCGCGCAGTGCCATCGCCCAGGGGTGCGATGTCATCTTTGCCTGCGGCGGAGACGGCACCGCGCATGATGTTCTGCAGGGCATGGTGGGTAGCGATGTGGCGCTGGGAATCATCCCGCTGGGCACGGCGAATGCCCTGGCCCATGATCTCCGGGTGCCGTTCACCCCGGCGGCGGCTGCTCGGGCCAGCCTGTCCGCGACCACCCGCCGGATTGCGCTGGGCCGCGTCGAGTACACGGATTTTGAAGGCCATCGCGGCTCCCGGTTCTTTACGGTTGCGGCCGGCGTCGGCGTGGATGCGCATTTGTTCTACAAGCTGGACCCGCGGGTCAAAGGCCACCTGGGCATGACCGCTTATTACGCCAAGGCCACGCGGCTGTGGCTCACGCATCCCATGGAAAAATTCCTGGTGGAGATGCAGCCGGATTCGCCGGCCGAGGTTTCTCAGTTGTTGGCGGTCCGTATCCGCAACTTCGGAGGCGTGCTGCGCGAACTGGCTCCGGGAGCCTCGCTTGATCGCGACGATTTGCGGTTTGTGCTTTTCCGCACCCGCAGCCGGTTGGCCTATCTGAGTTACATCGTACGAGGACTGGTGGGAGCGCACTGGCAGGTGAGCGGAATCGATCTGAAGCACGGAGTGAAGATGGATTGCCGCCGGATCGCTGGCGGCGCCACGGCTTCCCGCATCTTTGTTGAAGCCGACGGCGAATTGCTGGGGATGTTGCCGGCGGCAATCACGGTTCTACCCGATGCGCTGGCGTTGCTGGTGCCGGCTGATCGGGGATAGCGCCGGATTCGGGTGTTCCTTCGATTCACGGATTCCTTAATTCCGGAAGGGCGCGTCGCCGGCGCTACAATTCTTGATTGCATCTGGGTATGGAACGGTCGCATCCAACACACTTCGACCACCTTGGAACCTCTCACTCACTTTCTTACCGGAGCCTGCCTTGCCCGTACCGGGTTCAACCGGAAGACGGCGCTGGCCACGGCCACCATGACGCTGGCGGCGGAAGCGCCGGATATCGATGTCCTGGGTAATTTCAAGGACCCGGTTTTTGGTTTTGCTCATCATCGCGGGTTCACCCACTCATTCCTCGGGCTTTTCCTGGTGCAGGCTCTGGTGGTCGGGCTGATGTATTTTCTCTGGCGCCTGGGCGGCCGCAAGGTGAAGGATCCGAATTTGCCACCGCGTTGGGGTCTGCTGTTTGGTTTTGCGTATATCGCAGGCCTCTCCCACATCCTGCTCGACTTCACCAATAACTACGGGGTGCGCCCGTTCTGGCCGTTTTCAGAGAAGTGGTATTCGTGGGACATCGTGTTCATCGTGGAGCCCGCGCTCCTGATTCTGCTGCTTGGCGGCCTGGTGGTTCCCGGGCTCTTCTCCCTGATCAGCGACGAGATCGGAGCGCGCCGCAAAGGCCCGCCGGGACGCGTGGGCGCGACCCTGGCGCTGCTGGGAATGGTCGCGGTGTGGGGCGTGCGGGACTATGAACACCGGCGGGCGATCAGCGCGCTCGAGTCCCGGGCCTATAACGGAGACGATCCGGTGCGGGCTTCTGCTTATCCCTACTGGTTGAATCCCTTTCAGTGGTATGGCGTGGTTGAGACCCGGAATTTCTTCGCCAGCATGCTGGTGGATTCTGCCATCCCCGAGACCGATCCGGCGGGTCGCATGCAGATCCGGCAGAAGCCGGAAGAGACTCCGGTGACGCTGGCGGCCAAGCGCAGCGAACTGGGGCGTGTCTATCTGGACTGGGCGCAGTATCCCATCGTCGAAGCCCAGCCGGTGGGGACGGGCTACATCGTTCACTTCCGCGATCTACGCTATGACTATCCGGGGCAGGCGCGGCGCGGGGTGCTGGGCGCGAGCGTGGAGCTTGATCGGGACTTGAATGTGGTGCGAGAGAGTTTTGGGACCCGCAGCCGGACTCCGTAAGAACGCCCAGCGGAGGCCTCAAACGCCGGATGGCTGATGACGGAATCCCTCCCCAATACCGGCGTCATCCTCAGGGACTTCACTCCCGAAGAGCCAGCCCCTCAGCGCAGTAGCTGCTTCGCTTCGCGAAGCAGCCATGCAGCCGTAGCACCCCTGCAAGCCCGTTCCGGTGACATCACGAGAGTGTGAGTGCGCTGTCATCCTGAGGAAGCGGAGGCCTTCGCCCCGCGAAGGGTTCCCGACGAAGGACCTCTGCAATGGCCGTTCGCTCGCAGCGGTTCAAACTCTGCTTGTTCTGAATCTTCACTCCGAAGGCTGGCACGTCCGCACGCACGTGCAGGGTGGCGACGAAATGCACTGGTCCTTCACTTGCTTGCCTCCAGCTACGCGGGAGGCAAGACTGCGCTCAGGATGACAAACTGAGCGAAGTAGCTGCTGCACGCCATATGTTTCGCTGGCTCAGCGTGCCACCTCCATGAGTGGGAGACATGGCTTGACGCCGCGCGCTGGGCGCGCCACAATCATTCCTGCAGATAGCCGAGGTGATCATGCTGGCTTACTTGTTTCTGGCGCTTGCCATCGCGGTTCGGTTCATACCGCATCCCTGGACGTTTACGCCCGTAGCGGCGGCCCTGCTTTACTTCGGGGCTCGCGGTTCGCGGCGCTTCCTCTGGGTGCCGCTGGTGGCGATGATGGCTTCGGATGTGGTCCTGACCAAGGTGGTTTATGCCTATCCGTTTGTATGGGACCACTTTGTGACCTGGGCGTGGTATGCGGCGATATTGTGGCTGGGAACCCGTCTGCGCGAGAACGCGAAACCTCTGCCGGTCATTGGCGCGGCCTTGGCCAGTTCGATTTCCTTCTTTGTCATCAGCAATTTTGCGGTGTGGGCGGCCTATGACATGTATCCCAAGAACTTCGGCGGCCTGATGACTTCGTACACGCTGGCTTTGCCGTTCTTCCGTCAGGGCGTGGAGGGGGATTTGCTGTTTACTTCTGTGTTTTTTGCCACGCCTGTAGTGCTGGCGGCGTTATCTGGGGCGTCTGGCAAGGGCGATCACGCGGCCGCGGCTTAACGCGGGGACCCGCGTTTCGACACCTTAGGATTCTTCTGCCTGCGTTTTATCCGCTGCTGCACGAGCGAGGCGCTCGCGCCTACATTTTTCTTTTCTTCGATCTGACCACTATCAGCCAGATTGCTGCTCCTGCCGCAAGCGCTGCCAGTATCAGGGCCCAATGTTCGCGGAAGGCGCTTCCAAAGATACGTACGAACTCAGGACCGAACACCAGCGTCAGGATAGACAGTGCCATAAAGCGTACAAAGCGGCCGGCGAAGATGGCCAGAAGGAAATGGCTGAACTGCATCTCCGAAACGGCCGCCGTGAGCGCGAACAGCTTGAAGGGAGTGGGCGGAGGCAGCATGGCCGGAAACATCAGGCTCCAGAAGGGATGCTTTTCGAAGGCCTGATGAAACTTGTCAAAGCGCTGGGGCGAAATGCGCTTGCGCAGCATGGCTTCGCCACCCAGATATCCGATCCCGTAGATGACGATGCTGCCCAGGGCAGATCCCGCCGAAGCCATGAGCACGTAGAGCAAAAAGCGGGAGCGATCCTCATACACGTAAGTGGCCACGATCGGGTCCATGGGCAACCCGAGAGCGGCGCCGTCAAGCGCCGCGATGGCAAAAACGCCCCAGGCGCCCAGCGGCTTCAGCAGCCCCCACAGGAACGCGGTGTAGCGCACAAGTATGTGTTTGATCGCTTCCAAGCCGTAAGATTAGCAGGTTGAATGTAGGCGCGAGCGCCCCGCTCGTGCGAAGAGCTTGGATGCACCCGCCGGTATTGGGCACTTCTCAGGCCAATTCTCAGCCTGGGCAGCGGTCGAAATGGCGCCGCGCGAGCGGGGCGCTCGCGCCTACATTATGCGGAATGTTTTGTGATTCCAGCCAGCAGCGCCAGCGCGTGCGGCAGGAGATCGACCACCGACTCCAGAGAATCGGTGGCGCCCCGCGGGCTTCCGGGCAGATTCAGGACGAGCGACTGGTTGCGCACTCCACAAAGCGCCCGGCTGAGAGCCGCCATGGGAGTCTTCTTCGAGCCTTCTGAGCGCATGCGTTCCGGGATACCTTCGAGGAGACGTGTACAAACCGCCCGCGTAGCTTCGGGAGTGACATCGCGCTCGGCGATTCCAGTGCCGCCCGTGGTCACGACCAACCGGGCCTTGCCGGCCAGGCGGATAATCGCCTGTTCAATGGCGGTCCGATCGTCGGCCACGATCTCAGTCGCGACCACGGCAAATGATTTACGTTGCAGAATTTCAGCCACGGCGGGACCGGAAAGATCGGCGCGCTCTCCGCGAGCCGAGGAATCGCTGACGGTGAGGACGGCGGCGGTCAGCTCTCCATGAATCGCGGCTTCAGGAATCGAGGAGGACATCTTCCTCTTCTTCTTCGGAGTCGCCATCGTCGCGCTTGGACTCATCGAGCATGCGCAGGCCTTCCATCAGCAGACCCTGGGTATTCAGGGTGGTGGTCTGTTTGCTGGTCTTGCCCTCGAAGTTGATCTGGAAGTTGCCGCCGGTCCAGCCCAGAACTTTGAAGACCGCCTTATCGCCGCTCAGAGAACCGTAGGCGGCGTGGGTTACCTGGCCCTCGTTGAAATACATCTCGCATTTATCGCGTTCGTTGGTGAGGGTGAGGGCGCAGCTTTTGCGTCCCATTTCGAGCGATTGCACCAGGTCGATCACGTTCATCTGCGCCAGGCTGCCGCGCAACACCCCGTCGGAGGGTGCGGTCTTGGCCATTTTCTCCAGCGCGATCTTGTCGATCACGCGCTTGATGCGCTGCGTGGCCTCTTTGAGAAAGAAGGGCTTTTCGACAAAATCATCCACCGGTTCCTGACTGG
>JBOGLC010000034.1:0-11211 GCA_050746005.1 Terriglobales bacterium
CAGCCGCACTCCGACATTTTCTTCGGGATGGAGCAGGGCGAACAGCTTGGTCTGATCTTCCAGGTTGGGACACGCGGGATAGCCGAAGGAATATCGCGAGCCGCGATATTTCTGGTGAAACAGGTCGCGGATGTGGGGCGAGTCTTCGCCGGCAATGCCCAGTTCTTCGCGCATCTTCTTATGCAGGTATTCGGCCAGGGCTTCGGCGGTCTCTACGCTCAGGCCGTGCAGATAGAGATATTTGGTGTACTCTCCGGCTTCGAATAGCTTCTGGGTTTCTACCGACGCCCGGGCTCCCACGGTGACCAGAGAGAGGCCGATGACGTCCATTTTCCCCGATGATTTGGGAGCGAAAAAATCGGAGATGGAGAGCTTGCGGCCTTCGCGCTGGCGCGGGAAGGTGAAGCGGAGCAGCTCTTTGGAATTATTCTCAGGGTCAAACACGATGGTATCGTTGCCTTCGCTCTGGGCGGGAAAATATCCGTAGACGACTTTGGGTTCGAGGATTCCGCTGGCGATTACTTCTTCTTCCAATTGCTTTTTGATGGGGCGGAATTTCTGCTCGACCAGGCGCAGATAGTCTTCCTGCGACGCGGTTTTCAGCTGCCACTGGTTCTTGAACAGAGCCGTCTCGTTGATGAACGGAAACAGCTCCCGCAGATCGAAATCCTTGCGCACCTTAACCCCCCAGAACGGGGGCGTTGGAATATCGGGCGCATCCTTTACCACCGGGCTTCTCTCCGCGAACACTGGCCCGGTTTCTTCGTCGACCGCCGTGGCCTTGGCATACTCCTTGACCGTGCGGCCTTCCTGGAGGCGCGCTTGCTTCTTGCCATTGGCCGTGGCCAGGTCCTCCATGATGTGGAGGCCGGCGAAAGCGTCGTCGGCGTAGAAGACCGCGTTCGAGTATTCGCGGCGCAGATCGTCTTCCACGTACTTCCGCGTAAGTGCGGCTCCCCCGCAGATTACCGGGAACTCCAGTTTCTGGCGCTCCAGGTCCTGGATCACATACTTCATCTCCAGCGTCGATTTGACCAGCAGTCCGCTCAGGCCGATGGCGTCGGCCTTGTGCTCCATCGCGGATTTGATGATGACATCGCCTGCCTGCTTGATGCCCAGATTCACCACCTTGTAGCCGTTGTTCGAGAGAATGATGTCGACCAGATTCTTGCCTATGTCGTGGACATCGCCCTTCACCGTGGCCAGCACGATGGTGGCTTTCTGCGAGCCTGCTTTCTTCTCCATCTTGGGCTCAAGATAGGCGACCGCCTGCTTCATCACGCCGGCGGAATCGAGTACCGACGGCAACTGCATCTTCCGCGCTCCAAACAGATCGCCCACCGTGCGCATGCCGTCGAGCAGAACGTTGTTGATCAAGTCGAGCGGAGAATACTGGGTGAGCGCGTCTTCCAGTATTTCTTCCAGGGTCTTTTTGTGCGCGCCCTCGCCCACCGCTTTTTCGCCGTTGATGATGGCAAACTTCAGCTTGTCCTCGACCGAGAGGGTTTCCACATGGGCGGTAGTCTCGGTTTGTCCTTTGCCTTTCTTGCCGGCAAAGTGGTTCATGTATTTCTGCAGCGGGTCGCCGTCAGACGCCGCGTCGCGGTAAATCAGCTTGAGCGCAAGATCAACTTCTTCCTGAGGAATCTTGTATAAAGGATAGATTTTGCTGTAATTAACGATGGCCATATCGAGGCCATTATTCACCGCTTCGTGCATGAAGACCGAGTTCAGCACGCGTCGCGGATAGGCGTCGAGCCCGAAAGAAATATTGCTGACGCCCAGAATCGTCTTCACCTCGGGCAATTCCTGCTTGATACGCTTCACCGCGGCCAGAGTTTCGATTCCAGCCGAGCGGTAATCTTCCTGCCCGGTGGTGATGGGCAGGGTCAGGGCGTCGAAGATCAGGTCGATGCCGCGCAGGCCATATTTTTCCGTGGCCAGCTGGTAGATGCGCTTGGCAATGGCAACTTTCTTGTCGGCGGTGAGCGCCATTCCGTCTTCGTCGATGGTCAAGGCGATCACGGCTGCGCCGTAGCGCCGCGCCATGGGCAGAACTTTTGAGGTGCGCTTTTCGCCATCTTCCAGGTTGATGGAATTGATGATGGCCTTGCCCGGGATACGCTTCAGCGCTTCTTCGACCACGTCCGCTTCCGTCGAATCGACGAGGATCGGAGCGGGCACACGGGTCGCGACCTTTTCCAGGATCGAACTGATGTAGCCCTTTTCGTCCTCGCCCACGATGGCGCAGCACAGGTCCAGCATGTGTGAACCTTCGTTCACCAGCTTTTTGGCCATGGCCAGAATGTCGTCATACTTTTTGCCGCGCACCAGGTTGCGGAAGTTTTCCACCCGGGTGGTGGTGTTCATCTCTTCGGCGACCACCAGGGGTTTGGGATCGAGATCAAGCGGAACGGAAGTGTAGGCGCTGGAGGCGGCCGCCGTAGGCTTGACTTCGTGCCGCGCGGGCGCAAGGTTGGTTACCGCATCGACCACCGCTTTCAGGTGCTCGGGCGTGGTACCGCAACACCCGCCCACGATGCTCACGCCGTACTCGGTGACGAAGCGTTTGTGATATTGCGCCAGCTCGGCGGGACCGAGTTTATAAACGGCGCGCCCGCCTTCGTTGTGGGGCAGTCCTGCGTTAGGCAGAATCGAGATCAGCTTGCTGGAATTGAGCCCGAGGAAGCGCACCGCATCGTTCATCTCCTTCGGGCCGGTGGCGCAGTTAAGGCCGATTACATCCACGTCGAAGGGTTCGAGGGCGGTGAGGGCCGCGCCGATTTCAGTACCCAGCAGCATCGTACCCGTCGCTTCGAGTGTCACCTGCACGGTCACCGGCAGGCGCTTGCCCGTGTTCTTCATGGCATCGAAGATGCCCACCAGCACGGCTTTGGCTTGCAGCAGGTCCTGGCAGGTTTCTGCCAGCAGGATGTCCACGCCGCCATCGATCAAAGCGCTGGCCTGTTCGGTATATCCCGCCACCATGTTGTCGAAGGTGATGTGTCCGAGCGAAGGCAGCTTGGTCGTCGGACCGATGGAACCGGCCACGAAGCGCGGCTTGTCTTTCGTCGAAAACTGCTGCGCGACCTCTTTGGCGATCCTGGCCGCGGCGATGTTGATTTCCGCGACTTTATCCTGCAAATCGTATTCTGCCAAAACCACGCGCGCGCCCCCGAACGTGTTGGTTTCGACTACATCGCATCCCACCTTGAAGAAGTCGGCATGAATGTCCTTGATAATGTCTGGCCGGCTGAGGACGAGCAATTCGTTGCAGCCTTCCTTGCCCCAGAAATCGTCCACACTGGGGTTGCGGAACTGGATGTTAGTTCCCATGGCGCCGTCGTAGATGACGACGCGGTCCCGCACGGTTTGGATAAAGTTGGACATCAGTGGTTCGTCGTTGGTCGTTGGTCGTTGGCCAAAACCCTTGAGTGTCTGCGTTTAGTTCACTGCGAAAGCGCTTAACCGAATGGCTAACGACCAAGGACCAACGACCAACAACTGCTTATATACATAAAACGCCGGCCCGCTGAGGACCGGCGTTCCTTAGTCTGTAACTGAATTTATTGAAGTTCAGCTCCCCTGTACAGGTAATGAAGGTGCGCCGGTTGCCACTTCTTCTTGATTGAATACCGCATTCGCTCCCATATGCGCAGGCATGGGGGCCAGCATCTGCTCTTTGCGATAGACCAGATTGCTGGCATTGAAACTCGCGATCTCAAATCCGTGTCCATGAGTAATGGCATCCGTCGGACAGGCTTCCACGCAATAGCCGCAGAAAATGCAACGGTTGTAGTCGATGTTGTAGACCTTGGCGTAGCGCTCCGCTCCGCTCACCCGCTTTTCCGCGGTGTTTTCCGCCGCCTCGATATAGATGCAGTTGGAGGGGCAGGCGGCTGCGCACAGAAAGCAGGCCACGCACTTTTCCAGGCCATTTTCGTCCCGCTGCAGCACATGCACACCGCGATAACGCTCCTGAAACTTGGCGCCCTTGAGCGGACCGGGCCCGTCGGGATAGTTTTCCACAATCGTGGGCTGAAACATCTCCCGGAAGGTGATGCTCATGCCTTTGGCAATGGCCGCGATGTTCTGAAGCACCGGCATACCTCTCTAGTATACCGAAAGCCTTCATTCCTGTGTGTGCAGCGGGGCGCGGCGGTAGTGGCTGAATTTGTGACCGTTGCGTTCAGGGGGCGTCATGCTGAGCCTGCGAAGCATCTAGCGCAAATCGTATAGGAAGAAGCCCAGCCCTTGCGCAGCTGCATGCAAGATGCCTTAGAAGTTGCATTTCAAATTCAGCCATTCCCGCCTGCGCCAGACGGTTGTATTGCACAGCCTCGGGCGTATAGGCTTTCAGATCTGCGCAGGCCCTCGTATCTGAATGGCGCGCTCGCAGCAGGCGCGTCTACTTCGTTTAATAATCGTTTTGAGAGGAGAAACACATGCCTGATCTATTTGAGCAACTCAAGCAAAAATATCAACCCGTCCTGACCAAAATTGAGCAGGAAGGCGCGGAGTTGAAGAACCTGAATCTGGATGGCAACCAACTTTACATCAGGGCGATCGCGGCCTCAGAGGCCAGCAAGAACCGCATCTGGGACGCGATCAAAGCGGTCGACCCAACTTTTGCCGACCTGAAGCACGACATCGAAGCCCGCCAGGGAGCGCAAGACTACACCGTGCAACCGGGCGACAACCTGTCCAAAATCAGCAAGCACTTCTATGGCGACGCCAACAAGTATCCGGTTATCGCCAAAGCCAACAATCTGGAAGATCCTGACAAGATAAAGGTCGGCCAGAAACTGGTGATTCCGGCCGCCGCTTAAGAGCGGACATCGGCCTGAACTTCACACTTTGGACTTCCTACGTTGGACCTCAGACCTCGGTTGGTTCTCCGGCCGTCTGAGGACCAGGGTCTGAGGTCCGCGGTCCAAAGTCTGAGGTCTCGAATTTATCGGAAACAACTTATGATCGCCCGGGCGCCATCCTAACCCGAAGGTGAAACAGTATGCATCTGATATGGACGCTGTTGATCGGTCTCGTCGTCGGAGCCGTGGCGAAACTCATCATGCCGGGCAAAGATCCTGGTGGCATCATCGTCACCATGCTGATCGGCATTGCCGGATCGTTGGTTGCCACCTACCTCGGCCGCGCCCTCGGCTGGTACCAGGAGGGGCAGGCTGCCGGCTTTATTATGTCCGTCATTGGAGCGATTATCCTGCTCGGCCTTTACCATTTAATTAAACCCAAGACTGCATAACCGTCGGGAACAGAGTTTCGCGACCTTCGGGGAGGAACCATCCGGTATGCGCTGGAGCCCAGGCGGAAGCAGCGACGATGTTGAAGACCGACGCGACGAAAGCGGGGGCGGCGGCTTTCGACCGGGTGGACTTCACGTGGGCCTGGGCGGCGTAGTCGTCCTGTTCGTCCTGAGCCTGATTTTCAAGCGCGATTTTCTATCCCTCCTGAGCACCGATTCGGTGGGTACAGGCGGCACTGCAGTCAGTCAACCCGATCCCGCACGCGATCAGCAGGAAAAACCGCTGGTGGATTTCGTGACCTTTGTCCTGAACGACACGCAAAACACATGGAGCCAGATCCTGCCGGCACAGGGCACGCCCTATCGCCACGCCAAGCTGGTTCTGTTTCGCGATGCCTACGATTCCGCCTGCGGCATGGCCCAGTCGGCAACCGGCCCTTTCTATTGTCCCGAGGATGAAAAGGTCTACATCGATCTCGGTTTCTATGACGAACTGAAGCAACGCTTCGGCGCTCCCGGAGAATTCGCCGAGGCCTACGTACTGGCCCATGAGATTGGACATCATGTGCAGAAACTGCTGGGCATCGAAGGCAAGATGCGGGCTGCGCAACAGCGGAACCCGCAGGCAGCCAACCAGCTTTCGGTAGCCCTGGAACTGCAGGCGGACTGCTTCGCCGGCGTCTGGGGCCATTCCACGCAGCAGCGCAACCTGCTCGACCCCGGCGACGTGGATTCAGGCCTGAAAGCCGCGGCTGCGGTGGGAGACGATCGCGTACAACGCATGTCGCGAGGCACGGTAAATCCGGAAACCTTCACCCACGGAAGCTCAGCCCAGCGCGTGGAGTGGTTCCAGCGCGGCTTTCAGGATGGAACCATCGCGTCGTGCAATACGTTCCAGTGAAGGAAGAGTAGAAACTCCGGCCGGCCCAGATACCTTGTATCTCCGCAGAGCGGTTTCGACCATCACACCAGCTGCATCCCGTTGCTTAAATCCAGGGTCAGGGGTTGCCCGACTCAACCCTCGTTCGCTAGTCTCGATCTATGGCTTTCCTCGACTGGCTGCTCGATTCCGACCCTTCCATCCGCTGGCAGGTTTTGCGTGACCTTGTCGATGCGCCGGCTGAGATTGTAGCGGCGGAGCGCGCGCGCGTGGCCATCGAGGGCTGGGGCGCCCGGCTGCTGACCTTGCAGGGCAAAGATGGCCAATGGGATGGGGGCGCGTTGTTCCCCTCGCGCAGCCGTGGTTCCGACCAGGACGACATGCTTGGTAAGCACAAGGGCCAACCCTGGACCGCCACTGCATACAGCCTCCTGCTTCTGCGTGACTGCGGCGTCGATCCGCATCGTGACCAGGTCCGCCGGGCGGTGGCGTCGGTCAGAGACCACTGCCGCTGGGAGCACGCTGGGCAGCCGTTCTTCAGCGGCGAGGTCGAACCGTGCATCAACGGTATGACCATCGTGCTCGGCGTCTACTTTGATCAGAATGTCGATAGCGTGGTCGCTCGCCTGCTTGGCGAGCAGCTCGAGGATGGCGGGTGGAACTGCGAGGTGGAGAACGGTTCGGTTCGCTCTTCGTTCGCGACCACCATCCGCGTGCTGGAAGGACTATTGGCGCACGAGCGCGCCACCGGCGGCTCGGCGGAATCCATCGCGGCTCGACGCCGGGGTGAGGAGTACCTTCTCGAACGCAAGCTGTTCCGGCGTAAGAGCACGGGCGAAGTGGTCGACCCGGCCTGGTTGCAATTCTCGTTTCCAACCCGCTGGCACTACGATGTGCTGCGTGGCCTGGAATATTTCCGGGAAGCCGGAGATCCCCCGGACCGGCGGCTGGACGAAGCGATGCAGTTGCTCCGATCCAAACAGCAGAGCGATGGCACCTGGCTGCTGGAGAACACTCATCCCGGCAAAATCCACTTCGCCCTCGAGGACAGCGATGGTCGGCCCAGCCGGTGGAACACGCTGCGGGCGCTGCGTGTCCTAAAATGGTGCGGGCAGCCGGTGAGCTGAAGGGCGAGTTCGGGCCTCTTGACCCGAATCGTTCAAAGGATTGTTGGAGCGGCCTGGCGAAACATCTCGTCCAAGGGATTGGTACACTGGAAGGCTGTGAGAGTCGTGGAATTTAGATTATGCCGGCACCAGAACCGTCGGAGTTAATTCGAGCATTCAAGAGTGCGCACAGGGACGTAGTAGAACGCCTGTCAGGTGTGGATTTCGCCCCGATCTCGCCCGAAAAGACTCTTGCAACATGGGAAAGGGCGGAGCGGGAAATTCTGGTGGAGACAAACCGAAAGCATGATTGGGAACACCGCAACAGTCCGTGGTTCCGTTTGTACTACCATTTTTACTGAGAAGTCCTCCAGGCGGCAGCGACAATAAGCCCCAAACGACTGGCAACATCCTGATGAAGAGTTCCGAACCACTCTCGGATTCTGTTTCGGCGCCCCCGGGCTACAATTTTGCGGATGACTAGAGAACGTTGGGCTCAGATAGGAATCACGACTGAATTTCTTATCGTTGTCAGGACACTCGTTGAGTTCTTCCGGCTCAGGCATGTTCTGGGCGCGAACTTCTCAACCGCAGTGGCTGCGCCCTATGTCGGCGGCGCTTTGATAGCCGCTTGCGCCTGTTGGGCTGGCGTGATCTTCTACTTCTTCCGGCGCTACACGCTGTCCGCCTGGATCGCGCCAGTGACTGTAGTCATACTGCTGGTGTACAAAATTGCCGTGATCGGCTGGTAATGGCTCACCTCGATGGATTGACTGACAGGTGGCCTCAATCGTGGTTTTCGCTTGAGTGGAGCAGTTCGTAGGCTGTACAAAGCTTTCCCGCCGGGTTTCGCGCTTTCGTGCCGTCCTCTGCGACTCGATCTCTAACGGGTCCGCTTTGGAGAAATCTGCTTCGTTCGGGATGACAGAATTGAGGAAATCTAAACACCCCCCTCAAGCCGAGATTGCGCTTGAGGGAGCCGCCCCGCAATCCCGCGCTGCAAAGCCCACTGCCCGGTCCCCGCGTTAGCACTTTTCCGGCATTCCTTTTACGCTACAGTGGACGCGTGACCCTGCTTCGCAGTTTACGCGGACGGCATTGGCTCCTGCTGGCAGCTTCACTGGCGATTTCTTTCGGCGTGTGGCGCTGGGCCCGACGGATTCTGGTTCCCGCCTACACCCGGAAGGTCCTGGCCAGCAGTCGGCCGGTGGGGAATAACTCCGACCTTTACCCCCGCTGGCTTGGTTCGCGCGAACTGTTCCTGCACGGCAGGGATCCCTACAGTGCAGAAGTAACGCGTGAGATTCAGACTGGGTTCTATGGACGTCCGCTCGATCCCAACAATCCTGCCGATCCCACCGCGCGCGAAGCTTTCGTCTATCCGCTGTATGTGGCCTTCCTGCTCGCCCCGGTAGTAACACTTCCCTTCTCGACCGCAGCCGAGATCTTTCGCGGAATCCTCTTGCTTGCGATCGCGGTCAGCGTTCCTCTTTGGATGTATGCCATCCGGCTTCGTCCGCCATGGCCGGTCACGGTTTCTGCGATGTTGCTCGCGGCCAGTACCTTTCCTGCCGTGGAGGAATACTTCCAGCAGAACCTGACCGCTCTGGCCGTGCTCTTCCTCGCTGCCGCCGCCGCCGCGGCGGCGCACAACTGGTTCGCCCTCAGCGGGTTTTTCCTGGCCCTGGCGACGGTGAAGCCGGACACCACCGGGCTGATGGTTCTGTGGTTTGTGCTGTGGGCAGCAGCCGGCTGGAAAATCCGCCGGCCACTCATCTTCGGTTTCTTCGGGACGATGACGGTTCTGGTGCTTGCCGCGGAAGCCATTTCCCCGCACTGGATCGGCGGCTTCTTCGCAGGACTGCGGCAATACTCCAGGTACGATACCGATCCGTCGATCCTTTCGGCGCTGTCCACTCCGCTGTTGGGAAAACTGTTTTCGCTACTCCTTTGTGGCGGGTTGATGGTCGTCGGTTGGCGGCACAGAAAAGCTCCGGCGGGGTCCGCGGGATTTGCCTGGTCCCTGGCCTGCGTCGCTGCGGTCACCCTGACGGTGCTTCCCAAGTTGGCCGCGTACAATCAGCTGCTGCTGATCCCTGCCCTGCTGGTGATGGCGGACACGAAGGTATCTGGCCTGATCCGGCGAGCGCTGGTGAAAGCCGCTCTCGCCTGCCAGATCTGGCAGTGGCTCGCGGCCTCGATCCTGGCACTGGCATCACTGCTGGTCGCGGGCACACGGCTGGAGGCTGCGGCCGAGGTGCCTCTCTTCACCCTGCTCGCGCTGCCTCCGCTCGCCGTGTTCGCCGTTCTGGCGGCCGCGCTCACGCTGCCGGTCGAGGCAACATCCGCTTAGCAGGAAACCTGCCCTCGCCACAGCTCGATAGCAACCTCTAACCAGACCGGTGACCGGAACCCTCGGCCGGACCAAAGAACACCAGAATCGCAAGCCGCTCAGTGATGTCGTAGAAGGAATGATGCTCGCGGGCGGGGATAAAGACGATGGTGCCGGGACCAACCTCGAAGCTCCTGGCTTCCCCATCGGAACCGATCTTCATTTTCGCCCGGCCGCCGGCAATGTAGTAAACCTCGTCCTCGGTGTGTGGCTTCTGGTGGTCCTGGGCTCCGCCATCCAGCACATAAATCCCAACGCTGAAGGCGGAGACCCGCACAAACTCGAGATATCGTTCTGTCGATTGCGCCAGAAGCTGGGAGAAATCGAAAACATTCGCATGCATAGGATGCCCCTGATTGCCCAACAGGATTCTGTTCCAGCAGGTGGCTTCCACCGGTAGCCGCCTCGGCCCCGCCGAACTTGTCCTAATTTACTTCAATCGAACGGCTTGCTTCATAGTTTCGTTTCCTCCTTTGAGATTGAAAGCGGGCCCGGGCGTCGTGGCTTGCCGCAAATTCAATACAAGCGACGTCCGCACTGCCGCTCATGCGGCACCCATCCTCTCGCCTGATATCCTCTGCCCATGGCAACCGTGGTCGATCGCCAGGCGGCAGCTCTGCGAGGAAAGCGGTTAGAGTACTTCACCATCGCGTGGAACACTCTCGAGGGTCTGGTCGCGGTGGCCGCCGGAGCAGTAGCAGGCAGCATTTCCCTGATCGGTTTCGGAGTCGACAGCTTCATCGAGGTCGCGTCTGGCGCCACGCTCCTGTGGAGAATGTCGGTTGACGCTGACGTGCGCAGCCGGGAGCGGAACGAAAAGCTAAGCCTGCGGATTGTAGGCGCCTGCTTCGTCGCGCTGGCTGCCTACATCCTGTACGAATCTGTTTCCAACCTGATTAAACGCCTGGCGCCAGAACCGAGCATCGCGGGAATTATCCTGGCCTGCGTCTCGCTCATCGTCATGCCCATACTGGCTCGCGCGAAGCGGCGGGTAGGAAGCGAACTCGGCAGCACGGCCATGAACGCGGACGCGCGGCAAACAGATTTTTGTGTTTACCTGTCAGCCATTCTCGTAGTCGGATTGCTTTTTAACGCTGCCCTGGGCTGGTGGTGGGCGGATCCGGTTTCGGCTCTGGTTATGGCTCCGATCATCGCGAGGGAGGGGGCTGAAGCGTTAAAGGGCGAGACTTGCTGCGACTAGAAACCGAAGCCAAAGCCTGTGCGGATCGGCTCCTCGAGCAGCGTAAGGCCGAAGGGTGCCTCGTCCAAGCTCCTCTTGGGCGGGCGTTTTCGAGCGGATGTGTCTAAGGCGCTTAGATGGAGATTCCCCAAGGTCTTCGCAGCACCCGTGGGGGACATTTGCCCCAACCTCCGGGCAAGTGTTTACTAACGTGCTACTTCCGTTCCGTCTGAATGTAGTAATAACCTGTTTGCATTGGTGCCCACCACTCCGTTGACAGCGAACCGGGCAATCTGGTTTGCGGTTCGATGGAGTCTTGGTGGAGGCGTCGCTTCAACACGAAGCGAAGGCGAGTGCGCACAGCTTACGGAGGTTCTTCGTAATGCTCAA
>JBOGLC010000035.1:0-9734 GCA_050746005.1 Terriglobales bacterium
CGAATGGACAGACTCCGCTCAGGATGACAGATCTTTGGGTTACTGAATCTGAATCACGCTCTCGCCGGCGTTGGCCTTGATCTCGTCCACTCGCGTCACTACCTTGCGGGCCAAGTCGAAAAGCGATTTGCCGGAGGCGGAATCCTCTCCGTTAAGCACCGTGGGTTTGCCGGTGTCGCTGGCTTTGCGAATTTCAGGATCCAGCTGCACTTCTCCCAGGTAGGAAACTCCAAACTGTTGTGCTGTTTTCTCCGCGCCGCCGCGAGAGAAAATGTCGGTCTGGTGGTTGCAGTGGGGGCACACGAAATAGCTCATGTTCTCGACCATGCCCACCAGGTCCACCTTCATCTGGCGGAACATTTCGATGGCTTTGCGCGCGTCCTGCAGCGAAACATCGGAGGGGGTCGAAACCACGATCGCGCCGGTGAGCGGAACCGTTTGAATCAACGACAGGGCTACGTCTCCCGTGCCCGGAGGCAAATCGACCACCAGGTAGTCGAGTTCTCCCCACACCACCGAGCCCAGAAACTGCTTGATGATCGAATGCAGCATGGGGCCGCGCCAGATGAGAGGCTTGTCACCGGGATTCAAAAATCCGACCGAGATGACTTTGAGACCGTGGGCTTCGAGCGGCTCAATGCGGTTGTCGCCCAGCACCTTCGGCTGAGCGTTAATTCCGAGCATCAGCGGGACATTGGGACCGTAAACATCGGCATCGAGCAGGCCAACCTTGTGTCCCAGCTTGGATAACACAATCGCGAGGTTGACCGCGAGCGTGGTTTTCCCCACCCCGCCTTTGCCGGAACCGACGGCGACGATCGCGCCTACACCCGGTAACGGCTGCGGGGCAGCGGGCTGCTGTCCGGGACGCGAGGAACTCATGAACTCGATTATACGTGAGGGAGGAAGCTGTCAGCTTTCAGTTGTCAGCTCTCAGCTCTCAGCTGTCAGCTTTCAATGCCTGAACAGGGACGCCGAAGAAAGCAAGCACGACCTGAAGGAACTCGATGACAGCTCTCTGCTAGTGTCCGGCCACGCGCTTGCGTTCCATCTCCAAGCGCCTGATCTCACGCCTGCGCCCTGCATCTTCGTAACGGCGCCTTTGCTCATCGGTTTCGGGCACAACCGGCGGAACCGGAAGGTGGCGGCCGTCCGCATCGACGGCGACGAACGTGAGATAGGCTGAGCTCACGTGCTCGCAGTTATCCAGGATGTAATTTTCCACCCAGACTTTGACTCCGACTTCCATCGAAGTACGGTAAACGCGATTCACCGAGGAGCGCAGAATGACCAGGTCGCCGACGTGCACCGGAACCTTGAAGTCAAGATGATCGATGGAAGCGGTGACCACGTAGTTGCGCGAATGACGGTGAGCCGCCATGGCGGCGGCCAGATCAATCCAGTGCATCAGTCGCCCGCCCAGCAGCGCGCCCAGGACGTTGGAGTCGTTGGGCAGAACGATTTCGGCCATCTCGGATTGCGAATCCCGGACGGGCCGCGGCAAGACGAGATCTTCGCTGGTTGTCATGAAACGCTCTTCTTCATGAAAACACTCCTGGTCATGAAAAACTGCGGGTTATGAGTTTTCGTTCGCCGATGCGTCTGGTACGGCGGACTGAATTCTACGCTGCAAATAGGTCTGAACGTAACACACCAGCATTTTCTGGATGCGGGGATCGGCGTGCGAGGATATCCACTGATTACTGTCCACGTCATACTCCAGCGTGCCGTGCTTCGCGGGGAGATGGCCGCTCTCGCAGACGAACCACACCAGCAAACGTGAACCCTGATCGCGCGCAACCGAGAAACGGACCGCATCGCAGTCGCGCTGGACCGGCAGGCGGGAACATTTCGCGGCGTATCCCAGGTTGCAGAATTCATGAAGTTCCTGCGCTGAGGGCTGGGCGCCTTCATGGCCTGGCGCCGAACAAACGCCATCCCATCCACTGCCCAAAGGCAGGCGTGAAGGATGCAGCCAGGCGCCGTTCAATTTCTGCACCGGCATGAAGAAGGGACATGCCAAAATCTGGTTCTCCTTGACGAGGTGATCGATGGGACGATCGCAATTGTACCCATCGCAGAGGTGACTCGCCAGTGCCGAAAATCGCGAATCGCGAAAAGGCCCATCTTAAATTGTAGTACCCTCGATCGGGTGAGCTAGAAGCCAGGAGCTAGAAGCTAGAAGCTACTTATGGACCGCATTGCATTGCTGACCGAAGTTCTGACCCAGAATCCTTCCGATGCCTTCGCCCGTTATGGCCTGGCCATGGAGTTCTCGAACGCCGGCGAGGTCGAGCAGGCCCTCGATCAGTTCGGCAAGCTCCTGGCCACGCATCCCGACTACACTGCGGGCTATTTCATGGCTGCCCAGACGCTGGCGAAGGCCGAGCGCATCGAAGAAGCCAGGAAGATGCTGGCCGCTGGCATTGCTTCCGCGAAGAAAACGGGCAACAGCCACGCCGAGTCGGAAATGGAAGCTATGCTGGCCGAACTGGAATAACTGAACTGCGTGGGATATTGCGGCAATTCCTCCGACAGGACAGAGGATGATCGCCAAAAGCGGCGTGGTGAATTTTTTCCGACAATTACTGCACCCGCCGGGTCATCTTGACCATCGTCCGTTCCACCAGCCCCGGAAACAACTGATACACCTTGATGGCAGGATGCATGGTCCAGGGCACTACCACTTCCCGCTTTTGCTTCAGATAGCCGCGCAGCACGGCGCGAGCCACGCGCTCGACGCTGATGCCGCGGACCGAGGATGGCCGCACGGTCCTGGCTTCTTTCCCCTTGATCGCATTGGCGGTGAAGTCGGTGCGGACAAATCCCGGGCAAACCGTCATCACATGAATGCCGGAGCCGTTCAGTTCCACGTTAGCCGCTTTGCCAAACGCGTTCATGGCAAACTTCGTAGCGCTATAGACGGCGTGAAACGGAAGCGGAAGGTGCCCGGCCACGCTCGATATATTGATAATCGTTCCTGCACCTTGCTGCTTCATCACGGCCAGCGCAGCCTGCATGCAGGCCACGGTCCCGAAGAAATTGGTGTCGAAGGTCTCATGCACGGCGGCCATATCCACGCTGGCAACCGCATCCATGAGGCCGTGCCCGGCGTTGTTGATCCAGACGTCGATGCTTTTAAAGTGGTGCAGGGAGAGCCCGACAACCCGGTCAATTTCTTCGCGGTTGCGAACGTCGCAGGAAAGCGCCATGGTGTTTTCGGTGTGGCCGACTCGGCCGCGGGCAGCTTCGGCGCGCGCCGCATCGCGCGACAGCAGCACGACGCGGGCACCTTCATCGGCAAAAAGTTTGGCAATGGCTTCTCCAATACCCATCGAAGCGCCGGTGATGACCACAACTTTGCCGGAGACCGTAATCTTGCTGGGCTTCATTGTTCCTTTCCGCCTTGCCTGGCGGCCTTTTCGGACGACCACATTCAATCAGCACTCCATTTGCGCATCCGCGATTCCGATTATTTCCGCTTAACCAGGGGGTACAATCGAGGCATTCTACCCCGCATTCCGGGAAATATTGGAGTTTTTGCGTGAGCCTTCTGCCCTTGTTTCCACTCGACCTGGTCTTGCTTCCGGGCACGCCTTTGCCCTTACACATTTTTGAGCCGCGCTACCGAGAAATGATCTCCGAGTGTCTGGACCGGAAAGTGTCCTTTGGCGTCGTCCGCGCCAAGGAGGAAGGGGTCGCTGAGATCGGCTGCACAGCGGAGATTATCACCGTGACCAAGAAATATCCCGACGGACGGATGGATATCGTGACCCAGGGGCGCGAGCGCTTCGAGGTCATGCAGGTCAACCAGGAGCGGCCGTTTCTGCAGGCCGAGGTGCTCTACCTGCGGGACGAACCCGAAAAGGCCACGGCAGAGGAAATCGCCCAGGCGGTGAAACTGCAAAGCGAGATCACCGAACTGGCCGGCTCCGCTTCCACGAATCGTTCCGAGACCGGGGACCCGCAACTTTCCTTCAACCTGGTCGCGCATCTTCCGCTCGATCTTGATTTCAAGCAGACTTTGCTGGGGATGAAATCGGAAGCCGAGCGCATGCATGCAGTCATTTCTTATTTCGAGGCCATCCTGCCGAATTTGCGGCGGACGGTCCGAGTGCGGCAGAAGGCCGGCGGAAATGGCCACGTTCATTAGTGTGAAGAAATCTTTCTAACCACCAAGTTCGGTAAGCGCATGACTGGCTGGAGTGCCGGGTCTCGCCACGACTGATCGCTCAATTCGAATAATTCTTCACCGTCCCTGGCGTCATGCTGAGCTTGCGAAGCATCTGGCGCGGGGCGTAGATTCAGTTGACTGGGGACGGTGCGCGCCGCATCCTTCGATACGAGAAATCTTTCAGGATGCGAGCGATGGGATTGATTGAAACTGAGCCACGGGAGACTTCCGCAGCCGCGTTCAGCACGTCTTCGACAGCGTATAATTCGGGCAGAAGCTGTTTTTACCTGGGGGTTTTTTATCATGAGTCTGCCGCGGACGCTCGGCGAATTGCGCCAAAGTTCTTTTAGCGAACAACGGCTGAGGACCCGGCGCGTAAAGGACGAGATGCGCGACAACCTGATCGTGAAGCTCGGTCAGGGCGAACCCATTTTCTCCGGCATCGTCGGATACGACGATACCGTAGTGCCCCAGATCGTCAATGCGATTCTTTCGCGTCATAATTTCATTCTGCTGGGATTGCGCGGCCAGGCCAAAAGCCGCATCCTGCGCGCCTTGACGTCGTTGCTTGACCCCCAGGCGCCGTATGTCGCCGGCTGCGAAATTCACGACAATCCCTACGCCCCCATTTGCCGCCGCTGCCAGGACAACATCGCCAAACTGGGCGAGAATACGCCGATTGCATATCTCACGCCGGAACAGCGTTATGTGGAAAAACTGGCTACTCCCGATGTAACCATCGCGGACCTGATCGGCGATATCGATCCCATCAAGGCGGCTCGTGGCGGCCACGAACTGGGCAGCGAATACACCGTGCATTATGGATTGTTGCCGCGCGCCAATCATGGCATCTTTGCCATCAACGAACTGCCCGACCTGGCGGGAAAAATTCAGGTGGGTTTGTTCAACGTCATGCAGGAAGGCGATGTGCAGATTAAGGGATACCCCATTCGCCTGCCCCTCGACGTGGCGCTGGTGTTCAGCGCCAACCCGGAGGACTATACCGCCCGCGGCAAGATCATCACGCCATTAAAGGATCGCATCGGGTCGGAGATTCGCACCCACTACCCGGCCACCCTCGAGGAAGGCCTCGCCATCACCGCCCAGGAATCGTGGACCCAGCGCAACGGGCACAAACTGCACTTGCCGAAATATGTGCGGGAGGTGATCGAGCGCATCGCATTCGCGGCCCGCGAAGACAAAAAGATCGACAAGCGTTCCGGCGTCAGCCAGCGCCTGCCCATTTCGGCCATGGAGAATGTGATTTCAAACGCCGAGCGCCGGGCCATCCACCAGCAGGAGACTGTCGTCGTACCGCGCATCGCCGACGTCTACGCCGCCATGCCCGCGATCACCGGAAAACTGGAACTGGAGTACGAAGGCGAGATGAAGGGCGCGGACAACGTCAGCCGGGAACTGATTCGCGCGGCGGTGGCAAAAACTCATGACGCTTATTTCAAAGGCGTCGACATGCAGCAAATCGTGCAATGGTTCGACCTGGGCGGAGAAATTCAACTGGCTGACACCGCCAGCGCCAGCGAAGCTTTGCCATCATTGCGCGGAATTCAGGGATTGATGGAAAAAATCGTCAAGGTCGGCGTCGGTCCCAAAGACAGCCCTGAGGTTCAGGTTTCGGCCGCTGAATTCATCCTGGAGGGGCTGCACGCGCACAAGCGTATCGGCCGGAACGAAGAGCGTGTCTTCACCGCTGGAGAGAAGCAGCCGAAGCCGGCCGAAAAGCCCTTTGAGCGCGAAGAGCACCCGTTTCGCGGCCGCAGACCGTACAACTAGCTCTCGTGCATCAGGGGTCAGCCGTAAGCCGATGTATGACATTGCGGAGACTGGTGGCGATGGAAGAGCATCAAATCGAGCGGTCTTCCGGTTTTCCCGAGAGCTGATCGCTGTAAGCTGACGGCTTTTTTATGAAACGCATCCGCTACAGCAAGTACGTTCCCGACCCAGCCGGCGAAATGAGCATGGAAGACCTGCTCAGCGCCCTCTCCGACTATCTGCTACAGAGTGGTTTCCAGAACTATATGTTCTACGACATGGAAGGCGAGCAGACGCTTGACGATCTGCGCCGCGCCATCGAGCAGGCCTTGCTCGACGGCAACCTGCTCGATGAAGAAATGCAGGAGCGTCTGCGCCAGATGCAGATGGAGGGGACGCTCGACGAACTGATCGAGCAACTGATCGAACGCATGGAGCAGGAGGATTACATCAGCGTCGATCAACCGCACGATCCCTCGCAGAGCTCAAGCGTCGGCGGGCAGGCCGGCGAAGCCCAGCAAGCCAAATTTGAAATTACCGACAAGAGCCTGGACTTTCTCGGCTTCAAAACGCTTCGCGATCTGATGGGGTCGCTGGGGAAATCCAGCTTCGGCCGCCACGATACGCGAGACCTGTCCACCGGCATTGAGGCGAGCGGCGCTTCCCGGCCTTACGAATTTGGCGACACGCTCAACCTGGACATCACCGCCACTCTCTCCAGCGCCATCGAGCGCGAGGGCCTGAACCTGCCTCTGAATATTGAGTATTCCGACCTGCAGGTACACCAGTGTGAATACCAGTCTTCATGCGCGACTGTACTCATGCTGGATTGCTCGCACTCCATGATCCTGTACGGCGAAGACCGTTTCACTCCGGCCAAGAAGGTCGCCATGGCGCTTTCGCATCTGATCCGGACGCAATATCCCGGCGACTCTCTTTCCCTGGTCCTGTTTCACGATTCGGCCGAGGAAGTTCCTCTGTCGCAACTGGCGCGGGTCAAGGTCGGTCCCTACTACACCAACACGCGCGAAGGCCTGCGGCTGGCCCAACGGGTTCTGCAGCGGCAGCGCAAAGACATGAAGCAGATTGTCATGATCACCGACGGTAAACCCTCGGCCCTGACTCTCGAAGATGGGCGCATCTACAAGAACGCCTTCGGCCTCGATCCCATGGTGGTGAGCCAGACCCTGGAGGAAGTTTCGAAGTGCAAGCGAGCCGGAGTCATGATCAACACCTTCATGCTGGCGTCAGACTACGGTCTGGTTCAGTTCGTGCAGAAGGTAACTGAGATGTGCCGTGGGAAGGCCTACTTCACTACGCCTTATACGCTAGGGCAGTATCTGCTGATGGATTACATGTCGCGGAAGACGAAGACGATTCACTGAGTCTTCGATTCCGCCATCGACCTGATTTCGAAACCCGGTTTCGAGACCCGACATCAGTTGCCGGTTTTCAGTTCTCGGATCTCAGTTCTGTTTTTTGGCGATATCTCCTACCGCTCTCCATGCCTGGTCGATGGCGCCGTCGGTGTAGGCGTAGGCGCCAGCATCGGCATTGGCGATCGCGATCCTGCCAAAAGGTTTGCGGGCCACTTCGCAGGGCGTCTCTCCACCTTCCAGCCAGAATTTGTCCCAGAGTGAGTTGTATTCGTAGGCGTAACCGTGGGGCCAGCGGTTCACAGTGATGGCAGTGATGTCACTGGCCGGGTCGAAGCCTCCCGGCCCCACCACCCTGGCCAACTGTTGGCGGATGTTGCGTTCCATGGTTTCAAAGGTGGTGGTGAAAAGTTCGACCCGGCCTAGCAAGTGCTGTTGGCGCGCCGGGCGGCCCGGTTTGCAGGGCGTTTTCATCATGTGGACAACAATGGGCTCTTCCGGGTTCCGCGAGCATTCATAGCCGCCGATACTCACGGGTAAGTCCAGGTTCATGTATGAGTGATATCCCTCGGGCACATAGATCGCGTTGGTGCCCAGCTTCTGGAAGGCTTTCCAATTCCGGATGGCAACGTTGGTATAAAGCAACGGCACTTTAGCCGCTGATGCCAACGCTTCCTTCTGCTTCTCCGGCAACTGCTCGCAAATATAGGGAATCATCACATGCCAGCACGCCAGGATGCATTGTGCGGCCCGTACGGTGTATACCTTGCCGCCGCGAGCGTAAGAGACTTCCACTTCCTTCGCGCTGGCCGGATCACCCTGCTTCACCCGGACGGCCGTGCTGTTCAGGCGGATGCGGACGCGAGAATTTTTCTGATCGAGTTTGGCGTAGTTGGCTCGAGCCAGCACCACATCAGTTGCGGAATGGCCCGGAATAGCCTCGGGAATCAACTGGCGCACCAGCAGGCGCGCGATGGATGCATTGCCATCGGGAAAGTGGAAAAAGTATTTCTCCGCTTCCTGGTTGGGGATGGCATCGCGGTTCATACCTTTGCCCGGATCCGGATCGAGATTCATGCCCGAGAAACCGGGAGCTCCAAGCCCCCATGCGTCCTGCGCGGCAACCGCGTCAAAACCCACTCCGAACAGAGGCTGGGGCATGGGCTGAAACAACTTGACGATCTCGGGACTGACCTTAACCAGGTCAGCGAGAAAACTGTTGTAACTCAGGCGAGCCAGGCGAGCTTTCTTTTCGTCCGAGCTTAAGCCGGGCAGATAGTCCTTCTTGTCGGTGACCAGCCGCATGTAGTCGGCCTTGGCGGCCGCGGAGAGCGGTGCCTCCTGCAGAAAGACTTCCAGGGCATGGGCCCGTGTTCTGTCGTCTTCACTCTCTCCGCCTACGTGCGGCGTCGGGTTGGTCACCAGTTTGTCGGCGCCGAAGGTGTCTTTATCGAAAAATATTTTCGGGCCCAGTCCGAAGGACCGGTACAAGTCCCGGTTCACGTACCTGGGATAGGACGGAACGTCAATTCCCAACTCTTCGATCAGTCCCTTGGCCACGGCGCTGTAGGGCGCGGGACTTTCGATGGAAAACGTGCCACCGAAACCCAGCATGGTGTGTTGAGCGGCGCGGAACTCGTTGCGCTTGGCGTGCCCCCCGAAATCGTCGTGATTTTCGAGGATGAGGACGCGCGCCTTTGGCCCGGCAATCTTGCGGAAGAAATGCGCCGCCGAGAGACCACTGATGCCCCCACCCACCACCACCAGGTCGTAGGTTTCTCCGGTATCCACCGGCTTTCCGGCCTGGCCCCAGAAAGTGCCGTCGCGCAGGCTGTGCGCCACTTCAAACGATCCGGGATGACTGCCGCGCAGTCCAGTCAAAGCCGGGGGGTAATAGTCGGGCGAATCCTGCCGAGCGGCCTCCATATCGGCGGCGAGCAAGTCACCGGGAAGCATGGCCGCGCCTACGGTAAGTGCGACTCCATTGAGGAAATCGCGCCGCGTAATTGCGCGACCCATTCCCAGGTCTTTGTCTTTCCATTCACTCACAGGGGCTCCTGAAAATTTCGATGCCGCCGATAGATCGGCCAGGAACGGACCGGCAAAAAGCTGCCTTGAAGAGAGCGGCAGCCCGCGCCGCAACCCGCATGCGGATTGTAAGGAAAATCGACGCTCAGCCGCCGCTCTCCGTCTTTTTTACCGCCGATTCCGCTCCCTGGAACCCGATCTTACTGTGTGTGCCGTCGCAGAACGGCTTGGTCACCGAGCCGCCGCAACGGCAAAGAGAAAATGCCGGCGTGCCAGTCAAGTCGTAATGGGTGCCGTCGGCGTCTACCAGTTCAATCGAGCCCTCGGGAGCTTCCACCCGATACGGGCCGTTCTTGCGGATTGTAATTTTGACTGCGGCCATGGGG
>JBOGLC010000036.1:0-9052 GCA_050746005.1 Terriglobales bacterium
GTCCTTAACTATGGGAATGGCAGTTGGCGGCGGCAAAGGCGCTGTCGCAAATATCAATATGACTCCGATGATCGACGTGCTGCTGGTGCTGATCATCATCTTCATGGTGATCACGCCGTTAACCCCCAAGGGACTGGATGCGCTGGTGCCCCAACCGCCGCCGCCGAATGCCCCCAAGAACACCACCCCCGACCGCACCATCGTGGTGCAGCTGATTGACCGGGGCGCGGGCCAACCCCCGGCGCTGAAGATCAACCAGGAGGAGACTACCTGGGACAACCTGCAGGCCCGGTTGACCGACATCTTCAAGACCCGCGCGGAAAAGGTGATGTTCGTTAAAGGCGACGACGCGGTTCCGTTCGCCGACGTGGCCAATGTGATTGACATCGCACACGCGTCGGGAGTAGACAAGGTAGGCCTGATCACGGCCAAGATTGAAGCTGGCGGCTAGTTCTGTAGATTTTGTGGTATACCGTGGTGGGCGAATCCCTGGACCCGGATCCGCCCGTTCGCCTCATCCGTGCACGCCCGTGTCACCTGCGTGCGGTTCGTCTGTTGGTACCAGCACAGGCCTGACGATTTCTGGCAAGGGAGCTTACAGCGCTATGAGAACAAGCGTACGAATGCTGGCAATGACGGCGCTCGGGTTGGCGTTGCTGGCCACTACGGGCTGCAGCAAGCTGAGGGCGCGGGACCAGTTGAACAAGGGCGTGCAGTCCTACAAAAACGCCAAGTATGAAGAGGCCATCAACCACTTCCAGCAGGCGGTGTCGCTTGATCCTACTCTGCTGAATGCGCGTCTCTACCTGGCCACGGCTTTTGCCCAGCAATACATTCCCGGCGTCGATGCGGAAGATAACAATCGCATGGGGCAGAATGCGATCGACCAGTACAGTGCGGTGCTGGAACGCGATCCCAAGAACATCAACAGCGTGAAAGGGATTGCCTACCTGTACCTGCAAATGAAGAAATTTGAAGAAGCCAAAAAGTTCTACCGCAAGGCGATTGAAATCGATCCCAACGATCCCGAGCCTTACTACTCGGTGGCCGTGATCGACTGGACCCAGAGCTACCAGCCCCGCATGGAAGAACGAGCCAAGGCCGGGCTGAAGCCGGACGAGTGGATCATGAAGGACAAGGGAAACAAGAAAATCTGCGAGATGCTGCGGGAGAAAAACACGGGCGTCATCGAAGATGGTATTGCCATGCTGCAGAAGGCCCTCGCTTTGCGGCCTGACTACGACGATGCCATGGCCTACCTGAACCTGCTGTACCGGGAGCGGGCGGACTTGCAGTGCGACGACCCGGCCGCCCGGGCAGCCGACCTGAAGACGGCTGACGAATGGGTAGATAAGACCATGGCCACCAAGAAGGCCAAGGCGGAAAAGCAGCCGGGCAATCAGGGCATCACCATGCCCAGCAAGTAGGGATGGGCGCAATTCATAGCCAGCGCAAGCCTCTTCTGAAAGGAAGAGGCTTTCGTATTTTGTAGCAACTGCGCTAGCTCGAGAAACGGCCGGGCCATTGCCGCGGGAGCACGAGCGGGGCGCTCGCGCCTACATCATGATGTTCAAGAAGATTCTTATCGCCAACCGGGGAGAGATCGCGGTCCGGGTCATTCGTGCCTGCCGCGAGTCGGGCATTCGTTCGGCTGCGATCTATTCGGAAGTAGATCGCGCGGCCCTGCACGTCTTGATGGCAGACGAGGCCTATCCGGTCGGGGCCGCTGCCGCGGCGGAATCCTACCTCAATATCGGCAAAATACTGGAAGTCGCGAAGCATTGCGGCGCGGATGCAATCCATCCGGGCTACGGATTTCTTTCGGAAAATGCAAAGTTTGCCCAGGCCTGCACCCAGGCAGGGGTAAAGTTCATCGGGCCAACGGCGGCCGCGATGGAAATGATGGGCTCGAAGACCCGGGCCCGCCAGGAGATGGAGAAAGCCGGAGTGCCGTTCGTGCCGGGAACTTCGCGGGCGCTGGAATCAGTTCAGGAGGCAAGGGACATAGCGGCGAAAATCGGTTACCCGGTCATGCTGAAAGCGGCGGCCGGTGGAGGCGGCAAGGGGATGCGCCTGGTGCATGAAGCTCGCGACCTGCAAGCTGCGCTGGAAGCGGCGCAGAGCGAGGCGCTGCGGGCCTTCGGAGACGGCGAAGTTTACCTCGAGAAAGCCATCCTCAATCCCCGGCACATCGAGATGCAGGTGCTGGCGGACGAACATGGGAACACGGTGTACCTCGGGGAGCGCGAGTGTTCGATCCAGCGGCGGCATCAGAAAGTGCTCGAAGAAGCGCCCTCGCCGCTGGTCGACGCCGAGATGCGCCGGCGCATGGGCGAGGTCGCGGTGCGGGTGGCCAAAGCCGCCAATTACAGCAACGCGGGCACAGTCGAGTTCCTGGTGGATGGGCAGAAAACTTTTTACTTCCTGGAAATGAACACTCGTCTGCAAGTCGAGCACCCGGTCACGGAATTGATTACGGGCCTCGACCTGGTGCACCTGCAAATTCGCATCGCCGGCGGGGAGAGGCTTCCGTTCCGCCAGGAAGATGTTGTTCTCCGGGGACATGCCATCGAGTGCCGCATCTACGCCGAGGATGCAGAGAACGGTTTCTTTCCCAGCCCGGGGAAGATCGCGATGCTGCTGACCCCGGCGGGGCCGGGAATCCGGCTGGACAACGGAGTCTATTCGGGATGGTCCGTGCCCATCGATTACGATCCGCTGCTGGCAAAACTGATTGGCTATGGGGAGGACCGGCAGCAGGCGATGTCGCGACTGGCTCGCGCCTTGGCGGAATATTTCGTGGCCGGCATCAAGACCAATCTGGGGCTGTTCCGGCGGATTCTGGCCGACGAAAACTTTCGCTCCGGCAAAATCGATACGGGATATCTGGAGCAGCTGCTGGCCATTAAGGCGAGCCCCGAAAGCGGGGCTGGGAAGAGGGCTTACGTCGCCGCCATTGCCGCCGCGGTTTTTACTCTCATGGACTCGACCAATGATAAAGCGGATGCAGCTGGCTCGGCGCCTTCAGGCTGGAAGCGGGCGGCAAGAACGGAAGGGTTGACCTAGCGTCCTCCGTCGGATTTTCGAAATCGTTCATGATCTATAACGTCATTGTCGATGGCACCGCCTTCCGTCTGGATATCGATGTGGACCGCACGTCAGGACGCTGGCGCTGCCTGGTGGACGGGCGCGAGGTCCGGATGGATGCGGTGCTGGCGCAGCCCGATGTCCTGTCCCTTCTGATCGATGGCAGGGCTTGCCAGGTCAGACGCGAGCGGCTGGGACCGGACTTGCGTATCTGGGTGGGCGATCAGCCCTATACCGCAGAGATTTCCGATCCGCGATCGTTGCGCGGCCGCAGAACCCGGGCCGACGATGGTAAAGGGCCGCGGCCCCTGCTGGCGCCAATGCCCGGAAAGGTGGTCCGGTTCCTGGTGGGTGAAAACTCGCCGGTGGAAGCGGGGCAGGGCGTGCTGGTGGTGGAAGCGATGAAGATGCAGAATGAAATCAAATCGCCGAAAAAAGGGATCGTGCTGAAACTGGCCGTGGCTGAAGGCGCGGCCGTGAACGCCGGGGACGTATTAGCAATCGTGGAGTAGGCTTGTGCCTGATCACTGTGCGTTGCCGTTGCCGTCCAGTACTCTTTGCGCGAAATAATTTTCTACCTTGGCCTGATCGCGGAGAACCTCATAGTAGGCCGCCTTGAGCAGTTGCTCGCGGCGGTCGCGCAGCTGGGAGCGGATGGCTTGCTGCACCCGCGGGTCGGCCAATTCGCGCTGTCCCGCCGGTTCCTTTGAAATCAGTTTCACGATCTGGAATGCCGCGACCTGCTTGTTCATGGGGTTGATGAGCGGGATCAGCGCGCTGTACTGCCCCGGCTTCAGCTTGGCTACCGCATCGCGAGTGCCGGGATCGGTATTCTTGAGTGAAGACTCGGGGGCGAAGCCCAGGTCGCCGCCACTGCTTGAGGTTTCCGCATCCTCCGAGTAGTTCATGGCCAGAGTGCCGAAGTCGTCGCCGCTGTCCAGGCGATTCATGATCATCTGGATTTTCTTTCGCGCATCGGCCTCATTCTGCGCCTTGTCGTTTTTCAGGTTGTGGACTTGAGGATTGGGCGTGGCAGTCACCAGAATTCGAGCCAGGTGATACTGCGGCTCGATCAGGTTAAATTCCGCCTTATGCGCGTTGTAATAGTTGGTAATGTCCTGGTCGGACACATTGATCTTGGAAGTGATCTCCTTGTTCAGCACTTTGTCCACGGTGAGGGAGCGGCGCAGGTCGCGCTTGAAGTCCTCCACGGTGATCTTTTTTTCCTTCAGGCGGGCGTCGAACTGCTCCTTGGTGTAGGGCGATTTGATTTCGTTCAGCTTGCCGTCCACCTCTTCGTCGGTGGCCAGCAGTCCCAGCTTCTCGGCCCGGCGCATAAGGATTTCATTGTCGATCAGCTCTTTCAGGATGCTGAGGCGCAGGCTGGTGGCCTGTTCGCCGACCGGCACCTGGTCGGAGCCGGCGGTCTGGTTCTGAAAGTACTTTTCCACGTCGGCGCGGTAGATCTTGCGGCCGTCAACCGTGGCGGCTACATCGTCGCCGGGGTGTTTCGAAGTGCAGCCGGCGAAAAATATAAGCAGCCAAATGGTAAGGAGCGCAACCAGACTATGACGCAAGATATCGTGTATTTTCAAACCAGGTCCTCCGCATCGGCCCGGGATCGTGCCCTGAGGCGGCCAGAATGCCCTTGTTGCATGCTTTGAAGTAGTGTATTCAAGGTCAACGGCTTGACCGCAAAGTACGCCAGGGTCTCCGCAAAACGTCGCAAAGAATCAGCGCTCGCGATCACTTGCTTCCCGGCTGCGCCGTACCGGCCGCGGCGGGAGCGGGATGCGCCGGCGCCGTTTCACCAGCCTGCACCAGGGCGCGATCCAGAACAGCTCGAATCTCGGCGATGGGCAGTGCTCCATCCACCTTCTCCCCGTTGATGAACATGGTCGGAGTCGCTTCCACGCCGAGCGCCTCGCCCTCGTGTACGGAGGCCTTCACTTTATCGTCCTGTTGCGCCTTGATGCAGGCCTGAAGCTTGGTCGCATCCAGATTGTGCTTTTGCCCCTGCGCAAGGGTGATGCGATCGAGCGCGGCGAACTGCTCGTCATGGCTCTTCTCGGAATTCACTTCTTTCTGGTTGGCATGGATGTAGTCGGCGAAGTCCCAATACGCGTCCTGGTTCTGCGCCGCCAGGCAATTGGCGTTTACCGCGGCGTGGGTGGCCCAGGGATGAATCTCGGCCAGCGGAAAATCCTTATAGATGAAAACCACGCGGTCGCCATACTCTTTCAGCAGCAGGGGAAACAGGGTCTGATGCATGCGCGAGCAGAAAGGACACTCGAAGTCGTCGTAGTTTATGGCAACGACCTTGGCCTGGCTGTTACCGCGCGTCGGGCGTCCACCGACGTCGATCCGTTTCATGATCTCGGCAAATGGATCTTTGGTGAGATCGAGCTTCGTCATGCGGAGCAGGGTCTTGCCATCCTTGGACAGAAGAAAATCGTAGGTCTGCTTCTTCTCGCCGCTGTCGAATGTGATGGTCAACGCTTCGTAATTCGGAAATTCGCTGGGCTTGGTTGGACCCAGAATGACTTTCACGTTGGGGGGAATGGTGTAGAAGGTCCGCACCTGTTGCTCAATCCGCCGGGCCACCTCGGGAGGTGCCGACTGGGCGGAACAACCCAGGCATACCACTAGAAGCACGAGTGCAGCGCGCCGCAGAAACGTCACTAAAAACCGCCTGTACATTGAAGATTAATCCAGATTATCTCACACGTCCGGGAAGGCTGGCCGCCGATGAGAGGGTTGAAACCCCGCCCTGGCGGACTTAGTCAGCGCCCGCGGGTCAGCACTTCGGCTGCCAGCAGGGCGTTCATGGACCCGGAGCGGAAGCCTTCGAGGTCCAGGGTCACAAACTTGAATCCCAGGTTCTTGAAGATGCGGGCGAATTCGGCCGCCATCTCCGGGCTTAGGGCGCGCCCCAGTTCTTCACGCGCGATTTCGATGCGCACAATGTCCCCATGATGACGGACGCGCAGCTGGCGAAATCCCAGAGCGTGAAGAGCGTCTTCGCCCTGTTCGACGGCGCTCAAGGCCTCGCGCGTGACCTTGCGACCGTACTCGATTCTCGAAGACAGGCAGGCGGAGGCAGGCTTGTCCCATATGCTGAGCCCGGCAGCGTGGGCGAGTGCGCGGATCTCCTGTTTGGTGAGTTCTGCCTGACGCAAGGGAGCGGCCACCCGGTGCTGCTCGGCGGCCCGCTGGCCGGGACGAAAGTCGCCCTGGTCGTCCAGATTTACCCCATACGCGATCGAATCAAAGCCGCGCCGGCTGCGATACTCCTCCATCAAAGTGAACAATTCATCCTTGCAATGAAAACAGCGGGAAGCATCGTTGCGCGCGTACTCCGGATGATCGAGTTCGCCGGTCACGATAATCTCGAGCGGTATCCCCTGCTCGGCGGCAAAGGCGGTGGCATCCGCGAGTTGGGTGCGAGCCAGGCTGGGAGAATCGGCGATAACCGCAAGCATGTTGCTGCCCAGGGCCTGGTGCGCCGCCCAGGCCAGAAAGGCTGAGTCCACACCCCCGGAGTAGGCGACCAGAGTTCGCCCCAGGCCGCGGAGATGCTCATCCAGCACGGCTCGTTTGGCGGCGAGATTGGCTTCAGACGGCACAGCCATATCTTACGACGGTTTGGAGGGTTGGCGCGAATTCTGCGAGTGGCCGCCGCCATGAATCGAGCCCTGCGGGTGTCATCCTGAGCGGAGGCTTTCCATTCGCTCGCGAATGGAAAGGTGGAGTCGAAGGACCCCTACGCGTTAAACGTCACCAGGCCGTGAGTTTGGGACGCTGGCCGTGAAAATCCTTTGCCGCCATTCCTCTGTGGCGCGGTAGGGGTCCTTCGAGTTCGCGGTTGCCTCGGGTTGCGATGCAACCCCTCGCTCAGAATGACACGGGCCGGCGGAGACCGGGTTCGTGCCTTATACTTTCGCGTTCGGCTGGCAACGCCAGGCATGCCCACTCCTACGACACATCGTCTGGCTTACATCGACTGGATGCGCGGCCTGGCCTGCGTGCTGATGTTTCAGACTCATTGCTATGACTCCTGGCTGAGTGCAGGAGCCCGCAAGACAACGTTTTTCATGTGGTCGCAACTGGGCGGGACCTTGCCGGCGCCGCTGTTTCTGTTCCTCGCGGGAATTTCTTTTGCCTTGGTGACCGACAAACTGCGGCAGAAGGGTTTAGCTCCGAAAGCGATCGCGGGTACAACCGTCCGGCGCGGGGCGGAAATTCTGGCGCTGGGGCTTCTGTTCCGCCTTCAGGAGTACGCCATTGCCTGGGGCTGGGCTCCGTGGAGCGACCTGCTGCGAGTGGATATCCTGAACACGATTGGCGTTTCCATCATGCTGATGGGAGGTGTGTGCTGGATCGTGCTTAGGCTGGGCATGACCTCTCACATCCGGCAGGTTCTCGGAATGACCGCGGGCGCAGTGGCTCTGCTGATTTCCCTCCTGACACCACTGGTTTGGACCACCTGGCGTCCCCGATGGCTGCCCTGGCCAATCGAGTCGTACATCGACGGTGTCCACAATCTGGGCCAGCCGCAGTCGTGGCTCTTTCCCATCTTTCCCTGGACGGCTTTCGCTTTCGCCGGCCTCGCGGTCGGATTCCTGCTGCTGAGCGATTGGGCGCGGCGGCGCGGCGCAGTAGTGTTCGCCATTGCGGGCGGGGCCGGAGTGGGCCTGATCTGCCTGGCGCGATGGATGGATGCGCGGCCCGAACGACTATACGCGGTCTATGACTTCTGGCATACCAGCCCGAATTTCTTTCTGATTCGCGTGGGCCTGCTGCTCGCGATCATGGCCGTGACCTATGCGTGGTGCCGCTGGGGCGCGGGCCAGTGGGGGTTCAGTCCCCTGATACAACTGGGGAAGACTTCTCTCCTGGTTTATTGGGTGCACATTGAATTTGTGTACGGGCGAGTTTCTATTCTCCCCAAGCACGCGGTCGGCATCCGGACCGCGTCATTTGGCCTGCTGGTGATTTTTCTGGCCATGGTGCTGCTCTCGATCTGGCGTACCCGCTGGAAAGGTCGCGGAATAGCCTGGACTTGGTGGAGAATGGGCATCCCCGCCCGTTTCGTTGGAACCGCGGGGCAGTGATAGCCCCCGCACGAGCGAGGGCGCTCGCGCCTACATGAGCAGGACCTGGCGGATAGCATTTTCTACCAGCTTCAGGGCGATTGCCCAGCGCTGGCGGGCTTGCGGTTCGTCGTCGCCGTAGCCGAAGACATAGAGGGTGATGTAGAAACCCTCGCGAGCCTCCTCTTCCACATCGTAAAAACAGCGCCGGATGAGCAATTCAGCGGCTGCGGGAATTTCGGGAACATGCTTCAGGAGTTGGGTAATCTTCTTTGCGAATTGCTCGTGCTCCGCGAAGGAACCGCGCCTGGACTCCTGTGAGAACAGGAGGTCTACGTAAGAGCCGAACTTGCACGCCGCCCCGAATACTTCTTCTTCAGGGTTGATGTCATTGCTCAACCAGGCGTCGCACTTGGCGGTTTCCAGAACGCCGGACGGGGAATTCATGGCTGCGAGAAACTCGCCCAGTTCCGGTACGCGGGCGGCCTCTTCGAGGTTTGCCAGAAGTTCGGGCCGGCGCTTCAGATCGTAATAACGCGGGCCGCCTTCGGCGGCGGCCCAGGGTATTTCCAGGGTCTCGTCATCCGGGCCAAGTTCGACTGCGAAATCAGCTTCCACGCTAGTGCGCGGGAGCGGGCTGCGGCGTGGCCTGGGGAGCGGCGGCGGGCGGCGCGAAATTGACCGTCGGCACCTGGCGCGATCCTTCGGACGCGGCAAAATAAGCGTCGTTGGGCTTGAACCCCGCCCATCCGGCGAAGATGTTGTTGGGAAATTTGTGGTTGTAGGTGTTGTAGTGCTGCAGCGTGTCGGTGTTACGCTTACGTTCGACCGCGATGCGGGTTTCGGTGCCAGCCAGTTCGTCCTGCAAACGG
>JBOGLC010000037.1:0-65428 GCA_050746005.1 Terriglobales bacterium
TAATATAGTGACATTTTAGAAATCCTGTGCTACTGTCCGGTCATGGGAAATCCGGCGGGAGTACGGCGCGACTTTCAGAAGTTGGAACAGCGGCGGTTGTTGGGGGCTCGGCTGTTGCGGCAGGGAGTTCATCCGGCCGAGGTGGCTCGGCAGGTGGGAGTACATCGGCAGTCGGTCAGTCGGTGGGCCGCCCAGTGGAAGCAGGGGGGAGTGCGAGCGTTGAAGAAGGCCGGGCACGCTGGGCGCAGAGCGCGCTTGCGCCCGGAGGACTTACGGCGCATCGAGCGGGGACTGAAACGCGGACCGCAGGCGCTGGGGTACGAAACCAGTTTGTGGACTTCGTGGCGCGTGGCCCACTTGATCGAGCAGGAATGCGGAGTGCAATACCATCCCTCGCAAGCCTGGCGGATTCTGCGGCAACTGGGATGGAGTTGCCAGCGTCCCGTGGGACGTGCGCTGGAGCGTGATGAAGATAAGATCCGGCGGTGGAAGCAGCAACGCTGGCCGGAGATTAAAAAAAAGCCCGAAAAGAGGGCCGCACCATCGTCTTCATCGACGAAAGCGGACTGAGCGAGCGTCCGCACCGCTGCCGCACGTGGGCACCACGGGGACAAACTCCGGTGCTGCCATATCACTTCAACTGGAAGACGCTATCGGCCATGGCGGGGGTGACGTGGTGGAACTTCTACTTCCGGTTGTTTCCCGGGACCATTCGCAGCCCGCAGATCATCGAGTTCCTGGCGCACTTGCTGCGCCACATTCCCGGCAAGTTGCTGATCGTCTGGGACGGATTGACCGGCCATCGCAGCCACATGACCTGGGATTTCATCCGCCAGCAGCCAGCAGCGCGGGCGCTTGTGGGTGGAGTTTCTCCCCGGCTATGCGCCGGATTGCCGGATTTGAATCCGGTCGAGTACCTGTGGTCGCACTGGAAGCAACACGAACTGCCGAACTTCTGCCCGCAGAACTTTGGCCAGTTAAGCCACTACGCCCGCAAGGCTCTGCGCCGCATGCGGAAGCGGCCCACGCTCGTCATTGCCTTTTGGCGGCAGGCGGAACTGTTCCCTCTGTAACTATATTATGCAATGCTCAATAGGTGGCGCGATTTCTTTCTCGCCTGAGGCACGCTTTGGAGCTTCAGCAGCCGGACGAATGGGCGCGGGCGGAGGCGTGGCCGGCAGAGCAATGCTCGGCGGCGCCGGCGGAGGTTGTATCGAAGGATGAAATTCCGGCAACTCCGGTTTGCCACTGACCAGGTCCGTCGGCAGCGGCAGATGCGGCTTGGCCACCTTCACCATATTCGGCAGGGGCACGAACTCCTGGATGATCTTCGGCTTCGCTTGTTCCTTGGCCGGCTGAATGGTCGCACGTCACGAATGCTGAAATCTTAGCAGTCGGTTTTCCCACTCGCATACGCCCCCAATTCAGATGCCCATATTACACTACTGTAACAGCGAAGCCCGCACCGTGTAGTACGCAGCGGTTGCGTTTAAATCCATAGTAACATTTGGGTTACCACCCAGATCCATTTTATCTACGGTAAAATTCCCAACTACAAAAGAACCTACGCCGTTGCCGCCCTGTAAACCAAAGTCGTCTGTGTAGGCAGCATTAGAACAGCTGGCGACCGGCGCTGTTGTGCCGTCTCCAAATCCCGCACCGCAGAAATGAAAGTACGCTCCACCAACAAGACCGAAAGCGCTACTTGCCCCGAAGCTAGCAGTGATTCCTGCCGCTGAACGATCCTGGAATAACACGATTCCCCGTTGCTCACCGATAGGATCATCGGTACCAAGAGGGTCTCCATAGGGGCCGGCACAAGGTCCTAAGAGTACCATTCCGCCTATGCCGCCAGGAGCAACAATGTTTGGGGGTACTTCGCTTGCTGCCGTGCACCTAATTTGACTAACTGGAATCAAAATGTTTGATCCGCAAACCCCAAAATCACCCCCATTAGCGCCGACACTTATTGTGTGATTTCCGTGGAAGTAAAGTGTCGTTCCACTATTGTCGTTTCCTGCTCCGATTCCCGGTCGTATACAGGTATGCGCGTCGAAGCTGAGATTAGCGTTCATGTAGTAAAGGCCGGGGTCAAAAAGCAACACTTTCTTAAAAGTAACAGGATCAGTGTTGTAAGTTCCGGGCGTGTATAATTCACAGCCGTTTGTTGCATCTTGGCATCCGTGAATGGGTACCACCACATGACATGGTATCGCTGGACATTGAGCCGGGGTCAGGTCGGCGGGTCTAACCGGCGCAGGTTGTGCTACGGGTGACACAATCAATGCATAAGGATCATTGATAGGAGAAGTAGAGGGGATGAATTTACCTGGTCTTGTGCCCAAATTCAAGTTTGAGGTCCCGGCTCCGGATGCACCAACGACAGCAAGATCACTCCCATTGCCGGGGTCTGGACCGCCGAGATGAAGATCGATGTGTGGATTTCCACTCATACTTATCGCGGAGCCACTGTTGGAGTTGACTTGTATACTCCTTTGCGGTCCACCCACAATGTTGATGCTGGCATGGTTACCGTTTCCATGTAGGGTCCCGTTGCCCGTAGGATTTAGAATTAAAATCGGAACAGGTGAATTGGAATAGACTTGACCGCAGATAGCGTAAGCACCGACATGCTTTAGAGTACCCATTCCTAGCATACCGGCAAAGTAGAGCTGAACCGGGTCGTCTATGTTTACCTTTATATACGGACTCGCGACTCCTGAAGCCTCGCAAGTGATAGGTGGCGGTGTAGATGAATCACAGCTTCTTATTCCCGCGACTGCGCCCACACCAGGGAAGCTTACGTGGACGGTGGATGCAGCATAGCCGTTTTTACCCGCATAGTAATTCGCGCTGGTTGTAGCATTTGCTGTAGACTCAGGGGTGGGTGCTGTAGGTAGGAGGTCCATCATACCAGCAGTACAAGCAGCATCCGCCGCGTTCTGGGCGGTTTGTTTATGCCACCACAGATTCCCCATATCTACGCAAAAGGCCATAGCGCCGAGTAGGAACAACGCCAGGCAAATGACAAGAACCACCATTGCTTGTCCTGCTTCGTTCTTACCTCGTTGAATTTTCATGCTGTTCCTCTCAGAATACGATTCTGCCTTCGGCTTCTGCGTGTACATTGACGGTAGGCCAACCCAGACCGAAAAATGCTTGGTACGGATAGGTGACCGCTACAGTTACCCGGTGTGTAGGGAGGTTGTCTCCATCGGAATAACAAACTTTGATGTTTCCAGTGGCTATAGCATGGCCAGATGAGCCCGAATAGTTTGTAACTGCAGTCTTAACAGCAGTTACATTTCCACTATCCGTTGTACAAGGGGCGTTCGGGGCAGCCACGGCACCCGGTCCAATCGGGCCGCTAGGAGTTGCGTTTTCATTTCCATGTACTATGGCGTAACGGACGCCTTCCTTGGCCGAATCCGCAAGCATGATGTAGGTGTAGACCAGGAAAATGAGTTCGATGAAGGCGATGACTAACAACACCAAGAAAACAGCCACCAAGGAAAATTCAACTATTGCCTGGCCTTTTTCATTTTTCAAGTGGCGCGGGAAACGCATAAAACTCTCCTTTAATCTATCGCCCGCATAGAAACGTGTCGGTGAAACGTGCAGCTTACGCTGCCGCCACTGGACGTACATTGGGGGATTGCGAGCACGGTCAGGTTGAAGAGTGCCGGAGGCAAGAGCGGCACGAAAGTGTAAGTAATATCTATACGTTGCATAACGAAGCTTGCGGGTTCATTGTCGTTGTCACCTGCGTTTCCGTTTGCCGCTGCCCCGCAGCCACCGCCGACTCCTCCGTTACAGATAGCACAACTCGCTACACCAGCGGCAAACCCAAGTTTCTTGGTGCAAACCTTAACGGTGGCGCCTCCCGGCGAACTTATTGCGCCGGTGACATCTCGATAAGTAAGGTCGGCTGCGCTGGTGGCCGTGGCTAACCCGATAGTGCCTGGGGATTGTCCCCCTAACATGGAATATTCCACGCCGGAGCGCGGTGCAGTCGACAAATTCAGCGTGACGAGGAAAAAATATCCAAAGTTCAACGCATTGAACAACACCAGCAGCATCACCGGCATCATCAGAACTGTCTCAACAAGGCTCTGTCCCGACTCTGGGCGCGCAAATGTCTTTTTTCGAGTGTACATGGTTATCCCCTCAAGCCACTCGGGATGCGATGCTCAGGTCTATGGCTCTTCCCCGCGCAGCCGGGACCTCCGGTGGTGCCGTCTCTTCAAAATCTTCCGAGACCGCTACCTCAGTAATTCTAAGTTGATTCAGCAGGCGATGCAGATAGCAGCGGCTGATTCCCAACTCACGCGCGGCCTGCAGCTTGTTTCCTTCATGCATTCGCAGGGCAGACCGCACCAGCTCTCGCTTGAAACCTCGAACCGATTCATGGAAAGAACCCTCCGGGATTTCCTCCGGGACAGCAAAACCCTGAAGTTCCTGCGGCAGGTCCTTCAGTCCAAGCCGCTCGCGGCCGTCCGCCAGTACCAGGCTGCGTTCAACTATGTTTTGTAACTCGCGGACGTTGCCCGGCCAGTTATGTCCGGCCAGCGCGTGCAGAGCCCCCAGTGTCAAACCGTGGCACTGTTTCTTATGTGCCTTGGCGAACATCTGGAGAAAATATTCCGCCAGCAGCGGAATATCCTCCACCCTTTCCCGCAGGGCGGGCATGTGGATCCGGACAACAGAAATTCGGAAATACAAATCTTCCCGGAAGCTTCCCTCCTGCACCATCTCTTCCAGGTTGCGGCTGGTGGCGCAGATCACGCGGACATCCAACGGATGGGCGAGATTCGAACCGAGGCGTTCCAAGCTGCGCTCTTGCAGCACGCGCAGCAGTTTGGCCTGCAGGGGAAGCGCCAGGTCGCCGATCTCGTCGAGAAAAACCGTCCCGTCCCGGGCCTCTTCGAAACGGCCTCGACGGAGCTGGCAGGCGCCGGTGAAAGCGCCTTTCTCGTGGCCGAAAAGCTCGTCTTCAATCAAAGACTCCGGGAAGGAACAGGCAGAGAACGCCACGAATGGCCTGTCTGCGCGCGGGCTCAGGTTATGAATCGCGCGCGCTACTACCTCTTTTCCGGTGCCGCTCTCACCTGTGACCAGCACCCTGGTGCAAACCCGGGCCACCTTGCGGATTACTTCATTTACCCGCGCCATTGGCTTGCTGTTTCCGAGCAGCCCTTCCACATGCGACGAAGAAATCAGTTTTTGCGCCGCGCTTAATTCGCGAGTCAGCGTGGCACGGCGGTAGGCCGCGTCCAGAGCGAACTTCAGCGCTTGAATATCGAGCGGCTGTTCCAGAAAATCAACCGCGCCATATTGAAAAGCTTCAATCGCTTTCTTGCGCCGCGAGTCCCAACCATAAGCAATCACCAGCGAAGCAAAATCCCGCTCGGAAGCTTGTCTCACCAGCGCCAGCGGATCGTCCCCGGAGGCGCCCCCATTTCGCAAATCCACATTCAGCAGAGCGACGTCCACTTCATTCGCATTGAGCAGGCTGATTCCGGTTTGCACCGTCGCAACCTGGCGAAGCTTGTAACCTGTCCCTAAAACCTGCTGCAGGACTTGGCCGAAAACTTCGTCCGGATCGACCAGAAGTATGCGTCGGCTATAATCTGAATCGGACAACTAATTAGCCTTTCCCGTCATTCTGCCGGCGAAACGCCACGCTGGTTGACGAGGACATATAGTTGGTCGTATAGATGGTACGGGGGAACGCGATTCGGGTGATGCCCGGGAGGAGGTCGCGAGGGCACTGAATGCCCCTGTTACTATCGCAAATCAGAGGCGTGTGGTCAACAAATAACTGCTTTGATCCGTGGAAATTATCGTTTAACGACAATGTCCTCGAAGTGAAAAAATCTGCATCATTGCTGAAAGCACAGTCCGGGTTGGTCGCCATGCGGGTGCGCAGCCTGACTAGAGGCGGTAACAGTCTATGGCACAAGCTGGTTACCTTACTTTGACCCTCCGTTTGGATCTCCAGGCTTCTGGTCGACTGAAAGTCGCTTCTGGCTCAGGAAGATGCAGCGGATTTCGGCTCAAGCTTGCCGCCCCCCCGGCCAGAAGGAGGCGGTTGGCAGATCAATTGCGGTTGTGTATGGGTCTCGGTGCGCCTGCGATCTACGGAGCGGCTCGGTAATAGAAGGCGATGGGGCGGGATCAGGTAAACAAGATCAATGCTATTTAAGAGGCAAAAATTCGATTGGGCGATGGTCGCATTGCTCGCGCTTGGGCTATATCTGTACGGGTCGTACCAACCGAGGTTTCGGCTCCGCGCAGATATGCCGGCGGAGTTCATCGATGTACCGCTTGCCCCTTCATCTCAGAAACCCAGCGAGGAAGCGAAAATCGCCAGAGTGTACTGGAACTGTCTGGTAAATGATATCCAGTGGCAGTACGGCTACGGGCATACTCTGCCCGTAGACCCGCCTCCTGACTTCAATGCCATCGAAGGACCCAGCCTAACTCGGGAGGATGCCGCCAACCGTGTTCGTTACTGGCGCAGGGCACAACACGTCTGGTATCTCCCAACTACATGGCAGAAAAACTACGAGTGGAATTTCGATTGGACGAAACAGTGGATTCAGAACGGCGGCGAAGCCCTGCACCATCTGTTCGAACATTTGGGCGGCGTCTAACGCCGGCAAGCTAATTTGGAGCCTACTGTGACCAGACCGGCAGGAACTCAGCTTCTTGCACAAACTCTAATCCGAAAAAGAGAATCATTGAGTAGCCCGGCATGATTCTGGCTATTGAGATCTGCTTGACTGCGATTGCGATCGCGTTGGCGCACATCGTACCCGAGCTCGCAGCGAACTGGTTTGAAAAGTGGGAGCAACGGTTAGGCAAATTTGCCCGGCGGCGCGCCCTCGCGGTGTTCTCGGTAGGTATTGCGGCATTAGCTCTTCGGGCAGCACTCTTACCCATCCAACCTATTCCTGAACCAGCGATCCATGACGAATTCAGCCACCTGCTTCTGGCAGACACGCTGGCTCACGGGCGATTGGCCAATCCCACCCACCCCATGTGGATTCATTTCGAAAGCTTCCACATCAATCAGAAGCCCACGTACGCTTCTATGTACTATCCCGGCCAGGGTTTATTTCTGGCAGTGGGTCAGGTGATTTTCGGACATCCTTTTTGGGGCGTCTGGCTGAGTGTCGGCTTGATGTGCGCCGCGATCTGCTGGATGCTGCAAGGCTGGTTGCCGCCGGGCTGGGCGCTGCTGGGTGGCTGCATCGCAGTGATGCGGCTCGGCCTCTTCAGCTACTGGGCGAATACCTACTTCGGCGGAGCCGTCGCCGCCACCGGTGGCGCCTTGGTGCTGGGCGCATTGCCCAGAATCGAGCGGCGCCAGCGCATCCGCGATGCGGCGATCATGGCGTTTGGGCTAGCGCTACTGGCCAACACCCGGGCATATGAGAGTTTATTCTTCTGCGTTCCCATCGCAGGCGCTCTCCTGGTGTGGATGACGAGCAAGAAGAGTCCACCACTGGAGCTCTGCATGCGACGCGTGGTCCTGCCCCTTGGTCTGTTGCTGGCCATCACCTTCGGCGCTATGGGTTATTACTTCTGGCGCGTCACTGGCAGCCCTTTTCGCATTCCCTATCAGGTCAATATCGCGACTTATCACCTGGTCTATTTCCCCTGGCAAAAGCTGGACCCGGCCGCGAAATACAACCACGAAGTGATGCGCGAGTTTTATCAGGGCGCTCCGGTAGTCGGTCAGTACAGATCGGCGCACCATCATCCTATCGGCAATTTGTTGTTGAAGCCGGTGCCCTTCTGGCTTTTCTACTTGGGTCCGGCGCTGACACTTCCGTTTCTTGCATGGTTTGCCAGCAAGCCGCGTGGCAGATTCCGCTGGCCGATGAGCCGCAAGTCCCGATTCCTGTTGCTGGTTTGCTGCGCCACTTTTGTCGGACTAGCGTTGCCGATTTATCTTCCACCTGCGCACTACTATGCGCCTTTGACGGCCGCGGTTTACGCCCTGATGCTGCAGGCGATGCGCTCCCTGAGCCGGTGGCGCCCGAATGGAGAGCCCGGGGGCAAGTTCCTGGTTCGCGCGGTGCCGGTGATCTGTTTCGTGCTGCTGCCGCTGAGGGCAGCCGCACCGCTGCTTCGCATTCCGCTTCCGGCAACTAACATCCACACCTGGTATTCCGCCGATTTTCATAATCTCGAGCGCGCCCGTGTGCTAGCTCAATTGCGAGAAGAACCGGGACGTCATCTGGCAATCGTGCGTTACCGGCCTGACCATGAGATTCTCGAGGAGTGGGTGTATAACGAGTCCGACATCGATGGCTCCAAGGTGGTGTGGGCGCGCGATATGGGCGTGGAGAGGAATCAGGAGTTGATCGAATATTTCAAGGGCCGTCGGGTTTGGTTGCTGGAGCCGGATGAGGAACCGGTGAAGTTGACAGCCTATTCACCCCTTGCCGTCCTCAAATCGGTGCAGGGGAAGGCCAAATTGCGCGTCGCGCGGACGGAGTTCGATACCAATGCTGATAATTGAAACTTGCTTCGTGCTGCTGTCATTGCTGATCGCCTTCGTTCGGCCGACTCTCGGATCGCGCTGGTTCGAGAAAGTGGAAATGCGTTTCTGGCAACTCAGCAGGCACCGCGTTCTTTCCATTGTGTGTGTCGGAGTCGTGGCCCTGGTAATGCGTGGCGCACTGCTGCCGATCGAACCGATCCCGCAACCTACAATACCTGATGAGTTCGGCTATTTGCTCTTGTCCGATACCTTTGCGCACGGACGCTTGACCAACGCGACGCATCCTATGTGGGTCCACTTGGAAGCGCCTGCCGCGAACCAACAGCCGACGTATGGTTCCAAATATTTTCCTGGGCCGGGCGTTCCGCTCGCGTTCGGGCAAGTAGTCCTCGGCCACCCGTTCTGGGGTGTATGGCTGAGTGCCGGCATTATGTGCGCCGTAATTTGCTGGATGCTGCAAGGATGGTTTCCGCCGTTTTGGGCGCTTCTAGGCGCGCTGCTCGCCCTGATCCGCCTCGGCGCCTTTAGCTACTGGGCAAATAGTTATTTCGGAGGCGCTCTGCCAGCGATCGGCGGCGCCCTGGTACTTGGCGCCTTGCCGCGCATCAAACGCCGCCAGCGAGTCGGTGATTCTCTGCTGATGGGCCTCGGCCTGGCGTTACTCGCCAGCAGCCGCCCGTTTGAGGGCCTGATATTCAGCCTGCCAATCGTTATTGCTTTGCTGATTTGGATCTGGGATCGCGACCGATCGGACGCCATGCGAATTGCGACTCGTGTGCTGATCCCATCGGCGCTAATACTAACCTTGGCGTTCACGGCAATGTTCTATTATTTCTGGCGCACGACAGGAAGCCCGTTTCGTACTCCATACCAGGTAAACCTGCAAACCTGGGACCCGGTTCCGATCTTTCCGTGGCAGTCCCTGCGAGCGGTCCCCCGCACCGAGGTGGGGGCAGTATTTTTCGGTGTGGAGGTGGAGCAATACAAATTCGTGCGCTCGCATTTCGTGGTCTCCAGCATTACGCGGATCATAGAATTTTACCTATTCTTTGTTGGCCCGGCTCTGACGCTTCCATTCGTGCTATTAGCGGCCAGAACTAAACAGCGCAAGGTCTGTGCAAGGCTTTTTTTGATCGTTTTTTTAGTCTCGGCTTTCGGCCTTCTGTTGCCAGTGTTCTATGGCCCCACCTACGCGGCCCCGCTCACGTGCATAGTTTACGTATTGCTTCTGGCGGCCATGCAGCGCATCCGTCGGTGGAAATGGCGAAGCAAGAGCACCGGACTGACAGTGGTTAGAGCCGTGCCGCTAATCTGCGTTCTGATGTTCTTAATACGTGCAGCGGCTTCATTTCCCGGCCTTCCCATGCCACGAACGGTTCCGATCACATGGTTCTCACCTCATCTATTCGCGGGCTCCAGCCGCCAGCGAGTCCAGACCGCGCTCGAGTCTTTGCCCGGACTTCAGCTTGCTTTAGTTCGATACCCCCACGATCACCTCGAACCTGTGGACTGGGTGCAGAATCTTGCTGATATCGACCATCAGAAGGTGGTCTGGGCGAATGATATGGGCGTGGAACGGAATCAGGAACTGATTGACTATTTTAACGATCGGCACGTCTGGCTGGTTGAGCCGGATAAGATTCCACCGCAAGTCTCACCGTATCCGAGGTAAGGAGGCAAAAGCTCCTTGTTTTTGCTGATTGAGTTCGTTTTGTGCGTAGTTGCGGTGGTCGCAGCTTTTCTCATTCCCAACCTGGGCGAGAAATGGTTTCTCAGTTGCGAGCGGGTCCTGCACCGACTGGCTCGGCGTCGCGGATGGGCCGTTCTCAGTGTGGGCCTTCTGGCGCTCATTTTGCGAGTGGCTTTACTTCCGGTAGAACCCATTCCGGAGCCGGGCGTTCACGATGAGTTCAGCTACCTCCTGATGGGAGACACCTTTGCGCACGGGCGACTAGCGAATCCGACACACCCTATGTGGATTCACTTTGAAACGTTCCACATTAATCAGAAGCCCCGCTACGTGTCTATGTACTATCCGGCTCAGGGAATGTTCCTCGCCCTGGGTCAGGTACTCTTCGGTCATCCATTCTGGGGCGTATGGCTGAGCGCAGGAGCAATGTGTGCTGCGATCTGCTGGATGTTACAGGGCTGGCTTCCGCCAATTTGGGCGCTCACGGGAGGATTGTTGGCTGTAATTCGCCTAGGGACTTTCAGTTATTGGGCCAACAGCTATTGGGGAGGTGCTGCGGCAGCCATTGGCGGCGCGCTGGTTTTGGGTAGCTTCCCCCGGATCAAGAGACGCTGCAGGGCGCGCGACTCAGCACTGATGGGACTGGGTCTCGTGATTCTCGCAAATAGCAGGCCGTATGAGGGCCTTTTTTTTAGCGCGCCAATTCTGATTGCCTTGATCGGGTTGCTGGTTAAGAAGAACTTTCCGTCAGGAGTTGTCTGGCGCCGCATAGTTCTGCCGCTGAGCCTGCTGCTCGGCCTGGGCGCGGGGTTCACGCTCTACTATTTTTGGCGCACCACGGGAGACCCTTTTCTCAGCCCCTATTCGGTAAACATGCGCACGTACATCTCGGTTCCGGTTTTTCTCTGGGGAAAGCTAGGACGGGTGGTTGAATATCATCACGCCGAGATGCAGGCGTTTTACATGGGATGGTGCTTGAGTGAGTATTCCTTCGCGCACTCACACCCGATCTTGCTGACCATGGTGAAGGCGGCCTTCTTGTGGATCTTTTTCATGGGCACCGTCTTCATGCTTCCGCTTTTGGCCCTTGCATTCATGCCGCGATACGAGATTTCGTACACGGACATGAGTCCGCGGATACGAATGCTATTGCTTATCGTGCTATGCACTATCACCGGACTATTGCTCCCCGTTTACATCGGCGTGCACTATGCCGCACCGATGACAGGCGCAATCTACTTGCTTGTATTACTTGCCATGCAACGCGTACGCCGGTGGAAATGGCACGGCCAGCGAACCGGCCTCGCCATTGCGCGATCCACAGTCGCAGTCTGTGTCTTGCTGCTGGTTTTGCGGGCAGGCGCTCTGGCAGTCCACATCCCTCTTTCTTCGGCCATGCTGAAAACGTGGTGCGCGCGGGAGATTGAGCTCACTGGTCGAACTGGAGTCCGCGCTGCTCTGGCACTGCAGCCCGGGAATATTCTGGTAATCGTGCATTACCGGCAAAGTCACGACCCAGGAAGAGAGTGGGTCTTTAACGAAGCTGATATCGACCGCTCGAAAATTGTCTGGGCGCGCGATATGGGGGTAGAGAAGAACCAGGAACTTCTCCAGTACTTCAAAGATCGAAAGGTGTGGCTGGTCGAGCCCGACGAGCACCCGCCTCGCTTATCGGAATATTCAGCAGTCACCCCAGGCCAACATCAGCGCTAAAGGGTGAAGCTTGTTGTTTTTTTCATTGAGTTCGTGTTGTGCGCAGTCGCGGTGGTTGCCTCTGCGTTCATTCCCAACTTGGGTGGGAGATGGTTTTCAGTTGCGAGCAGCCGATGGGCCGACTCGCTCAACGTTGCGCATGGCCCGTGTTCAGCGTAGGATTTCTGGCGCTCACTTTGCGACTGGCATTACTTCCGGTAGAGCCCATTCCACAACCTGGCATTCATGACGAGTTCAGCTATCTCCTGATGGGAGACGCCTTCGCACACGGGCGGGTGACCAATCCGACTCACTTCCCTGTAGATTCATTTTGAAACTTTTCATGTCATCGAGAAAGCAAATGCGTCTCAAGATACTTCCCGGCGCAGGGGCTTCTAACCGCCGGACAAGTGATTTTCGGACACCCTTTCTGGGGGTTTGGCTAAGCGTCGGCCTGATGTTCACCGCCATCTGATGGGTCCTCCAGGGTTGGCTGCCGCCGCAGTGGGCACTCTTAGGAGGGTTGCTTGCAGTGATCGACTGGGAACATTCAGTTGCTGGGCCATTAGTTATCTCGGCGGAGCTGTGGCCGCGACAGGCGGCGCGCTGGTGCTGGGAGCACGTCCGCGAATCAAGCAGCGACAACTAGACCGCGATGTTCTTTTGATGGGCCTGGCAATTCTCGCTACGAGTCGGCCTACAAGGGTCTCTTCCTTAGCCTGCCGGTCGGAGTTGCGCTTCTGATTTGGATGTTGGGAATGCCGTCACCTACACTGCGAGTTTCGTTCGCGACGAATAATCTTGCCGCTCGGACTGGTTTTGGTTTTGACCTCGGGGGCTATGCTTTTCTATTTCCGGCGCACCACCGCCTTACCGCGATGTCCCGGGTGAGGGCGGGCTAGGAACTACTCAAGACGCCAGACAGGACAACTCCGAGAGGAAGAGAGTCCAGATTGATGGCCCGAATGGCCGCGTTCACTGTCGCGGCATGCCCACGAAGTTCCACTTGCCATATCCAAATCGTTCCTGGAGCGGCACGAAGTGTTTGCGGGATAGGCTCAGGATGAGCTGTGGCTGGCTCAGCCACTGCTCGTAAGTCCGCCGCTCGTAGGCGATCATGGCGGCTAGGGCATCGAGCTTCTTCGACAGAGCACGCGCCAATGGCTTCTCAGAGACTGCGTGTGCAAGTTTCAGAAACATGTCCAGCCAGGGTTCCACGATGACGACACGGCCTTCCCTTCTCAGTACGCGGCGCATCTCGGCGAAGACCTGTTCCAGGTCATCGGGCAGGACGGACAAATGATGCAAGCCGCCCTGAACAATTAGCACGTCCTTGCTGCCGCGCGCAAACGGCAATCGGCGGCAATCGGAGGTGTGGCAGGGCGCGTTGCCGCCATACTGCAACAGAAGCGAGGGTGAGAGATCTACGCCTTCGACGGCGGTGAATCCCATGCGCTGAAGAGCATGCAGCCCGTTTCCGCGACCACAGAACAGCTCGACAATCCGGGCATCACGCGGCCATTGCGACGCGCGGAATTTGCTCAGCCGTCCTACGAACTTCCTGATCTCCTGCTCCGGAGTCTCGAAGGCAAGATACGCGGCTTCCCATGGATCGGGCTGCGGCGCGGCTTGCTGTGATTCGAGTGGAGCCGCGATTCCGGGTTGTTCCTCGTCGGTCAAAGCTCCCTCCCAGTTTCTCCAACACTTCAGATTACGCTCAACCGGCTGGCGAGACTTCCGTCCGCTCGAGCCTGGCGACGAAGTGCATGCCACGCTCGAATATCCACGAAGCCGGCCAGGGATAAAGCCCAAGAGCGCTCCTGGTCGCACCGACCACGTACCTCAATTCAGCAAAGGCCTCCGTCCATTGGGATTTCGACCAGTAGTTGTAGGGTAGGGCCACGCTATGGTGCGCATTCCCCACCCAGTCCATGAAGCGCAGGGTGGGACCCGAGAGGAATCCATTCCGGAAGTGGTCCTTGATCAGAACCGTGCCGGCTACACGCTGTGCTTCTCCTAGCAGAACAAGGGGATCGAGAGTGTGATGAAGCACATCAATGAACATGACGGCGTCGAAACTCGCCTCGGGATATGGGATGGTGATTCCGTCGAACCGTTTGACCGGTATTTGAGGGTGCGGCCGCGCCAGAACATCAATTCCCTGAATGGAAACGTCTGCTCTCTGTTCCATGATGAGACGGTCAATCACGCCGTCGCCGCAGCCTACGTCCAGCACCCGAGCTCGGGCAGGAATGAGTGCGGCCAGATGTTCCACCAGAACTTCAACTCTGCGCCCGGCGACCAATCGTTGATGTAAGGCGCCGATCACTTCCATACGCTTACGCTAGTATCAGCCCAGATCATCGTAATCGCCGATGTATGTGCCGCGACTGATTCCCAACATGCTGATGAAGAAGGAGGAGAAAATTACCTGCACCCCGAAGATAAGCAGCAGGGAAAAAACGATCACCGCACGGGTCTGATAGAGTGGACCAAAATCGCTGGCCGCCCACTTCCACAAGAGCCAGAATGCACCCGCGGCGCCACTGAACGCGAAAACTCCTCCGAACGCAAGCCCATGCTCGAGTTTCACGCGGCGCAGCCATCGCTCCAGGGAGCGCTGGTTTTGGGCGAAGCGTTCGGCATAGCTGAATACCTTGGCGAAAAGGCCAATAGAAATGACTTGCGCGCCCAGCAGCGCGAATATCATGCCAAAGAGCATGGTGTGAACGTCAATCGTGGCATGCCCCAGATGGCGTGGCCCCGGGAAAAGCCAGACAACCAGGCCCAGGCCGACTGTCAGCAACGAAATTCCGGGAAGCAGGAAGAGCCAGTTGGGGGCATAGAGCAGCATGAAGCGCAGGCTCCGCCAGCCGTCGTGAAAAGTTCGCAAATGCGGCGCGCGGCCTCGCTTGTCGGGCCAGAGTGTGACCGGAATTTCGGTGACCTTTACGCCCAGTTTGGCAGCTTTGATGACCAGTTCGAGAGCAAACTCCATTCCCGTGGTGCGCGGGTCCACTCGCTCGTAGACTCGCTTGGTAAATCCGCGCATGCCGCAGTAAGCATCGCCGATGCCGGCGTGGAAAAATGAATTCAGGATTGCGGTCAGAGCAGGATTACCTAGATATTTGTGAAGCCAGGGCATGGCGCCGGGCTTAATCCCACCCTCAAACCGGTTGCCCATGATCAGTTCGGAGCCTTGGCGCCACTTGGCGACGAAGTCCGGCACCTGGGAGAAATCGTAGCTGTCATCGGCATCGCCCATGATGATGAACTCGCCTTGGGCTTCTTCAATTCCCCTGCGTAAGGCGTTGCCGTAGCCTCGAGTCGCAACATGGACAACGCGCGCGCCCAGCTTTTCCGCGATTTCGATCGAACCATCAGTCGAGCCGTTGTCGGCAACCACAACTTCACCACGGATTCCGAGCTCGCGAAAGGCGGCCAACGCCTTCTCTGCACAAACGCCGATGGAGCGGGCTTCGTTAAGGCAAGGAATCACCACGGAAATTTCCGGCTTGTCGATAGAAGCCGGAGCGGCGGTAGACTCAGGCACGTGCATGAGAGTCGTTGAGGATTGGGGAGATATCATAGCTGCACGGCTTTTGGTCTTATTGGTTCCGGAGCCTGGACTTGGGGAAGAGTGGGAACGACAGCCTGGGATCCTACTGCAGTTCCCCTGCCACTCGCTGAGGCTCGGTCCCCGTTGCCACCCCCTCTATCCATCTTTTTGACTATCACTTAACAGGAGTTGGGTCAAGCTGGGGCGGGCGGTCCAAGCGCCCAGGTGAACAGAAGTATACAAACTTGCACAGAATGAGGCTCTGAATCGCCAGGTGCGATCGCACAGCGGAGAACTCAACCTGGTGGAATCAGCGGGCTAACCTCCAGCGCCGCAATTCAGCGCATACGACATAGAAGATGAGGCAGAATGCAGGGGTGGATCACGTCACCGAAAAACGGGCGGGCGGCCAGGCTCTGAAGGGCTCGCGGGCGGACGAGGAGGCGGAGACATCCTCGCGGAGTTTGGTGCGGCCGGAATTGGACACAACCGAACGAGCAGTTGCCGCTGCCATATTTGCGGTGACGCTGGCTTATCTGTGGATTTTCCGCCGCTACACTTCAATCGAACCGGACGAAGGAATCGTCCTCGAAGGGGCGCAACGCATCCTGCGTGGAGAGGTGCTTTACCGAGATTTCTTTTCCTATTTCACGCCTGGGTCTTATTACTTTCTAGCGCTGCTGTTCAAAATTTTCGGAAGCTCGTTTCTGGTAGCGCGAACCGCGCTGGTTGTCTTCGGGGGGATTTATTCGTCTGTCTCTTACCTACTGGCACGGCGAGTGTGTTCGCGCGCGAGCGCCCTCTTTGTCGCCGCACTAGTGATGCTCACGACGCTCCCCTATCGCTTTGAGGTCTTGCACAACTGGGACAGCACGCTGTGGGCGTGCCTGGCGGTTTACTGCGCGGTGAGATGGCTGGAGTCTCCTCGATGGGAGTGGGCATTCACAACTGGATCGCTAGTGTCTCTCACGATCCTCTTTGAGCAGTCGAAAGGAGTAGGGCTGGCACTCGGTCTGGGTGCAGGCCTGGGGGCAATCGCTTTATTGGACTGGCAACGGTCTTTGTGGAAGCGGTCGCAAAGCCTCGGGCTGGCAGTGGGAATGACATGGCCTTTTCTCACAACTGTCGTATATTTCGGCGCGCAGCATAGTTTGTCGCTCATGCTTGCTGACTGGCTCTGGCCGCTGCACCACTACTCGCTTGCCAATCACGTTCCTTACGGTTATCAGAACTGGTCGGAGAGTACGCGTCACCTTTTGTTTGGCAGCGGGTCATTAACTGTGCGGGCCATCACGGTCTTGGCGATCAGTCCTTGCTTTCTGGTTCCTGCCCTACCCCTAGCGGCCGGGGGTCTGCTGGCTTATTGGGTAGTCCAACTGTGGCGAGAACGTGAACCTCGGGCAGTCGGTGCGCACTATGTTCTGGTTTGCTGCGTCCTGTCCGGGCTGCTTCTGTCAGTTGTAATCGGCAGAGCGGACATCATTCACTTCATGTACCTAATGCCGCTTTTTGCTCTGGTGCTCGGCTGGCTGATTGACGGGCGAGACATTCCGGGACGCCTGTTCCAGCAGGTAAAACCGCTATTCATCACTTATGTCCTGGCTGCCTTTTTGCTCTTCGCGATGCCAATGCTCCTGCGCGCCCTGAACGCCCGCGACAAGGTCCAAACCCGGCGGGGCGTGATCAAGGTGCCAGCACAGGACACGGTGGTTGACTATATCCAAGCGCACGTCGCCGCCGGAGATGAAATTTTGGTATATCCGTATTTGCCGCTCTATTACTACCTGAGCGACACGGCCAGCCCGACGCGCTATGAATATTTCCAGCCCGGTATGCATACTCCGCAGCAGGCTGGGGAGATGCTGGCGGAGATAACGGCCGCAAGGGTGCCAGTGGTCCTGTTCGAGGGTTCGTTCTGGGAAAAGATTCCGACTTCGTGGCCGGGAACATCTCTAAGTTCGATACTCCGGGACCCGGTCGCAGATTACATCCAGCGCGAGTATCGCACTTGTAAGATTCTGACTTCGCCGGAGGAATGGAAGTTCTTTTTCATGGTCCGCAAGGATATGCCATGCCCCTGAAGCTAGATCCCGACCGTGCAACGGAATTTGATCAATCGTAAATGACGCCAAAAACGGATTCTCGCGGCAAGCGCTATCTCCCGGATCTTCTTCTGGGGCTATTGCCGATACTCATTGGCATTCAGTTATTGGGATGGATCACCTTTTTCCCCGACGCGCTTCTGCGTGGTCATGCCGACTTCAGGCAACTCTATACGGCGGGCTACATGGTGCGGACCGGGCACGCGGGCGAGCTCTATGACGTCCACGCGCAGCAGCAATTTCAGGACGCGCTGGTCGGGAACGACGAACGATCCCTGCCGTTTATCCGTCCGGCCTATCAGGCTTTGCTCTTCGTTCCCTTCTCGCTGTTGCCGTATCGCGACGCTTACCTCATCTTTCTGGCGGTGAACTGGGGTCTGCTGGCAATAGCCTTTTGGATGCTGCGTCCCAACATGAGGAACCTCTTTGGCATCTGGCGAGGCCTGCCTGTTTTCATATTTCTGGTTTTCTATCCGGTCGCGCTGGCGCTCATGCAGGGACAGGATTCCATCATTTTGCTGGTGCTGCTCACGGCTGCCCTGGTCGCGCTGGAACAAGGTCGGCCGTTTAGGGGCGGCGTCCTGATCGGGCTGGGATTATTCAAGATGCAAATCGTAATTCCAATCGCGCTGCTGTTTTTGTTGTGGCGACGCTGGAAGTTCTTCGCCGGATTCGCGCTGTCTTCCGGCCTGGTCTCCTTGCTATCTCTGTGGGTAGTTGGATTCGGACAGACTGCCGCCTATGCTCGCTCACTGTTCTCGGTAGGCACAGGTCTGGTGGCAGCAAGTCAGTTCCCTCTACGGGTAAGCATTATGGCGAACCTGCGTGGTCTGATCTTTGGACTGCTCGGCGCTCGATTGCGGGCGATCTGGATTCAAGCTTTGACGATTGTTGTTTCCATGTTGGTGCTGCTATGGGTTGCAGTGTCTGCTCGCAAGCCCAGGGGGTCAGAGGCGCTGGTGATCGCAATCACAGCCGGCGTGGTCGTTAGCTATTACCTGTTCATCCATGACCTCGGTGTTTTGCTGATTCCGATCGTGATCACTCTGGACCGATTCATCTTTCTCAATGGCGATACCAATATCAATGCAGAAATAACCGGCAGTGTTTTCAATCGTGCAGCTGCCTGGATGGCCGCCGCATTGCTGGTGGCGCCGATGGGTATATTCCTGATGCCAGAGCATTTTTACCTGCTATCGCTTCCCCTGTGCGCCTTTATGGTCATCCTGATACGAAGTTTCCCCCGTGAGCAACGGCAGCCTAGTTCTGCGAGGTTTTGATGACTGACAGAATCGTGTGGCAGAGAAAGCCGCAAGCAAAACCGCCAGAGGCTTTGCCGGAGATCTCGACTGCAAGCGTGCAGCCCTACCGGGTCAGCATCTTTACTGGGTTGCGTTCCTGCTTTTTTCGGTACAGCTTCTACTGGCAAATACTTCCGGACGTGGTTCGGTGGCACACCCGCGATCTTGACCATCCCCATGCCTTTTTTCAGACGCTTCTGCTTGCCGGCTATGCCTGTGCGGATGCGCTGACTAACTGGATCACACCCCGGACTCAGGGCTACCTGCACTCCGTTCTTCTGTTGTCGTCGCTGTTGGCGGCGCGGGGAACGCACCGCAAATGTGAGTGGAGACCGCCAAGCAATGATCCTCCGGTATGGAGTTTGACTGTACTTCTAGCGGTCAGCGCCGGTCTGGCCTATTTCGCCCTTGCCTCCATCGGACCGCTGCCGACCAGAACTCATCCCGGACGTACGCCTTACCGGCTATACTCTCTCTCGAATCTGAGGCCGCTGTTGGGCCTGCTCAGCTATCCATTTCTGATCGAGACTGGGTTTTTCTTGCGAACCTGGCGCGCCTCTGGTCGGTGGATTTTTTTGCCTTCGCAGTCTTCGGCGCCTATCGCGCTCGGCGGAGGGAAATAACGAGTGCGGTGGGAGCATCACCTCGACACCTTGCCAGCGGCAAGACCTCTGGATGTTTGACTCCTGTCAGACGACGCCCGCCCTTGGAACCAACTTACTTTGACTGAGACTGGCGGCGTGCGCATCCGTTATGTTTCTAGCCACAACGAACCACATCCGCCAGGGTGGCGCCGTGGGACCCTTTCTCTGGATTTTGCCTCTCAGCCTGTATTTATGAACTGGGATGGCGTCGCCGCTGAACGCGTCAATCGGTGTTCAACAGGGAGTAGTGGAGTTGAAGCGCTCGGCGACTCTCCGATCGCGACAGCGGCGTGTCCGGTGATGGCGACTGGGTGTTGCTTTCCCGCGATTCCACAATTCTCAGCTCACTTTCCGCTTCGGCCGGAAGCCCGCAGCGGCGCTCTAAAGCCCGATCTTGCCTTGCGGACGCACGACTACAGCAATTTGTTTTGGGTTTTCAGATGTAAACAGATGGATACAGCTGCTAACTATCCATGTTCCCTTTCTTAGGCAAGAAGGGCAAATGCGTTCTCTTTCCCGGGGCTGCAGCGGGTTGAGTAGGGCGAGCCTAGTATGATTGATTACCCTCAAACCCCTTGTTTTCAAGTAACTGGTTAAGGCGCCGAACCCAGGCTAGAGGTTGCCAAGTTTGGCTAGTGACATGCTACAGAGAAGACTGTACAGTATGACCGTCGCGCTGCCCTCCCGCGCTGCGATTCGAACAAAATCAAAAATTTTAGAGGAGATCTCAAAATGAGAACACTGATGCAGCGATTTCAGCAACTGCATAACGACGAGGCCGGACAAGGTCTGGTTGAGTACGTCATGCTCATCGTGCTGGTTATTTCAGCGGCGGCGGCGTGCTTCCCTGGCTTAGCCACCGCGCTCACCGATGCTTTTACGAAGGTTGGCACCAAGCTGGGCAGCTACGTCACCTAGTCGGTAGGCACCGCGGTTCGTATTTTGCCTGCGCTTTTATTTGCGTCAGTTCGAAAGGGCTGGCGCAAACAGAAGCCAGACCATCACTCGATAGGATCCCTCCCTCGTGATGCTTAAGCTGTATCACTAAGAAGCAGTTCGCTCGCCGGTAACCATGCGTGGATAAATATCTTTTGCTTTGCGCCTTGACTGTCGCTACTGTAGGAGCGGTCAAGGACGTTCGGGGACGCCGGATGCCTAACTGGCTCACCTATAGCGGTTTGGTTGCGGCACTATTGGTGCGCGTCATGCTGGGGGGAGCGGCGGAATTGCGGGCCGGGTTGGCGGGCATGCTGCTGGCTGGCGGCATTTTCTACGTGCTCTTCCTGCTCGGGGCAATGGGTGGCGGCGACGCCAAGCTGATGGCCGCGGTGGGGGCCTGGGTAGGCTTCGCCCAGGTGGAAACTTTGCTGATTGTGTCGACAATCGCCGGCGGACTTCTTGCTGCTGGCTACATGCTCGTTCACGAACGGATCCTTGAGACCCTGCGCAACATCGCGGAACTGGTGCGCCATCACCTGACGGCAGGGTTTGAGCCCCATCCGATATTGAATGTCCGGCAGGCGGGCGGATTGCGCTTGCCCTACGGATTGGCGATAGCGATCGGCACATTTTATTGTGTTGGCAATGTGTTTTGGTGGAGGTGATTTACGGGCCTGCGAAGAGTTTTGATCGCTTTCACGATGGCCGCAGCGTTGGCGGCTACGATGACCTACTTCTTTAGTAAGCGGATACGGTTGAGCCGCACCCAGCACGCGACGACTGGAATTGTCGCCGCCATCAATGATCTGCCTTCCGGCACGACTCTGACCGCTAAAGACGTGGCGTTGGTAGAGTGGCCGACCAACATGACTTTGGCTGGCACATTCGACAAGGTGGACGACGTGGTTGGTAAACCTCTGCTTTATCCGTTGGTAGCGAACGAGCCAATATTGAAGAGGGATTTAGGCCTTGAAGGCTCCGGTATCGGCATTTCGGGAAAAATCCCCACAGGCATGCGGGCTACTGCAGTCCGCTCCAATGAGATCGTGGGGGTAGCTGGCTTCCTGTATCCAAGTTCGCGGGTAGACGTGATGGTTACCTACACTCCGCCGGGCGGTGGTTCGGGTGGACCGGTGACCCAGACCGTTCTACAGAACGTCGAGGTTTTGACCGCTGGTCAGACCATCGAGCCTGATCCGCAGGGCAAGCCCCAGACTGTCAACGTGGTGACATTATTGGTGAGCCCGGAGGACTCGCAAAAATTGCAACTGGCGAGTTCGCAAGGCGTAATTCAGTTCGTCTTACGGAGCGGCGTCGATCAAAAAAACATAGATCTTCACCCCACTCACCTGGACCAATTGGCGGGGGACAAACCTCCCGCGCCTCCGCCGGTCGCGGGCAAGAAAATGCCCAAAAAGATGGCCGAGGCTTCCAAACCCGTTTACATCTTGGAAGTGATTCAGGGAACCAAACGGACTGAAGAGAAATTCTGAGTCCGGCAAGATGCGACCAAGTCGGTATCCACGAAAGCGGTGGATGAAAGTGGTGAATGAAAGATGAATAGTTCTAAAGCACTGAAGATTACGGGCTTAGCGGTTGTTCTCGGCATGCTGCTTGCGGGATTGGAGGGGGCAGCACAACAGGTTCCTGCAACCTCAGAAGCGCCGCCTGCCACAACTGTGCAGAGACCAACTCCGCCAGCAGTAACGGCACCAGTTCCACCGCAGCAGGTTCCCGCGCCCTCAGAAGGACAGGCTCTCCATATTCTGGTGGGCAAGTCGGTGGTGGTCAACGTCCAGACCCCTATCACCCGGGTGCTATCGAGCAATCCCGCGGTAATCGAGACTCTGGCCACTTCGCGGACCGAAGTGGTAGTCGAGGGCCGGGCACCCGGGACTAGCAGCCTGATTCTATGGGACGACACCGGCCGCTCGCAGATGCTCGACGTGATCGTCGACCTCGACGTCACGGGTCTGCGGAGTGCCATCGATCACGCCTATCCCAACCAGCAAGTCCAGGTCCAGGCTGACGGCGGCCGACTGGTCTTAACCGGCAATGTTCCCGATGCTAAGGCAGCCGAAGATCTGAACAAAATGGCGAACGTCTACTCCCCCCAAGTCGTGAATTCTCTGACGGTGCAGGCGTTGCACGAGCGCCAAATTTTGCTGGAGGTCAAGTTTGCCGAAGTCGACCGGACGAAACTTCAGCAGTTCGGATTCAACCTTTTCAGCACGGGCGCAGCCAACACCATTGGCTCCCTGGGGACGCAGCAATTCGGCGCTCCGAGCATAGGCGGCACGCTCAAGGGAGTAATTGGCGCACCCACAACCGGCACCACTTCCAGTTTTCAGTTCAGCGATCTCCTGAACATTTTCCTTTTCCGGCCGGACATCAACCTGGGGGCAACCATTAAGGATCTCCAGCAAAAGAACGTTCTAGAGATTCTTGCCGAGCCGAACTTGATGGCTTTGAATGGTCAGAAAGCAAGCTTTCTGGCCGGAGGTGAGTTCCCTTTTCCTATAGTCCAGCCCAGCCAGGGATTTACTAGCGTTACAATTCAATTCAAGCCCTTCGGCGTACGTTTGGATTTTACCGGCACAATCAGCAACGACAACGTCATTCGCCTTCACGTCGCCCCCGAAGTAAGCACACTGGATTTCTCTAACGGGTTAACACTTTCGGGATTTAACATTCCTGCGGTTTCAACCCGCCGGGCAGAAACTGAAGTCGAACTGAAAGATGGGCAGTCCTTCGGGATTGCTGGACTCATGGACCATCGCGCCCAGGTTCTCTTATCCAAAGTTCCTGGAATTGGCGACGTTCCGGTGCTGGGACAGTTGTTTCGCTCCCGGTCGATCAATCGGAGCAATGACGAATTGCTGGTGCTGGTAACGCCGCACATCGTAGATCCTGTTCACGTTGAGACTTCAGTGCCGCCGGGACCGACACCCTCGGTGCCGTACCTCGAAAATCCAAAGTTTGACGAGGAAATGCCTGGATCCGAAAAGAAGCCAGCGCAAGCATCACCGAGTTCGAGATGAGTGGAATGACGGCCAAAGATCCAGTCAAAGCTTCAGCGCGGGAGAATCTGCCCCCCAGCGATCCTCTTTCCGTGGTCTGCATTTGCCTGGATAAGGAGACGTGGGGAACATTAAAACTGTTCTCTGACTCGGCTCCGCTAGTTCGGCTCGACCGGCATCTGGGAGAGTACCGGGTCGACGATCACGATTCAGTCCTCCAGTGGATTGGAACCCCGGCGCCTGATATTTGCCTGCTGGACTTTGACCGCGACCGCCGGAGTGCCGCTCTGGTCGCCGAAAGAATTCACGCTGACTCGCCCGAAACAGCCATCTTCGCAGTTTCCTCGCAATCCCAGCCTGACCTGATCATTCAAGCTATGCGCAGCGGCTGCAGCGAATATCTGGTCAAACCGCTGGAGTCTGAGCAGTTGCTGAATGCTGTCGCAAGGGTCGGGGGCCGCCGCAGGGAGAAAAAAGAACAGGCGAAAGCTCAATTACTGGCATTCATGGGAGCGAAGGGTGGATGCGGTGTTACCACCTTAGTGACCCAACTCGGCGCCTTCCTGTCCAAATCGTATTCGAGGCGCGTGCTGATTGTTGACCTTCACCCCGATTTCGGTGACGCCGCACTTTATCTGGGACTGACCAAGTACCGCTACCACTCCCACGAGCTGGTTGAAAATACCGATCGGCTGGACGCGGAGCTGCTGCAAAGCTTTGTGCTCCATCACCGCAGCGGAATCGATTTGATTCCAGCTCCCCAAGGGACTGAGCCTGCACGGCCGCTCATGGCTGGGGCGCTGGTTCAAACTTTCGAGTTCCTGCGCCTGCGCTACGAGTTCATTCTCGTGGACCTACCTCCAGGGCTGAATGACGCACATCTTGAACTGATCCGTTGTTGTGATCAGATCAACATCATCGCCATCGCTGAGGTATCGGCATTGCGCAACTTGGTACGGCAGACGGATTACTTCACCGGTAAACAAATCCCTGCTGAGCGGCTGCGCGTTATTCTCAACCGGCATCAGAATCGGGGGATCATCAGCGAAGAGCAAATTGAAAAAGTGATCGGCCAGGAAATCTCTTGGAAGGTGCCCAATCAGTATGTTCAGGTGTTGAAGTCGATTAGCGGCGGCGATCCGCTTAGCCAAGCGCCCAATTCTGAGGTGGCGAGAAATTTTAATGCCTGGGCTGGAACCATCGACAAAAAAACCAACACGACGGAAGACAAGAAGGGCCGCGGCATCCTTGGTCTATGGGGCCGCTAGGAACGGGCCAAATTTTGGGGAGTACACATGGCGGAATTTAATCAAATGATACCGCCCTCGAATAGCTTAAAGGGCTTCTCGATGGGCGACGAAAAAAGACAATCCGGGCTGAACTTCAAGGTCTACCAGGAGTTGAAATCCGCTGTCCATCGCGACCTCCTGAATAAAGTGGATCTGGAGCGAGTGGCGACGGTGAGGGACGAGCGAACCCGGGCCCAGGCGTTGGCCGTAATTCAGGATTTGGTCGCGAATCTGCAAACGCCGATGAGTGGACGGGAACGGGAGCGTCTGGCTCTGGAAGTATTGGACGAGGTCTTCGGGCTAGGCCCGCTCGAGCCCTTGCTGCAGGATCCCACCATCAACGACATTTTGGTGAATGGACACCAACAGGTTTACGTGGAGCGGGCGGGAATGCTGGAAGAGACCAACATCAGATTTAAGGACAATACGCACCTGATGCACATCATCGACAAAATCGTCTCCGACATCGGGCGGCATGTGGATGAGTCTTCTCCCATGGTGGACGCGCGCCTGGCGGACGGGTCCCGCGTCAACGTCATCATTCCTCCGCTTGCCGTGGATGGCCCTCATCTCTCCATCCGCCGCTTTGGCCATATCCCGCTCACCGATGCGGATCTGCTGGCCAACCAGACGCTCACTCCAGCAATGCTGGATTTGATCAAAGGGGCGGTCAAGGCGCGCCTGAACATCGTGGTTTCAGGCGGAACCGGCGCCGGAAAAACGACTTTTTTGAATGTGCTCTCAAGTTACATCTCCGACAAGGAAAGAATTGTGACGGTGGAAGACTCAGCCGAACTGCAGTTGAAGCAGCGCCACGTCGTCCGGTTGGAGTGCCGTCCCGCGAACGTTGAGGGCAAGGGCGCGGTTATGCAGCGGCAACTCGTGATCAACTGTTTGCGAATGCGCCCCAACCGCATCATCGTCGGCGAAGTTCGCGGTGAGGAAGCCCTGGATATGCTGCAGGCCATGAACACCGGTCACGATGGGTCACTAACGACTGTCCACGCCAATGGCCCCCGCGATGCGATCGCGCGTATCGAGACCATGGCCATGATGGCGAACTTGAACCTTCCCGAAAAGGCGGTCCGGCGGCAGATTGCTTCTGCAGTTTCGATAGTGATACAGGTTGCGCGCTTCAATGACGGTACGCGTCGAGTGACTCATCTGACCGAGATCACTGGCATGGAAGATGACATAATCAGTATGCAGGATGTGTTTGTTTTTGAGAAGCACGGAGTCGGACAGGATGGCAAGGTATTGGGAACGTTCACCGCCACCGGAATTCGCCCCAAATTTGCCGAAAAACTCAAGGCGTCTGGAATCGCCGTTCCGGCATCAATGTTTGAACATTCGGTGAGCGTATGAGGCGGAAGGTCGTGTTATGTCGACACTCTTATTCATTCTGGTTCTGATTGTGAGCTTCGCAGTAGTGCTCTATTTTCTGCGGCCCTCCGCGACCGAGACCGCAGTGCAGCAGCACCTCGAGCATATCGAGGAAAGCCGTACGGTCGAAGGCGACGGCACCACCATCCTCAAACGAGAAGCGCTGAGCACAAACCCCTGGGTGGACGAACTGATTCGGAAGGTTCCGGGATCCGTGGAAGTTGCTCGGCTCATTCGGCAGGCAGGGCAAACCTGGCAAGTGGGTTCTGTCCTTCTCCTTTCGCTGATTGTGACTGTCAGTGTTGCCGCTCTGGCATCGCTCGCCGTTCCAAGTATCGCGTTCAGCATCCTCTTTGGAATCGCCGCCGGCTCGTTACCCTACGTGTTTCTGTTTATAGCCAGGGAGCGCCGGCTCAGTAAATGCGGGGCGCAGGTGCCTGAAGCAGTCGATTTGATGGCTCGAGCTCTGCGCGCTGGGCACGCCGTGCCCGCTGTGCTGGAGATGGTTTCCAAGGAGACTAGCGAACCCTTGGCAGGAGAGTTCCGCATCGTGCACGAGGAACAGAATTTCGGTCTCCCGTTGCGCGACGCCATGTTGAATCTGGCGGAACGAGTGCCGCGGGATGATGTGCGTTTCCTCACCACCGCTATTCTGCTGCAGAAGGAGACGGGCGGAAACCTGGCGGTGATCCTCGATAAGACCGCAGCCGTGGCCAGGGAGCGCACGCGGCTGCATGGGCAGCTCTCTATCTACACCGCCCAGGGACGCATCACAGGCTGGATTCTCTGTACCACGCCTTTCATCCTGTGTGGCGTGCTCAGTTTGTTCAATTGGAAGTTCGAACGGCTCCTTTTCGTCACTCCAACTGGCCAGAAAGCGGTTTACGTCGGATTGTTCATGATGGCTCTGGGTATTCTCATCATTCGCAAGATTATCGCTATCAAGGTTTAAGCAAGGTCGGAACTATGTCGTTAATGATACTTTTTGGAATTTGCTCCCTTGTGGGCTTCTTCCTGATAATTCTGTTCATGCTGCCGCGCTCCTCCGCCCAAAGCGTGCTGCTTGACGAGGTGACGCGACAAGTTCGTGAGGTGAAGAAACCACGCTCCGAGACATGGCGGTCACCCGTTGACGTAGATTGGCTGGCCAAACCTTTCACCCTCTTCCGCCGTGCTTTTTCCACCGAACCTGACCCCGATCTGGTCCGGCGGTTGATGCTGGCCGGCTATCGCAAGCCAGCCCACGTGGATATTTTTCTGGGAGCAAGATTGGCGCTGCCCGTGGCCTTGGGATGTCTGGTCGCGCTCCTGGCGAGCACCAATTTCTTCCTTTTTCTGTTCACTATTGTTGTCGCTTTCTTCATACCCGATTTTTGGCTGAACCTTGCGGTCAAGAAACGGAGAGAGCGGATTCGGCTCAGTCTTCCCGATGGGTTGGACTTGCTGGCCATCTGCATAGAAGCAGGCCTGGGCCTGGACCAGGGCATTGTGCGGGTGGGACACGAACTTCGCGTGAGCCACCCTGAACTGAGCGAAGAGTTGCTCCAGATCAATTTCGAACAACGTGCTGGCGCTCCAAGAATCGCCGCCTGGCAGTCGTTTGCGGCCCGCGCCGATTCGGAGAGCGTCCGGTCATTCGTTGCCATGCTGGTCCAGACGGATCGCTTCGGAACTCCTATCGCCAAGTCATTGGGAAATTTCTCCGACACATTGCGGACTCAGCGCCGGCAAAAGGCTGAAGAACTAGCGGCCAAGACGACCATCAAACTTATACCACCCCTGGTATTTTTTATTTTTCCAAGTTTCGGAATTGTCATTCTTGTTCCCGCATTCATCACTATCATGGAAAACCTTAAACACATCACTGACTGAAGGTGTGAGCAATAGAGTACAAAGAACAGTAAGTTCGAAAATCTGAATAGAGTTCAAGAAACTGGAGGAAATGCAAAATGGATAGCGTAACTTTGGTGAGAATAGTTTCCGGGATTGTGGCAGTCGTAATTCTGATCGCCCTGATTTACAGAATGAAAAAGAAGGCTCCTCGGTAGGAGCGGGCCGCCGCGAAAACACGTCCGGCAAGGGAGCCGCATTTTATGCCGCGAAGAGTACGCCAGGTTTTTGTCTACAACAAGACGAAGGAGACCTTCCTTGCCTTTCGGGTCGACGTTGCCGACTCCATTCTGAGCCGACTGGTTGGCCTGCTGGGCAAGCGCTCTCTGAAGCCGGACGGCGGAGTGTGGATCGTTCCGGCCAACGCGATTCACACCATCGGAATGCTGTTCACTTTTGACCTGGTCTTGATCGACAAGGATTTCAAGGTGGTGGCCGTAAGGGAACTGATCCGCCCATTCCGGGTGACTAGGCCGATCTTTCGGGCTGAAAGCGTGCTTGAATTGCCCGCGCATGCCATCTTCAGGAGCCGAACCGAGGTAGGCGACCAGTTAGTGATCGAGCGATATGAAGCCCGGCGACCCACTGCTCCCGATTCGCCCGACACAATCGGCGAGAAGACCGGCGAGTCGAGCCAGAACCAAACCGCGGCCGCCGCCCCTTAATCGTACTCGGCAGAACAAGGTCGTCGTTGACCGACGTGGCGGACCCATGCTGCGGTCCGATGGTATTCAGCAGAGCGAACGGTCTCGAATCACCCGGTATAACATAAGCAGTTGCCCCACTCCAAGAGCGGCGATGAAGACAGTGAGAAGCTGAATTCCATGGTGCTCCGCGAGACTCTCTGTCTTCCAAGAGACTGCAAATGTCAAAAGTGATAGAAATGTGATCCAGCCAGCGGCGACACTCCAACCAAGATCTCGTAGCGCTCCAAGAGTTAAAATGACCGCGATTGTGATCAGAACAGAGTCGTAGATCGGGACATAGATATTCACAATCAAGGTCCATGTCAGGGTCGCCGCCCAGGCTAAATTTCGCGCTGACTCGCCGCCTTTCACTGACTTCCACAACAACACCGCAAGCACTAACGCAATCGTACTTATTAAGCAGATTAAGATGACAACTCCAGCTCTGGTTCGGCCGCCGGAAACCGCGTATGACAATGAGACAAAGTCGATATATTTCCATAGTTGAAGGGCCGATTGATCGCGGAGTCCCGTGGAACGTCCAAAGTGGCTCAACATATGCACGTATGCCGGCCAGATTTGGATTCCTGTGAAAGCCGTAGTCCCCACGATCAGAACCAGCGTGCCGAGGAGGAATCCGAATAGTGTCTTAAACCTTCGGGTAAGAACCAGCATGGGAAGAAGAAGCAGTAAGAGAGTTGGCTTGTATGCCAGAACGGAAAGGGCCAGCCCACTATAAAACGGATGAGAATGTCTCTCCTGCAAGATCGCAAGCCCGACGGAGAAGACTGCTACAGAGGCGAGCTGTCCATTCAGCAGAGTGCCAAAGACGAACGGATAGAACGCCAGCCCGAAACAGAAGAACAAAGACATTAAAAGTCGTTCTCTCGGGAAAGCTTCTTTAACGATAGCTGCAATTCCCGAGATGTAGAGACCTAGTGAGATTGCCATCCAGACGAGGTAAGCCGACTCGAAAGAAACCCGCGCGAACGGACGGAAGAATAGGGCTACATAAGGTGGGTACGGGCTCGGTCCGTAAAAGGCCTCGTGTGCGGGGTAGATTTGGTTGAAGATCTTCTCCTGCAGACCGTAATCGTATAGGTTCGCGACTGAATATTCGTTCACGAGGTGGCCGATGCCATAGAAATAGACGAAATCGGAATCGAATTTGCGTATCGATCCCGACCCGGTTCGGAACTGAACCCAAAGATTGACAAAAAGTGGCACGAGCAAAAATGCGACGAAGGCGCTCCAGCAGAGCACATTGATTCCCTTAAGATTGAGAGGAGGGCCGAGGATTCGATCGGGCCAGTGAATCGCGAATTTGCTGCTGCCTTTCAAGTTCACAGTCTAAATTAAACGGTTTATGCGATCCAAGGTGGCTTTGCCGATGTCATCTTCCGCCAGCAAAAGTTCCTCACCTCACCTATCGGCCGAGCTGAGAAATTATATGTTCCTTTTGCTGCACGGCGATCCGATCGATGCACTTCAATGCAAGAACATAAGCCACGCAGGACAGGGTCGGCGGCAGCACAATCCAAATGTTTCCGTACAGGCGGGAAAGCACTAGAATCAACCCGGCTCCGCCGAATAGCACCCCGCGAATGCCAAGACTTGCCAGGACGGTTAAAAGCGATGCCCGTTGCCCCCCAAAACCATACACTTCGACGCTGGTGGGAGAGTAGATCGAGAGCAGGTTTCCGGCGGCAAAATCAATGGGAACGGCAAACAAAATAGCAGCAGCCGTGGCCAGCGTGGTCCTGAGGGAAGGGGGGCGGTACAGAAGGCTCGTAGCTAGCCAAACCAGTGCAACCTGCAGGGCGAAAATCGCGGCGTGCGCCAGATTCTTCCCAGTCATGATTTGGCTGAGGTGCACGGGCGCGGTGAAAAAGAATTGCACGCCGCGACCATCAGCGCCTAAATTGTTGTAGGAAAGATTGGTCAGCAGCAGAAGAGAATACGCGGCGCCGAGCGGAAATGTCAGCTCGGGAGCGTGGGCAAACAGGCCCTGATTGTGTCCCGAGCTTCTGAAGACTAGGAGTGTAAACAAAGGCACCACTAGAGCGAACATCATCGGTCCGCTGCGACTGAGATAACGCAACTCATTCTGTAAGACGGCTGTTACGAGTCCGGGCAATCCCGGCAAATTCCAGCCGGGATGGTGCGCGAAACGCTCTGCGGACGCGACTCTGCTCAACCCCGTTTGGCTGAGATTTTCGCCATGATATTCCATGCGCAGACGAACACAAAGCAGCCACAGAAATGCAATTCCATAGAGCGCCAACAATAGAAGAGAAATCACGCCGGTCCAGTGCCGCCCCTGACTCGTTTCGGCAATCGCAGCTGCAGCCAAAGACGGGGGCAACGGCTTCTGCACCTTGGAGAGTTCCTGCCACAGGACTCGCCCTTCGGGTTTGGATTTGTGTCCGTAGAATGCGATCAAAGGGCCGGCCAGCTGCAGGCTCACGATCGAAAGAAAAAACAGGACACCCATGATTTCGCGGGTCCGCCGTTGCACCAGCCAGCGCTCGACCCAGGCGAAAACCATTCGGGCCAGAAATAGGTTCACGACAGCGAAGGTGAAAAGCACAATCGCAGCCCAGGGAAGCAGGCGCGGTCTGGCGGCACCAACGCCCATGACGATTCCGAACAGCCAGAGGCTAGATACGGTCGTGGCCGGATCCAACGAGCCGTATAACAGACGGATGAGGAAGTAGGTTCGATAGCTTAACGGAAAGCGAAGCAGGATTGCTGACTCAAGATTCTGGTTGAACGCCGTCGCCGTCAAGGGAAAAATTTGCCAGAACAGAAAAACCGGCCACAACAGAGACCCAAATCGCTCTGTGTTTCCCTCCAATACGAGAAACCAAGCCGCAGCGCCCAAGCCCACAGCGCCGCCGACGCCGCCGGCCACAAAGAACAGGCCTAGAAGAATGCGCGATACCAACTCCAAGCGTCCATGAAAAGTGCGCAGAGAATTGATAAAGAGCCGCCAGCGCAATTCCGCTATCGCGATGACTTGCTGACGAAGTTGCGCCAGATTTGAGCCGATCGGATTTGAGTAAAGCTCATTCATCGCAGCTTGTTAACCTGAGTTGTTTCAACCCTAGCCGTGAAAAGTTCCTGGCCAACGGATCGCCTCCCACCACAGAGGCGGCACCAATCTGCAGATTGCACCGCGCCGGCGCCAGGGGTTTGCCTGAATCAATTGGCTGCGTTGGGGTCACATCCACCAATGGGCAAGATGCGGGAGACGGTGGACGAGAATGAGCACGACGAATGTGTTCCAGCAAACAATACCAACGTAAAACAGATTTGCCACCCACATCAGTTTCCGCAAGCGTAGTGCGATCAGTACGGCGATCACCTTACTGGCCAGCACCCCACCCGTGGGGCCAAACAACGTAATGAGTCGACCCACCAGCGGATTCACTTCAAACGCCCCGAAATAAAATGCGATAGAGTTGTGGCTAGATCGAGCGCTTGGAGGACGAAGAAGCTGGATTTTGCCTGGATTACCTTCCTCAATAACATGCTAGCGCATCTTGCCACAGAACCACTTCCCCGGGCAAAGGTCATTTGATGATACCCACGGTTTTCGGGAATTGACGGGCGGCCAGTAGTTTGCCAAATAAAGCAGAAGCAGGCACACCCACATCCCTATGTGGGCAAACCGGATTCATCCGCGCTGAAAACGCTTGAGCATCCGATCCGAGAGGTTGTAGACTTTTTTGGCACGGTTGAGGAGGTTCTAAAAATGCCTTGGACCTCGGTTCGTCAGAGCTTGCCAGAAGAAGGTGTGGAGTGCCTGCTGAGTTGCATGCAAGCAGATGGCTCGTTCGTAGAATTGATTGGTTATTGTCAGAATGGCGAGTGGATCATAGAGACTGATCATCCCGAGCAGCGGAAGGTGGATGTTCGACACTGGATGCTACTGGCGTCGGCTCGGAAAATAGTCTAGTAGTCGGAGAAGAATTCCAGATTCGAGTTTGAATCACAATCCACCATAGCCCTGCTCACGGGTTTGGCTGACGAAACTTGCCGAGCGCTGGCGTCTCTCCAATTACAACCCCTTCAAGCAATGGCAATCACGCCGTCAAGTAATCGCCGTTGGCAGCAACATCCGGCGTAGGAGGCCAATTACCACCCTCCCTGCGTTCGGTCCCGGCTCCTGCCTGATCGGTCGGGAGTTTCCTTTGCTCGGAAGGATGCGAACTGGTGGGTCGACCGGTAGTGTTTGAAACTCCACTATTTTTGCACGGGTGGCGGAATAGCGCGCTGTAAGATGGGTATTGTTTCGGCTTGCAGTATCGCGCTCCAGTACTAGCTGGGGACCGGTCAGTCTCAGCGACAAGCATTCTCGTTCGACAAGGTCTCGGCTCCAACGAAAGACTCGGCACCTATGAAATACTCCCATAAGGTTCTCGATCAAGCGCTGAAGTGACGAGAGCGCGTGCAGGGAGCGACGTTTCGAAACAAATGCCAGCCGTACCGTCCCTAGCGCCCGGCGAGAAAGCAGAGCGAGACGAACCCGAGCTTGATCGCGTGCTCAACAACCTTGCCGCTCGTGCAATGGAGGACACGAAGGCGTCCATTGTAGCCATTGGTGTCGAGCGAGAAGGAGCAATGATGTGCCGTGCCGTGGCCGGGCTGCCCCTGACGGATCCCGGGGCTCCGATCAACACCGATTCGGGCCTCACCGGAATGGCCATCCGCCTTCAAATGTCTCAGTGGTGCACGGACACCGAATCGGACGCGCGCGTCGATGTTGAAGTTTGCCGGCAGCTCGGATTGCGCTCGATTATCGTCGTCCCGATGCGCTCCGGTGACACTGTCATTGGCATTTTCGCGATCTTTTCGGCGACTCCCGACGCCTTTTCCCTGGCCGATCTGAAGACAGTGAAGAAGCTGGCGCACTGGGCTACTGAAGCCTTGGAAGCCACGGCCGTAAAACTGGCCGGGCCTGCCCTCGCGGGCCTTGATTATTCCGAGGAAAAGCAGGCTATCAGTGTCGATTGGCCAGGCGGCACAGAAAGTTACCTGGCGAGGTTGAGGCGCACAATGGCTCGGGCACTCAACCCGCTCAGGAGTGTCTTCCGCCACCGCTCAATGCCGCCTTGAGCACCATCCCGCAACCGGCGCGGCGACTGATTAAGGAATGGTGGAGGCGACTGGGTGCGGCGATCCAATCCTGGCGGTCAACCCCACGCTTAGCGGACCGCTGGCGACGGTTGCGACCAAAGATTTGATTTGCCCTTGGCACGCTTTCATTCTCGGTCGGCCGGGATTCGGTGTCCAGCGGAACGCGAGGCAGAGCGCTGTTGGAGCACGCCGATTCGGTCCGCTCGATAGCTGCATCTGGGTATAATTGGCACCGATTGGAGGGGCGAGGTGGCGATTCCGGCCAGGATGAGGGCGCTGCTGGTTGCTTGCACGCTCGTGGCGACCGCCACGTTGTCACCTGCCGATACCCTCTACCTAAAAAACGGCATGTACATCGTTGTTACTCGGGCGACGGAGAAGGATGGACAGATCGAATACTGGGTGGGCAGCACGAAGTATTCCATTTCCAAGACGTTGGTTACCAGGATCGAACCCGGCAACGGTCCTTCCAAAAGTGTTCATTCTGCTCCGATGAACGGAGCCTCGCTGGGAGTGCAGGACCTCAGCGATCGGGAGCCTGAACCAAACCCACGAACCACCAATCACGCCAAACTGCAGCTGCCGGTTCCGGGCGGACCGAAGCAGAACGAGCCTTACTGGACGGCTTTACGTGGCCGCATTTTGCAAGGGGACCGCGTCAACGAAATGAAGTTGGCCGAAATTGAATTGGACGATGACGCCCGCACCACCTCGAACGCGTACTTCCTTGCCGGCGTGACCGAAATGCAGGGCGGCAGTGCGGGAAAGGCCAGCGCCTATTTTGAAAATGCGCTGCGCGCGACGCCGGAACAGGCGAACCTGCTGGAGTGGCACGCCATCGCGCTGTCAGCTCAGGGACAGTATCCGGAGGCGGCTCGCGAGTTAGAACATGCCACTGCTTTGCATCCCGATTCGGCCCATCTGCAGCAACTGTTAGGGCTGGCACAATACGATGCCGATCGCACTGGCGACGCAGTGGCGGCCTGGAAGCGGGCCATGGAACTGTCGCGCGATCCAAACACGGAGAGATTGTTGCGCAAGGCGGAACGCGAACTCGACGTGGAGGAGCGGTCCCGGCGCAAGCAGAGCGCGCATTTCATCCTGCATTATCAGGGAGGCGCGACTTCCGCCGAATTACAGCAGCAGTTGCTGGCGACGATGGAGGACCAGTTCCGCGACCTCGCGAGTCAGCTCGGCTACGAGCCTAGCGAAAACATCATTGTCATTCTCTACACCCAGAAGGAATTTTCCGATGTCACCCAGGCGCCCTCCTGGGCGGGCGCGCTCAATGATGGCAAGCTTCGTATCCCGATTCGAGGCGTCACCGTCATGAACCCCGAGTTGGAGCGCGTGCTCAAGCACGAGCTGACCCATTCGTTCCTGCGCTCCCTGGCGGACGGCCGCTGTCCTACCTGGCTCAACGAGGGTATGGCGGAACTGATGGAACCCCGCAGCTCAAGCACATTTGCCCAGCCTTTGGCAGCTCTGTTCCAGCAGAGAAAAGAAATACCCTTCTCCGTGCTGGAGCACCCGTTCCTTCGCTTTTCTGACTTGCAGGCGCAGGTCGCATATGCGGAATCTCTCTCCGCGGTCGAGTACTTGCGCGAACGGTACGGCATGGGTGAAGTGATGAGAATGTTGCGCAACATTGGCTCCGGAGTCGAGCCCGAGCTGGCTCTGCGGCAGAGTACGGGAATGGACTATTCCGCTTTTCAGCAGAGAATCGGCGAGTACCTTGCCAAGGCCGGCGGCAATTGATTTTCCTGGCAAGTTTGTCGAGCCACGGCTCCTTCTTTGCGACCGCTCAAGATCGAGCGCGAACACTCACTGCGGAAAACAGCCACTGCAAGAACCACATAATCGGAAACGGGCTTGATGGACCAAACCCATTAGAAGCCGTGACGCAGGTTCGAACGCAGCGTGAGTGAACCATCCTGGTTTAGCTTCTGACGGCAAGCCCAGCGCACCGGGTAACGCATACCTTTCACTTCGATCTCAGCTCTGAGTTTCAAACCCGCAAATCTTGTTCCCTGGGGCTGCGGAAATTTGGGCAGCACAAATTGCGCCTGCCGGAGCTTGCCCGGCAAGGGATAACCGGGATCCAGGCATCCGCTCTTCAGAACTTTGCCGTCTTCGCTCTCTACGGTGACCCGCAGCACGCCCGGAACACCCGCGATGCCATCGTTGGCGAAGGCGATAATGAGTCCCAGATAACCGCTGTCCTCATAGCTCCAGATCATTGACGGCCGGACGCGATAGCCGATTCGACGATTGATCTGGTCGAACGATTTGGGGAATGCCTGGTAATAGCTCAGCAGATTCCTGGCGCTGATGGCGTGAAAGTTCCAAAGCGACCAGTAGTTCGCCCCCACGTCGATCACGTGAGCGATCATATTTTCGGTCCGCGAGACGCCTTCCTCCGCGTCGTTCGTGTCTGGACTCTTCGCTGGAATCCCCTGTTCGAGCGCCGCAGCAATCCATGGCGGACGGTTACTTAGACTTTCGATCTGCTCGTTCTCAATAAAGATGGTATCGCTCCGAATCCAGTTGTGACTGCGAATCGTGCGATCGAGGACCTCTGAATTGCCGACTCGACTATAGTCGGGCTGGGTGTTCGTCATCAGCGGCGTCTTTGTGAAGTGCTCCAACTGCACTTCCATCATTTCGACCCAGGTCCGCTCCGCGGTCTGGTAATCGGGGAAAGGAGTATTGACGAAGGGCCACGTGTGTCCCTCGCCCCAGAATCCATATAGAAAGGTGTCAACGAACTCGATAGCGGGGCTGCCATTGAATTCCGCAGCCAGAAGGCCGACCAGTTCACCGAATGCCTGCTGAAAGAAAGGATGATCAAAACGGGGCTGATAGCGCGAATATTCATTTTCTATAAATCGCGCTGCCGCCTTCTTTTCTTTTTCGTCTGGGACAAGTTCAACGGTTGGTACTTTGTCGAGAACGAAATCCGGCAGCGCCGGCTGATGCTTATAATCAGGAGCACTCATCTGAATACGAAGCCCAACCCGTTTGTTGTTTTTCTTTGCAAGATCGAAGACGAGCTTCACGTAATCAGGCAACTCGAGGCGGCCAGGCCGCGGTTGGACCTCCCGCCAGGTCGGCCGTATGTACAGTTGTTGCCCCAGGGGAAATCGAACCAGGTCCTCGATGGCCTGGGGAATGTTGTCCGATTTAATTTCCTCTGTGCCGCTGTCTGCCGTAATGTACGTGATCAGTCCCTTGCCATAATTCGGCACGACTTCTTCAGAGGGAGTCGTGGTCATGACCACTTCATCCGTGGGGATGACGGCGTCCGGCGGGTACTGAGGAAAGGGGCCTTGATCCAGACGGTCTGGGACGGGCGGGCCAGAACCGAAATCATAGTTTCCCCAGTTATGAGCAGGGACAAGCCCCTGCGCCCTACCGGTTCCGAGTTCGGCCGCCACCGCCAACGCCACACCACTTTTTAAAAAGTCTCTCCGCTGCATCGATTTCCTTTCCTTCTTCCTGACAGCTCCCTATGTGGCGCACGCGTGAGAGTAGACGCGCAGGACTCGTCGGATATGGTCAAGCACAATCATTTCCCACTTGGCTTCGAGTCTTCCCTCTCGTATCGCTTCATATTCCAGGGGCAGAAACTGACTCAACAAAGTCGGAGGAATCGGCAGCGGGTCAAGATTATCGAAGAGTTGAGCTATCTCTTTTTGTATGGCCGGTTCGGTCCAATAATATCGGCAGCGATCGCTGTAGCTATAGATGAACTCACGACGCGTCCTCTCTTCGTCGCCGCGATAATACGACCGCCAGTGGACAGGGTTGCTCAACATTGACTTCTCGAGGGCTTCGCGTACCTGCGAGAGCCGCATGCCGGACCTAGTCTTGAGCAGTTCATGCTCGATTGCGGCCAAAGCCAATATCGCTTCCCGATAGGCAAATGTCAGCCACGGACCGACTTTGAGAATCGCGAAATGGTCCTCCACCATCTGCATGAGCGACTTCGGAGACTGGTAATCCGTAGAGTGCGCTTCGTAGACGATTTCGGCGTGTCCCGACAACGCCGCGGACAATGATCGCGTCTTTGTTCTGTCATAGTCGAAAATCAGGTCAGATCCGAACTCAACTCCGGGTTGCACCACCAGTGCCACTACTCTTTCCCAAGCCGGCGTTTTCAGAGACGACACCCTACGTTCCGAGAACGCGCGTTGGAATACTTCCAAGGTTCGGTGCATGTGTTCGGCGGTGGTTATCTCTGGCGCATGTGCGCCCTGTGACTCGCCGCCAGGAGCGGGAACTTCGGTTCCGATGACGTAGACAATCAGCGGAGAACCGGGCGGCAATTCGCCATAGGCGTTCTCCGCCGCCTGGCACAAAATGGCAGCTCGTTCCGCAATGGTTCGCTCTTCAAGGCCGGCATTTCCATCATCGGCACAAGCCATGCTCGCGTCGAGATGTATCTTCTGGTATCCACTGAGCACACAGGCGCGCACCAATTCGCAAGCTTTCTCCAATGCGGAATGTGCGGATTGGCCCCGCCAGGGAAATGGGCCGAGGTGGTCGCCACCGAGCAAGACTCGTTCAGCGGGCAGGCCTGCGCGTTGGGCAGCGCCGTGGATCCAGTCAGCGAAGCTTTGGGGCGTCTGGCCGGTATAGCCGCCAAACTGGTTCACCTGGCTTGAAGTCGATTCCACATGCAGAACCGAATCATCCGCGATTGCCTGCTGGATCGCTGCCTCGATGACCTGAGGGTGGGCGGAACAGACGGCGTACACACCGCCTCGTCCTGACTCCCGGTTGCGGCTCAAGACAAATTGGAGCCGCACGCCCGGGTCATTATTTTGATGGGTCATTATTTTGATCGATCATCATCTTGATGGATCATCGTTTTGCTGATTCCCCGCCCGCTCCACCCCATCACTGGCACGACTCTTTCACCATGCCATCATCCAGCCCATTTGCGAAAACGCTTTCAACAGGAGGATGCTACGTCCGGCCGCAGACATCCAGAGGACACGAAGGCTCGGTGAAATGAAACACAATTAATCATAACAAAACGAAAGCAGGGGAGCTGGAAGCGGGGGTCCCGTGCTCGAAATTGCTTGATTTGCTTTGCCTCGAGGAAACAATTAAAAATGACTCATCCAAAGACACAAGTCGCCATGGGACAGGAATCATATTCTAGAAGAAGCGCGGTGAAACATTTAGCTCTGTTGATGGCCAGTGCCGCGGGCCAGGAATTCCTCGCAGGTTGGCTTCCTTCCACTAACGTTTTAGCTGCAGGTTCTCCGAATATACAAGGAATGCACCATATTGCAGACGTAGCTAAACCCTCATCCCCTTACGTTCCGCAATTTTTCAAGCCACAGGAGTTTTCCAATATCGAGATCCTCACTGAGATGATCATTCCTCACGATGATAAGCCGGGGGCAAAAGACGCGCGGGTCGCGGAGTACATTGACTTCCTGGTCTTTTCCTCGGTTGAATTTCAGCCTGGTCTGCAAAGAGATTGGACCGATGGCCTGGCGCTGCTGGAGCAGTTGTGCCAGAAGGAGTTTGGTCGCGCTTTCGCGGAGCTTGGCGATGCGCAACGGCACAATCTGATGACCTCCATGAGTCTTCCTGAGGTCGATCCTCATGCCCGTCACGAAGGTTTTGCCTTCTTCCGCCTGTTAAAAGAAACGACGGTCGAGGGCTTTTATACGTCACGCCCCGGGTTGATCGACACGCTCGAATATCAGGGGCTGACGTATCTGGCGGAATTTCCGGGATGCACGCATCCCGAGCACCAAAGTTAAGTCATTCCTAACTAAGCCTGGGGAAGCTTGGGAGAGCTATATGCGGCGTCGTGTGTTCTTGAAAACCGTCGGGGTGGCAGCCGCCATGTCAGGTCTGGCAAGCGGAACGGGTGTCGCCAGCGTGGTCGCGAAGACTACCGAGAAAAACGACGGGCATGGTAAGCCACGTCTCCTGGTGGGTTGTTGCGCTTACTCCTACGCCAAATATTTTGAAGCCGGCAAAATCACGATGGAAGATTTTTTCCGTAAGGCGGTTGAACTTGAAGTCCGTGGCGTGGATGTGACCACGTATTGGCTAAAGTCAACAGAGCCGGAATACCTCAATTCGCTGCGCCATCTGGCATTCAAGAATGGGCTGGGCTTTTCCGGAGCCGCCATCCGCACGGAAATGTGCCAGTCCGATCCGGCGAAGCGGGCCGGGCAAGTGCAGAATATCCAGCACTGGACGGATGCCACGGACCGGCTGGGCGCTTCGCACCTTCGCGTCTTCACCGGCGACATTCCGCCCGGGGCAACGGCGGAGCAAGGAATCAAGTGGGTCGTCGAGGTGATGAAGCCGGTCTGTGAATATGCCGGTCAGCGCGGAATTACCGTAGGTATAGAAGATCACCATGGTCTTACCGCGCGCGCGGCGGAGATCGTCGAAATCATGCGTCAACTGGATTCGCCCTACGCGGGCATCAACCTCGACGTTTCCAACTTCGAAGCCCCGACCGACGAACAGATGTATTCCGACATTGCAGCCTGCATTCCTTACGCGACCCATGTTCACATCCGCGACCACTTTGAAAGTTCAGGCCATCCCATTGATCTCGATCGCGTGTGGCAGATGTTTGCCGGTGGCGGCTATCGCGGATACATGTCAGTGGAATATGAAGGCGAGGAAGATGCAATGACCGGTGTGCCCAAGCTGGTAGAAACGGTCAAAGCCCTGTGCCACAAGTATTCGAGTGTTTAGCGGGTGCTGAGGATGGCAGTGAAAACCGTGTATGACGTGGTGGTCGTAGGCTCCGGCGCTTCGGGTGGAGTTGCCGCGTTTGTGCTGGCAAGCAAAGGCCTGAAGGTGTTGTGCCTCGAAGCGGGACGCATGATCGAACCCGCACAGGATTTCCATAATCACAGGTTTCCCTTCGAGTGGCCGTACCGCGGCAACGGAAAGCCGGGCAAATATGGCAGTCTTCCCCAGGGAATGGAAGTTACAGGCGCCGCAGTAGTGGCAGGGCGCGCGGCCGTCATAGCGCTTGCTCAGCACCGCTAGCGGCATGGAAGCAGCTTTGATCCCCAGTTTGGCTGCCCCCTTCCGGACCAGGGCTTCGCCGCAGCGCGCATTGAACCCGGGGAGGGAGTTCTTGTTGTCCGGCGAGTTGTGAAAATTCACTGGCCCGCCGGAAACTCCAATCAGAGTTTCTGTCTTGTCATAATAAAGAGCGATATCGTCGTAGGTAATTGGCCAGTCTTCCCCGAAGCCGTCCTGCAGGCTCTTGGGTTTGAAGTCGAGCGGACCGAAGCGAACGGATTCTCTGCCCCATACCAGGGTCCTGCCGCCTACCGCGCGCAGGCGCGTCCAGGTAAATTTGGCTCCCGGCGCAAGCGCGTACGGATCATTTTGCGGCACGGTATAGAGCTGGTCAGTCCATTCGTTGATCTTCCACTCCGCCTCGCGCTTCAGCACGCTGGAAGTTCTGATTCCCAGGCTCAAGAAGATTGACAATTTCACTCTCCGCACTCACGCCGTGGTGCATCGCGTCCTGATGGATGCAAATACCGGCAAAGCGCGTGGCGTGGCATTTATCGATACCACCGATGGTCAGGAATATGAGGCCTACGGCAAGGCTATTGTGCTGGGCGCATCGATGGTGGAATCGATACGCATTCTGTTTAACTCGCGTACGCGTGAATTCCCACAAGGGCTGGCCAACTCCAGCGGTACCCTGGGCCGTTACCTAACCGAGCACGTTGCTTTCAATAGCATCGAGGCAATTCTCCCCCAACTCTCGGGGCGGGCTACCACCAATGACGACGGTCCCGGCGCCAGTCCGATTTATTTTCCGCGCTACAACTTTGGCCAGAAGAGCCAGAAATTCCTGAGAGGTTATCAACTGCACGTGGCCAGCGGCTGTCACACCACCCCCGGCCCGGGCACCAAGATGCCCGGATTCGGCATTGCCTTCAAGAAGAAGATTAAAGATCTTTATCCTGCCGCCGTGCAAATGGGCGGATACGGCGAAGGGCTCCCGCTTTATTCCAACTTTGTCGAAATCGACCCTCAAGGGCTTACCGACCGTTTTGGAATACCTCAGGTTCGCTTCCATACCAATGCCGAGTATGACCATGCGTTTGCTATTCGAGATGAAATGTATGGACAGATGGAAGAAATTCTTCGGGCCTCGGGAGCGGAGGTGCTGCCGTATGACAAGAAGAATCCCTATCCGCTGGGTAGCGTGACTCACGAAGCCGGGGGCACGCGCATGGGCGAGGACCCGAAAACCTCGGTGCTTGACGCGTGGAACCGTTGCCACGATATTAAAAATCTTTTAGTCGTGGATGCTGCCAGTTTCACCTCCCATCCGGAGAAGACGCCAACCCTCACGATCATGGCCTTGGCATATCGAGCCAGCGATCACCTGGCGGAAGAAATTCGATTGGGAAATGTGTAAGCCCGGGAACCGGGAGTGGAGAACGCAAATGCAAAAGGACGGAAGCGGCGATTTGAAAGAAGCTGACTCAAAAGCAACGATAGATCGCAGAACATTTCTTCAGAACACCGCCGTGGTCGCGACCGGGGCGGCGCTAAGCGGCACGGCTCTCTCCTATGGCCGCATTGTGGGCGCGAACGACCGCATTTCCCTCGGCCACATCGGGATCGGCAACCGGGGCGGGGAGCTCGACGGCATGGTGGCCGAACTCAAGAACAAGAAGAACGTGGAAATGACCGCGGTTTGTGACCTGTGGACCCATAACCGCGAGCAGGCGGTCGCGAACAACATGAAGTATTACGGTAAACCTCCTCGCGCATTCCACCATCCGGAAGAGTTGATCGCGCTTAAGGATGTCGACGGCATTATCATTTCCACGCCCGAACATTCCCACTCGCTCCTTTTGAAAATGGTGGTCGATACTGGCAAGGACGGCTACTGCGAGAAGCCCATGGGAAATGTTCTTGAGGAAGTAACGGCCGCCCGTGATGCAGTGCGGGCCAGAAAACCGATTGTGCAGATCGGCACCCAGCACCGCAGCGAGCCCTATCAGATCGCGGTGCACGACCTGATCCGCACTGGCGTGTTGGGAGACGTGAGCAAGTACGAGATTGCCTGGAACTACAACGGTCCTCGATGGCGCGGACGCCCGGAAGTGAAGCAGATTCGCGAGCAGGACACGGATTGGAACGCCTGGCTGATGAACAAGCCGCATCGCCCCTTCGACCCGCAGCTTTATTTTGAATACCGGTTATACAAGGAATTTTCCAGCGGCATTGCCGACCAGTGGATGAGTCATGGAATTGACCTTGTCCACTATTTTATGGACGAGAAGTATCCGGAATCCGTCGTGGCGAACGGCGGAATTTTTGCCTGGCACGACGGACGGGAGAATCCCGACACTTTTCAGGCGTTGCTTACGTATCCCAAAGGGTTTCTAGTGAGCTACGCGACCAGTTTTGGGAACGACTCCGTCGGCTACTCGCGCATCATGGGGAAGAAAGCCACACTCTACAACACCGGCGGGGAAGGCAGCCCGCGCTGGCAGTTTGTCGAAGAGGTAGGCAATCACGAGCAGGATGAAAATGTAGACGAAAAGCGCACGAAAAGATATATTTCGCTGCCGGGCGACAAAGGGCTTTCGCCGACGGGGATCGCGGACGAAGATCTTTCGCACATGACGAACTGGCTGGACTGCCTGCGCAGCCGCAAGCAGCCGAATGCGACAGTAGAGAACGGGTTTTCACATGCGGTGGCCTGCATGATGTCGGCGCGGGCTTATTGGTCAGGGAAAAGAATCTATTTTGATCCGAAGACAGAGCAAATTCTCGATCATGCCCCGGCGATGTGATCGCCGCGCGGGCGTCGCGACGTTCTCCCTGAAGGCCGCTGCAGATAATGGAGGCATCAGTGGAACGGCGTGACTTTTTCAGAGGGACACTGGCCGCTGGCTTGCTGGGTACGCCGCAATTGCCGTCCCACATGCCCGCCCAGGATATGCGGGAAGGCTTCCGGACACTTCATCCGGACCAGCAACGACGAGAGGGACTCTTACGATCTTACCTGGGCGAAACTGTGCTGGGCAACGAGCGCGATGCACCGAAATCTTTGCAGGCGCAGGTTGCATATTCGGAATCTCTGTCCGCGGTAGAGTACTTGCGCGAGCGGTACGGCATGGGTGAAGTCGTGAGGATGTTACGGAACATCGGCTCCGGAGTAGAGCCCGAGCTCGCGCCGCGACCGAGCACCGGCATGGACTATTCCGCTTTTCAGCAGAGAATCGGCGAGTACCTTGCCAAAGCTGGCGGAAACTGATTCCTCGCGTGTTGCGCGAAGAGGCCTCTGATCAGCAGCTCTCAAACAAGAGTCTTTCTCACAAAGCACGCCTCGATTGATCCTCCTAATCCCGCCACCCTAGCGGCATTCGACTTCGATAACTGAATAGTTAACAGCACTTCAGTGGTTGCGGCGGGCAACCAATGCAGGTCACTTTTCCGCAAAGATTTGCGTTGCGAGTTCCCGTGCAGGGGACAGGCTTGAACCCAAGTTGCTGAAAATGGGCATGCTCCCCGCATCCTGGTGATTTGGTACTCGGCCTGCACGTGGAAGGTCCCTCCTCGTATTTCCCCCCCAGTGTTGGCTCGCTCGGCAAGACCGGCAAGACGATTCGCAAGTTAAGAGAGGGATGAGAATGCGCATTTTCAGAAATGCGATGTTGGCGTCGCTGGCAGTGTTGCTGTGCGTGATGTTCTTGACCGCTTCCATCCCTAATGTTTCCTCCGGGACCTGGCACGGCTGGAATGCCATGACCGACGCGCGTTCCGCCGCATCGGCGGTGCTGTTGTCAGACGGCAGAGTTCTGATCGCCGGCGGCTCGAATGCCAATGGACCCACCGCGAGTGCAGATCTATTTCGCGCGGATGGAGTTTTCTCGGCGGCGGCGGCCATGCACTCGCCGCGTTCGAATCACACTGCAACTTTGCTGGGCGACGGCCGCGTACTGGTAACGGGTGGCACCACCAGCGGTGGTGGCATTACTAACTCGGCAGAGATTTACGATCCCGGCTCCGACTCATGGACGGTTGCGGGCACCATGCTGGACGCACGCGCCGGTCATTCCGCATCGTCTCTTTCCGATGGCCGCGTGCTGCTCGCCGGGGGACACGATTCCGCGGGCAATGCCATTTCCAGCCTGGAAATTTTCGATCCCGCGAGCGGCGCGTTCACCAGCGCCGGCGCGATGAGCTTGCCGAGAATGAATCATGCAGCCGCCACCCTGAGCGATGGCCGGGTAGTGCTGATAGGCGGCACGGCGGACGGCACGAGCGCCCTGGCCACGGTGGACATCTACGATCCCAGTGCGGGCACAGTCTCGGCTGGGCCCAATCTTTCCACGCCGCGCATGGCGGCCACAGCCACGACCACACTCGATGGCAAAGTTGCGGTGATCGGCGGAAGCAGCGGTTATAACACCTCCGGAGCTGTGGACCTCGCTTCCGCCGAAGTTTTTGATCCGGTCACCGGCGCATTCAATGTATCAGCCTCGAATCTCGCTGTCCCGCGCAGCGGACACCACGCCTTCCTGCTGCCCAAAAACAATTCCATTCTGATCGTGGGTGGAACTTCGGGCGGCGCCGATCTGAGTTCCGCTGAGCTTTATCTCCCCTGGAGCGACACTTTCCAGACTACGGGCGCGATGAGCGTGGCCCGTCCCGGCATGACCGGAAGCGCGCTGGGTTGGGATGGCCGATTCCTGGCGGCTGGCGGCACGAATCTCGCCAGCACGGAGCTGTACGGATTCTCCACGGTGCAGACGGATGCAGCCGACTATCCTCCGGGTTCGGTAGTTACCATCACGGGCAGCGGCTGGCGCCCGGGCGAGACGGTTACGTTGACGCTGGTGGAATCACCACTGCTTGATACGCACGGACCCTATAACGTTACCGCGGACGCGAACGGGAATATTTCCGACAGCAGCTTTGTTACGGATGATCATGATCTCAATATTCAATTTTATTTGACTGCGGTGGGATTACAGTCGGGGTCGCAGGCGCAGAACGCGTTCACGGATTCGAACCCCGGCAGTTTGACCCTAACCCCAGGCACTGTCACGGTCGCTCCGGGCGGCGCAGCAGACTACACAATCACCGTTCTTTTCGGGGGCAACGGAGCTTCATGCACGGTAAATCTGTCGATCGCTGGATTACCAACCGGAGCTAGCGGCGCCCCTAGCCCAGCTTCAGTCAGCGGAATTAACGGAGATACAAAGACCTCGACGGTGCACCTCACCACAACTGCGACTGGCGGAGGAGCCACTCCCCCTGGCCCTTACACGATCACCGCAACCGGTACCCGCAGTAGCGTAGGAGGCTCTAGCTGTCAGGGAAACAGCACGCTTCAAGATGCAGCCACGCTGGCTGTAGTGGAGAGTACCGCGACCACGCTCACCAGCTCGCTGAACCCGTCCACCTTCGGCCAAACCATAACCCTTACCGCGACAGTCGCCCAGGTAACCGGTCCGACGAAGCCGACAGGGAGTGTCACCTTTAAAGACGGCGCGACAACGCTGGGTACCGGTGCCCTGAACGGGTCCGGCGTGGCGACGCTGGCAATCTCGACTCTGACCGCTGGGTCGCACAGCCTCACTGCGTCCTACGCTGGAACTGTCCTTTTCGGCACCAGCACCTCGAACACCGTCTCGCAGGCGGTGAACCAGGCCAGCACGACCACAACCGTTGCGCGCACGACCGGGCCGAATCCGTCCGTATTTGGGCAGTCACTGACATTCACTGCAACAGTAGCTGCGGTTGGCCCCGGAGCGGGCACACCCACCGGCACGGTAACTTTCACGGACGGAGCCACGACGATTGGCACCGGGACATTGAACGGATCGGGCGTGGCGACCTTGACCAGCGCCACACTGGCAGTCGGCAGTCACTCGATCACTGCCACTTACAACGCAGACGCCAACTTCACGGGCAGCACGTCCGCGGCGCTGGCGCAGACGGTGAACACAGCCAGCACCACCACAACCATTACAAGCGATAGCCCCGATCCGTCCGTGGTCGGACAGCTTGTCATCATCAACTTCACGGTCGCCGCAGTTACGCCCGGCAGCGGCACACCCACGGGCACTGTTACCGTAAGCGACGGAACACAGAGTTGTTCGGCCAGCGTCGCTACCGGCACCTGCTCCATTACGTTTACGACGGCTGGCGCGAAGTCCCTGACCGCGAGTTACCCTGGCGACACGAACTTCACACTCAGTGCCTCAACTCCCGCAACACCGCATACCGTCACCACCGCTGCGACCACAACCACCATCACGGCCCACACGCCGAACCCCTCGCTCGTAAACCAGCCGATCACGGTGAACTTTACGGTGACCGCGAATTCTCCCGCCAGCGGCACTGCCACGGGAAACGTGACCGTGAGCGACGGCACGGGTGACACTTGCGTGGGCACAGTCGCCGCAGGAACCTGCCAATTGACCGCGACCACCTCCGGCGCCAAGACCTTTACCGCCAGCTACGCGACTGATGGCAACTTCGCCGCCAGCACGTCCGCAGGCGTGTCACACAATGTGAATCAAGCGCCAACGATCACCAGCGCCAACAGCACCACGTTCACAGTAGGTACAGCGGGCTCCTTCACGGTAACCGCCAGCGGTTTCCCGGCGCCAACCTTCAGCGAAACCGGACCTCTCCCTGGCGGCGTGACCCTTAATACCACTACCGGGCTGCTAAGCGGAACTCCAGCGGCGAACACGGGCGGCACGTACCCCATCACCATCACCGCCTCGAACGGAATTTCGCCCAACGCGACCCAGAGCTTCACGCTGACGGTAAACCAGGCACCGGCCGTCACCAGCGCTAACAGTGCCGGCTTCATCGTCAACCAGGCGGGATCCTTCACGGTAATGGCCACAGGCTTCCCGGCGCCAACCTTCAGCGAAACGGGAGCGCTCCCCAACGGCGTCACCCTTAGCGCCGCGGGCGTGCTGAGCGGCACAGCGACTGTAACGGGCAACTTCCCGATCACCCTCACCGCCAGCAACGGCGTTCTGCCCAACGCGACCCAGAGTTTCACACTGACGGTGGGCCAACCGCCGGCGATCACGAGCGCCAACAACGCCGCATTGAGCGTCGAAACGCCGGGATCGTTCACCGTGACGGCTACCGGCTTCCCCGTGCCCACTTTCACTGAGACCGGTGCCCTCCCCAGCGGCGTGACTTTGACCTCGGCTGGTGTGCTCAACGGAACTCCGGCGTTAGGCACAGTTGGCACATATCCGATCACCATCACGGCAAGCAACGGAGTAGGCACAAACGCGACCCAGAGCTTTACTTTGACCGTGAACAAGATTACGCCAACGTTTTCCGGTCTCACCGCTTCGCAGTCTCTTGCGTTTGGAACTCCTTCGATCAATCTGAGCGGCCGGCTGAACGGCTTCGCGATGATGCAAGGCACTGTCACGATCACCATCAATGGGGTCGTGGTGTCGGGAATCATGTTGAACGGGAATCCGAATAATTTTTCAACCACTTTCAACACTTCCACCATCCCCGCATCAACCACGCCCTACACGATCACCTATAGCTACAGTAGCGACGCGAACAGCACAACCGCCACGGATAACACCACCACGCTGACCGTGAACAAGGCCTCGACCGCGTTCACTGGCCTGGCTTCCCACACCATCACCTTTGGAACGTCTTCGGTGACTCTGAGCGGTACCATCGCAGCCGGCAGCTTGTTCCCACCCAGCGGCGAGACCGTCAACATCAGCATCAACAGTGTGACAATGCCGGCGACGATCGGGGCCAACGGCACCTTTTCTGCTGTGTTCGATACCCATGCCATTCCCGCTTCGATTACGCCTTACATCGTGACTTACAGCTACCCAGGCGACACCAATTTCAGCAACGCAATTAATAATGCGACGAGTCTGACGGTCAACAAGGCCACGAGCACAACCGCGCTCCTAACCTCACCGAATCCGTCATTCTCCGGTCAGCAAGTGACTCTCACCGCTAGCGTCACGGCTGCGTCGGGTGTCCCCACCGGCAGCGTGCAGTTCCAGAATGGTGGAGTAAACCTCGGGAGCCCGGTAACCCTCGTCAACAATGGCGGAGTCTTCAGCGCACAACTGCAGACGTCCGTGCTTTCCGTAGGGACGCACAACATCACCGCAATTTATGGGGGCGATGGCAACATCAGCGGGAGCACTTCCAACGGCGTGGCGCAAGTGGTGAAGTCGGCGGACACTACGACCTCGATCTCGGCTCCCCCGATTACCTTCGGGGCGGATGGCCTGGTTACAGTCACGGTTACACCGCAGTATGTTTCTGCGGGCACGCCGTTCGGTAACGTAACTCTCTCTGTAAATGGCGGCGCTCCCATCAGCCAGACCCTGGTGAGCGGTTCGGCCACTTTCACCATCACTCAGCCCAATGCAGGGACCTATGCTCTGGCGGCGACCTATGCGGCCCAGAATAACTTCAACGCCAGCAGTGCAAGCGGCTCCCTGCTGGTCAGCCAGGCGCAGGCGACTCTGAGTTTTGGCACGCTGACTTTCACTTACGACGGGAATCCACAACCGGTGACGGTGACGACCTCTCCTCTCGGCCTGAACGGGGTCGCAATTACCTACAACGGCTCACCCGCCCCGCCCACCAGCGCAGGCAGCTACGCCGTGGTCGCGAGCCTCTCGAATCAGAATTACAGTGCCACTCCAATCAGCGGAACCGAGGTGATCCTGCAGGTGACGCCAACCATTTCATGGGCGAATCCGGCGGACATCACCTACGGCACGCCTCTCGGCGCGGCGCAGTTAACTGCGACGGCTTCGGTGCTCGGCGCCTTTGTTTATTCGCCAGCGGCCGGGACGGTACTGAATGCGGGGAATGGACAGATCCTGTCAGTCGCTTTCATACCAACCGACACGGTGGATTTCGCCACCGCCTCGGCTTCGGTGCAAATCAACGTACTCCCGGCTACACCAAGCATCGTTTGGGAGAATCCGGCCGACATCACCTATGGCACGGCATTAGGCAATACGCAGCTAAATGCAATCGCGCTTCCCCCTGCGTCCGCTCTGACGGGCTGGTGGAAAGGCGATGGCGACGCAAATGACTCGGCCGGCGCCAACAACGGAATTCCAACCGGCGTGACCTTCCCCGCAGGTAAGATCGGGCAGGCCTTCAGCTTCGCCGGCGCGGGCGATGGCGTTACTATTGGCGCCAACTCCGGCTATGACCTCAATGCGTCAGGCTTCACCGCGGCATTCTGGGTGCAGGGCAGCCATAACGCCAACGGCCCCGAATCTATTCTGGACAAATCGTACGACTCGGGCAGCAACACGGGATGGGCATTCCAGGTCGATAACACCAATGGCTATCTTGACTTCGCCATCGGCGAAGGCACGACTTCGCACAAGGTCACGTCCAGCGTCGATGTTCTCGACGGCAACTTCCACTTCATCACCGGCACCTGGGACGGTGGCCTGACGATGGAACTGTTTGTGGACGGTATTTCGCAAGGCAAGAAGACTTTGACGGCAGCGCCCGCAAACAATACGGGCGATTTGACTGTCGGCTTCAGCTCTGTCACTGCCCAGCCTTTCACGGGCCTGATTGACGAAGTACAGATTTTCCGTCAACCGCTTCCGGCTGGTGCGTATGCATACACTCCGGCCGCTGCAACCGTGCTGAATGCAAGTCCTAACCCACAGACGCTGTCAGTTACGTTCACTGCGACTGACACAACCAACCTCACGCCCGCCAGCAAGAGCGTCCAGATCAATGTGAACAGGGCTGCAGCGGATATCACGGTCACGCCCTACGACATTACCTACGATGCCAGCGCACACACGGCGACTGGAACGGCTACGGGTGTAGGAGCAGTTGATCTGAGTGCAGGGCTGAACCTCACGGGAACGACCCACACTAACGCCGGCACGTACACCGATACCTGGACATATACCGACGCAACCGGCAATTACAGCGACGCGACCGGCACTGTCACCGACGCCATAGGCAAAGCCAACGCCACTATCTCAGTTACCCCGTATAACTTTACCTATGACGGCGGCGCGCACACTGCGACCGGAACCGCCAAGGGCGTCCTCGGCGAAACCCTGGCTGGCCTCGACCTGAGCGGAACGACGCACACCAGCGCCGGAACGTTCACCGATACCTGGACGTTCACGGATGTGACCGGTAACTACAAGGACGCGACGGGCACAGTTCAGGACGTCATTAAGAAGGCGACGGCGACCATCGTGGTTACCCCGTACAACGTCACGTACGACGGCGATCCGCATACCGCGACCGGAACCGCCACCGGAGTGCTGGGCGAAAACCTCGCCGCCGGCCTTGACCTGAGCGGGACGACGCACACCAATGCCGGGACTACCCCCGACACCTGGACGTTTACCGACGCAACCGGCAACTACTACAACGCTACCGGCACCGTCACCGACGTCATCAACAGGGCCGACCCGATCGTCACCGCGATGGGCGGGACGTTCACCTATGACGGCAATCCGCATGGAGGCTCGGGGAAAGCGACGGGCGTTAAAGGAGAGGACCTGACCCCGGTAAACGTGGCCTACAAAGACTCGACGCCAGTTGTGTTGTCCTCGCCACCCGTGAACGCAGGAACGTATTCAGTGGCCGCGCGTTATGCCGGCGATGCCAACTACAACCCAAAGCAGAGCGCATCGGCGCCGCTGATTATCAACAAAGCGGATGCGGTGATAGCCGTCACGCCTTATAGCATCACGTATGACGGCAATCCACACACTGCAACCGGCACCGCCCATGGGGTGGAGATTCCGACACCGTCCGACTTGAGCAGCCTGCTGCATCTAGGGGGCACGACCCACACTTACGCCGGGGACTATGCGGCTGAGAGTTGGACTTTCGATGGAAACGTCAACTACAACTCGACCAGCGGCACGGTTCATGACCACATCGATAAAGCGACAGCCAATATCGTGGTTACTTCGTACAGCGTGACCTACGACGGTAACTCGCACACGGCGACTGGAAGCGCCACCGGTGTAGAAAGCCCAACGCCGGCCGACTTGAGCGCCCTGCTGAATCTCACCGGAACGACCCACACTGGTGCGGGCGATTATCCGGCAGACAGCTGGAGCTTTGCCGGTAACAACAACTACAATCCCGCGAGTGCCGCGGTCCACGACCACATCGATAAGGCGACTGCCAATATCGTCGTCACTCCGTACAATGTGATTTACGACGCAAGCGCGCACACGGCCACTGGAACCGCGAAAGGAGTGCTGGGCGAAAGTCTCGCCGGCCTCGATCTCACCGGGACAATCCACACCTACGCCGGAACCACCGTCGATCCCTGGACCTTCACGGATGTAACTGGCAACTACAACAATGCCAACAGCAGTGTCACGGACGTCATCAACAAGGCTGATGCGGTGATCTCTGTGACGCCCTACGGCACAACGTACGACGGCAATCCGCATACCGCAACCGGCTCAGCTCACGGCGTTGAGAGTCCGATCCCGGCCGACTTGAGCGTCCTGCTAAACCTCAGCGCGACCACGCACACTAATGCCGGCGATTATCTGGCGGACAGCTGGAGCTTTGCTGGCAACAATAACTACAAGCCTGCGAGTGGCACGGCGCACGATGCCATTGCCCGGGCCAATGCAGTCGTGGTCGTTACTGGCTACACCCTCTTCTACGACGGCAGCACGCACACAGCCTCTGGTTCGGCCACGGGCGTGAAGGGCGAAGGTCTCGCCGGCCTCGATCTGAGCACATCCGTCCATATGAATGCAGCCGTCTATACCGACTCCTGGACGTTCGACGATGCGACAGGCAACTACAACAGTCAGACGGGCATGTTGATCGACACCATAAGCGCGGATGTGACGACCACAACCCTTGCCGACTTGCCGAATCCGTCGAACTACACGCAGCCGGTAACATTTACCGCGACAGTAAAGAACCAATATATGTTGGCGATACTACCGACGGGTGGCGTAGCTTTCTACAACGCGTCGAGCGGCGCTAGCTGCTCGAACCTAGGGACTAGCACTGTTTTCAGCTCGCCGGCTGTGGCAGTCGATCAAAATGGCCAGGCGTCCTTTAGCATCGCGACCTTGCAGCCAGGAACCTATTCAGTCTTGGCCTGCTACGTGGCGGATTCCGTAAACTTCCAATCGAGCGGCACCAGCGTCAGTCAAACCGTCATTCCGGCGCCGGTGGTCAGCCTCAATTCGACCAGCCTTTCATTTGGTAACACGCAGGCAGGCTCGACCAGTAGTCCCGCAATGGTTACGGTTTCAAACCTCGGCACCGCGCCACTGCTGTTCAGCAGTTTCAGCATCACCGGCACGAACGCCAGCTACTTTGCATTCGTGACGCCGAGCACGGGAACTGACTGCCGCACGGTCGGAGCAGGCGGCCTTGCGGTCAATGCCAACTGCAATCTTGCTGCTGTTTTCAAACCGTTGGACACCGGTGTCGCCACCGCGATCATCAACATCACCGATAACGACAGGAACATTCCGTCCAGTGTTCAACAGGTCTTGCTGACCGGCGCCGGCACCAGCTCCATCAACAGCGTCGGCGCGCTGTTCTCCTATGGCATCTTCGCCACTGCTAACGGTTGCGGCTCGCTCACGGTGAGCGGAAACAGCAGTGTGGACAGCTTTGATTCCGGCCTAGGTTACAGCTCGTCGCACCAGAACAGCGGCGGCAACGTGGGTACCAATGGCAATTTGACCCTCAATGGAAGCAACGTGACGATCTACGGGTCGGCATCGGTGCCAACTACTAAGACCGGCAATTGCAGCACCAGTAATCCGACCGGCCTCAGCAGCAACGGGGGCGCGCAGGTCACGGGCGGCCTGATGCAGCTGCCGCTGCCGGTGATTTACGCGTCCCCGGCGGCGCCGACTCCGATGCCGCCAACAACGAACCAGAGCATATCCGGTTCCTGCGGGACCATTTCTGGTTGCACCAACAACGGAAGCAAGAACGTGATTCTCGCTCCCGGCCAGTACGGAAACCTGAGCGTCACGGGCGGCACCACGGTTCACGTAAGTATAGGAACGTACAACATGAACAGTCTGACCCTTTCCGGCAACGCCACTCTCGTGGTGGATTCCGGGTCTGTGGTTGTCAACATCGCCGGAGTTGGCCTGAGTTCTGGAGCCATCGCTCTGGATTTGAGCGGCGGAAGCATGTCGAACGCCAGCGGGACCCCAGGCAAGCTGCAGTTCTACTATGGCGGCTCACGCTCGACGAAACTTAGCGGAGGCGCGGGTAACTTCGCCGTCGTCTATGCGCCGAGTTCGCCAATTACCATCTCTGGCGGATCGCATTTCTACGGCGCGATTGTCGGAAATACGATCGCCATCAGTGGCGGCACCGCAGTGCATTATGACCGCAGCCTGCCTTTCATTGCCGGGGGCAACTACATTTGGTTCAACAGCGCGGCTGTGAATGTGCAAGGGCTGCCGTCGAATGCCACCGCAAAATTGTTCGTAACCAACGCGAGCATCAAATTCACTGCGAACAGCACGAATTACAACCTGCCCGTACCCAACGCGGTGATTACTTTCTCGCCGACTGCCACTTCCGCGAGTACGAGCTGGGATAGCATCAATAGCCGCTGGCAGATGCTGGTGCCGAGGTCCATGGTGGCAGGCGGCAGCACCGTCCATACATTCCTGGATGGAGTGACGTTCCCGGTGCCGATGAACTTCCCCAGCGGCATTCAGAATGCCACTTGGTCAGCGGCGTTTGCTACCGATACCCCGGGTGTCACGTTCCAATGGCAATGGGCCGCGGCCGTGTACAGCTCGTTCAGCACGATCTATAGCAACGCCTCGAATAACAACATCCTGGGCGTGAATCCGGTGGATAATTCGGATTCCGCGGGAACACCAGAAAACTACAAGCAGTTCCTCACCCCCGGCGGCAGCGGTGGTGGAGCCGGAAACTGGACGGGCTTTTACGTCGGTACGGCTGGCGTTGTCCCGACCATGGCCCCGGCCAGCGTATCGCCAAGCAGCTTGAACTTTGGAAGCGTCACCGTGAACACGACCAGCCCTTCCATGACGGCTGTGCTCAGCAACAACCAGAGTGCGCCGCTGACCATTACCAGCATCTCAAAGTCGGGAACCAATGCGAACGACTTCGATCAGACTAGCAATTGCCCGATTAGCCCGGCGACGCTGGCTGGCGGTGGTGCCAGCTGCACCATCGCAATTACGTTTAAACCCACTGCCACAGGCGCGAGGAAGGCGAAATTTTCGGTCAACGACGACGCGAACAACACTCCGCAGACCGTGTTTGTAAGCGGTACTGGCCAGTGAGAGGCTGAATCTTAAACTGGCGGGAAGAGAATACCTTTATATGGCTTCCCCACAGCCGGCAGGGCTGGGGATCATTGTTTGAGAGCTGTCCGGCGAGATATTCGGACCGTTTTGCCCACGGGTTGAGGCCAGAAGCGTTCCTGCTCTGGTTCTGGGCCTTCGACACTGCCGCAAGCTGGCTTGAGCTCCTCCACTTTCACGGCGGTACTTCCATTCCTGCCACGTTCTGGCGGTTACCTGTTTCCGTCGCCCGAGGCAACTCTTTCACTTTCACTCTCGACGAGGCAGATGTGTCTGGCATTAGTTTTCTTCAAGCGCCACAGGCCATATAGAGAGGGCTTGGATCCTGTTTTCCATACGAATCGGATTTCGTCGTTCATCGCATCTGGCACAGTCGTGCTCTTCATCCAGCGCGAGTAGGTTGCAGGCTTGTATAATGCGCTCGATGTATTGACACTTCAGGATGGGTTTCTTCGATGCGCATAGGTACCCCAACCAATCGTTTTCTTCTCTCTCGTCGTTCTCTCCTCGGCTTTCTGGGCGCCGCTGGAGGCACTCTGGCGTTCGGTGTCGTCGCGCCGCGCTCGGAGGCTGCGCAAGAATCCTCTGCGATGCCTTCATTCACCGGCCCTAACGTAAACCCCTATTGGAATTCTGTTGGACCCTGGGTTTCCGAGCCTCAGAAAGGGCCTCTGCTTCTGCTCACGGACCGTGGGGTTCAACTGGAAACGCCCCGGTCCTACTTCCAAACGGCCTTCACTCCGAATCACGCGTTTTACGTTCGCTGGCATCTGGAAGGAATTCCGAATGCAGTGGATTTGAAGAGTTGGCGGCTGCATGTCGAGGGAAATGTCGCCAGGCCGATTTCGTACAGCTTCGCCGACCTGGTCCGCAAATTCCCAGCCCAAAGCATCGCTGCAGTGAATCAATGCACCGGCAACAGCCGCAGCCGCCTGCAGCCGCGCGTGCCCGGAGGCCAGTGGGGCAATGGAGCCATGGGAAATGCGCGATGGACTGGCGTTCGGTTGCGCGATCTTCTGCACGCCGCCGCCCCGAAGAACGGTTCGTTGCAGGTCCAGTTTCAGGGGCTTGAGAGCGGTGGCGGACCTGACGGTTATGGTTCCCACTTCTTCATGAAGTCGCTGGATCTGTCCAACCCTGTCCTCGATGACTGCGTTGTCGCGTACTCGATGAATGGGGAGCCGTTGCCGATGCTCAACGGATTCCCCGTCCGGCTGGTCGTGCCCGGCTATTTCGCAACCTACTGGATGAAATGCCTAACTTGGATCCGCATTCTGGATAAAACGGATGACAACTTCTGGATGAAGACCGCCTATCGCATCCCGGACACGGCGCGAGGAGATACAACTCCGGACGACGTGAAGGCCGGAATCGTGAAAATGATTCCGGCCAATCGCATGCCCGTGCGGTCGTTTCTCATTTCCCCTGACGGAGATGCTAAACTTCCCGCGGGAATGCCCGTACAGGTACGGGGCATCGCCTTCAGCGGCTATGGTGGTGCGGCAAAGGTGGACGTCTCGGCCGATGGACTGAAAACGTGGCAACCCGCGAGGCTGGGCGAGGACTTTGGGGCGTATTCCTTCCGAACATGGGAATTCACCTGGGTGCCAAAGACGCCCGGCCACTACACACTGGCTGTGCGTGCTTCCGACAGCAGGGGAAACGTACAGCCCGACCAACCTGTTTGGAATCCCGGAGGCTATCTGTGGAACCGAATCGAGCGGCAAAACTACTTCGTCGGCGCCACTGAGTGAGAGGAGGTCTCCCGTGCGATTGGTAAAACGCTACTTCGGGTTGCTTTTCGGCTGGGTCGTGCTTGCCCTAGCCGCGGGACTACTTCTTGCCCAGGTTGAACAGGGGAATTACGAGCCCGGCACGCGTGGCCAGATGCAGCAGTCCCCTCCCGTTGCACTCTCCGACGATTCCGTCTACCAGGTCTCCGCATATCCGCTCTATACACCTGAGCTGGCGGAAGGAGAAGGCCGCTCCGAAACCGAGGGTTTCTGCAGCCTGTGCCACAGCACCCGCTACATCACCATGCAGCCGCCGCTGCCCGCGGCCACGTGGGAGGCCGAAGTTACCAAGATGCGCAAGACATTCGGCGCTCCGATCCCCGATGCCTCCGCCGTGCTGATCATCAAGTATTTACAGGCTCATTACACGCCAGACACGCGCAAATAAAAGCGTTGTCTAGGTCGTCCGGCTACCGCCCGGGAACGCGCCGCGCAGAGTCAGGCCGCGGATTCTTCGCAAGGTTTCCTTACGGCAATAAGAGACGGGATTCTGGGAGAGAAGAGTTCAAACCCGCCGTCCTTCCTGACAATTTGAGAGAATCAGCAAGAAAGCGAAACCCGATTCCGGTTTTGAGGTTTCAATGGCCGTTAGCACACCAGGCACTATCGTCAGCATGGGGTATATCAACGGTTTCGATGGTGCCCAATTTTTTGGTGAAAGAGGGCAAAAATGGGATGTGCAGGTACCGTTGGTTCGACAGGAGGCGCGGTTTCAAAGCGCAATACTGGGCCAGTTCCCATCCGACGAAAACGGCGGACCGGATTCGAGGGTCCCCATTTCCTGTCCGGTTAGGCCGTGCACCACGAGTGTCCTGAAGACTGACTGACCTTTTGGTAAGGTCTCTTGGTGAAGGGCTGGTTTGTAGTTGGGCGCTTGCCTTGCTGATTTATAATTCTTGGGATTTGCGCGCCTGGGAGGGTAGTTTTGAATGGCGACTTCCTTGTCGGGACGTGGTTGGTCCAACCCAAGCTGAACACTGTCTCCTCGAACGGTACTGCTGTTCGTCTAGAGCCGAAAGTGATGGAAGTCTTGCTATGCCTTGCCTCAAGGCCTGGCGAGCCTGTTCCCAAAGAATCAATTCTTAGCACTGTGTGGGCGGACGCGTTCGTTACAGATGACGTTCTTGCCCGCTCGATCTCCGAGCTGCGGCGAACGTTTGGAGACAATCCTCGGCAGCCAAGATTCATCCAGACGATTCCTAAGCGAGGGTATCGTCTCGTAGCGCCTCTGGGACCGGCAAATGGAAACGTTCCTGAGACAACTCTCGCTGTCCAAAATCGCAAGAAGCTGAAGGTGTTCCCGGCAACGGCTGTCGTCGTTCTGTTGACCTTCTGTCTGGTGATTTTCAGAGTGATGCACTGGCCGGCGAGAGTAGCGACGACCTCGAGTTTCCCGGTTCAGGTCGAAGCGCACGTGCAAGACGTTCCACTGAACGGAGGCAAGGATCGGAAGTCGGGCCTGCTCTCACACCTCGAGAAGACCTTGTAGGGTCTGCCTTCGAATAGAGTGCCCGATGTTTAACGGCCTTGGCAGATTGACAAGCTCACTTTCCGGCTTACGGCCGATCAGTCGTTCTTCGCTACCCTCCGGTTTGTCCGTTGTGGAGGTCTCTGTCGCAGCACTCGTTCAAAGAGTCGCCGGCAGGATCGGGAACAATAGATCGCTGAACTACCGCAGCTTTCCGCGAATCACGGTGATCGACCCCGCCGGGAGTGTGTACATGCCATCGGGCGTGGCGGCAATCGTGATGTTCTTATCGTCAGAAGGAGTGTTGCAATACTGCACAAGAGCTACAGATCCGAGGAACAGATGGCTGACGTGTTTGGCATCATCGATGACGAGATGAACCGGGTGGGCCGCGTTCAAGTCGTGGTTAATAAGCATTAACGACCAGTTCCCGTCGGGACGTTTGACAGCATACGAGGTAACCACCGTCCGATCGGCAGCGTCCTTAAGGTCGGCCGAAGCGGGGAAAATCTTGTTAGCTCCCCCCTCGTGCTGCAACCATTCGAAATTAATGATGTGCGCGGACGAATAGGGAGTGTATGCAGGCGTGCCATAGGCCCCACCGCCATCCGCGCCACCCTCGGGGCTGAGACTTCCGTGACCAGCAGCGCCATTATTGATTGCCGGGCGATAGAACGCCGTGCCGCCGTGTTCAAAGAATGTCCCAAAAGCATCGCACTCCCAGATGGAGCGGCCAGTCACGCCCAGGTAGCCCGGTCCGCTTCGTCCCGCTACGATTCCACTCTCGGAAATAATCAGCGGCACGTCCGCCGGGACGCCGTCCTGACGCCACATGTGCAGGACATGCTTCATGGTGCCGGGCTCCATGTAAAGGGTCGCCCAGTCGTTCGGCGGAGTGAATCCATTGATCATGAACGGGTAGTGTTCGAACGACATGAAAGCGAGGTCTTTGAGGTGCCCGTGAGCCTTGAGGTAGTCGACGAATCGCTCCAGCCAGGAAGTGCGTCCCTGATCGTCGGGCCAGAGGGTGATGTCTTTATCGACGCCTTCGAAAATTGGGCCGCCCAATTTTGCGCCGGGTGTTAGCTTGTGAACCGCATCCGCCACTTGAATGTAGATGGCGCCATAATCTTCAGGCGTCATGTGCTTGCCGTCGCATTCTTCCCCAACTTCAATTCCGACTACTGGATATCCACGCTTGTGAATGTAGGAGACCTCATTGGCGCAGTCTTCGGGAGTGTCATAAATGGCCGCACATGCAACCAGCGCCGGATGGCCCATGGTCAATCCACTGGTAAAGAAGTTGTCCATTCCGTTGTATTGATCGCCGCCTCCGGTGATCAGATTGTCAGCCTGGTGCCAGGGATCGATGGAAGAAGCGAAAAACGATCCAGCCAAGTCTGCCTCCGAGCCGGCGATGACTTCCTGGTCTCCAGCGCCCTCGTGATGTGGCGGCGGCCCAGGTCCGGGTTCTACTCCGTTAGCTGGATAAACAACCGCGTATTTCCCCTCAGCATCGATCGTACCGGCCGATAGTGTCTGAAGAGCGTAGCCGACGCAGTTTCGAATATCCTGCGACCCATGCGTATCGCAAGTTCCGGAGGATTTCGACATCAACACGAGGACGAAACGCGTCGTGACAGGGTCATCCGAAAGCTTCAAACGGACATCCCCGCCGCTCCCGTTCAACACCGCGCCCGATGAGAACGCTTTCCACATGCCGTTTGGTCCCATGTCCCAGTCCATTGCGTTGTTATCGCCGATCCAGTACTGCACTACATAAACCACGGCATACGGATTTACCCATTGGATATGGATCGCATTGACTGCGCGAGCGGTGCCCATATCGATTACCACCCATTGCGGGTGCAGCGTATCGCTCTCGCTCGTGAAGTGGCTGGTTAGGTAAGGATTGCTCTTCCAGTAACCTTGAAAACCGGCAACCAGGGGTGAATCGCCGCTGGTCATGAAGTCGCGGTGAGGCAACGAATACGAGTAGCCGTAGTGGATTGATTCGCCCAAATCAGCGCTGCCGACGTAATAGCCGCTCTTCGTCGCGGGATCGCTCCATGTGCCGTTCTCGTTCCAGTGCCACGCTGAAAGGCGCAACTCGCTGTTGTTGCGCATGGTGATGGAACCCCAACCCAAGTTCTTGACGCCCTGAATCACCTCGGGCCTGCTCAAGTTGTCCACCTGTGCCTTACTCAGGTCGTCCATCCACGCGCCCGTCGCGGTGTCGGGATAGATTGTATTCAGTACGTGCTCAGGCGTAACGTCAACGTGGACCGTGGCGACCGAATCCAGCGTGCCTACCTTTGCAACTGAATCTGCCGGGAGCTCCTCCCGACGCGGTCGATGAGGCGTTTGCGCCTGAGCCGTCTGTGTCTGAGCCGTTTGTGCATGGACGCGCCTAGGAAAGTGCATGGACACCGCTACCAGCCCGAGCGCCGCAACAATGGCACACAGCCAAATGCGACATGAGATTCGTGGGTCAGAACCGGAAATCATCACGTTGTCGCCCCCATTTAAACGATTAATTATGGATTGAAATTGCACGTCGAGTCTACATGAGTGGCAGACAACCTTTTGCAGCAATGGATGTTGCCGGTGGGTGACAGGCACGAACTATTCCGGTGGTTGACCCGGAGCACTGGATAGACATCGATCCCTTCAACTCGATTTTGTGCGCGAACTCTGTGTCAGATGTCCAAGGATAGTCAAATTCGAAAAAGCGATAATCTGACTCGCGGCCGAATAGTCGTTTTTGGTGTTTCCGGTTTGCCCGTGATGCTTCCGCAGTTGGCAACGGCAAACAGAGAAAGGCATGGAGTGCTGACACGGAGCCGCACGACTCTTGCGGGAGACCGTTTTATAGAGAAAGGCTTTGTGGCGCGGGTTAGGGCTACAGGGGCCGCATACTGGTGCGCCTTTACTTCGATAACTGCTTGCCTTTAACAGTGGAATTATTTCCTCAGCTTGCCTTTTTCATTCTGAGCTGCAAGCCCATACCGTATCGCCGCTCCAAGCGTATCGATGTTTATATCCTTTAGAGCTCTAAACCGAATGCAATATCCGGTCACGGTCGCCTTACCTAGTTTTTGTCCATACGTTTTGATTAAGTACTTCTTATCTTTGAGACGGTATCCCGTGTCTCTACCTGGCCTCCACAAAGCCCCCAGCGTGTGGCAATCGTGTGGTTTTGACTCGTCCTTGGATCTCGGGCTGCAACGTTGAAATAATGACACTTATGGCAAGGTACTTTCGCGACCCTTTTCGCACGATTACTATTAGGTCGAAACAGACTCACGGCTCTATCCGAACTGCTCCGCCACAACTCTTTAGCCTCTACTCTCACACCATCTCTGCGGAGCACTTCCGATAGAGTCCTAACGTCATCCGGGAACAATCGCCAGAGTGATCAGGCGGCCCACATCTACGGTTAGCAGACTTTCCGTGCAGTGGCGGTCCAGGCGTTTGGGCGACGCATTATCCAGAGGTGCCCCGGCCAGCTATAATCGCGCCTGGCGATGATCACGGTTTCCAAAGAAAACTATCTGAAAGCGATTTTCGAAGCCGAGAGCGAAGGCGAAAGCGTCATCTCGGCGACGCTCGCCGAGTGGCTCAAAGTGACCCCGCCAGCGGTGACGACGGCGTTGCGTCGACTGAAGCGGGATGGCCTGGTGGAGGTGCGAAAGGACCGACGGGTGCGGTTGACCGACACTGGCCGACGCATTGCGAAGCGCACCGCCATTCGCCATCACCTGATTGAACGGATGCTGAATGAAGTATTCGAAATGCCCTGGTACCGGACCCACGATGAAGCCGAACAGCTTGAACATGCGGTCTCGGCGGATTTCGAGTTGTTGCTGGTCAAAAAGCTTGGGCGAGGCGGAGCCTGTCCTCACGGCAATTTCCCGACCTTCGATGGTCCCGCACGCAAGAGCAGTCGTGGGCACAGGCTACTGTCGGAAGCGGAACCGGGCCAGAGTTACATCGTGGCCAGTGTTTACGAGCGGGATTCGAAGTTGGGTGAATTGCTTGATAAACGAGGCATCAGGCCAGGAAGCGAGCTGTACCTGCGTGAGCGTAACTACGACCAAACTCTCTCCATCGGCACCTCCGCTGGCGCCATTGTTCTGGGCAGCCCGGCGGCAGAGAAAATCTGGGTGTCCTCTTCTCCAGCTCCAGCTCCCAGGCGTTAGTTAACTGTGGTTAATCTGTGATAATATACTTGCGCTAAGTGAACGCAGAGGGACGGATGGAGACGAAGGTTCCACACGGCAGCCACTTGTCGTTGGAGGGGATGCACAGTACCGTCGAAGTGCCGCACCATGGGGCCGGCTTCTGGGAACAGTGGCGGGCTTTTGTCGGACCGGCAATTCTGGTCAGTGTCGGCTACATGGACCCTGGCAACTGGGGCACCGACCTGCAAGCCGGCGCTCAGTTCAAATACGGACTGTTGTGGGTGGTTGGGGTGGCCAGCCTGATAGCCATCTTCATGCAGGTGATTTCGGCGCGATTGGGGGTGGTGACCGGCAGGGATCTGGCCCAATGTTGCCGTGACTGGTATCCCGGGTGGACTCGTTGGCCCAACTGGCTGATGAGTGAAGTGGCAATTGGCGCATGTGATCTGGCGGAGGTGCTGGGGAGTGCCGTAGCCCTCAACTTGCTGTTTCATATCCCGCTGCTCTGGGCAGTCATTATTACCGGCCTGGACGTACTGCTGCTCCTGGCCTTGCAAGGGCTTGGAATGCGCACCATCGAGGCGGTGGTTCTACTGCTGATAGCGACAATCGGGGTGTGCTACTTCATCGAGATTTTCGTTCTCCCCCAGACCCACCCCAGTTTTCTGGAGATGGGGCGGGCTCTGGTTTCCCCGCACTTTGGTCATACCGGGATGTTATACGTGGCCGTCGGCATCATCGGCGCGACCGTAATGCCGCATAACCTGTACTTGCACTCGGCCCTCGTGCAGAGCCGCCAGCTGCAGAAGGACGAACCGTCCATTCGGCGCGCGATCCGCTTTAACACCATTGACTCAGCCGCGGCTCTGACCGTTGCCTTTTTCGTCAACGCGGCGATTCTGGTGCTCGCGGCGACGGTGTTCTTTGGCAAGGAAAGCGTGACCGTATCAGGCGGGCACGTGGTCAGCTTCAGCCCCGAGAGTGACTGGATTCGGGTCGCTTACTTGACGCTGGCGCCGTTATTGGGGACGGCCGCAGCGAGCACACTGTTTGCGGTTGCGCTCCTGGCAAGTGGCCAGAGCAGCACCATCACCGGCACGCTGGCCGGGCAAGTGGTGATGGAAGGCTTCATGCACTGGCGAATCAAACCCTGGGTGCGGCGGCTCATCACCCGCTCACTGGCCATCCTGCCGGCAGTATTGATTATCGGCCTGCGCGGCGAAAGCAGCGTTACCGATCTGCTGACGCTTAGCCAGGTTGTGCTGGCGCTGCAGCTTCCGTTCGCCATGTTTCCGCTGCTGCACTTCACCAGTTCCCGCAAGCGCATGGGGGCCTGGAAGAACGGATGGTTTTTGCTGATTGCCGGCTGGGCCAGCGCCATTCTGATCACCGCGATGGACCTCTATGGCCTGCCGGACTCGCTCAAAGCCGCATGGCAGGTCATCATCGGCGCATAAGCCGGCAGAAACGGAATAGCCATGTACCAAACCATTCTCGTGACGTTGGATGGCACGGCAACTGACCGGGCGATTATCGAACATATCAAGCAACTCGCGACGCTCGCGCGAAGCCGTTTGGTGCTGCTGCACGTGGCCGATGGATGGGCGGCTAGAACCTATGGCCCGGACGCAGTCAGTCCCGAAATCGGCGAGGACACAGCGTATCTGGAAAAGGTCCGATCGGAGTTTCAATCCATGGGCATTCCTACGGAGGCCGAACTGGCATATGGCGAGCCAGTGAACGAAATTATCAAATGGATCCGGCAGAAGGGCTGCGACCTGGTGGCGATGAGCACACATGGACACCGCTTCCTTGCCGACATATTTCTTGGCAATACAGCCAGCCGGGTGCAGCACAATATCAGTGTGCCAGTTCTTCTTCTCAGGGCGAAATGACGTTTTTCCACGGAAGAGCGATGATTTGGAACTTGTCAGTACTACTACTGCCATTGTTTCTGGGCGTCGCGATTGCCGCGTCAGCGCAGCAGGGTGCCGGGACGCCAGAAGGACCGGAGGACGTGCCCCGGCCTGAGGAACCCACAGCGAACCCCGGCAGACCAACTGTCTCCACGCCCGCAACCCTCACACCGGTCGGCTACCTTCAATTTGAAAGCGGATTCTTGGGTGCGTGGCGCTCTCCCGAGTTCTCTTCACAGTCGAGTCTCAATGAGGTGGTGAAGTTTTCCGTATGGCGCCGGATCGAATTGCTAGCCGGGGCAGGACCATTTGCCCATTCCCGCGCTGAAAACCAAGCTGCAAATGGAACGGGAGACGTGTCTCTGGGAGTGCAAGGGGTTGTCCATCAGGGGGAAGGCGTACAGCCGACAATTGCGTTGAGTTATTTCCGCCGAGTTTACAATGGAGGCACACCTGACCTCGATTTTGGCAGCTCCAGAAACTCAATGCTCCTTCTTGCCAGCGCGGACGTAAAAGGCTTTCACTACGACACCAATTATCTCTTCAACGAAGTCATCGACGGCGCGATTCACCGCGCCCAGTTCGGGCAGACGCTCTCGGTTTCACACTCACTCGGGAAGGAATTCGGAATCTCTGGAGAAATATGGCATTTCACTCAGCCTTTTCTCCGAAGCAATGCCGTCGGCAACCTGTGGGCGCTGAACTACAACGTGCGGAAAAACCTCGTGCTCGATTGCGGTTTCAATGGTGGACTCACGAGTACGTCTACACGGTGGGAAGTGTTTGCCGGATTCACTTATCTGCTGCCGCATAAGGTACTTCTGCACTGACCGGCAACCAGGCGTAG
>JBOGLC010000038.1:0-22057 GCA_050746005.1 Terriglobales bacterium
TACATTTCATTTCGCGATTTCGACTGGCTGCTCTTCATCTTTGTGCTGATGATCTGCGGCCTGGGGGTGATGGAGATTCGCAGCGCCACCTCGCATACCAAGTTTGCCGGGGCGCATATCCGGCAGATTTACTGGATCGCCGGTGGAGTCATCGGCATGTTCCTGGTCAGCCTGGTGAACTACCAGAAGCTGCTCGACCGGGTGCACTGGCTCTATATTGCCGCCATCGTCTCCCTGATGGGCGTCATGCTATTCGGACAGAAGTACCTGGTGGCCCGGCGCTGGATCAAGATGCCGGGAGGGGCGCATTTTCAGCCGTCGGAGTGGGTAAAACTGATCCTGATTCTGGCGGTAGCCAAGTATTTCGCCGATCTGCACCAGCGGGATCTCACCTGGCCGGATTTCTTCAAGGCGGGTGCGATTGTGCTCGTACCCATGCTCATGGTGCTGCGGCAGCCCGACCTGGGGACCAGCCTCACCTACCTGCCCATCGCGATCGTCGGGCTGTTTCTGGGCGGGGTCCGCTTCAAGCAGGCAGCGATTGTGACCATCGCGGTTGCGCTGCTTTTGCCTCTGGCGTGGCATACCCTGAAGCCGTACCAGCGGGATCGTCTGACCAGCTTTATGAATCCGGAAGCCGACAGTCAGGGTTCCGGCTACCAGGTCAACCAGTCGCTGATCGCTGTCGGATCTGGCGGCATATGGGGGAATTCGGAGGGTTCACAAACCCATTTGGCATTTCTGCCCGTCCCGCAGACCGACTTTATCTTCGCCGCCTTCGCCGAGGAACATGGTTTTGTAGGTGCCCTGGCGGTAATGCTGTTATACTTTGTAGTGCTGATGCGATTGACCCAGAACGCGCAAACGGCGCCCGACCGCGCTGGCACGTTCGTGGTGATGGGTGTGGTGGCCGTGCTTAGCTTCCATATCCTGGTCAATGTCGGCATGGTGGTCGGCTTTATGCCGGTCACCGGAATACCCTTGCCGCTGATGAGTTATGGCGGGTCTTCCGTCCTGTTTATGTTTCTGGCGTTGGGCATTGTGATGAATGTCCGCATGCGCCGTTTCGTGAACTGAAGCAGGAATGAGGAATGGCAGGGGGTTAGCCCGCGCTTGCCATCCGCGCGGAACACAAGATTAATTACGATCGCCCTCGCGTAAAGAGGGCACACGCCGGCTAGAAAAGCAGTTAGAGCCGGGCAGGATCAAGCAAAGGCGCTGCCAGGCCGGTAACGGCCCCCTCCGAGTTGAGAGAGCGGTCACAAACCTGGCGAAGCGCAAAGCGATAAGTGCAAAAGATTCCTAAGCTTACGCAACGGATTCGGTCACGGAGAGAACTCCGGGGCCGGGGCTGTCCCTTGTCCAGGGCGGCCATCGCAGCGCTTGATCCTCCCGGTCTTTTCCTGCCTTCCATCCGGTGATCCCGGGGCCGCCTGGCGGCCTGGGACCGGAGTTTGCATGACGAAAGAATTATTTGTCTCTTCCACGCCCCACGAAACCAAGGTGGGGATGGTCGAAGACGATCTCCTCGCTGAAATTTACCTCGAACGCGAAAACGAATACACCCTGGCAGGTTCCATCTACAAAGGACGCGTGACCCGCGTTCTTCCCGGAATGCAATCCGCTTTTGTTGACATTGGCCTGGAACGCGACGCCTTCCTCTATGTTTCCGACTTCATGGAGTTGGAAGATTCCGAGGACCTCGATGAGGTTCCGACCCACCAACCTGCACCGGAGCGCTACCAGCCGCAGGCTCAGGCTGAGGGCCATGCCGGCGAAAGCCTGGCCGCCGAGGTTCCGGCTGAATCTGAATCCCAGGAACGCTCGGAAGCGGGAACCGACAATCGTGAGTCTGCTGCTTCGGGCGAGTCCCGCGACAGTCGCGGAGGCTTTCGCGGCCGTCGCCGTCGCCGGGGACGCCGTGGGGAGCGCTTGCCGGAATCCAAGTTCGCCCATCCGGCCGCGGAAACGCCGCCGGAGACTCCCCGCCCGGAACGGACGGGACGGCCGGAGCGCGCTGAATCCTCGGAACGCCCGGCACGATTTGAACGATCGGAACGGCCAGCCAGAACAGAACGGCCCGAGCGTTCCGAATACGGGCCGCCACCGGGTTATCAGCCCATCATCCTGCCTGGAGAATCCATTTCCAAGTACCAACGCATGGCGCGGACCCGGCCTGCCGCCCCGAGCGAGCAGGAGGCGGATTCGGCTCACGAACAGGCGACCCCGCCGATTGCTCAGGTTTTTGCCGACGATGAACCCATCTTTGCTTCACGCACGGCTTCAACTTCTGATGCGGCGCCTTTTCCCACGGCAGCTGAACCAGAGTCCGAAGAGGAGACCTCGGCGGATTCACGCCGGGCGCATGGCGACGATTCCGAGAGCGCTCGGGACCGGGAACAGCGGCGTCTTCACCAGATGAATGTGGCCGCGGTGTTTGGCGGTGAAGTGGCAGACGAAGAAGATGCGGATGAAACCCGCGACCAGAGTGACGACAGCTTGCCCCTTGCAGCCCAGCAACTCGATCCGCCCCTCGCTGTCTCCGGCAGGGCGGAGGAAGAAGAGATCGAAGAGGAAGAAGCCGATCTGGCCCACTACGTCGAAGAATTGGACGAAGATGCGGCCTTCGAGGAACTCGAAGAAGAGACTCATGCGGCCGGCGAGCAAGAGCAGCATACGCAGGAAATTGCGGCTTCCGCCGATCCCGCCATCGCGGGAGACGTGCCCTTTTCCCCGGAGGCGGTTTCCTCGGAAGTGGTTGATGTAGCGGCAGCCGACGAGGTCGACGAAGAAGCGGAAGACGAAGCGGAACTCGATCAGGCCCAGGCGGAAGCCGAAGCGGTGCTGGCTGCTGAAGCCGGTGGAGTCGGCATCACCGAAGCTCGCGCCGAGGTTCGCGCCCCCGCTGGGACCGCTGGTTATACGCAGCGCGCGCCGCGTCCGGGATACGATCGCCGGCCGCAGCGCGGCGGCCGCCGCGGAGGTGGTGGAGGTCGCCGCTCCCGCAGCAACCAGCAGCAGAATATGCCGCTGATCACCGACCTGCTCAAGGAAGGCCAGGAAATTCTGGTGCAGATTGCCAAGGAACCGATCGGCAAGAAGGGCGCGCGCATCACCAGTCACATTGCTCTGCCCGGCCGCTTCCTTGTGTACATGCCGACCGTGAATCACACCGGCGTGTCACGCAAGATCGCTTCCGAAGACGAGCGCCAGCGGCTGAAGCGCATCATTCAGAGCGAGCGCGAGAACGGGCACGGCGGATTTATCGTCCGCACCGCAGCCATGAACGCTGCGGAAGAGGATCTCCGGGCCGACATCCGCTTCCTCAAAGGTCTGTGGGCTGAGATCAAATCACGGGCGGACGCCGGCAAGGGGCCCACCCTGATCTATCACGACCTCAACGTAGTCGAGCGCGTGCTGCGCGACCAGGTCACCTCCGACTTCTCCGCCATCTGGGTGGACAGTGATGAGGAGTACGAGCGCATTCTGCGCTTCGCCAATCGCTTCCAGCCCGCGCTGGTCAAGCGGGTGAAGCTGTACACCAAGGAAACCCCGCTCTACGAGCAATTCGGCCTGAGCGAGGAGATCAACAAAGCCCTCAAGTCGAAGGTCTGGCTGAAGAGCGGCGGCTACATTGTCATTAACCAGACCGAAGCGCTGGTCGCGATCGACGTCAACACCGGCAAGTACGTGGGCAAGACGACGCGGCTCGAAGACACGATCGTCAAGACCAACGTGGACGCGATCAAGGAAATCGTGCGCCAGATCCGGCTGCGCGACCTGGGCGGAATCATCATCATCGATTTCATCGATATGGATGAGCGCCGCAACCGGCAGAAAGTGATGCAGGCGCTGGAAGAGGCGCTGCGCGGCGACCGGGCGCCATCAAAAGTTCTGCAGTTTAACGACTTCGGACTGGTGGCCATCACCCGTAAACGGGTGAAGCAGTCGCTCGAGCGGACCATCGGGACGCCGTGTCCCTATTGCCAATCCACCGGCTTCGTGAAATCTGTGACCACGGTGTGCAACGAAATCTATCTCGAGATGCGCAAGATCGCGAAGCATCTGGAGCACGCGGATGTGATGCTGCGCGTGAATCCCGATGTCGCCAAGGCGCTCAAGTCTAACAACGGCCGCGCCCTGATCGAGATGGAAGAGATGACCAAGAAGACAGTGATCGTGAAGAGCGATCCGGCGTTGCATCAGGAGCAGTTCGACATCAACTGAAGAGCGGCGCTTCTGGCTTCCAGCCGCGGGCTTGCAGCGACAATAACAAAACAATATGGAGAACGGGCGTCCGCGCCCGTTCGCTTTTCTCGGACCCCCGGCCGTTTCTGCGAGAAATTAAACCCTATCCGTGTCCAACCAAGATGGAGGTTGCCTGCCCGGTAATTGAAGCGGATGGGCAACTTTAAGGCGGGATTTCCAATCAAAATGCCGCGGTTTACAAATCAGACAGGAGGGCTGCGTGAAACTACGACGCCTTAAGGCACTCGCAGTAACGTCAGTGATATCGGCGGCTTTAGGCACGGCTACATTGATAACCGTTCCCCAGGCCTATGCGGACGACCACGCAAAATGCCAGCACCAGATTGAGCGCGCGGAGTCAAAACTCGACCAAGCGATTCGCAGGCACGGAGAACGCAGCCACCAGGCGGAGGAGCGTCGGCGGGACTTGAACGCCGAGCGTGAACGCTGCTGGAACGCTTATCACGGATGGTGGAACGGCCACGACCACCAGTGGCATACCGAGCGAGACTGGGACCATGACGATCACCACTAAACGCTGTCTTTGAACAGAGTATCGAAGTGAAGTCAAAGGCCCCGATTCGAGATCGGGGCCTTCGATTTAACGATCCAAATCTGGCTGAGTCATCTTGATCGCCGGTAGTCCGCATTAAAAACTATTTCGCAGGTCTTGCCGGCATCGCGTGAAATTTCAATCGCCTGATGCACCCGACCGCCCCGCAGCGGCCTAAGCGTGGTGCGATCGAGATGCGACCTGCCGTCGGGATGTGGAGTCCTCCCTCAGGCGATTGGGCGAAGAGCACGCTCAGTGTGAAGAGAGGAGTGCCAGGAGAGGTGCAGAGAGGAAAAGAACAGCACAGTCGCCCGGTTCCGAAATCGCATGCCGCCTCCTCCGTCAGAATCAGAGACGGGTAAGGCGGCAAATGATCACCGCGCTGCGGCTAGCTCCTGCCGCGGCCCGCGATCATAAGGCCGGCTCCGACCACCAGCAGAACAGCGCTGATGGCGGGGGACACTTTTTGGCTGTCATGAGTCTGAACCCCGATATTCACGTCGCCTGCTTTGATGCCGTGATTTTCGGAGTGAGGAACTGCCACAAAAAATGAAAGCACTCCCAGGATCAGCACCGCAAGCCCCACCAGAAATAGAGCCTTCATGGAAAGCCTCCTGATTGCAAAGTGAGAGCATGGACCCGAGCGTCCATCGATCCGCTTAAGATGCGGCCGAGGGCACACGGGATGCTCTCCCACCCGCTAACCCGTTGGCGAATCGGCAAAGTCCCGGGCAAATTCCACCAGGCTGCGCAGTGCGATTCCAGATGGGCCTTTGGCGATCCAGGGCTTTTGTTCTTCAGTCCATGCGGTGCCGGCGATATCAAGGTGGAGCCAGGGAGTATCTTCGGCGAACTCCTTTAAAAACATCGCAGCCGTGATGGCGCCTCCCCAGCGTCCGCCGGAGTTGACGATGTCGGCGATGTTGGAACGGATGATTTCCTTGTACTCGTCATCGAGCGGCATGCGCCACATTTTTTCACCCGCTTTGTCGAGGGCCTGGCTGAAGCGGTCGTACATGGCGTCGTCGTTGGCAAAGATTCCGGCGTTGATGGAGCCCAGCGCGACCACCACTGCGCCCGTGAGCGTGGCGGCGTCAATCAGATGGGTGCAGCCCAGCTGGCGTGCGTAGTAGAGACCGTCGGCCAGCACCAGGCGGCCTTCGGCGTCGGTATTGATGATCTCTATCGATTTGCCGGACATGGCGATCTGCACGTCGCCCGGTTTCTGCGCCTTGCCCGAGGGCATATTTTCCGTGGCCAGAATGATGGCCGTGATTTTCAACCTGGGCTTCAGCAGAGCAAAGGCCCGCATGGCGCCGATCATGGTGGCGCCTCCGGCCATGTCGTATTTCATTTTTTCCATGCCGTCGCTGGGCTTGATGGAAATGCCTCCGGTGTCGAAGGTGATGCCTTTGCCGACCAGTCCCAGCACCGGTTTATCCGGAGCGCCTGCAGGCTCATAACGCAGAACGATCAGTGTGGGTGGCTCGTCGGAACCCTGGGCGACGCTCCAGAAAGCGCCCATCTTCATTTCTTTGATTTTGTCGGCGCCGTAGACATCGCACTTCAATCCGACTTCGGCCGCCATTTTCTTTGCCCGATCGGCAAGGATGGTAGGAGTCATGCGATTGGAAGGTTCGTTGACCAGGTCGCGAATAAAATTCTGCGACTCGCCGATGATGCCGGCATCGCTGACCGCCTGCTGCAGCCTCGCCTGATCGCCCCTGGCGACTATGGTAAGCCCGTCGATTTTCTGGTCTTTGCGATCGCTCTTGTAATAGTCCGGATCGAAGTTGCCGACAAATGCCCCTTCAACCACGGCTTTCACCGCATCTTCAGCTTTCAGTCCGGCCTCTGGCGCGACAAATGCGAAGCTGCGCAGACCCTTTGATTTGAGCGTTCGCACCGCGGCTCCTGCCAGGCGGCGGAGATCGAAGGCGGAAAAGTTCCTGGCCTTCCCGCCTCCCAGAAGCAACAGCCGTCTGGCCTTCAGTTTTGCCGGGCGATGAAGCAGCGTAATTTCAAAAGGCTTGCCGGTCACTTCTCCCCCGGCAATCACGTCGGCGGCGGCATCTTTGACCGCGGCGTCCGAGGTCTCGATCGAAAGTTGCGGCTTGTCTTTTTCGATGCGGTCATGGCCCGGACGGTCTTTGTTACTGCCATTGCGATTCTTCTCGGATTTGTCGAGCACGATCGCGACCAGGCACTCGGTTTCTACTTCGGCTGGAGGGGCAAGGGAAAGAGTAGTTTTCATGATTGTGTGATTCCAGTATCGTCGGCGGGAAGGGAATTAGGCAAGCGGCGGATGGGAAAACGGCAGTTTGAACTCTTTCCTCGCAATGCCAGCGTCATCCTGAGCTTGCGAAGGATCTGGCGTGAAGATGCAATAGCGGTCCAGGCGCACATCCGCTGCACGCCGGATCCCTTCGACTTCAGGCAGGCTCTTCGGGACTGAAGTCCCTCAGGATGATGCCTCGCCTGAGTAAGGCATAAGCAAGGGAGAGACAATTCAAAGCGGGCCACTAACAGGAAATCAAAACACAACAATCGTGATTCCCCGGTTTCGCTTGCCCAGATCGGTGTCCTGCTTCATTTCAGGGTGGGCCTTGATCAGGGCCCACGCCTGCTCGTCCGATTTTGACCAGCTCTCGCCAAAAATGCAGGCGCGAATCTCGCCACGGCCAGCCATCTCGATCAGATGTTTTTGTGCAGCGATGCGAATGTCGCCCCCGGCTCCGCTCGATCCGTAGCCGTGGATGAGCTTTATGACTCGGTCTCCAGCCTGGCGTCCGACCGCGATTTCGCGGTTCAGGCGTTGCAGGGCTTCAGCAACAGTCGGCATCCCGGTTTTGAGGTTTATGGTCTTGATGGTGTGGCCTCTGACAGGTCCGGTTTCTTACGATGGGAACCTGAGCATATTTTCTACCTGTTTGGTGGCTCATGATACGCCTGATGAACCCCCACTCTGTCATCCCGAGCGCGGTCGAGGGACCTGCTTGATGCCGGAAGTGAATCTGGCCGGAAGTGAGTCTGGACTGTCCGGGGCAGTGAATTTTCTCGGTGGACGGTTTCATGATGCAGACACAGCGGGTCTTTCGACTCCGCGAAGGGACTCGCAAGCGAGTTCCGCTCTCCGCTCCAGATGACCATGCAGTGTGGGTCTTCGGCCACAGTGTGCGTTGCGACCCACAGTCTGCGAATTTCCAGCCTCTCGCAACCCTTGCCTGATCAGTGTCTTCTGGGATGGCTGACTGGGTGCGATCTGTTCTGGCGGGCAGTGACCCAGGAGGAATATATGACGCAACTCAACTTGTCCGGCAGGCCGTCCAGCAACCCGCAGCAAAAGACAGCGGCAGAACCCGAAGGTGGATCGATGAAAAACCAGACCGTGGGGGCGCTGGGCGCGCTCGCCATGTTCGCCGCCGTGATCGTTATCGGCAGCTGTTCCCGCAGCAGCAATCCGGTCGCGGCACAGCCGCAACCCCTTCAGCCGCCGGTTTCAACCCCCGCCGTCACGGCTTCAGTTCCGGGGCCTATACCGGCGCCGCCGAAGACAAGAGCGAAGAAGCACCGCGCGGCAACTCTCGCTTACGTCAATCGGGAATACGGACTCTCGTTCAAATTCCCGCGAAATTACCAGCTAAATACGGCTTCCGCCACCGCTGAAGCGCATGAGATGAATTTTGTGCACTCTGGCGGAGTGACCCTGGCAGCTTTGGAGATGCCCGGCAACTCTTATCCTGGAACGGATTTCAAATCTGCCTCGGTCAACGTCAGCGTGAATCCGGGAATGACTTCGGAAGCATGCTCACAATTCGCGCTTCCTGAGGCCGGCGCGGCAGCAGACATGTCCCCGGCGAAGATCGAGCAGGTAAAGATTGGCGCTATCGAATTCGAGGAGATGGAAAACCCCGGCGGAGCCATGATGAAGCAAGGCAATGCAAAGTACTATCACCTCTTCGGAAACGGGTCCTGTTATGAATTTGCCCTGGGAATCGGAACCGACAGCGACCGCAACGTGGAAGAAATCACGCCGGTCGATCGTGAAAAGGTGTTCGCCAGGTTGGAAAAGATTCTGGCCACAGTGACGCTTCAGCCTGCCGTCATGCCCGAGACAGCGGCCCCCGTCCCGGCAGTTGCCTCGACGGCCCCGGCCGATAGCTCCAACGCCCCAGAGCACGAGGTGACCAAGCCAAACCTCTAGCTGGTGGGTGAATCTGCAACCGCATGACCTGGACTGCCGGCGGTGGACGGCAGTCCGGGTTTATTTCCAGCTGGCTGATAGGTCTTGAATCCGGCGCGTTGCATGCCTCGAGCCGCCTCCGGATTTTTCATGAAAGTATCCCAGACAAAGCCGGTACGAGCGTTCTCCGCCATCAGCAATGTGATTCCGGTGTCGATGGCTATCACGTCGGGGTCATACCAGTTCTTCAGTGGATTAAAAGCATTCACGAATCCGTAGGTGCTCCAGGCCGCGGGGTAATGCGTCCTGATGTTGCGCAGCACGCGCATGACTGGCTGGGGCAGAAACGGCAGGGAACCGCCGGGCGCGCTGGGGACCACAGTCCCATCGATGGGACCCATGGCCGGGGGGCCGCCCCAGACTACATAACCTTTGTCCGAGTCGGAAGCGGTGATGCCCCACAGATCGTCGCTGTAGTCGGGGAACTGCTTTCCCAGTTCAATGCAGAAACGGCGATGGACATCGGTGGCAATCGTGGAGTTCTGAAAATAATCCGCATAGCGGTCGCGCTTGCCCCGGAAATCGAACCAGGCCTGGGAATACTGGTGCACGAACAGGGGCGCGAAAGAACCGATATAACGCAGCCCGTCATATTCAAATACGTTTCGCTTCCAGGCGTCCCAGGTTTCTGCTTTGAGGGGATGGGAAGAGGATCCCATGCCCAGCAGATACATCATCATCAGTTCACTGTAGTAGTCCCAGCGATAAGGCAGAAATCCCACTTCGGGGAGCCATCCGTGAGGCAACAGATTGGTGTCTTCCGAGAGCCAGGTCCAGTCCACGCGGTCGAAGATGTCGCGGCACAACTGGCGAATCTCCGAATTCTCGAAGTGTTGCCGGCAACACAGGATGCCGCACAGCAGAATCGCGGTATCCACCGAAGAGATTTCCGAATCCCACAGTCTTTCGCCGGTATTGACATTGGCGAAGTGATAAAAAAATCCGCGATGATGGGGGAGCGTCTTCCATAAAAAACGCAACGAATTCAGGACTCGCGTGCGCGCGTCAGACAGCGAAATATAGCCGCGCTTTTCCCCGATACAGAGGGCGGAGAGCCCGAAGCCGGTGGCGGCGATGCTGGCCACCACCGCATTATCGGTCGATGCCTGGCGCGCATTGCAACGGTCCTTGACCAGTCCGGTGAGTGGATTGGCCTGCTCCCAGAAGTAGCAGAAAATCGTCTGCTCAATGTCTTCGAGGAACTGGTCGTCATCTGGCGAAAGATAAGTTTTGACTGGCGGCGGAGCGGGCCGGGCGTGCTGCTCCGGGGCGGGGGAAAAGAAAGAGGCGAGTGCCCAATCCGCGGACGGCAGACAGATCCCCAGGGCGGCCATCTGTCTCAGAAACTCGCGGCGGGAACGGATTATAGGGCCAAACTTCCTCTCATCCACCTCACAAATCTAAACGATCCTGACCTGAGGAACGACGGTGGAGCATAAACCATGGTAACAGGAATGGTTACACCGTCTGAGTCTAAAGACCTTGACGAAAGATTGGAGGAGACTAAAAATCGGGTCTGCAACCGTGCCATCGTAGAATATCCAGGGAAGGTAACGGATGACGGGGAAACGCAGGCTGATCATGTGGACGGCGACAATGATTGCAGCCATGGTGATGGTTGCCGTGATCCTGCTGACCCATCCCCACACCCGGCCCATGACGCTGCGGGGCGCGGTGATCCAGCAGGACACCGATCCGACCAAAGAACTGCCGCTGGCCGACGTTGAAATCAAGGCGCTCTCGAGTGGCGTTGTGCTCGGAGACGGCACGTCGGACGCCTCCGGTTCCTTCACAGTCACGCTGCGGACCCGATTCTGGATCGGCCGCGCCATCACCCTCCAGTTTCGACATGCCGATTACGAACCGCTGGACCTGAAAGAATTTGTGGGAGACAAGCTGTACATTGCCCATATGGTGCCCCTCCGCCATGAAGAACATGTCGCGAACCGCCCCGATATTGTGGTGTCGAACGTGCTGGCCCGTTATTCGATCAAAACCACCAACACCGCCAATGTGGGCAGCGCGGTTAAAACCTTCGAGGTTGTGAACAAGGGCAACGTGCCCTGCCAGAAGCGGCCGCCCTGCTCGCCCGACGGACAATGGAAGGCGGCGATCGGCTCGGCAACGCTGGACGCCGGCGAAGGCAACGAATTTCGCAATGCCCGAACTTCATGTATCGCCGGGCCGTGCCCGTTCACCAAGATCGAAGCGGAAGACTATCTGCAGGGCGGCCGCGAAGTGAAAGTATCGGCCCGCAACTGGTCGGATACGGCTACGTTTCTGCTGGAAGCTGAGGTGTTTCGACCCATGGTCAGCGACATGGTGCGGATGTCCCATCCGGTGAAATTCGGCCAGGCGCTGAACTTTACCGTGCCCGGGTCGGCCGAAGGCGTCAGCATTCAGGCCGAGATCAACGGCGACACGATCACTTTCCCGTTTGGACCGAATCTCTACCTGAGCTGGGCCGATTGCAACGCAAGGGTAAATCGAGACCAGACCAAGGTCTACCGCTGCGAGCTCAAGCCCGGGTACAAGTTCCGGTAAGTTTTCATGCGCGGCGCCTGCCGGCCTATCGTCCTTTGCGCGAACGGTTGACCGCCTCACGTGCTTCTTTGTCGGCCGTCCGGCGGCGTTCGGTTTCGCGCTTGTCCCATAACTGCTTACCTTTGGCCAGCGCAAGTTCAATTTTCACTCTGCCGTTTTTAAAGTACATGCGAGTGGGAATGAGAGTAAGGCCCTTCTGCTGGGTCTTGCCGATCAGGCGGCGAATTTCTTCCTTATGGACCAGGAGCTTGCGGGTGCGCAGGGGGGCGTGGTTGAAAATGTTGCCGTGATCGTAGGGGCCGATGTGGCAATTGAGCAGCCAGAGTTCGCCATCTTTCAACAGCCCGTACGCGTCTTTGAGATTGGCGCGTCCATCGCGGACCGATTTGACCTCGGTTCCAGTAAGGGCCACTCCGGTTTCGAATTTTTCCAAAAGGAAATAGTTGTGGGCGGCCACCCGATTGACGGCGGCATCGCGTTGGCCGGCGGCGGTAGGGTCGCGGCGAGGGTTCTTTTCGGGACTCGGCTTGGTCTGATGTGTCGACGTGGGGCGGGCCATGGCAGCAATAGGTTATCTCATTCGATGAAATGTAGGCGCGAGCGCCCCGCTCGTGCGGCAGTCGGGCAGACTTTCGTGGCCTGGTACGCATCTAGCCCTGTATGCATCTAGCAGTTCAGAGATTGTTGATTGAGGTCGCTGGTAGCGCTCCACCGGGAAGGTCCCGCTCAAGGCCAAATCGGGTAACGCCGTTGGGACTAGGACTAGTGAGTAACTGCTACCAAAGCGGTCACTTCCACGGCTGGAGAGCGATGCTATAATCAGCCAGCTTACTACTCAATCAGCGCATATTCAGCGGTTTAGCCCGGGGCGATTGGCCGGTCCCCGAGGGAAGACTGCCTGCGAGGTACTAGTGAAGACACGCCTGATGCGCCCGGCAGCAATCGCATTGCTCATCGTAGCCGTGACTCTGCCGATCAGCGCCGCCGATTCCGCCAAGTCATTATTCAACAAAGGCAAAGACGCGGAAGCTCGTCAGAACTATGAAGCCGCCTTTGATTTTTACAAACAGGCGTATGAGCAGAAGCCCAAGGACTTGAGCTATCGGGCGTCGTACGAACGCACCCGCTTCCTGGCCGCCGCCTCGCATGTGCATCGCGGGCAATTGTTGCGGGACGCGGGCAAACTCCAGGAAGCCCTGACCGAGTTCCAGAAAGCCGCGGAAATCGATTCTGCGAGTTTCATCGCGCAACAGGAAATCCGTCGTACCCAGAAGCTGATCAATGATGCGGGCAATGCGCCGCCGAGTTCGGCCGCGCCGCCCCCGACCGGACTGGAAAAACGGGTGCTGGAAGCGCAGGGGCCGGTCGATCTGGCCGCCATCTCGAACGTTCCCATTACGCTCAAGATGACCGAAGACACCAAGATTATTTATGAAACCATCGGCAAGCTGGCGGGACTCAACGTCCTGTTCGATCCCGACTACACTTCACGGCGGATCAAAATCGAATTGAATGGTGTCTCGGAACAGGAAGCGCTGGAGATCGTGGCTCTCGAATCCAAAACGTTCTGGCGGCCCGTGACTCCCAATACCATCTTTGTCGCCTCCGACAATCCCGCCAAACGCAAGGAAATTGAACAGAGCGTCATCAAGACGTTTTACCTTGCCAACCTGTCGCAACCCACGGAGTTGCAGGATGTGGTCAACGCGTTGCGGCAGATCCTGGAGATTTCCCGCATCCAGCCCCTGCCTTCGCAGGGCGCGCTGGTAGTGCGCGGCACCCCCGACCAGATTGCGCTGGCGGAAAAATTAGTGGGCGATCTGGACAAGGCGCGTCCGGAAGTGATCGTCGAAGTCGCCATCATGCAGGTAAGCCGCGATAAAACCCACAACCTGGGAATCAGCCCGCCCACCAGTGCCACGGTAGCCTTGCAGAACAATATCAACACGACGACCGGCACGACGACCGGTACCGCCACCAGCGGCACTTCAGGGACCGCGAACCAGGTCAACCTGAACCGGATCGGCAACCTGAACGCGACTGACTTTACCGTCACCATTCCGCCCGCCACAGCCACCGCTCTGTTCAGCGATAGCAGCACCAAGCTGATCCAGAACCCGCAGATTCGCGCCGTAGACGGGCAGAAAGCCTCGCTCAAGATCGGCGACCGGGTGCCGGTGGCGACCGGTTCGTTCCAGCCTGGCATCGGCGGCGTGGGCATCAATCCCCTGGTCAACACCCAGTTTCAGTATCTCGATGTCGGCGTAAATATTGACATCACGCCCAAGGTGCATGCCGGACGCGAAGTCACATTGAAAATCTCGATGGATATTTCTTCCGTGACCGGGCAATCGAACATTGGCGGCATCAGCCAGCCGGTGATCGGGCAGCGCAAGATCGAGCATGAAATTCGCCTGAAGGAAGGCGAAGTAAACATTCTGGGTGGAATTCTGGAGGATCAGGATATCCGGTCGCTGAGTGGCATTCCGGGCCTGTCGCAGATTCCGATCCTGAAGTACCTGTTCTCGCAGACCAATGTCGAGCACAAGGAAAACGAGATTGTATTTGCCCTGATTCCGCACATCATCCGGTCGCGGGATGTGACCGACCTGAATGAGAAGGCCCTGGAAGTCGGAACCGCCTCTGCCATCGAATTGCGGCGCACCAGTCAGGCGCCGCCTCCGGCGCCGCCGAACGAAGCAGCTCCGGCGGCCGCGCAGGGCCCGGTTTCCGTCCCGCCGGCGCAGCCTGCGACGCAGATGAACGCCGGCGCGGCCAGCTTTGCCTTCGATCCGGCCAACTTGACCCAGGCTCCGGGATCCACTTTCGCGGTGAACGTGTTGTTGCGCGGAGCGCAGAACGTATATTCCGTGCCCTTGCAGGTGAGCTACGATCCCAAGGTTCTGCAAGTGGTGAACGTGTCGAATGGAGGACTGCTGTCGCAGGATGGCCAGATCGTGGGGATTGTGCATCGCGACGATGACTCAACCGGGACCTTGCAGATTTCCGCGACCCGGCCGCCGGGATCGTCGGGCATCTCCGGGCAGGGCGCAGTCGTCACCCTGACCTTCATGGCCAAAGGGAGTGGACAGTCCACCATCGCCATCTCGAAAGGCGGAGCGCGCGATCCGGCGATGCAAGCCATACCCGTGGCCGGAGCCGTGGCTACCGTCACGGTGCAGTAACGTCCGGGCCGTTTTCGACGATAATAGTCTAATGAAGTCCGCCGCCTTGAAACGCAACTCCGCACGCGGCCCCCTCGGGTTCACGCTCATTGAACTGATCGTGGCCACCGCCATCCTGGTGATCCTCACCGGGCTGGCAGTGCCGTTGGCGCGGGTGGCCATCAAGCGGGAGAAAGAACGCGATCTGCGCCATGATCTGTGGGAAATGCGCGATGCCATCGACCGCTACAAGGAGGCAGCCGATCGCAACGCCTTCCAGACCAAGGTGGGCACCGAGGGATATCCTCCCGATCTGGACACGTTGGTGAAGGGAGTGGACGTAGGGGGCAAGAAGGTCCGCTTCCTGCGCCGCATTCCTACCGACCCGATGACCAACAGCACGGATTGGGGAATGCGTTCCATGCAGGACGATCCCGAGTCAGATTCCTGGGGCGGCCAAAACGTCTTCGACGTGTTCACCAAGGCGCAGGGCACCGGTCTCGACGGAACGGAGTACAAGACCTGGTAATGGCAAAACTGAGAAACCGGCGGGATCGCGGCTTTACTCTGATCGAGCTGATGATCGTGATCAGCATGATCCTGATCCTGGTGTCGATCTCGATTCCAGCTTACAACCAGTCCATTCTGCGGGCCAAGGAGTCGGTGCTCAGGCAGGACCTGTTCCAGATGCGCTCCCTTATTTCGCAATACACGCTGGACAAACAAAAGGCGCCGCAGGCGCTCGACGACCTGGTGCAGGCGGGATACATCAAGCAGCTTCCGACCGATCCGATGACCGGCAGCAACAGCACCTGGACGGTGGACCAGGAAGATTCCGTGATGTCGGTCGACCAGCAGGACCCCGGCATCAGCGATGTCCACAGCGGAGCCGGTGGTATCTCAAGCGACGGCACAGCCTACAGCAGCTGGTAACGGGCTTCCAGAGCTCGTACTTCGTAGCTCGTACTTTGTACCTCGTGCTTTGTACCTCGTACTTCGTAGCTCAGACTCCCCCCAAACCGGCGTCATCCTGAGGGACTTTAGTCCCGAAGGATCTCGCGCGCAGCTCCACGTTGCCAGCGCGGATCCGCTCCCCGCCAGATGCTTCGCAAGCTCAGCATGACGCCCGGTAAAGAATTGCGGCTCGCCGGCCGTGTCATCCTGAGCGAAGGCTTTGTCTTCGCTTGCGAAGACAAAACGAGTCGAAGGACCTGCTGTCTGCCGGCAGCGCCTCGGCTGCGGCGAGACTTCTCCCTGCGGCAGCACTCCACGCCAGATGCTTCGCAAGCTCAGCATGACGCCTACGGGTGAGAGAGCGGACTGTAACTCGTCCCCGCTTCGAGTGATGGAGACGTCCCCCGGCTTCCCCCAGCTTCTGGCCACGCCAGATTTGAACAGTTCTCATCCAGGCACTAACATCTGATCATGCCTGTCGAAACCGAAATCACAGCCTCTACCTACTCTCCGATTCGCGCCCCGCGCGGAACTCAGATCACATGCAAAGGCTGGCAGCAGGAAGCTGCCATGCGCATGTTGATGAATAACCTTGACGAGGAAGTAGGAGAACGGCCGCGAGATCTGGTGGTCTACGGCGGTACCGGACGGGCGGCGCGAAGCTGGGAGGCATATCACGCGATCGTGGCCTCGCTCAAGAATCTTGAAAACGACGAGACTCTGCTGGTCCAGTCGGGCAAGCCGGTAGGCGTGTTCAAAACTCACGACTATGCCCCGCGGGTGCTGATCGCAAACTCCAACCTGGTGGGACACTGGTCCAATTGGGAAAAATTCAACGAGCTGGAGCGGGCCGGACTGATGATGTACGGCCAGATGACGGCAGGCTCCTGGATCTACATCGGTTCGCAGGGCATTGTGCAGGGAACGTTCGAGACCTTCTCGGCGGCCGGCGAAAAACATTTCGGCGGCGATCTTGCAGGCAAGCTCATCGTCAGCGGCGGTATGGGCGGGATGGGCGGCGCCCAACCGCTGGCCGCGACCATGACCGGCGCAGCTTTTCTCGGGATCGATGTCGACGCGGAGCGCATCAAGAAGCGACTGAAAACCGGGTATTGCGACTTCATGGTCACAACCCTCGACGAAGCCTTGCGCATCCTGAAAAACGCTGTACGAAAAAAAGAGAATGTCTCGGTCGGGCTGGTGGGGAATTGCGCCGATATTATTCCGGAACTCGCCGAGCGCGGGGTGCTGCCGGACATCCTTACCGACCAGACCTCGGCGCACGATCCGCTGAATGGCTACGTGCCCAATGGAATGACATTGGCGGATGCCCTCGAACTTCGGCAGCGCGATCCAAAAGCCTACCAGGAACGGTCTTTGGATTCGATTGCCCGCCATGTCGAAGGCATGCTGCGCCTGCAGAAAATGGGCGCGGTCACATTCGACTACGGAAATAATATCCGTACCTTCGCCTTCCAAAGTGGAGTGAAGAATGCATACGACTTTCCCGGCTTCGTTCCGGCGTATATCCGGCCACTGTTCTGCGAGGGGCGCGGTCCGTTTCGCTGGGTGGCGCTGTCGGGCGAGCCGTCCGATATTGCGGTGACGGATGAGTTGGTGCTCGAGCTCTTTCCTGACAACCGTATTCTGCGCCGCTGGATTGATCTGGCTCGCAAACGAATCAAGTTTCAGGGACTGCCGGCGCGCATCTGCTGGCTGGGATACGGCGAGCGCGCACAATTCGGATTGGCCATGAACGATCTGGTGAAAAAAGGCAAGCTCAAGGCGCCGATCGTAATCGGCCGCGATCACCTCGATTGTGGATCGGTCGCATCGCCCTATCGTGAAACCGAGAACATGAAAGACGGCAGCGACGCAGTGGCGGATTGGCCGCTGCTCAACGCGTTGCTCAACACGGCGGCCGGAGCGTCGTGGGTTTCGATCCACAACGGAGGCGGTGTGGGCATCGGCTATTCCCTACACGCCGGACAGGTGACGGTCGCCGATGGAACCGAAATGATGGCCAAGCGAATCGAGCGCGTGCTGACCACAGATCCGGGCATGGGCGTGATTCGGCACGTGGACGCTGGCTACGAAGAAGCAAAGGACTTTGCCCGGAAGAAGCACGTAAAGGTGCCGATGAGTAAGTAAGCCCTCGCAATCGGCACAGACCGTGGAGGGACGGGTCTCCGACCCGTCCAGGCCGAGCTAGCTCGGCAAGCTTTTCTCTCTGGAGAACAGAAGACGGATGGTCCCGGCGAGCGCTGCATATCCTACTCGCAATCAAAATACGCGCGCCTCCCCGAAAGTAGACCTCCGAAAGCAGCCCTCTGCTCCAGGCCATTCGATCCTTCAGCCTTCAGGACATTCACTGCTAAACTAACCGCGGCGTGAAATCTCCAAAGAGCCACGAAACACCTGATCGCGCTCTCCTGCTGGTGAACATCAAGCAACTGCTGACTCTGCGCAGTTCGTCCGGGAACCCTGGTCCGCGCCGGGGGCCCGATCTCCAGGAACTCGGCATCATCAACGACGGCGCAGTGCTGTGCGTGGATGGAAAAATTGTCTCCGCCTGCAAAACCAAAGACGCGCTGCGCGATCCCTGGATCAGAAAGAACCGCAAGAAAGTTGTTGAGATCGATTGCGCCGGCCAGGTCGTACTGCCGGGATTCGTAGACTCCCATACTCATCCCGCATTCGTCGCGCCGCGTTTGGTGGATTTTGAGAAGCGCATTTCCGGCGCGACCTACGAACAGATCGCGGAAGCCGGCGGCGGAATCAGATCGAGCCTCGAAGGCGTGCGCCGGGCAGGGAAGAGAATGCTCGCGGACAAAGTGCTCGATGCATTTCTGGAAATGGCCGAGCAGGGCACGACCACCGTCGAAGCCAAGTCAGGATACGGACTGACCGTCGACTCGGAGATCAAGTCTTTGGAAGCCATCGGCAGCGCCGCTATGCGCTGGCCGGGAACGGTCGTTGCCACCTTGTTGGGCGCACATGTTGTCCCCGGGGATTTTCAGGGCAGGCCGAATGAGTATGTTGAGATCGTCTGTAACCAGATGATCCCCCTGGTGGGAAAGCGAAAGCTGGCGCAGTTCGTGGACGTGTTCACCGATCGCGGCGCCTTCACCGCGGAAGACACAGAAAAGATATTCGATGCGGCGAAAAAACACGGCCTGGGAGTGCGCGCCCACGTCTGCCAGTTGAGCGCGTCCGAACTGCGTCCTTTGTTACGCTTCAACGTCGCATCCTTCGACCACCTCGACCACGTGAGTGAAACCGACATACGCCAGTTGGCCAAAACCGACACGGTTGCGACCCTGGTGCCGGGAGCAAATTATTTCCTCGGCCTGGAGAAATATCCGCCCGCCCGCAAACTGATCGATGGCGGCGCATCGGTCGCTCTGGCCACGGATTACAATCCGGGCTCGTCTCCCACCCCCAGCATGCCGTTTGTGCTGTCGCTGGCCTGCACCCATCTGAAGATGTCGCCAGCCGAAGCCATTGCAGCGGCGACTATAAATGGAGCCTGGGCCCTGCGCCTGCAGGAGCGAAAGGGATCCATCGAACCGGGAAAGGACGCTGATCTGGCGGTGTTCGACCTCGGCGACTATCGGGAAATCGCCTACTGGATAGCGTCGAACCATTGTGCATTTTCAGTTCTCAAGGGTGCGATGGCAGAGTCGAGGTCGCCTCAGGCATCGCAGCGAGCTGCAACCATTTGAGCGATCCTTGCGCCGTTGCTATAATCATGCCTGTTCCAAACGCTTCCAGCATCTTGACTGCCTGAATTGACCGGCAACTCCGTCCAAGTCCTCGCGTGCCCGACGACGCGCCCGGCGCCAGCAGACAAGCTGTGAGTTCAAACGTGGCCAGGTAGCTCAGGTGGTAGAGCGCAGCCCTGAAAAGGCTGGCGTCGGCGGTTCAACTCCGTCCCTGGCCACCACATTTTCAACGGTTTAGCAAATCCGTCCCAAATTTCACACCTGTGATTTCACACCTGTGGTCCGCTGTAGGAAGCTAGAGTTTCGAGTGAACTGACAGTTTTACTTCTTACTTCTGTTTCTTCATGAATCTCACCCACCATCTCCGCAGCCTGATCTGCCTTAGTTTTCCATGTTTTCCGAATCGAGAAATAGCGACGCTTGTCTCACGAACGAGTTATGAAACTGAAAAAGCGAACCATGCCCAGCGTCGGGGTAGGTCAACAGCATCGCATTCGGCAAGTGCTCGCTCAACATGTAGGAATTTCGAACCGGAATCATATTGTCGAAGACACCGTTCACGACGAGACACGGCTGAGTCATCTTGCTGAGTTTGGCGAAGCGTTCGCCGCCGATATGTTCCCAGGCGCGAAAGGCTGCGATCTGAGCCATGGCAACCGGTAGGCCCGCCAGGGGCTCGCGATCTTGCTTACGCGCTGCGAGGCGCGCCGCGAAAGCCTCGCCTGCCGCCTGACTCGACTCGCTTGGCGCGAAGAAAAGTTTCACCAGCTTTTCCAATCCGGGGAGATTCGGGTCGTCCGTAATCTTCTTCAATTCTGGCTTCTCCATGTGCATGATGTCTTCGCCGCCCTCGGGAGCGGTGCCGACTAGAAGCATCTTGCGGACGAGCGAAGGACGCTCCAGCGCTATCTGCTGCGCGACCATCCCGCCTAGAGAGTAACCGAGAATGTCTACTCGTTTGAGGCCAAGCGCTTCTACGAACGCGAGCGCGTGCGCTGCCATCCCGGACACGGTTTCGGGAACCTGTCCCGTCGAGCGACCCAGACCTGCGCTCTCGAACAGAATCACTTCGCGTCCCAAAGCTAGGGGATCGGTCACGGCGGGGTCCCAATTATCCAGGGTTCCGGTGAAGTGCTGAAGACATAAGAGCGACAGGCCGACCCCTTTTCCGAAGCGACGATAGGCATATTTCTCCAGCCTCGTTTGAATGAATTGTGTGAGTGCGGTAATGTTGCTCGCGTCACTCCTCGTCATTGTCATCGCGATGATCTCCTTTTGTTATTGAGTATCGTTTGTTTAGAGAGGCATTCGCATGCTTACACGGCGCTCGCCTTGATGCTGTTCAGGACGGTGTTGTCCCAATAACAGTCAAGCCGCGTGATTTTGCAGTGGATATCAAAGCGCAGGATGTAAGCGTGGGGATGTGTACGATCTCTCCCTTCTTTGCAATGCCAGGGACTTCCGCCGGTATGGGCCCGCTCATCTCGGCCTGGACCAAGACGGTGTTTCCTTCGGCGAGAATCATCTCAATTGCTTTGACTCGAAAATTCGGGACGGCCTGCGGAAAAGCGCGCCAGACGACATCTATGCCGCCACGAATCGGCACGACGCTCTCGCGGCCATAGGGGATGTATCGTCCCAGTGCTCCTTCTGCGCAAAGAGCGATCATGCCTTCGACATCATGAGCATCATAGGCGGCGAAAAACTCCCGGGAGGCGGTCGCAAGATCTGTCGTGGTCGTTTTCATCTTATTGCTCCTATCGGGGTCATCTTTGGTGGCAGCATCAAGGCCGTTCTTTGCGTAGCAGCGAGGGAGCTCCTATTCGGGAAAAGGTGCGTTGGCGAAGAGGTCGGCGAAGCTCGGAGCCGTGAACCCCTCGACGTACCGGCTGCCGAAATCGCGAAGAACATTGTCAAAACTGGTCGCCGGCTTCTTGCGAACGACGCTGCAAAGGCACTCTTTGAACTGGTCCTTAAATGCCAGCCGAGGGAACTCAGTCAGGATCGCGCGTTGCTTGTCCTGCGGAATTCGATCAAGCCCCATTCCGATGACATCCACCGAAATTCCCAGATGGGTCATTGCAACCTCAGGCTCTTTGTGAGGAGCAATGGAAGGTGTCGTGTGAAGCGCGATGGCATCCCACACAACTTGCGTCTGCTGCGTCGAGATACCACGACCCTTCAGAAACGCGCGTGCCGCATTGGCACCGTCTACCTCGAAGCGATTCTCCGCCGTGTAGCGTTCGGTCAAACCCAAATCGTGCAGTACGGCGGATACGGCTAAAAGCTCAGGATCCGGCGCAGGGTCGGCGCCTCGTGAAAGCAAAATGGCAAACAGCCAGGAGCGCATCACGTGGTTGAAAAGGTACGGCTCTAACGAACTCCGCGACAGCTCAATCGCATCGCGAACCAGAGGCGTATCGAGTACTTTGATTCCCGCTAGAACCATATTCCTTGTCCCTCAACCTTGCCATTTAGTATTCAAACCATTGGCTGAGCGCTTTTACTTTCTCCTCCGTATAGGGCGGGAACAAATGCTCGATGGCTACATCGGGCGGCGAAATCAGGACCGACTTCGCATGCGTGAGAGCGTCAAAGCCATTCTTGCCGTAGTAGTGACCGATGC
>JBOGLC010000039.1:0-5352 GCA_050746005.1 Terriglobales bacterium
AGGCAAGCAAGCGAAGGACCTGTGCATTTCGTCGCCACCCTGCACTTGCGTATATAAAGTACCAAAAGATTCAGCATCAAGCCGCTACGAGCGAAAGGCCAATGCATAGGTCCTTCGTCGGGAACCCTTCGCGTAGCGGAGGGTTCCGCTTCCTCAGGATGACAACACTCAGACTCCAGTAACCTCAGCGGACGGGCTTACAGGAGTCCTTCGACTGCGTCGCTACCTCGCGGCGGATCATCGAGAAATTGCTGTCGTCATTGGCAATCTGCAATCAAACTACACTTCTCTGTCATCCTGAGCGCAGTCCTGCCTCCCGCGCAGCGGGAGGCAAGCAAGCGAAGGACCTCTGCATTTCGTCGCCACCCTGCACGTGCGCGTATGAAGTACCAAAAGATTCAGCATCAAGCCGCTGCGAGCGAAAGGCCAATGCATAGCTCCTTCGTCGGGAACCCTTCGCGTAGCGAAGGGTTCTTCCTCAGGATGACAACGCGTCTCTCACTCAGACTCTCGTAACCTCAGCGCACAGGCTTACTGCGTCGACTGCTTCGCCATGCGAAGCAGCCCCTCCGCTCAGGATGACACTACCCAAAGATGTCTTTGACTTTGCCCAGCAGGGTACGACGTTGGGGCTGGTTTTCTACCCGGGTCATGCCTTCGAGTTCGAGCAGTAACTCGCGCTGCCGTTTGTTCAGCTTGCCCGGAGTCTGTACCCGTATTTCGACGAACAGATCGCCTTTGCCGTGACTGTTCAGTATCGGCACGCCCTTTCCCTTAATCCGCAGGGTGGTGCCGGATTGCGTCCCGTCCGGTACTTTCAAGACGTGTTGGCCTTCCAGGGTTGGAACTGTAATTTCCGCTCCCAGGGCGGCCTGCGCAAAGGAAACCGGGATAACGCAGTGTAGATCGTTGCCTTCGCGATCGAAGAAAGGATGTTCCTTTACATGCAGAACCACGTACAGGTCGCCCGGCGGACCGCCGTGCAGACCGCCTTCGCCATATCCCGTGAAGCGAATGCGGGTTCCATCTTCCACGCCGGCGGGAACTTTCGCGTCGACTGTTCTCTGCCGCAGCACCCGGCCTTCCCCTTTGCACTTGGCGCAGGGATCGGTGACTACGCTGCCCGTGCCCTGGCAGGTAGGGCAGGTACGCGCAATACTGAAGAAACCCTGCTGGTAGCGGACCTGTCCGCGGCCGTTGCAGGAACGGCAGGTGATCGGCGCCTTGCCGGGTGCAGCCCCTGACCCTCTGCATTCTTCGCAGGTCTCGTGACGCCGCACCGTGACCTTGGCTTCGGTACCGAAGACGGCCTCTTCAAATTCCATGTTGATGTCTTCGCGCAGGTCAGCGCCACGCTGGGTGCGGCTGCGCCGGCGTGTGCCGCCGCCAAAAATTTCTCCCAGGCCGAAGAAGTCGCCGAAGATATCGCCCAGATCGGTGGCGTCGAAACCAGCCCCCGGACTTCCCCCCAGGCCGGCGTGACCGAAGCGATCGTAGGCGCTGCGTTTTTCGACATCCGCCAGCACCGCGTAGGCTTCGCTGCACTCTTTGAACTTTTCTTCCGCATCGGGGTTATTGGGATTGCGGTCGGGATGGAACTGCAGCGCCAGCTTGCGGTAGGCGCTTTTGATCTCCTGTTCGGTAGCGGCGCGGGCCACGCCCAGCACCTCATAATAGTCGCGTTTTCCGTTGCTGGTCAGAATGGTCTTTCCCTTATCCTTTCAGTTCTTGAATCGCCAAGTTCAGTGTTTGGGGTTACGGGCGACCCTAACCATCGAAGGACGGAGCAGGCGGTCTTTCAACTTGTAGCCGCGCTGAAGTTCTTCGAGTACATGATGATCCTCGACTTCCTCAGTATCCACCATTTCAATCGCCTGATGAAGGTTAGGATCAAAAGGTTCACCCTTGGCCGGAATTGGGCGCAGTCCCAGTTTGACCAGCGCATCCTGCAACTGCTTGTAGATGAGTTCGACTCCGCTGCGAAACTCCGACTTGTCCGATGCGCTGGTGTGCAAGGCGCGCTCGAAACTGTCGAGGGTTGGCAGTAATGCCTTCAAGGCATCGGTCACGGCATAGTCGCGGAACTCCTGCTGCTCGCGAGCGCTGCGTTTCCGTGCATTCTCGAATTCGGCCTGCAGCCGAGCCACGCGGTCGAGCAACGTGTCGCGCTCATTCTTCAGCTTGTCGAACTCAGAGTCCGGTGCAAAACTGCCAGAGGCACTCGTACCCTCGCTGGTGTCTTCCGCCACGGGTAATTCGTGCTCCGGATCCAATTCCACAGGCTTCACTTCCGATTTTCCGTTTCCTCTTGCCATATCAATATTCACTCGGATTCGTTATTCACTCGGATTCGTTCAGGATCTTGTCAAACAGGCGGGCGATATAAGAAACCGCCGTCATGGTGTGCTGGTAATCGATGCGCGTCGGTCCGATCACGGCCAGCGAACCCATGACGTCGTCGCCCACTCGAGCCGGTGCGCCGATAAGCACAAAATTGCGCATCGACGGCAGCGCTTCGTCCAGACCGATGACCACTCTGACCGCTTCCTGCTTGGCGTCCAGATACGCGCCCAGCAGCTCAACGATCTTTTGCTTTTCTTCCAGGGTCTGCAATAACTCCTGCAGGCGTTGGCGGTCCTGCTCGCCGGTCACCAGATTGGATGCTCCCTCCACAAAAACGACTTGCGCGCTTTCGTCGGCTGTCAGAGCTCCCTGGCGGTAGAGCTGCTCCACCGATTTCATCAGTCGATCGTATTCACTGCGCTCCTGTTCCAGCCGGCGCGCCAGCTCAGTACGCATCGCCTCCATGGTCCAGCCGCGAAAATTGTCGTTGATAAAGCGGGCGGCGGCGTCCAGGTCAGCCTGCGGAAGGTCAAGGCGAAGCACCCGGTCCCGGACCAGACCCGATCGCGTCACCAGGACCGCCAGAACTTTTTGGTCGCCCAGCCGGGAAAAGTACACATGTTCAAGCGCATTCCGGGGCCCGCCCACAGCCACCGTAATCCCAACATTATGCGAGATTAAGGAGAGCACGCGAGAGGTTCGCTCCATAAACTCCTGCACGTCGGAAACCCCTCGCAGCGAATCCTTAATAATGCCCTGGTCTTCGGGTGATAGACTGGCATTGCCCGTAAGTTGTTCTACATAATAGCGATAGGCCTCGGAACTGGGGACTCGGCCAGCCGACGTATGGGGCTGCTCCAGGTAGCCCGCGTCAGCCAGATCCGCCATTACATTGCGGATGGTGGCGGAGCTCAGCCCTTCCCGATTTGACCGGGCCAGGGTGCGCGACCCCACCGGATCTCCGGTGGCAATAAAAGTCTCCACGATGGCAGTCAGAATCTCGCGTTCGCGCTCCCCGATCGGGGGTCCAGATGGCATATTAAGTACTTTTAATGCAAAAACTTAGATTAGGAGACCAACAATACTCCAGTTTTGATTCTAGGAACGGCGACCGCCCCTGTCAAGCATTAGCACTCTCAGGTCTAGAATGCTAATGGCTTAAGTTCGACGGGTTGCGGGCGACTCGCCCGTGCGGCGGGACGGGCGGGGACGTTTGTGCTTCATTCATTCATATAAATTTATGGCTTACTTCTCCCGGCGATGGCTTTTGAAGATGTGTGCGGCCGTTGGCGGGTCTAGTAATCTGGCCGGCGGGCTCGCTTTTCTCAAGTTCCCTTTTACGAATATGCTCAAGCAGGCGGATGGTGTCCCAATCAAGGCGGAAACGAAAACTCATGTCGCGGTGATCGGGGCGGGTGCCTTCGGCGGATGGACTGCGCTTTATCTGCTGCGCCGAGGTTTGCGAGTGACCCTGGTGGACGCATGGGGTCCGGGCAATTCGCGCTCGTCGTCAGGAGGGGAGACGCGGGTGATTCGCGGAACTTACGGACCGAACCAGCTTTATACAAAGATGGCGGCGCGGGCCACGCAATTGTGGAAAGAGAACGAACAGCGCTGGAAGCTGAAGCTGTTGCATCAGACCGGCGTGCTGTGGATGGTGACCGCCGGCGACGACCACTTCGAGCGCGAATCCTTGCCGTCGCTGCGCGATGCCAGGATCGCTTACCAGGAACGCTCGGTCCAGGAAATGGCGGCGCGCTGGCCGCAGATCGATCTGCAAGGGGTGCATTGGGGAATTTACGAGCCGGAAGGCGGTTTTCTCACGGCCCGAGTTGCGTGCCAGGCGGTGCTGGATGGATTTCTTGCGGAGGGTGGCGAATATCGGGAAGCAGCTGTGATTCCGGGCGATCTCGACAACCGCAAGTGGGATTCGCTATCGCTCTCGGATGGTTCGCGTCTCCGCGCCGATCGGTACGTTTTCGCCTGCGGCCCATGGCTGGGGAAATTGTTTCCACAGACGATTGGCAATCATATTCGGCCGACCAGGCAGGACGTCTTCTTCTTTGGCGCTCCCGCCGGAGACGAGCGCTTCAGCGAGGCTAGCCTGCCGGTTTGGGCCGATCATCGCGACCGTTTTATCTACGGGATTCCAGGAAGCCAGGGGCGAGGCTTCAAAGTCGCCGATGATACCCGGGGCCCTGAGTTTGATCCAACCTCGGGGGAACGAACGGTGAGCGCCGAAGGCCTCAGAGCTATCCGTGAATATGTCGCTTTCCGATTTCCCGCCTTGAAAGATGCCCCGCTGCTTGAGTCGCGGGTTTGCCAGTACGAGAACAGCCCCGACAATAATTTCATCATCGACCGCCATCCCGGGCGAGAAAATGTCTGGCTGCTGGGGGGCGGCTCGGGACACGGGTTTAAGCACGGCCCGGCGCTGGGCGAGATGGTGTCTGGACTTGTGGTGGATGGTACCGATCCCGATGCCCGGTTTCGATTGGCACGATTCAAATAGTAATCGTCATCCTGAGCGGAGGGGCTGCTTCCCTGCGCGAAGCAGCCACGCAGTCGAAGGACCCCTATAGCTGATCCGAAGCGGACCAGTGACGGGTAGTGGCTCAGTTTGAACTGTCTCCTCCGCTTATCGAGGCGTCATGCTGAGCTTGCGAAGCATCTGGCGCGGAGCGAATATACAGCCGCGCCAGGCATTGGCAAGGCGTGGGCTCAGGGACAGGGTCTTCGGGACCCAGGTCCCTGAGGATGACGCCACGGGGATGCGCATTTCAAACTGAGCCACTATCCAGTGAGGGCTTTTCTTAACTCTTCAAGCGGAAAGAGCTTTAGCGAGCAAGGGCGATCTAGCTTTTAGGGATCCCCTATAGCTGATCCGAAGCGGACCAGTGGCGGCTTTTCTTGACTCTGCAAGCGAAAAGAGCTCTAGCGAGCGACGGCGATCTAGCTTATAGGGGTCCTTCGACTTCGTCTGTCCATTCGCAAAGCGAATGGACAGAC
>JBOGLC010000040.1:0-4279 GCA_050746005.1 Terriglobales bacterium
TAGCCGGTAAACGAAAGCAGAAGGGTAAAGACCAGCAGCAGGACGCCGATGTTCCAGTTGAATTCACGAGGCTTCTTATACGAGCCGGTGAGAAAGACGCGGAACATATGCAGCCAGACTGCAATCACCATCAAGTGTGCCGCCCAGCGGTGCATGTTGCGCAGCAGTTTGCCGAAGGGCACGTCATGCTCGAGATACAGAACATCGCGGAATGCCTGCACCTTGCTGGGATGGTAATAAAACATCAGCATGACGCCGGTCAGGGTGAGCACGATAAAGAGGTAAAACGTGATTCCGCCCATGCCCCAGGTATAGCTGTAGCGCACAGAGTCGCGGTTGATCTTGGCCGGATGCAGATGCAGGAATACGTTCGACAGCACGCCCAGAGCCCGGTTGCGCGGCGTGTCGTCGTGCTTGTGCCGGAAGATCGAGGTGTAGACCTGGGTCTTGGTCGGGTCTTTCAGTCCCTCGATCTGGTCCTTCGCCTTCGCCGGCATGTCGGTCTTGAGCGACTGGACGTCTTCCTTCACGCCCGCCTTCACCCGTTCCAGCAGGCCGACCCGCTTTCCGTTGGTCCCGTTCCCGTTTTCTTCAGCCATTTAAACCTCTTCCTATCCCACGTAGGGGCAGGTGTCCCCACCCGCCCAGTCGAGCGCAGCTCGACGATTTTCTAAGTCGGCAGAAACGCCCCCGGATCGTTGAAGTGCGTGGGCTGCCCCTTGGGCCACTGGTAGAGCTTCGAAACATCCACCAGAATCTGGCCGTCGGGCGCGATCTCCACCTTGGCCCGATCCATGGGACGCGGCGCCGGTCCTTCAAAGTTGATGCCTTCGCTGTCGTATCCGCTGCCGTGGCATGGACATTTGAACTTGTTCTCCGCCGGCTTCCAGTCGGGGGTGCAGCCCAGATGAGTACAGCGGGCGTAAATGACAAAAATCCGGTCGGGCGTGCGGTCCACCCAAATGCGATATTTCTGCTGAAACTTGGTATCCACGCCCAAACCAAAGTCAGCGGGATATCCGATCTTGAACGATGTGGCTGGTTCAAAAAGCGTGCGCGGCAGAAAAAAACGGAAGAAGGCAATGAACCATGCGGTCATGAAGGCCGCGAATGCAGCCCAGGCAAATCGCCGGCGCCCCTGATTGATCGCGTTGTCGTCGGGCCCGACGGAAGCCACGCCGGCGGACGCCGCCGCTCTCGAGGTTCCGACCGCGGGCGTTCCAACATAAGTGTTCGACGCGCCGCCGCGCGAAACTGTTGCCGCAGCCGACGGCGGACCGGCTGCCGGACGGACGGCCGCCGCCCCTGGTCTCGCTACCGCAGCCGCAACCGGCGCCGCAGCCGGCGTTTCCGCAGCTGCCGGTTCTCCCAGCAGAGCGGCAACCTCGGCATCGGTCAGCGCGGCCAGGGCCTTGCGCCCGCGTCGCGCCTGCTCGGCGGCGATGGTGGACTTACTCCACTTGTTTCCCTGTGCTACCCATTTGGCCACTTCCTCGCTGATGGTTCCTCCCGAAGCAGCAGGAGCGGCCGGAGCAGCCACCACGGCTGCGGAGGCCGAAGACGCAGGAGTCGCCGCCGCGGGGGTGCTCGGCGCAGCTGGTGGCGCTGGGGTGCCGCCTTCTTCCCACGACATAGGCTGACCGGCTTTGAGCGCCTCCATATCGGCATCAGTCAGCAACGTCAACCCTTTGCGCTGGCGGTAGGCCTGCTCCATACCAATGACGGAGTTGTTGAGGGCTGGTCGAGGCAAGGGCGGCAAGCGCCCGAGTATTCCCGTCTTGGACTCGTCTGCCATCAGTTCCTTCACTCCTTGTCCGTCTTACACTGGCTCTCTAAAAATATTTCAGTCGGCCGCAACCAGACGCTCGGCCTCGCCAGCCTGCTCTTCATCCATGCCCATTGCATTTACCACCAGATCCGCCAGGGCTGCGATGAACGTCGGCGAATCATTCAGGCCTGAGGTCATCTCAAACTGCCGGATTCCCAGCGCCACTGCTTCCTCCCGCGCCTCGTGGTCAATCTCCCCGAGTGTCTCCACGTGATCGGAGACGAACGCAATGGGCACTACGCAGACTTCCCGCACCCGTTCCTGCCCTAAATCACGGATTGTGCGGTGCAGCGAAGGCTGCAGCCACTTGCTGGCCCCCACCTTGCTCTGATAGCAGAGCCGGTGGTGATTGCGCCATTCGCCGCGCTGCATCACCAGCGTCACCGTCTCCTCAATCTGCCGCTGATAGGGATCGCCTTTTTCGATGACCGACACCGGGACGCTGTGAGCGCTGAACACGATTTCCGGGCCGGCGGATTCAGGAAACCTCGCTAGCGCCGAATCGATCTTCTCGACCAGCGCGTCCAGATAGAGCGGATGTTGGTAGAACGTTTCGATCGTCTGCACCCGAATGGCATCTTCAAAAAGGCGTCGCCATTCATTGAGGCTGCTGCCGGTCGTTGTGCTCGAATATTGTGGATAAAGAGGCAGGAGGACAACTTCATCGCAGTTCGCCCTTCGCAATTGCTCAACCGCTTCCCCCGTGAACGGGTGCCAGTAACGCATAGCGACAAAACAATGGGCGTCAATGCCCTGGGCTGTGAGATTCCGCTGCAACGCCTCAGCCTGCCGCTCGGTAAAGCGCCGTATGGGTGAGGCCCCGCCGATGGCCGAATAGTGGTGCTGCACTTTTTTGGCCCGGGTGGTTGAAATCAGCTTGGCCAGCGGCTTGCGGCCAATGCGGGCGAACGGAAAATCGATAATATCGGGGTCGCAAAAAAGATTAAAAAGGAAGGGTTCAATCGCTTGGGGCGTGTCAGGGCCGCCGAGCTGAAAAAGAACTACTCCTACTCGCCGTGTTGGGTTAGCCATCCCCCGGGGTTCCTTGAAGAAGGAGGATGTTACTCAAAATCTGTGGGTCACGTCAACGGAGAGTTGCGGCAGGGCATTGGTTTGCTCTGAACCGCCATCCCGAAAAGTGCGTTGTCGTCCGCAGCGAAGTGATTGCTTCGCTTCGCGAAGCAATAAAATGGAGTCGAAGGACCACTAGCTTTCCACTGGCGTGTCGAGCGAACTGCCGGCTGCTGGACGCCGGCACAAAACGTACAAGAGGTCGGCAGCCCAGAGCTGATAGGGGTCCTTCGACTCCGCAAACCGAATCGCGAGCGATTCGGTTTGCTGCGCTCAGGATGACAACTCAGACAGAGGAATTTATGCGTGAGAGGATTCGGCTTGAGTGGGAACGTCGGTGCTGGTTTCCATGAAGTGAATGATAGCGTCGGCGAACTCTGAGGTCCCGGCTTTCCCGCCTACATCGCGAGTGAGTTTGTCCTTGGTGCGGTAGACCTTTTCCAGGCCGTCGTGAATCTTGTCCGCCGCATGATGTTCGCCCAGGTGGCGCAGCATCAACTGGGCGGAACGGATGACTGCGGTCGGATTGGCCATGTCCTTGCCGGCAATGTCAGGCGCGGAGCCGTGCACGGCTTCGAAAATGGCACAGCTGTCGCCCAGGTTGGCGCTGGGCACGAACCCCAGTCCCCCAACGAACGCGGCACAAAGATCGGAAATAATATCTCCGTAAAGATTTTCCATGACCAGCACATCGTACTGATAAGGATTCATGACCAGCTGCATGCAGGTGTTGTCCACGATGTGCTCGCCGTAAGTAATCTCGGGATATTCCTTGGCCACGTCGCGGCAGCAGCGCAGGAACAGGCCATCCGAAAGCTTCATGATGTTGGCTTTGTGAATGGCGTGAATTTTCTTGCGCTGGTTCTTGCGGGAATATTCAAAGGCGAAGCGCGCGATGCGGGTGGAGGCTTTTTCGGTGATGATCTTCAGGCTCTCGACCACGCCTGGTACCACTTCATGCTCGATCCCCGAATACAGGCTCTCTGTATTTTCCCTCACGATGATGAGATCGACACCGGGGTAGCGGGTGGGAATGTGAGGCAGATTGCGAATGGGACGAAAGTTGGCGTAAAGCTCAAACTTCTTGCGCAAGGCCACGTTGATGCTGGCAAAGCCGCCACCGACCGGCGTGCTCACCGGCCCCTTCAGTCCGACCCGGGTGTGCTCGATCGACTCGATCAGTTCCTTGGGGATGTACTCCTTGTACTTGGCAAAAGCCTCGGCGCCCGCCTGAAAAATCTCCCAATCGAATTTCACCCCGGTCGCTTCCAGAATGCGCACCGTCGCCTGGGTAACTTCAGGTCCAATGCCGTCCCCGGGGATGAGCGTGACCTTGTAAGCCATACTTTTCTGACCGTGTGGTCGCGGGCGACTCGCCCG
>JBOGLC010000041.1:0-22441 GCA_050746005.1 Terriglobales bacterium
GGCACGCCTTCCTGATCCACACAGGGCGAGTTGAAAGCTGGATCAGTCAGCCCGGTGGTGAAGAACTCGCGGAGCGGAGTCCATTGCGCCAGGAATCCGGTCTTCAGGTTGTGATGCTTTCGTACAGAGGACAGGTCGACTCGCGCTCCGAAGTTCACCAGCGAGCGGTCTTGTGAGAACGTGGCCGGCTGATCAGAAAATGCCGCCTGGGAAGGATAGTAGTTGACCTGGTCTCCCCGCCACCAGGCATTGGCGTTCAAGAGCCAGGAGGGGCTGAACACGTGAGTGTAGGCCGCGGCAACGTCCTGGCTCTGCATCAGCTGACGCTGATCCTGGACCTGGACCTGGACCTGCTGAAGATACGTGTTCGGAGTCTGAAACCACGATCGTCCAAAGGACAGGTTGACGTGAAACGAGTCAGCGGCGGTGGGCTGCAGGTCGAAGCGGTCGAATATGTTTTCCGCGTTGCCGGTGGCGTGCAGTGGCACAAACTCCGGCGTGTCGAGGAATCTTCCGCTGCGAGTGGAGTCGGCGGTAAGGAAATTGCCCAACTTCGAATTGCCGGTCGAGAGCGAAAAGCCCCCGTTATCCGTACCGAAGGAACCGTAGCCCAATGAAACCGTGCCCCTCGCCTTACCAGCTCTCAATCCGGAGCGAGTCACGGCCCGGACGGTCATGCTGGTCTTGTCGCCGAACTCGGCAGGCGGAGCCCCCGTGATCACATCAATCGACTCGACCGTGTTGAGCGATACCTGGTTGGAGAAGGTGCGGCTCTGCTGGTCCGAGATGGGCTGGCCATCGATACTAAAAGATACCTCAGCGTGCTCGCCGAGAGGATGGAACGAACCATTGGAATCGGCCGCAACGCCGGGAGTGCCCAGGGTCAGCGCACTGCTGAATCCGCCATTTACCGCGCTGTCGGGAAGGGAATCGGTGAGAGACGAACTGATCGCAGTGTGCGCCATGGCGGATCCTTCGATGTCAACCCGGGACCCTTCAACGGTTACGCTTTCGTGCGCTTCCCCCACCGGCAGAATGATCGTCACCGGCTCCGCGGTTTCCATTCCAGCAGCCACGACTGTCTCTGCGATCTGGAATCCCGGGGCTTCGACTCGTATCCTGTAGCGATCCGGACGAAGGACATCGAACATGAAGTGACCAGACTTGTCTGTCGCTGCGCTGCTTACGAGGGATGCGTCCATCCTCTGGACGGTCACCCGCGCATTGGCGATTGCGGCTCCTGTTGAGTCTGTAACCAAACCCTTCAAGGTCCGGCCCGAGCTACCGTTCTGAGCGCAAACCAGCGTGCTTGCCATCAGGCAGAAGACCACTAGCCCCAGCGGCATGCCGTGCCACGGGAGCCGCCTTTTCGAGCGTCCAGGCGGCTTTTCTTTCGCGACTCGGGGCTGGCGGGTCGGCTCCATATTGAGTGAACCATAATATATCACAGTACATTAACTATGGTTAACGACAATGTTTTGCTTTCCGGAGGGAGGGAGCCGCGCCCAGAGGGAAGGATGTGGTTGGAATTGAAAGGAAGGCCCGCGAGGGGTTTCTGAGTTTTCGCTCAGGGGAGAAAGGCTGAGGGGAGAAGCTGGAGGAGCCTCAGAAGCCCACGAACACGGGCTCTGGCTCCAGTTGAATGCTCCACAGTTCCTCGACGCGCTGCTGGATATGATCTTTCAATTCCAGGATATCGGCAGCGGTGGCTTCTCCGCGGTTGACGATGGCCAGGGCATGTTTGCGCGAGATCCCCACTTGTCCGCTGCTGTATCCTTTGCTGAAGCCGGAATGTTCCACCAGCCAGGCGGCTGAAACCTTCCTTTGGGCATCGAGGGCGGGATAGCTGGGAATCTGCAATCCTTTTGCCGTCGCAAGTCCGGTCAAATCCTCGAATTGGTCCGGCTCGAGCACCGGGTTCTTGAAGAAGGAGCCGGCGCTGCGGCAGTCTTCGTCTCCCGGAGTGATAAGCATGGCTTTGGTGGCGCGAATTCTTCGGACGGCTTCACGAGTGCCGGCCAGCGACGGCGGGTTCTGGAACCCTGCGAAATGTTTTTTCAGGTCGGCGTACTGGATGCTCGGTTTGCCGCCGGGGATCAGAGAATACGTCACCCGCAGGATGATGAAACGTCCGCGTTCGCTGGTGTTGAAGATGCTGGTGCGATATTGAAATCCGCAAGCCTCGGCACAGAGCTCGCGCACCTGCCCGTCCTTGAGATCGAACACCAGCACCGACTGGATGGTTTTGGAGACTTCCTGGCCGTAGGCCCCAACATTCTGAACCGGCGTTCCACCTACGCTGCCCGGGATACCGCTCAGACACTCGACACCGGCGTAATTTCTGCCGACCGCCCGGGCCACGAACTTGTCCCATTCCTCGCCGGCGCCGACTTCGAACAGGGTCTTGCCATTTTCGGAACGCTCTTCGGTCCCGGAAATTGCCAGCTTCAAGACCAGGCCGGGCCAACCTGCGTCAGAAATCACCAGGTTGCTGCCGCCGCCCAACACGAACAAAGGGAGGTTTCGCGAGTTCGCGAAGTTGACCGCATCAGCGACATCGCCCGTAGACCTGGGCTCAGTGAAATAACGGGCCGGCCCGCCTACTCTCAAGGTAGTGAGCGGCGCCAGAGGCACGTTTTCCAGGATGGTCATGATGGTATGATGGCTTCACTATATATGACGGTCAGGGGCGTTGGATGCGGGCTTCATGCGGCACTTCGGGACACATCCTGCTGTGACTTGCATGGCTCCAAGGTTGAGCGTTTGCCTCGTACCACAATGATTTGAGGAGAGAAAATGTATCCAGAATTGATGGTGGTTCCAATGCGCGAGGAGTTGACCCGTCTGGGTATTCAGGAGCTCCATACCGCGGCGGAAGTTGATGCCGCCGTACCCAATCAACCGGGCACGACCCTGGTGGTGGTGAACTCGATTTGCGGATGCGCCGCCGGCCGCATGCGTCCTGCCGTCCGCGCCGCGCTGCAACACTCCAGCCGTCCGGAAAAATTGTTCTCGGTTTTTGCCGGTCAGGACAAGGAAGCCACCGACCGGGCACGATCTTACTTTGCGGGATACGCGCCATCCTCCCCTTCAATCGCTTTATTGCGCGACGGCAAGATAGTCCACATGATGCAGCGCAGCGACATCGAACACCGCGAAGCGGTGGATATCGCCGCCGAACTGAAAAGCGTATTCGACAAGTTTTGCGATAAGCCCGCCCCGGTCGTGTAGCCGAGTGCGTGGGGCGAACAAGAATGTCCGCCCACGCGCGACAATGTACCGCCTGCCGGACGAGGACGTCCGGGCCTCCAGGGATCAGAACTAAAAGCGGAACAGGTACGACGCTTTCACGAACAGGCCCCGCCCGTCATTTTTCAGGCGGCCGCTATGCAGAAGGTCCCCATCCACATCATTCCCCAAAGGCAACTGCACATTTTCCAGATTGCTGTTGTAGCCGACGTAAAACGCGGTGCTGGGATGAATCAGATAAGTGATCAGGAAATCGGCGTTGAAATTCCGGGTTGTTTCCAGATAGGTGAAAGCCGGATTGGCCAGAACGGCGTCATACTGGCCGATAAAGCGGAATGAAAGCCTCTTGCTGTACTGGTAGTTCCAATTCGAACGAATGATGTGATTATTCATGCTGCCGGTCGGCCCCAGTCGATTGTGCAGCCGGAGCAGCAGATAGGTATTGTCGACGCGCAGGGACTTGGTCGGCCTTACAACGATGCTGGCCGTGACGCTGGTTCTGCCCGCAAGAAACGGCGCCACGCCATCGGGCGAGTCGTAGTTGATGCGGCTGCCAAAACGGTAGTCCACATCGAGAAGGATGGGCCGGTAGAGACTGGTCTTGAATTCGACTTCCGTGGTATGGCGAACGTACTTCTGGTTAGTGGTCAGGACGCTGAAGTCCCTCGGCCGCAGCAACTCCATTTCCTTGGCGTAGTAGAAAGTAAGAAAAGTCTGGCCCACAAATTCGGCTCTCAGCGACGGCAGGTAGCCTGAGTTCAGGTAATTTCCTTCGTGATCGAAGGTGTGGTAAACCTCTATCCCTGGTCCCCAGGAAATCAGGTGCTTGCCTTCGGGGCGGAAACTGTATAGCAAACGGTGATAGAGATTGTGAATATCGGGCTGCGGATCGAAGCCGGCGAAGGTGCGAAATCCGTCGCTGCGGTCGGTGTAATCCATGAAGTAATTGAGTTTTCTGCCGTCGCGTCTCAGGATGACCTCCGCCGCCGGGCCGGCGAGATAGGTCCCGAAGGTACAGGTGTCGTTGCGCGTGTCACTGCACAGGGTTGAGCTCACGACTCCCTGGAAACTGGCCACCCAGTTGGCGTTGAGTTTAAGGCGGCCGTCAATTCCGCCCACCCGGTTGAAGTAGGGGCCGACTTCGCGATCGGTGAACATCAACCCGATCGAAGACTGGTTTCCAATATCACGGCTGACCCGGCCGACGGCGAAATAGGCATGCTTGCCGAACAAGGAATTGTCGGGAGCGACCTCCGCACCCGGCGAGGCGTCGTCGGCAACCAGCATGCCTACAGCCCATGGCCCATCCTTGCCCGTCAGCCGCACACCCCACTGGGGATCGACGATACGACGGGTGAAAAGCAGCGGAATCGGAGTCTGGAAATAGTTGGAGTTTTCCAGAAAGAACGGTCGCTTCTCCGGAAACTGCACTTCAAAGCGCTGGTTCACGGTCACTTGCGGCTCGTCAGATTCGATTTGGCTGAAATCGGGATTCGCGGTCGCATCCAGCACGAACTTGTCTTTTATCACTGCTTTCGCGTCCAGGCCGATCTGCCCAAAGGCATCGCGCTGGGTGAACCTGGGAAGGTCGGGATCGCGCAGGTCAAGGTCCCGATATGAGCGAAAAATTCCATACGGTATGAGCTGAAAATTGTGCCCGGGAGAAATATTCTCCAGGCCCGAGGCTTCGCCTTCCTGATTGAGGCGGCCTTCGATGCGACTCGATACATGCGGCCAGAAAGCGCCCTCGTTGTCACGCTGGATGTACCGGTTCAGCAGGATTCCCCAGGTTTGCGGATCGTTGGAGGCAAAACGCAGGCTGCGAAAAGGGATGGCCATCTTGATCACGAAACCCTGGTTCGTGATCTTTCCCTCCGTAGTGAAGACAGTATCGAAAGAGAAATCGAAGTCCTGGCCTTCGGTCCACAGAGCGTCGGATTGCACGCCCAGCGCATTGGAGAAGAAGGCATACGCTCTGCGGTGATCGTGGAACGTGTCCAGCATCAGTTCGACATTGTCATCGTCAAATATTTCTTCGCGCCGCGCCAGATGGGCGCGAATCCTGCGCGGCTGACTATCGAAGCAAACGAAGATGACATACAGGTTCTTGTTGTCATAGCCAAGGTAGGCTTCGGTGCGTTGCGAGACGGGTGCTCCGTCCCTGGGGGTGCGTTGGACGAATCGGTCGATCCTGACCATCTTGCCCTCCCAGGCCGGACTCGGTTTCATTTGCAGAAAATCTTCCAGACGAGGAGGGCTGCTGACTCGGGGAATACTGACTTTACCGAAAGTCGGTGGCGCGGCAAGGAGGACGCCCGGCCGGCCCACCAGGATCAGGGCCGCCACGTAGACCACACTCTTGCCGACCCAACGCATGCCCGCCTCCGGGAAGGTCATTCGACTCTTGCCGGGTTAGACGCAGGCGAGCGCGCAAAGTCATGAGAGCTCACTCCCCCGGGATGTAAAACATTGTGCTGCGCTAATGCGATCTTTTGGCGTCCCGCACTGCGCGGAATGTCATCTCCTGGGCACGGCTTCGGGTCTGCTGTTTCCAGGCAAAGAACAGTCCGGCGTAGGTATCCGTTATGTACGACTGGCGGTCGATGCCCAGTCGGCGCGCGGTCCGGTCAATCCACCGGGGCGGCCCTTCGATCTCGCCAAAAAAACCGATGGGTGTTTCATCCAGAACCACTTGGCCCGAGCCGTCACTCCACTCAGCGCGAAATTTTTCGTACCGGAAGCAAGGAACGTAGCCGAGCGTCCGCAAGATCTTTTGAAATTGTTCACCATCGTCAAGCCCGGTTTGAGTCTCCAGACGGAGCTTGTGCCGGGTCGCTGTGCCTTTGGTCTTGTGGGTCAGCAGCCAATGGGTCCCATACTTGCGCATGCGCAGCAGTTCGCCGCGTTTTTGCAGCACCTGGCCGGGCAGGTCATACAGCGTGTTGTCCTCGTGGGTTCGACGCGTGACCTCCTGGAAGTTCGCGGCTCGCAGCTTCTGCCTAAGGGCGCGAACATCATCCACGCGAAACTTGATCTCAATTTCCTTGCTCGACATAAGGGAGGCTTCCGACCCCGGACACCGTACCTCAGCGTTGGAATTCGACTATGGGACTGGAGGCGGGCCCGGAGGCGCGGCGTCCGAATTCCATCTCATGAAAATGTTGGCAGCTTCACCAGATCCTCGCGGGGTACCGGTTCCAGCGGATTGCCGGCCTTGCGCCAGGCTGCAAGTCCGCCCACGATCACGAACGCGTTGAAGCCTTCTTCCCGCAGCATGTGCGCCACCCGGGCGCTGGTCGCTTCACGCGCTCAAGTGCAGTAGATGTAAATGTCCTTGTCCTTGGGGATGCTCTTGAGCTCTTCCTTCAGGTTATTGGGCTCCAGACGGATTGATCCTTTGATGCGCGCGGCATCGGCATCGTAGTAACCATGGCTGCGGACATCCATGAGGATGATGTTCTCTTTTTCTTCCGAGGCGAGCTTGCGGGTCACCTCCTCCACCTGGACCCGGGGAACGACTCTATAAACGGCGTGCCTGCGATAGAGCCAGACCCGGTATAACGCATAACCGATGAGCGCGAGGACTGTTATTGCTTCAACGGCCCGTCCGGCGGTCTGGAAGCCGCGCATCAGGGAAACCAGAAAATCGCGAAACAGGAAGCCTACGGCTATGTAAACAGTAGCGTAGAGCGATGCTCCCGCGAGATCGAGCCGCAGAAAATTGTCCAGTGGCATCCTCATGCTTCCCGCGAGCGGCGGCGCCATGGTGTTGATTCCAGGAATGAATTTGGCAAACAGAAGAGTGGCCTTGCCGCGCTTATAGAACGATTCCGCCGATCGCAGAATGCAGGTCTCTGGGTTGACCGACAGTTTGCAGAGAAAGCCGAGCAGGCGCCATCCCATGGACCGCCCTGCTACGAACAGCAGAGAATCGCCGATCAGCATGGCGAGTACCGCCAGCAACAAAAGCCGGAACACGCTCAAAGCTCCGGCGGCGGCAGCTGCTCCGCCTGCTACCAGAGCGACGGCGGCCGGAACCGGAAGTCCCATGGCCTCGGCGAAAACAATGACGAACACCAAGAGATACCCATGGCGCGCGATTAGTAATAGCAGTTCTTGCATCCGCGAGATCTGTGGCTGCGCTAGTATAAAGAAAAAGGGCGGCCTGTGCCGCCCTCCTGGCTCCGGTTGAGGAACAACTACTTCGACATGTTGTCCATCTTGTCCATCTTTTCGGCTTTGAGCATCTTCACGCTCATGACGTGAATCTGGTCCTTGTCGGCGTACACGTGCGCGCTCACTTCCACGTGATGGCCTTCATGACCCTTCAGAGTCTCCGGATTGACTACGTCCCACGACTTCTTGTCCTTATCCGCGACAAAAGTAATCTTGTCGCCGTCAGCCTTCACCGTTCCCTTGATGTTCTTCAGTGGGGCCGGCGCGGCTTTGGCCATGCCACTGTCTTTTGACATGTCCTGCGCGAAACTTGCCACGGTAAACATGACGGAAACAGCCAGTGCGAGGATCAGTAATTTTTTCATAATCGAATCTCCTTCTGAGGTTGGGCTTGGATATTCAATGAACTGCCCGTGGGATATACGGTCCTGGGGGGAGAAATGGATTTTCTTCCCTGACTATCAGGAGTTTACTTGAATTCCGCGCTGGGCGCTGGGGCCAGCTTTTCCACAGACTGAAGTGATGGGTCAGGAAGATGAAGTAACTACAAGGGTCTGCTACTTTTCCCGAGCGACTACAAAATCGGGGGCCCACAACAGAGCTCGCTTGAACTCGCTGTCGGGGAAGCTGCAAATGGCGTTTCGCGCCAGGGTAGCGAACTGGAGGGCGCGTGCGCTGGCCGCTTCGAGCGATCCGTAGCGTTCCAGAATCTCGATGATTTCGCGATGGGTGACTCCGTCGAATGCGCGCTCCTGAACGACGGTTTCGATCATGACGCGCTCCCGGGGAGTGCAGCGTTCGAGGGCGTGGATTACTGCCATTGTCACCTTGCCCTCCCTCAGATCGCTGGCCACCGGTTTTCCCAGGACTTTCTCCGACGCGGTCAGGTCAAGCACATCGTCTACGATCTGGAATGCCATCCCTAAGTCACGCCCATACTGTCCCAGGCTCTCTTCCTGTTCGGGAGTGGCGCCGCCCAGGATTGCGCCCATGCGCATGCACACCGAGAAAAGGCAAGCGGTCTTGCGGAAAATCAAATCGAAATGTTCGTCGAGCGAGATGAGCTTGCCCAGTTTCTGCATCTGCAGCAGCTCGCCTTCGACCATCTGCTGGGTCAGTTCGATGAGCGTATCGAGAATGCGGAAGTTGCGCTCCTGCACGGCCACCTTGAAAGCCTGCATGTACAGCCAGTCTCCGGCCAGCACACATTTGGAATTGCCCCACTGGGTGTTGGCAGCCGGGCGGCCGCGCCGGGTCTGGGCCTCGTCGATGATGTCGTCGTGAACCAGAGTCGCGGTATGAATGATCTCGACCACCGCGCCCAGGCGGATGGCGCCGCGTCCCTGGTGTTTGAACAATTTTGCCGCCAGCAGCAACAGGGCGGGACGGATGCGCTTGCCGCCGCCTCCCCGCAAATATTCGCCAATCTCGGTGATGGCCTCGACATTCGAGACTGTATCCCGTCCAAATTCCCGCTCAATAGCCGCCAGGTCTTCGCGCAGAAGTTCGAAGATTTCCTTCCCGTTGATGGCGGCGGGCATGCTCATATTCGTCTTTTTCACCACGGAGACACCCTGTCACAGAGAACAGCATCGCTACAAAAAACAGCGGCGACCCAATCCATGAGGCCTTATTCTTTCCGTGTCTCTCTGTCCTCCATGGTGAAATCTAGTTCGTCCGGTAGTTCGTAAACTGCATATCGATTCCGAAGTCGTGCTGTTTCAGCAGGGCGATCACTTCCTGCAAGGTATCGCGGTCCTTGCCGCTCACTCGAATCAGGTCGCCCTGAATCGAAGCCTGCACTTTGTTTTTCGAGGTCTTGATCAGCTTCACGATTTCCTTTGCTTTCTCCATCGGGATGCCCTGCTGCAACGTGATCTTCTGCTTGGCCGCGCCTCCCAGGGCAGATTCAATCGCGCCGTAGGTCAACCCTTTCAATGGTACGCCGCGCTTGGCCAGCTTCTGCTGTAGCACATCGCTTACCGATTTCAGTTTGTATTCGTCGATCGAATGCAGGACGATCGCATCCTTGCCCTCGAGCTCGATTCTGGATTTGGAGTCCTTCAAATCGAAGCGGGTGTGAACTTCTTTCGAAGCCTGCTGGATGGCGTTGGAGACCTCTTCCAGGTCGATCTTGCTGGCGATGTCGAAGGTGTTTTCGGGCATGTCCGTGGCGCTTTCTATAAAAGATGAAAATGTAACCTCTGAGGTTATCAGAAGAAGCGGTTTTAACGCCGCAGTTCTTTGTTTTGCAGCGGAGAACGGCCTTCTGGACGTGAAGGATCTGGCGCCACCGATTCACTACCGACGCGGGCTATACATGGGCTTCACGCCAGAGGCTTCGCAAGCCCATCATGGCGCCGGGATGGAGCTAGAACTTCAAATGAAGCGCTGGTCTCAGGTTCCATGCAATTTGAAAAACTCGTAGAAGTTCCGGGCGGTTTGCAGGCCGACCTCCTCCTGCGACAGCCCACGAAGATCGCCTAATTGTGTGGCGACTTGCTTCACAAACGCGGGCTCATTGCGCTTGCCGCGGTACGGCACCGGGGCCAGAAAGGGGGAGTCGGTCTCGATCAGAATGCGTTCCAGTGGTACTTGCTTTGCCGCATCGCGAATCGGCTGTGCTTTGGGGAAGGTGATGTTACCGGCGAAGGAAATCATAAAACCCAGGTCGAGAGCGCGTCGGGCGTAAGGCCAGGGACCGGTGAAGCAGTGCAGAATTCCTCCCAGGCCACTGGCTTTCCAATGTTGCTCCAGAAGATGGAGGCAGTCATTCCAGGCATTGTCGCTGTCCGCGGAGGGTCGACAATGAATCACGATAGGCAGTTTAGCGGCTCGAGCCAACTCCATTTGGCGCAGGAAGACTTGCTGCTGCAGTTCGCGCGGCGAGTGATCGTAAAAGTAGTCCAGACCAATTTCACCCCACGCAATCACCTTGGGCCTTTTGGCCAATTGTTCGAGTTCCTGAAAGTCGGCATCCGTGGCCAGTTTGGCCTCATGAGGATGAATGCCGATGGTGGCGAGAATGAATTCGTGCCGCTCCGCCAGTTGCAGGCCACAGTCCAACGACCCGGGACCAGTGCCGCTGCCGATGGCGACGATCTTCTCAATGCCTCCCGCCCGCGCGCGGGCGATCATCTGCTCGCGGTCGGCGTCGAACTGTTCCATCTCGAGATGGGCGTGAGAGTCTATGAACACAGCTTCGGTTCTCGGACGTAAGCCTCAGACTTTCGGATCTCGTGGGGGCAACCGTAGATTCTGAGAGTCAGGATCAGGAACTGGAATCCGGGGATTCGAAATCCGGGTCCGTCTCCCGACGCCGATTCTATTTCAGTCTCGTTCCCACAGGCACATCCTCGAGGAAAGATGCCAGGACTGGCTTTCCGCCCTCGGGTGAGGCGGCGACGATCATTCCGTTTGACTCCAGGCCACGCAACTTCCGCGGCGCCAGGTTCACAACGATCACGACCTTGCGGCCCACCAGCGTCTCAGGGGCATAGGCCTCGGCGATTCCGGCCAGCACCTGCCGCACTTCGGTGCCAAGATCGACGTCAAGGCGCAGCAACTTGTCGGCGCCTTTCACCCTTTCGGCAACCTTCACCTGGCCCACGCGGAGTTCGACTTTGGCGAAGTCCTCGATGCTGATCTTGCCATCGGGTACGGGAGCGGCGGGTTTCGGGGCAGGCGCGGCCGCCGGAGAAGCCGGAGCGTCAACTTTCCTGTCTTCTTTTATTTCTTCGACTGCCGTCGTCGCACCGCGTCCTTGTTCTTCCATTTGCTGCATCCTTTCAATCGCGCTCTTGTCGGCGCGTGGGAACACAGGCTGCACATCGCCCAGTTTCGTCCCCAGCTTCAGCTGTCCCCATTTCAGGTCCGACAATGAGGTTTTTTGAATATCTCCCAACCCCATCTGTCCCCAGATTTTCGCCGTAGCGTCGGGCAGCACGGGATGGGCGAGCGCCGTCACGATGCGAAGGGCCTCCGCGCTGGTGTAGAGAATGGTGGCCAGGCGCGAGCGGCTTTCGTCGTCCTGCTTCTCCGCCAGCGCCCAGGGCTGGGTCTCGACGATGTACTTGTCCACCGCTCCCACCAGGTTCCAGGCCGCTTCGAGAGCGCGCGAGAACTGGCATTGATCGAACAGGCTATTGAATTCGGCGATGGTCTGGCGCGCCGTCTCGGCAATAGCATTTTCTTCCGCGGTATGAGTCGCGGCGCGTGAGGGATAAGGCACCTCTCCCTTGAAGTAGCGCATGATCATGGTGAGCGTACGGCTGGCCAGGTTGCCCAGTCCGTTGGCCAGATCGGAATTGTAACGCTGCACCAGGGCGTCGAAAGAAAACGATCCATCCTGCCCGAAGACCACTTCGCGCAGTAGAAAATAGCGTAGGGCGTCGGAACCCATCACATCGAGGATCGTTTCTGTGCGCACGATGTTGCCGCGCGACTTCGACATTTTGTTTTCTTCGAACAGCAGCCAGCCGTGGGCCGCGATCTTCCGCGGCAACGGAAGCCCGGCGGCCATCAGGAACGCGGGCCAATAGACGCAGTGGAAGCGAACTATTTCTTTGCCGATCATCTGCACGTCGGCCGGCCAGTACTTGTCGTACTTTGTGGTGTCTTCCGATCCGTAGCCCAGCGCGGTAATGTAATTCGTCAGCGCGTCCAGCCAGACGTAAATCACATGCCCGGGATCATCCGGAACTGGAATGCCCCAGGAAAGCGTGCTGCGACTTACTGAAAGGTCGCGCAGGCCGGAGCGCACGAATGAGATCACCTCGTTACGCCGGGTTTCTGGGCGGATGAAATCGGGCTGTGCCGCGTACAGTTCCAGAAGCTTGTCCTGGAAGGCGGAGAGCTTGAAGAAATAATTCTCTTCCTGCACGGTCTCGGTCGGACGCCCGCATTCGGGACAGGGCGAGCCTGGTCCAGTGACGTCCACATAGAGTTCATCGAACACGCAATACTGGCCGCTGTAGCTGCCCTTGTAGATATAGCCATTGTCGCGAATGCGCCGCCACAGCGCCTGCACACCCAGTTTGTGCCGGTCGGAGGTAGTGCGGATGAAGTCGTCGTAGGTCAGCCCCATCCGGTCCCAGAGCGCGCGGAACTCGGCGGAGACTTCGTTGGTGAGTTGCTGAGGGGTCTTTCCCGCAGCCTGGGCAGCGCGCTCAATCTTCTGCCCGTGTTCGTCGGTGCCGGTAAGGAAGTAAGTGTCAAAGCCCATCATGCGCTGGCGCCGCGCAATGGTGTCGCATGCAATCGTGGTGTAGGCATGTCCGATATGCGGACGCGCGTTCACGTAGTAAATGGGCGTCGTAATGTAGAACTTTTTGCTCATTGGGGACTTGGTAACCAGGCTTTTAACTTCTCAGCGCCTTCAAGTAGGCTTCCATGGCTTCGTTCATTACGCTCTTCAGCGGGACATGGTGCGCGGACGCGATTTTTTTGCAATCCTCATACTCGGGAGCGTAGTTGGTGATGGTGCCATTCATGCTGGCAATCTTCAATCGAACCTCTCCCCAACGGGTTACCACGTTGACCCATTTTCGCGTCAGTGTCTGGCGTTGCTCCTCGCGCCGCCGTACACCCAGAGTGCTGGTTTCCGTGAAAATGATCTGAGTCATTCGGCCCGCATCTTCCGGCTTCGACAGCACAGTCAGCAACATTCCCGGACGATTTTTCTTCATCTGCACCGGCACCGCAAAAGTATCGAGGGCTCCGGCTTCAAGCAATCGCTCAACCACGTAGCCAAACACCTGCGGATTCAAATCGTCGAGGTTGGCCTCGAGCACACAGATGGCTTCCTGCGAAGTTTGCTCGGCAAATCCCGCCTGCGCTTCGCCGATAGTCAGACGAACCACGTTCGCATGTCCGGAAAAGTCGCGGGCGCCGGCGCCATAACCGGACTTCTCAATAGTCATAGCCGGAAACTGCGCGAAGCGTTTGGCCAGCGTCTTTACAATCGCCGCACCGGTCGGTGTGACCAGTTCCACCTGAATGCCGGAGGAATAGACCGGAGCGCCCTGCAACAACTCTACGGTGGCCGGCGCCGGTACCGGCAAAACGCCGTGGGCGCACTTTACGGTGCCTCCGCCGACATTAAGAGGAGAGCAAATAATCTCATCGACTGCCAATGCTTCGGCTCCGACGGCGGCACAGATGATATCCACCATCGCGTCCACGGCGCCGACCTCGTGGAACGATACCTTTTCAATATCGCTGTTGTGGATCTTGGCTTCCGCCGCGCCCAGGGCTTCGAAGACAGCAGTCGCGGTAAGTTTTGCCCCTTCGCTGATGTTTGCCTTGCGTATCACCTCGCGAATCTCGTTGAGGCTGCGGCCATGCTCATGCTCGTGTGGCGCGGTCCGCGTTCGGGTGCTTTCACGTCCCGATTGGCTGTAGTTATGTTCCCGAAGCTCAACATGTTCCGGTGCGTGCTCATGGCGATGCTCATGCTTCTGCGCCCGGCTCCGCTGCTCAAAGAAAACTTCGCGCGGCAGCTCCTTTTCGCCGTGCACGAACACATCTACCTTGGTGGCAACGATGCCGGCGCGCTTCACCTGGGAAATCTCCAGCCGGGCTCCAATATCCAGAGCCGCAACCGTATCCTCGAAGAGTTTGGCCGGCACTCCCGCATCCACCAGGGCGCCGAGAAACATGTCGCCACTGATGCCTGAAAAGCAGTCGAGGTACGCGATACGCATAAGAGTCAGTTGTCGGGGACCCGTGGTCGCTGGTAAACGCTTATTAAGAGATGCACCGCGAAGGATCGACGATGAACTTCCAACGACAGTTTTCATCATAGGGAACCGCGGAACCCGCGTCAAACCTCGCGGTCTCGCATGGTTTGCTACAATCACTCTTTTCTTCAACAGCTTAGGGGAAATTCTTGTACCGACATCTCGAACTTCGGCTAACCCGCTACGTACGCGAATTCCTGCGTCGCAGCTACGATCTGGATCTGCCGAAAATCGTGGTCGAACAGCCGCCCAAAGTGGACTTTGGCGAGTACGCATTGCCGCTGGCCTTTGAGCTGGCCAAGAGGCTGCGCAAGGCTCCGCGCAAGATTGCGGAGGAGGTGGTCAATGGAATCGGGCCTATTCCGGGCTTCGAGAAGCTCGAAGTCGCGGGCGCGGGCTATATCAACGCGCGCCTGCGTCGCGAAGAGCTCGCTGCGGCCCTGATGGCTGACGAAAAGCCGCAGGCTGAGGTTCCTTCTGGGAAGATTCTGGTCGAACATTCCAGCATCAATCCCAACAAGGCCGCCCACGTTGGTCATCTGCGCAACGCCATTCTCGGCGATACATTTGTTCGCCTGCTGAAGTTTGCCGGCAGAGAGGTGGATGTCCAGAACTATATCGACAACACCGGTGTGCAGGTTGCCGATGTGATCGTGGGATTTCTGAATATTGAAAAGAAGTCACGAGCCGAGATCGAACAGTTGGCCCGCCAGCCCCGCTTTGACTATTACTGCTGGGACCTCTATGCCCGGGTCTCGCACTGGTACGGCGAGGACAAAGAAAATTTGCAAGCGCGCCAGCAGATGCTGCACGCGATCGAGGAAGGTAAGAACGAAAGCGCTGCCGTTGCCGACGTGATTTCCATTGCGGTTCTGCGCCGTCACCTCGAGACCATGGACCGGCTCGATATCGAATATGACTTCCTGCCGCGGGAGAGCGAAATTCTGCATCTTCATTTCTGGGATGCGGCCTTTGCCAAGCTGAAGGAAGGCGGCGTGCTTTTCTTTGAGACTGAAGGCAAGAATAAAGGCTGCTGGGTGATGCGCCGGGCAGGTACGTCAAAGTCTGAAGCCGCAGAGGACGCAAACGAATCCGCAAAGGGCGCAGAGAACGATGAAGTCGCAGAGGACGATCAGAAAGTCATCGTTCGCTCCAACGGGACGGTTGGTTATGTGGGCAAAGACATCGCTTACCACCTGTGGAAGTTCGGCCTGCTGGGGCGCGATTTCGGCTACCGCAAGTTTTATCGCTATCCCAACGGACACGACTGCTGGATCTCAACCGCGGTGGGCGCATTGGACCATCCGCATTTCGGCAACGTTGCGGAAATCTACAATGTGATTGACGCCCGCCAGGCAGAAGCGCAGAACACCGTCCTCGAAGCCCTGCGCGGGCTGGGCTATAACCAGCAGGCCGATCACTACACGCATTTCTCCTACGAAATGGTCGCGCTCACACCACGCTGCGCCGCTGAGCTGGGCTACCAGCTTTCCGATGAAGACAAAGGCCGTCCCTACATTGAAGTCTCCGGCCGCAAGGGATTTGGGGTAAAGGCAGATGATCTGCTCGACCGGTTGATCGCGTCGGCAAAGAGCGAAGTGGACGGCCGCCATCCCCAGTTAACGGATGGCGAGCGCACCACCATCGCTACTCAAATCGCGGTCGGGGCGCTGCGTTATTTCATGCTCAAGTTCACCAAGGCATCGGTGATCGCGTTCGACTTCAAGGAGGCTTTGAGCTTTGAAGGCGAGACGGGTCCTTACGCCCAGTACGCCGTGGTTCGCGCCGCCAACATCTTCCGCAAAGGCGGGCTCGATCCCGAGGAATTTGGCAGCAACCCGGCAGACCGCGTCTCACCCGCTGATCTGACCCGAAACTTGAATAACGAAGGCGGGAATGAGATCTGGGAATTGTGGCTGGCCGCGTCGAAGACTGCCTATGTCATGGACCAGTGCATTGCCACCACCGAACCCGCATACCTGGCCAAACATGCCTTCCAGCTCGCCCAACTCTTCAATGCCTTCTATCATCGCTACCCTATTCTGAGTGAAGCGGAAGAAGGCCGTAAGAAGTTTCTGCTGGCCACTGTGGCTGTCCTCCGCCGGGAGCTAACCCGGGCGTTGGCGGTCATGGGAATCAGCGTCCCGGCTGTGATGTAACTTTTTTACTTGCCCAGCACCAGCACCACAAAAGTGTCAGGCAAAATCGCCGGACGGGGATGAGGTTGTTCCGCGGTCGGAGCCGGAGGCGGTCCGAATTTCGCGGTCACCATGAAAATTTGGTGCGTCGCCGGGTCGAGTGTCATGGTGCGCGCGCCGCGTTCGGTAGGAACATTTTCAACAACGCTGAATTTGTCTGCCGAATCCTCATGCACCACCGTGAGCACGCCCTCGCCGCAGGAAGCAAAGGCCAGGCCGGTTTCCGGATCGAACCGGGCGGCATCCACGCCATCGCCGATCGGGAGGCTGGAAACCAGTTTGCCGCTGTCCGCATCCACCACGGCCATCAGCTTGTTGCCGCAGCCCGAAAACAGCCGCCGATGTTTGCGATCGATGGCCAATCCACTGGGTTCCTCGCACGGAGCCAGCGGCCAGCGCGACTTGACCTCCAATTTCTGGGGATCCAGGGCCACCAACTCACTCTTGTCTTCGATGTTAACGAAGACTTCGCCTTTTTCGTCACTGACCGCAAATTCGGGCTTGCCGTCCAGCTTGATCGTGCCCACCACCGAGCTTTTGGCTGCATCGATCGCGGTGGCGTCATGGCTTCTGCCATTGAAGGCGAAGACGCGCTTGCTTGCAGGATCGTAGAGAATCGCGTCCGGGTTTTCGCCGGCCTTAACCTTGCTCAGCACTTTCAGAGTTTTCAGGTCGAAAACACTGACTGTTCCTTCGCGTCCGTTGCTGACGAAACCTCGACCGAATTCCGGCGCCAGGGCGATGCCATGGACCCCCGGAGTATCCGGGATATCGCCCACCGGTTTGCCTGAACTGGCATCGATCACGATCACGTGGGTAGACCGGGAAAGGTAAAGGCGGTTAGAGGCATGGTCGAACGTCAGATAGTCCCATCCGCCATCGCCGCCCAGTTTGAATGTTTTGATCACGTGGTACCCCGAAGCGGCAGCCAAACCAGACGTAACCAGCAGCAGAGTGACCAGCGTGACCTGGACTCCCGCGACGCAGAATCGATTCAGGCGCTTCATTTCCATCCCTCCAGCTTTAGCAGTAATAACCATCATACTCGACCGTAACTTTACCTTGTCTCAGAACCCTCCTAGACTGCTGGCATGCATTCTTGGGAAGGAGATCCGCGTCCCCAGCCGGCGCCTGAGTACGGCGCTGCGCAGCCGGGATTGAGCGTGAAGCTGGATCAATCCATCGATCCAAAGGCGGGAAGCTGGCGGGTACTCTTTGCCGTGACGGTGGGAATACTGCTGGCCGCATTCGTTGCCACCGGCAATGCCCATGCGGCATTTGAACAGGTCGCCAGGCTTCTGAGCCTGCAAGGCAAAGCGGAGCCTGCTTCCCCTGCGGTGCTTTCCGAGCACGACCTGGAAAGTCTGGAACGCCAGAGCCCGCAGCAACAGGCGGAGACTTTGCTGGAGCGCGCGGTAAACCATTATGACGGCGCCAATGATCAGATCGCTTCTCGATCCGAGAGCTGGTGGGGGAAGCTGAAGTTTACTCCCCGCTTCAATTCACTGATCACGACGGCGCTCAATTCCAACGATCTGCGAGTCCGGGCGGCGGGGATCGAGCTGGATCTTGCGGCCATGGGCGCCATCAAGTCGCCGGCAACAGTAGAGCGTCTGGCTCTGCAGGCAGCAAGCGGACAGCGGGCGCAACGGGTATGGGCGCTTTGGGAACTGGGCCTTCTGGGTAACCGGGGTGTCGCGCCCGAGCGCGTCAATGAGGTTCTGGTGAGCCAGCTCCACGACTCCGATCCGGAAGTCCGTCACTGGGCGGTGGAAGGCTTGGCCTATCTGGGAACGAGCGAGACCATCGCTCCCTTGCTGCAGACCTTTCACGACGACTCCTCGGCGATGGTGCGCGAGCGGGCCGCCTGCAGCCTGGCGCAATCCGGCATGCTCACCCAGGAAAAGCGTCGCAGCGTGATCCCGAAACTGCTGGACTACGCCGATGACGCCTCCCTGGACGCGCAGACCCACGGCTGGGTCTATCAGGCGCTGCGCGACATTACCGGCCAGAGCCTGCCCAATGACACCGGATCGTGGAGAAACTGGTACAGCACCAACGGCGGCTGAGGGGATCAGTTCCCCGCTTCCGGTTTCCGCCTCCAATACTCGCCCGCGTGCAATCTGCTCGATTACCCTGAAACCAATTTCTGTCCTACTCCACCATTTTTGCCACGTGCAAATCGAAGCCGGTTTTGGGCAGCAGGGACGTCAACTCAAAAGCTCTGAATCCATCTCCCGCAATTTCAGTTTGACGGTAGAGTCCGGGCTCGCTGTCGACCGTCTCATGGCGTCCATCAAGATGGTGAAGAAACTCCTGCGCCTGCTTGATGTCGGCCGCGCCGTCTCTGGGCCGGGTCACAACCGCTTCCGCGGCGTAGGATCGCACCAGCTTGGGCCAGTATTTTTCCAGAAGGTTGGTGCTGGCGAAGATATCGGCCCAGACCATCTGGCCGTTCACCGCCACCACCACACCCACCGCATGCTGATTGCGCAGCTGTTGCATCAGACTCTGGTAGTTTCGCTGAATGGGCTCGGCGACTGAGTCGACTCTGTGTTTTACTTCCGCGTTGTCCATCACGCGCGCATAAGAGCTGGTACGGTTGATCTCTTGGGCTGCACCCGCGACCGCAACCGTTTCGGACATGGCGGTTCTGGTCTTTGCCACCTCCGCCCACACCTGCTGTTGGTCTTTGTCAGCCATCGCCTTGGCGCGGACATTGGGAGCTGCCATCGGCGCCGCCACCGCATCGGAGGTTGATCCTCTCAAGCCAAAGCTGTCGCTGCTCCCGGTCCAGCGTCCGGGCTCGACGCAGAAGACGCCGAGATCGAGGGGATCGCTTTCTGGCGGGATAATACGGTCCTTGCCGATTACCCGATCCTGTTTCCCCCCGGTCACGATCTCGCCTGCCAGCAGGATGAGCGGCCGCTTTGAGTTGTTCACCAATACCAACTGGTTTACCTGGGCGCCAGCCTGCGGGGCCCATGTCCGTCCCCGGCGCATTAATGGCTGCACGCTTCCGGACTCGGTCACCAGCACCTCACCGGAGCGCAGTCCTTCATCCAGGGTGAGGAATTCCTCGGTGTCATAGGTCTGGGCAGCAACCACCGGAAAAACGGTCAGGTTCCCGTGCCGGATGGGCGCGAGGACGGTGTAACCCGACGTCGGGGATATTTCGCCGGCGGGGGCGCGGCAGGGCCAAAACAGAGCAATTCCGGCGGACAAGACGAGCGCCGGCAGTAAAGCAAAAACCTTGGGATTCATGGTGTTCCTCCTGTAGCGGGTCGCTCGCCGGCGGTGCGACGGGCTCTCGCCCGCCAGGCCGGCGGTGCCTGCGCTTACACCAGGAACGGCAAATATTCAGCTTCTTGCATCAGAAATTGTTGATAGCATCCGGGGTGGCTGCCCGCCCACACACGGCGTGACCAACACGTTATGACCAATCACGGTGTCCAACCCCTGATAGGAAGTGCCGCGGGGTTGGAATCCATGATCACCGAGCTGTACCAAAAGAGCGGAGATTCCGGGCTCAGTCGCGAGCAATTTGCGGCCATTCTGGACGAGGTGGGCCGCAAGTATCTGCCCGCGGAGGCGTCTGCCCGGGAGACCACTGAACTCTATACCAGTTTGCGCGTGGAGGAACTGGCGCTGGCGCGCGCCTGCGCCGCCGGCCAGGAACGGGCCTGGGAAGTCTTTATGGCCCGTTACCGCGAGAAGCTTTATGACATAGCTGCTTACATCGCCAAGGAAAGCTCTGCCGCTCGCGAACTGGCGGACTCGCTTTATGGCGATCTCTACGGAACTACCACCCGCGACGGGCGGCGCGTTTCGAAACTGGCCTCGTACACCGGCCGCGGGTCTTTAGAAGGCTGGTTGCGTACCGTGATGGCGCAGGAATTCGTGAACCGCTTTCGCCGCCAGCGCCGCCTGGTCAGCCTGGACGAAGAGACTGAAGATGGCGTCCAGTTTGCCGCAACCGATCCCGAAGCATCCGTCGCGGTCGATCCCCGGGTTGAGGCTGCTACTGACGAAGTCCTGTCCAGACTCTCGGCCGAGGAGCGCTTTATTCTGGCATCTTATTATTTTGACGGCCGCACGCTGGCGGAGATCGCGCGCACGCTCGCAGTGCACGAATCCACCATCAGCCGCAAGCTCGACAAACTGGCCAAGGTCACGCGCAAGCAGATTCTGACGACCCTGGAGCGCAAGGGCATGAGCCGTCGTCAGGCCGAGGAAGCACTGGATGTGGATGTGCGTGACCTGCGATTGAATATCCGTGACCGGGTCGCGCAAGAAACGGCTTCTCAAACGTTCTCCGATAAGAAGGGGGAAAGTCGGGCGCCGGACATCGGACCTCGGGCATCGGGCGTCTGAGATCGCGGTAGTGGAACTCAGGATTGATGATGGCTTCCTGAGCCGCGAAGCGGCGTGAACAGCGCGAAAGAATTAAAAGAATTATGGAGCAGCTGCCAAAAATCGTGCAACGGAGCTTGCAGGCGTCCCGGAAGCCCGGGGTCCATCCCGATCCCGACCAGCTGGCTGCCTTCGCCGAGAAATCACTCACAGAGCCCGAGCGTGTCCGGGTGCTGCAACACCTGGCGGAGTGCGCTGATTGCCGCGATGTCATCTCGCTCGCGCTGCCCGAGGCTGAAGCTGCACCGTCGCCGAGGCCGGAAGGATCGCGCTGGCTGACTTGGCCGATGCTGCGCTGGGGAGCGCTGGCAGCATGCGCCGTGGTGGTCAGTGCGGCGGTAACCCTTCATTACGAAAGCGGGCATGATGAGGGCCGGCAAACTGCGGAGCTGCCGGCTGCGAAAAAAGCTCCCGCCGCGGCGCCGGACCTGAGGTTGCAAAGCCAGCTCTCCCAAAAGCCTGAGCAGAAGCTGACGGCAAAGATTCAGCCTCCTTCTGCGCCTCAGTCAGGGCGGGACGACCGTGAGGTCGGCAAATTCGCTCAGAGAGGCCAGAAAAATGCGGACGCAGAGATGACCGCAGGAGTGTCCCCCGCGGCGGGAACGGCATTGGATGAGGACAAGAAGCTGCAGTCGGCCAACAATGGGCTGGCAAACTTTGATGCTCTTAAATCTGCAAATAAGCCGGCGAAATCTCCCGGAGAGATGGCGGCAGCGGCTCCGGCACCCGAGCCGGGGGCGCAGCCACAGAGCTCAGGGTCGGGGGCCAGATCCAAGATACGGAATGACGGCGCTGAATATTCACCCAGAGCCGGCACGCAGAGCGTGATGGTGGATAGCGGAACTGCTCCCGCTGCGGACGCAGGGCAACCCGCGGAGGAGAAGGCAAAGGATGAAACCCGTGCCAACGAATTGCACAAGCAAGCTCAAGTTGCAGGCGGCGCAGCGAGCGCGGGGTCGCTAAGAGATCGAAAGACGGATGTGCTCTCATCGGAAACGACAGCGCAAACCGCACCTGTCGAATACGCCAGGCGATCGCGTGCCGGTGGCAACAAGGTAGCGCAATGGACTCTCTCGGCCGACGGAAAGCTGGAACGCTCTCTCGATTCCGGCAAGACCTGGCAGACGGTTCCGGTGGCGAGCAATGTCGTCTTTCGCGCGCTCGCCGCGAACGATGCCGATATCTGGCTGGGCGGCGCCGCGGGCGTGCTCTACCATTCTTCCGATGCCGGCCAGCACTGGAACCAGGTCACACCAGCGCAGGACGGCAAGGTTCTGACCGGCGACATTGTGACCGTTGAATTCAGCGATGCCCGACGCGGCAAACTGGTTAGCGGCAATGGCGAGACCTGGACTACCAGCGATGCGGGAGCGACCTGGCAATATCACTGACCGCGGGCCAGGAACACTGTGAACTACTCCTGTTCGTTTTCTCCACGATCACCAAAGGGTTTACCGCCGCGTTTACCAAACCGAGCAGCCCTCCCCATTTGAGCCAGACCGATTTCGTGAGTTACCAAAGTGACGTTTACAGCAATACACTGTGGCCCTAGTATCCATCTCGTGGTTTGGCAGTTCTGGGGGAGGGCTGCCGAGGCGTCCTGAACTGAAATGTTCAGGGCGCTTTTTTTATTCCCTGTCCCACGCCTCTTTGTTTCGTGTTCAG
>JBOGLC010000042.1:0-7672 GCA_050746005.1 Terriglobales bacterium
CCGCTCGTGCGGGTCTGTGGCGCTGCCGCACGAGCGGGGCGCTAGCGCCTACACTTGATCACCAGCCATGCCCGATTCCGCTAATCCGGTCGTTCTTTATGACGGCGTCTGCGGCCTGTGCAACCGCCTGGTGCAGTTCGTAATCAAGCACGACACGCGCTCTCACTTTCGTTTCGCCTCTCTGCAAAGTGACTATGCTGCTCGCACCCTCAAGTCTCAAGGCTTCAATCCCCAGGACCTGAACACGCTCTACTTCGTGGACGCACCCAGCGAACGCATCCTCACCCGCTCCGATGCCGTGATTTCAATATTGCGAAAACTGGGCGGCTTCTGGCGGCCCGTGTCGATCGCGCTGAGCCTGTTCCCGAAACCGTTGCGGGACTGGGGGTATGGAGTAGTCGCGCGCCACCGCTACCGCATCTTCGGACAATACGAAACCTGCCCGCTGCCAGAAAAGAAGTACCAGGACAGATTCCTGGAAAAGTAGTTGACACTCGTACGGTTGCCAGAGTCGCTCCGTGCAGACATTCCCCTCCCGCCCTTGTAGAATTTGCAATACACTTTCCTGAAGATCATAAGCCCGAGGGACTGCATGCCCGAGAAGCCGCCCGCAGCCGATGCCCGGACCGACATCGAGTCCGTCCTGCAAGAAGACAGAAAATTCGAATGCCCTGAACACTTCCGGCAACACGCGCACATCAAGAGCCTGGAAGACTACGAACGCATCTATCGCGAATCGGTCGAGCAGCCAGAAAAATTCTGGGCGGGAATCGCCAACCAACTGCACTGGTTCAAAAAGTGGGACAAGGTACTCGAATGGAAAGTTCCCTGGGCGAAATGGTTTGTCGGCGGTCAGCTCAACATCTCCTACAACTGTCTTGACCGCCATGTGCAGACCACGAGAAAAATCAAAACGGCATTGATCTGGGAGAGCGAACCCGGCGAGGTCCGCACCTTCACCTATGAGCAACTTCATCGCGAGGTGCAGAAGTTCGCCAACGTCCTGAAATCTCTGGGCGTTAAAAAAGGGGACCGGGTTGCCATCTATATGGGCATGACTCCCGAATTGTCCATCGCCATGCTGGCCTGCGCCCGCATCGGTGCTCCGCACACGGTCGTCTTCGGCGGATTTTCTTCGAACGCGCTGGTCGATCGAATCCACGACTCCCAGGCTGCCGCCGTCATCACTCAGGATGGCTCCTATCGGCGCGGCGCCGAGGTCAAGCTTTTTCCTGCGGTTGAAGAAGCGCTGAAGACCTGTCCGTCAGTCAAAAACGTCGTGGTCTACCAGCGGACCGGAACGCCAATCCACATGCAGCCCGGCCGCGACCACTGGTGGCACGAACTCATGGCCACGGCATCCGACGATTGTCCCGCCGAGCCGCTCGACGCCGAGCACCCGCTCTACATCCTCTACACCTCGGGAACCACCGGCAAGCCGAAGGGCGTCGTCCACACCACCGGCGGTTATTCTGTCGGCACCTACATCACCATGAAGTGGATCTTCGACCTCAAGGAGGAAGATATCTATTGGTGCTCCGCCGATATCGGATGGGTCACGGGCCACAGCTACATTGTCTATGGACCATTGCAAAACGGCGCCACCTGCGTGATGTATGAAGGCGCGCCCAATTTTCCCGAGCCCGACCGCTTCTGGAGCATCATCGATCGCCACCAGGTAACCATTTTCTATACCGCACCCACGGCGATTCGCACTTTCACCAAATGGGGAGACGAGTGGCCCAAAAAACATAAGCTGGACAGCCTGCGCCTCCTGGGAACCGTCGGCGAACCGATCAACCCCGAGGCCTGGATGTGGTACCGCGAACTCATCGGTCACAACCGCTGTCCCATTGTCGACACCTGGTGGCAGACTGAAACCGGACACATCATGCTCAGCCCCATCCCCGGCGCGATCGCCACCAAGCCGGGTTCGGCCACGCGGCCGTTCCCCGGCGTGGTGCCCGAAGTCGTCAATATGGACGGCAAGCCCGTTCCCGAAGGCTCGGGCGGATTTCTTGTGATCAGGCAACCGTGGCCCGGAATGCTGCGCACCATCTACGGCGATCCCGATCGCTACGTGCAGCAATACTGGTCGCAGATTCCCGGGATGTACTTCACCGGCGATGGCGCTCGCAAAGACAAGGACGGCTACTACTGGGTCATGGGCCGCGTCGACGACGTGATCAACGTCTCCGGCCACCGCCTGAGCACCATGGAGGTAGAGTCCGCTCTGGTGGCGCACCCGGCGGTGGCAGAAGCCGCGGTCGTAGCCCGTCCCGATGAGATCAAGGGCCAGGCCATCTCCGCATTCGTCACTCTGGAGCAGGGAAGAAAGCCCACGCCCGAACTCAAAGATGAGTTAAGAAAATGGGTGGCCAAAGAAATTGGCGCCATGGCCAAGCCCGACGACATCCGTTTCACCGACACCCTGCCCAAAACCCGCAGCGGCAAAATCATGCGCCGCCTCTTGCGCGAACTGGCCAGCGGCGGAGACGTAAAAGGCGACACCACGACGCTCGAAGACTACGGCGTAATCGCGAAGTTGAAGGAGAGCGAAGAGTCCTAATCTCCTCCGCTTATGGAGGCGTCATGCTGATCTTGCGAAGCATCTGGCGTGGAGCGGATATACGGCCGCGCTAGCCCTTGGCAAGGCGCGCGCTCAGAGACAGCCTCTTCGGGAGTCAGCCGCAGGATGACGCCGCGGGGATGCGCATTTCAAACTGCGCCACTACCGGAACTCGACAGCGAAGCTGCCTGTGAGGATTATTCCCCCGCACCCATCATCACAATCGGCATCGTCGGCGTTGCCGAACCCTGCTCCGGCTCCACCGTGATGGCAAAAGCCTTGGCTTCGACCCCGGCGGGCAGGGGGGGTTCAACCACCGCCGCGCTGCCGCGGGCATCGGGCTTGAACACTCCCGCCGGAATGGGTGCCCCGTTCGTCGGAATCAACCACAGCTCATAGATTTTTTGCGGGGGCAAAACCGGCATGTTGCTGGCCAGGAAAATGAGGCTCGAACGGTCCTTGACGTAGATCGCTTTACCCTGCGGCTGCGGCGGAGTCTTCGCCGCTACCAGGGTCACCCGCATGGCATCGGTGGAGGTCAGCGTGGACACAACTTCTTGAGCCCGCTGCAACTGGGTCTGTTGCTGCGCAAATTCGTCCCGCAATCGAGCTACCCGAAGCGACAAGCGATCGCTCTGCCGCCAGAAGAATCCGGCGATCAGGAGCATTGCCAGCGCCGCCAGCCAGGGCAGCAGGCTCCAGGAAGAAGCCGACTGCTGCGGCGCCGGAGCCTGCTGTGCTCTCGGCTCTTTCGCAATCGCCTTCAACAGGCGCTCGCGGGAGCGCTGTGGCGGTGCCGGCCCGGATGCCGAAAGGGCGAGCAATGCCATATCTCCGCGCAAGCGCTCAAGCTCGCGACGGCACGCGAAACATTCTTCCAGATGTTTCTCGACCGCGGCGCGCTCATCTCCCTGGAGCGTTCCTAGGGCCAGCAGCGCCAGATCGTCGGCGTATTGTTCGTGTGCGCTCATGCTTCGAAAGCCTTCCGCAGGGCCTGCAATCCGGTGCGGATGCGGGTCTTGATCGTGCCCAGCGGCTCTCCTGTTTTGCTCGCAATCTCGGTGTGCGTCAGCCCTTCGAAATAGGCCATTTCCAGCGCGTTTCGTTGTGGAGCTGGCATGCCGCCCAGGGCGCCCCGCACCGTGTCCATCGCACGCCCTCGCTCCGCGTTCCCCACCATGTCCGGCTCTACCGACACCACCACATCGGCGATATCCGTTTCCGGACGCCGCTTGCGCAGGCCGTCGATGGCGCGATTCCGAGTGATCACTCCCAGCCACGCTCCCAGGTTGCCGCGGCCCGAGTCAAATGCCGCCGGGTTGCGCCAAAGTTGCATGAACACTTCCTGCAGCACGTCCTCCGCCGCCCCGGTATCGCCCAGCACACGGAGCGCAACCGCGTACACCAGTGAGGAATAGCGGTCGTAAAGCGTTGCCATCGCGCTCTCGTCGCCCGAGCGTATCCCCCAAACCAGCGAGACGTCGCTCGACGCTCCTTTTGGATCGGTACCGGGCAAACCGTTATCTCATCCTTTCAAAAGTACGATTCCAGACCCACAGCGGATTGCCCGGGCCCAGGTTACCTTCGTGCCATCCCCCTGGCCGTCAACCTCAAGACCCTGCAGACCCCGGCATCTCGCCGGGTTTGTTTTTCGAGTCCCGATTGTCATCATGGCAGCGGAGTAAACTATCCGCCGAAGATGTTGCCGGACATTTGTTGCCTAGAGGCATTGCATGGGAGCGCTCAGCCGTATTGGTGTAGCCATCGATACCGAATTACTTCGCCGCTTCGACCGTTTCATTGCGCAGAAGGGCTATGAAAACCGCTCCGAAGCTTTCCGCGACCTCATTCGCGATCTTCTGGTCGGTTCCGCCGTGGTGGCCCCGGACGCTTTCGTCGTCGGCACCGTCACTCTCATCTACGACCATCACACCCGGCTCTTGCCCGAGAAACTCACCCATCTGCAGCATGAGCATCACCACGTCATCATCTCCACCCTGCACGCTCACCTCGATCATGAGCGATGCCTGGAGGTGGTTGTCCTTCGCGGCCAGTCAAAAGAAGTGCAGAAATTGGCCGACCGCCTCATCAGCACCAAGGGCGTGCAGCACGGACGCCTGGTCATGAGTTCGCCGGAAACCGCCGACCATCGTCACTGACTGAACTGAGAACTGTGAACCATGAACTGGAAACTTGGACAAATCCCGTGCGCGCCGCCGATGGTCTAACAATATACCCCAGCCTTACTGGCCTTTCATCGCCAGCAGCCTCTCCTCCGGCGTCATCTGTTTCCACAACACTTCCAGATCGCGCTGCACTCGCGAATTGCCCGGGTCCCCATGCAGCGCCTTGGCAAACCAGCGATAGGAGGTAGGAAGGTCGCGGCCCACGCAATGTCCGGTCGCATACATGGCGCCCAGCAAAGTTTCGGCCTTGGGATTTTCCTGTCGCGCCGCGATCTGCAGGTTTCTCTGCGCCCGATTACAATCTTCCGGAACTCCCCGCCCGTACAGATATCGTTCTCCGTCGGCCACCAGCCGGTCCTCAAAACTCGATGCGGCCGCTGCCGGCGAAGGTTTGCGGCTAATCGCCTTCGGCATGGCTGTCTTGGCGGCAACCTGTGGTTCCTGTGAAGCCGGCTCTGCTGCTTCCGGTTCGCTCCCAGAGGCAGGACTTGGAGTCTTGGCCGCAGGCGCCGGGGAAGCGTCATCCGGCTGCGAAGCTTGCTCGACAGGCTTTGTGACCGCCGCCGCGCCGGCAGGAGGGCTGCCGCCGCCTGCTGGCTCCTCAGCCGGAGGCTTCGCCGTCTCTCCGGTTGGGGTTTGCGTCTCCGGCGCCGCCGGATTCGCAGTCGGCTCCACGGGCGTGACCGGGGCCGCCTGGGCGGTTGTATCTGCAGGCGGAGCCGGCGCCGGGGCCGGACTTGTACCCACGCTGCTGTTTACCGCCTTCAGAATTTTTGACCAGTAATCGCCGTCCCGCCGCCATTGCCACGCCAGCAGTGCTGCGCTCACCATCAGCAGAATCAGGGCAAGATAAAGCCGCCCGTGACTTCGGGGCGCCTCGTCTTCCAGCAGGTAATCCAGATCCCGCGACCGGTCATCACCAAGTCCCAGAAAGGATGGCCCGCTTACCGGGGGCCTCATGCGCTCTTGTCTCGCCTCGCTGGGGACCGCGCTAGGCGGTGGTCCGAGCGGTGCCCCGCACATCCCGCAAAAACGGTATTGGGGATTGTTCTCCTGGCCGCATTGCCCACATCGCACTGTCATGACAGTCGGCATAAACTATAACAATGTCAGATGCTATTTCGGCAGGATCCTTTGGTATGCGAATAGTTTGTGGGGCTGCCGCCTTACCGATCTCCCGAGGAATTTGGCCCTCGACCCGGCGGGATTTCAGGCTTCACTCCCCAGAGAATGGCGGCGGTGCCCTCGAAACTTGCCATGCCTCGAACCTCGATGTATTATAGGTTTTAGATGAGGTCCCGCGAAACCAACCCCAATTTTATGAATGGAGTCCCGGAACTCCTGATTCTCAGGCTCCTGCAGCAAGGGGAAATGTACGGCTACGAGATTGTGCAGGCAATCCAAAAACAATCTGAGACCGTGATCGCAGTCGGTGAAGGCGTGGTCTATCCTGTACTGCACGGGTTGGAACGCGAGGGTGCGCTGACTTCGCGACGGAAGACGGTCAACGGTCGGAATCGTATTTATTATTCGGTGACTCCGTTGGGATGGCGTCGACTGGCTGATTTGTCCAAGGCATGGACCTCTCTGGCCGGAGCTATCCAAAAAATGCTGACCGGAGGGCAACTTGGCCAAGCCATTCGCTAAGCCATGCCATGAACTCCGCGAACGCCTGCTGCGGGCTGGAGTCGCCCCGCGCCACGTGCGCCGCTATCTCAGCGAACTTGACGATCACTTTGCCGACCTCAGGGCGGAGGAGGAAGGCGCGGGCCGCAGCCGGGCGGATGCGGAATCCGCGGCGCTGGTTCGAATGGGCACAATGGACGACCTTGCCCGGGCGATGATCGAGCAGCGCCAGTTCCAATCCTGGTCAGGCCGAGCGCCCTGGGCGATCTTCGGCCTCGCCCCGCTCTTGCTTCTGGCTGGCGCCTATTTCGTCGCCTGTTTCTACTTGTGGTTTGGTTGGAAGATTTTTCTCCCAGGAGCCAATACGCCTTTCGGCGGCCGCGTCCAGGGTCCAATCTACGGTTTCGAAAATATTTATTTTCAGGCGGGAAAGTTTTATTATTTCCTGGCGCCGGTTCTCGTCGGATGGGGAGTCGCGCTCGTCGCCGCCCGCCAGCGAGTCAAGGCCATCTGGCCGACTGTCGGTTTGGTGCTGCTCGCAGGGATGGGCGGCACCGCCCACATTCAAGCCAGCCGCACAGAAGTCCCCCGCGGACTGGGACATATCAGCATGGGCTTCTTCGCCATTGGCTCCCCCGCGCAAGGCATCTATGACGGCCTGTTTCATGCCCTGGTCATTCTCTCGCTGACCATGCTGCCCTACATGATTTGGCGGCTAAATAAAATCTATTCTAGTTCGCACTGACGGCTGTGTACGCGGGGTTCACAGGACAGACCCAACCGTCTCCAGGCACAAGTTCCAATTTCCGGCGTCATCCCGAAGGGACTTCAGTCCCGAAGAGCCTGTCCTGAGCGAAGTCGAAGGAATCTGGCGCGCCTGGCCCATTGCTGACGCGGCCGCGCATATCCGCTTCATGCCAGATGCTGCGCAGGCTCAGCACGACGCCTCCGGGAGCGGGAGACAGACCCGCTACCTTCCACGCAATGCCTTTACACCTTGGTCTGCAGCGTGCTACTTTAATTACACGTTACGAATTGAAACTAGAAGACAGGAGCGCACTAGGTTAGTGCTAGCCAGAGAGCAAAAGAAGTCCCTCATCGACCAGTACGGCACGCATCCCACCGACACGGGCAGCCCCGAAGTCCAAATCGCGTTGCTAAGCGAGCGGATTGGCCAATTGACGGATCATTTCAAAACGCACCAGAAGGACCACGGCTCGCGCCGCGGTCTTCTCATGCTGGTCAGCAAGCGTCGCCGCCTGCTGGACTACCTCAAGCTATACGATTCCGA